>VSND01000099.1 GCA_009774145.1 Lachnospiraceae bacterium | reverse complement strand
TTTCCCTCCGGATCCGCCAGCCGGAACTGATCCAGCCAGTCCGCCAGCTGTTGGTCCTTGTCCGGGTAAAGGTGGGAATAAGTGTCCAATGTGGTCTTCACGGATTCATGCCCCAGCTGGTCTGCAATCTCTAGTGCGGAGAATCCCAGGTTGATCAGCATACTGGCGTGGGAGTGCCTGAGATCGTGAACCCTTATGAGCGGGAGCCCGGCCTTTCCTGCGATCCTCTTTATCTCCTTATCCAGGGCAGATTTTGTAAAGTAAAATATGTGGTCCCCTTTTTCAATCCCGTATAGCTTTGCCACATATGCCTGGATATCCTTATAAAGGAATCCCGGTATGGATATGCAGCGTTTGGTCTTGGGTGTCTTTGGCTCCAGGAACAGTTCTTCCCCTTTTACCTTGGCATAACTCTTATTTATATCTATCCGTTTTGAAGGGAGGATATCTGCAGGGGTAAGGGCCAGCAGTTCCCCGGAGCGCATCCCGGTATAGAACAGCACATCAAAGGCCAGCTTTACGGAAGATTTCTGTATGGCGCTGGAAAACTGCTCATATTGTTCCTGTGTCCAGATATTCATTTCCTCAGCGTTGCTCCACCCCATGCTGCCGGCAGCCTTACATGGATTCTGGGAGAGTCGGTAATGGGATACGGCATAGTTCATCAGAGCCGACAATTGGTTATTGACGGTTTTGAGGTATGTCTGCGAAAATGGCTTTCCATTTTCATCCCGGTATGAGATCAATTCGTTCTGCCATTTCCGTATCTTGATCGTATCAATGTCGCATACCCGCAATCTGCCGAAATATGGGAGCAGCTTGCCACTTATGATAAATTGCTTATTATCCATTGTGGTAGGTTTTAGCCTGTGTAACATGTCCTCCATATAATTTTCAACAAGGGAAGAAAAGAGTATATCGCTGGTGTTGTTCTGCTGATCCAGGTATAGGCGCTCATACTCTTTGGCCTCCCTCTGTGTTTTGAATCCCCTTTTGCATATCTGTTTCCTGGCGCCGGTCCAGTCGGTCACATAGAATTTTGCCCGCCACCGTATGGTTTTCCCATCTTTTAAGGTATATTTATAGGCTGGCATTGTAATCACTTCCTTTTGGTGCCATGGTCAGTGTTCCCTCCGGTACCACACGAAGGGTATTATTTTGGGCTGTCGGTTCCTGTCTTCTTCAGCGGCATTGGATCTGCTGCAACAGATTCATAGCGCTGCTCTTTTATACATTCTTTGATTTTTCCTATAATGATATCTTTATTATCTTCGTCGAGCTGATAGAAAGAACGCAACACCTTTTCGCTCTGGTCATCAATTTGACAAAGTAAATAATCGGTGGATACATTAAAGTAGTGTATTGTACCGTTGATATTTAATGCATTTTCAACCATCAATCGTCGTTTTGTGATATACTATAAAGAAACGGCGGTGATATTATGGCAAGACCAAAAAAGTATATTATCAAACTTACAGATGACGAAGTAAAAAAGCTGAAATCCGTAATCCGGAAAAAAGATACTTCCAGAACCATCCGAAGCCGTTGCCAGATTATCCTGGATATGGATGAACTTCACGGCAAACGCTTTTCAAATGAACAATGCGCAAAATCCAATGGTGTCTGTATCACAACCGTCACTAACACTGTCCAGAAGTATATCAGCGGCGGTATTGATAAAGTAATAAAGTACAATCGAAATGTAAATTCCGACAATGCCAGGCGTAAAACTGATGGAAGGACAGAGGCCCGCATCATTGAGATCGCCTGCAGCCCTGCACCGGAAGGACGTTCCCGCTGGACGCTGCGTCTTCTGGAGGAAAAATGCAGGATCGAACCTGATACACCAGCAGGAAAAAATGCCATTGGCCGCACTTTAAAAAAAATCAACTCCGACCTCACATGAACAGCTGCTGGTGCATCCCCAAAAAGGATGATCCGGATTTCATAGCCTGTATGGAAGATGTCCCTGACGTTTACGAACTGCCTTATAATGCGGAACGCCCGGTTGTCTGTATGGATGAAAAACCATACCAGCTCCCGGGTGACGCAGGGGAACCATTTCCAATGCGCCCGGGCAATGACCTGAAAACAGATTCCGAATATGTCCGTAACGGGACATGCAGCATATTTGCATTTATCGAACCGCCTGGAGGCAGGCATCATGTAAGCGTCAGGGAGCACCGCACGGCAGTTGACCGGGCAGAAGAGATCAAATATCTTGTTGATGTTATGTATCCGGATGCGGAAAAGATTATCCTTGTGATGGATAATCTCAACACCCACAAACCGGCATCTCTTTACCGGAGATATCCCGCCAGTGAAGCAGGGCGTATCATCAAAAAGCCGGAAATCCATTTTACGCCAAAACACGGCAGCCGGCCTGATATCGCAGAAATCGAACTGAACGTCATGACACGCCAGTGCCTTTCCAGACGAATTGATGACATTGCTGCACTGAGGATGGAACCTGCATCGTGGGAGTCAGAACGTAATTCAACATGTGCAAAAGTGAACTGGCAGTTCCGCACGAGAGATGCACGAATCAGGCGGGCATCTTTATACCCGGTATTTATTCCTGCCTCTGAACAGAGGCAGTTGTAATGTTAAATATGAGCGGTGCAGTACAGTAGTCTGCAAGTTTGATTAAAGTGTCCATGTGTGGAATGAATCCATATTCTATTAAATAGAAAACTTCTTTGCTTGACAGGCATAGCAGGTTCTCCAAAAAAGAAGATTTGGTATCCACATTTGATTCCTGGCACAATTTTCGGATGCGCTTTGCAATCCGATAGTCGTATCGAAACGGCAATACATTGTTTAAATCTTTTTCGCGGCTTTTGCTTTTGAGACCAAGCAGGCAGTCCGTTGACACTTCACATATTTCTGATAATGCTATCAGGATTTGATAAGGAATAGGAATATTTTCTTCTACATAGTCCATTAGCAAATCTTCGGATATACCGAGCTTTTGTGCCACTTCACCATATCCGAGCCCTGTTTTTAATATCCAGTGGCTAATAGAGTTATCATACCCTCCGGGGATAATTTGTCGTTTTGGTATTGGTTTGTTGTCAGAAAAACCAACTAAATAATCTAATGTAACATCAAAGTAATCACAGATTTTCTTTTTGATTTCATCATTGGGAGAACTTTTTCCGCTTTCGTATAATGAATGTGGGAGAGAATGTTTTCACAGACTCCAGCCGTCAAAGAGCAATCAGGGGAAAACGGAAAAAGATGTTTCAAGGTCTGCTGGAAGAAACGAAATTTGAGATGGATCTGGACGCCTCGGTGAGGGATCTGACGGTGGAACAGTGCAAGGTGGTGGAGATCCTGCGAACTGTGTATCAAAAGCCAAAACTACTTGTGGTTCGAGAGCTGAACAGTATCCTGTCAGCACCATTGTTTTATAAATTTGCAGAGGTTATGCGTATTTTGAACGAGTACGGAACGACCGTGCTGTATCTGACCAATCAGTGGGAGGAGGCGGTTCGGCTGAATAGTGATGTCAGCGTGGTTTTTGGCAAAAACAGCATCGAAACTTTCACTGCCCAGGAAGTGAACGAAGACCCGGGGCAGATTTATGATCTGTGTGTAAGTTCCTACCAGAGTTATCTGGTCAACAGAAGATTCAGGAAAGAGTTGATCGCTTTGCAGAATATCAAACGCAGCGTGAAAATGGGGTCTGACAATTACAACTATAAAAAAGCAATCGGAATGTTTTCCGAGTATTTAAAGATGGAACTGCAGGCGAAGGGAGTGGTGGCATTTCTGGTCAGTCCGTCGCAGAAAAGAATCACGGATATTGTGATCGTCGGCGGTACGGAGGAAGAGAAGGAAGCTGGAGTGGCTTTTCTAAAAAAAGACGTATTTCTGAACTACATGGCTGCGCAAAAGGACATGGTATCCTTTATCAAAAGAGGAGATCCTGAATTTTCCAGATTTTTTGCAAAGAGTTCGGATTATGCGCTGTGTGCCTGTCATGTGATTGACGTGGGAGACGACAGCCTGCTTTGCCTGAAAATTAATTTCAGTGAGACCGAAATTGATACGGAATATGTTACATTTATGGCCAGGTGGATTGCAGACGAGATGGCGCTCTCTATAGAGAGAATGCAGCAGCGCGAGAATTCGCTTCTCCTGCAGGAGGGGCATCATCGGATCATGAACAATCTGCAGATCATTGTAAGTCTTCTGGAAATGGAAAAGCTGGTCATCTGCAACAAGAACCTGGAAGAGGATACCAAGAAGGAAATAGACGACGTCTTTTCCAGCAACATTAGCAGAATCAACTGTATTGCGGGCATACACAAACTTCTGGCCAATCCGAATGGGAGCGCAAGCATCTACACTCTTTCTTATATTATCAACAAGATCAATGAATTTTATCAGAGCCGCGTGAAGATGAACCTGACTCTGGATGAGATCTGGATTCCATATGCAAAAGTGATTTCGGTGGCCATGGTTGTCAACGAACTGATCAACAACAGCATCAAACACAACGAAGGACAGCCGGATTTGGAAATCGAGATTCAAGTAAGCAAAGCCTCGGAAGAGAAGCTGGTCAGGATCCGATACCGGGATAACGGCAGAGGATTTCTGGATGCCGCGGGCCGGGATTCCAAAAACACCGGGATTGGAATGATGGTTATAGAATCTGTGATCCTTGACGAGATGAGCGGAAGGATCAAACGGTATAATGAGGATGGCGCAGTCGTGGAGATCGAGCTTCCCATGCAATCGCTGCTGCCGATTGAGATCCGCTGAAAAACCACGTTACCGTCTGCTTAAAAACCGAATAAGTAGCTGTCCTGGATTTTGCTTCACGACTTCTACGTTTTGAGTATAATAACCAGCCTTCCGGTGTTTCCGGTGGTTATGGCAGGCATTCAGGCAGAGCTCCAGCCGCCTCAGCAGCCGGCGAATGTCAAATTCGCTGCATCACCTGGAGATGCCGGCTTTGGATATGCCATATTCAGCGGTGATGCCTTTGCAGGTTCGTTCTTCTCACTCATGGAGACGGACAATCTTCTTTTTAAATTCGGGAGTGTAATTCTGCGACATAATGAGTCCCTCTTTTCCTGTGATTTTGATTATGTCTCATCAGTCACTCCCGCTGCAATTTTATTATAGCACTTCACCTCAATGGTATGGATCGTGCGGCAGTGCTGCTCAGTTATCCAAAGGATGTATTCCATGTTCCCGGAGCCCTGCGGGCTTTTATCCGCACAGATGCCTCTTTGAGTACCCGTGAAATTCTGGACAGATATGTGGAAAGGTGGCCGGCGGAGGTATGATTCTGGGAACTTTCAGCTATAAAAGCAAGAGCGGCATCCTCCTTGAGGTAGCAGAGAGAGCCAAAGCTGCCAACGGTCGAGATAAACGGTGCAATGGCACTGCTGTTGACGGCTCCAGCTCTCCCTGTTATGGTGCAAACAAGGCGGAACGCCCCAAAACGGCTTTCCGCCCTTACCGTCTATTCTCACAGTGAGTAACGGTGTACTGGCGATATATGACACCAATACATCGTTTGCTGTTACTTGGTTTTCCGTCTGCGAAGAATAACAAAGGCTCCGACGGCCGCGAACAGAATCAATACAATAGCAATGATGATACCAGAACTGCCAGAGGAACTGTTTTCTGAACCTTCGGTTAATTCTTGAATATCTTCCTCATCAAGTTCCTCTAATAGTTCTGCCGCCGCTTCTTCCAGTTCTTTCTGTTCCTGTTCCTCCGCTTCTTCTGTTGAAATGGTTTCCGGGACTTCGCCAACTTCATCAAGATAAGTCTGGCCGTTGATGAAGTTATATGGATAACCGTTTGCCAATACATAGTTATATTGCCATTCTGCAAGTGCAAGATAAGCATCCTTTACAGTTTCATAGTCGGGACCGTTTTCAATCATACCGACAACAGAACTTGTCATATGACTGTCATAATTTTCTTTGCTCCCATAATACCAGCTATAGTTTTCCAATCCGTTTGCATATGACAAATACGTTTCCGACCATACAAAACGGTCAAACAAACTCATGGAAAGGAAATCATCTTCGGTTCCGCCGTCTACATAGTCTGCATACCACTTTGCATAAGTAGATTCTCCGAACCATTCATAATGGATAAGCAGAGCAGAATACCATTCCTCATTATCTGCGGCAGGGCTGACAGCACGGAGAAACGACTGATAGATTTCTTCAGCTTCGCTGTCAGTTGTATTTGTTCTGTCAGACTGTTCTGCTAAAATACTTCTGGAACCTTCGGTCGGTATTGAAGTACTGCTTTGCGTATCCGTTGAAATGATAGACCAGTAAACGTCTGTAACTCCTCTGGAAGCCGCTGCAAAGCTTATATCGCTGGAATAATTCAGAGTATTCACAATCGTATAACCATTTTCCAGTCCTTCAAAAGTAACGGTATAGGTAACAGGAGCGGCAACTGTATATTTCGGTGTATTATTGCCGCCCCAGCTTCCGCCTTTGGCAAATTTGTAAGAATCGGTAATAGTCCCTGTTTCGTCTGTCATTATGGCGGTAAAGCTGCTTCCGGGATAACTGCCGGATTCATCCGTGATGAAAAATGTTACGTTGCATGTACCTTCCGCACCTTTTTCGGCTGTAGCAGAGACTGTCAGCGTTGTTGCGATAAGTATAAAAACTGTCAGCACAAAGATCAGATATTTCTTCATGGAATCTTTCTCCTTTTCTGTCCTCACGGTGAGGATAGAGATATAAGCATTTTTTCGTGGTTTTATAATTCTTCGTCATTTTTGGATTCAGACTGGGATTTTATTGCCGGATTCTCCACATGCGGAGAAACCAGAGAATTTTTTATGTAAATGATGTCTCTTGCAATACAGACCAGTGTCAGTATCGTTATGACTGCTACAGAAAGTTCGTCAGACAGCCATGATATGCTTCTGGTAAGCTCATCCATTTTAAAGATAAATAAAAATGCCAGAATCCCCGTGAGAACAATTGCGACTATGTAATTGTTTGAAACGCTCAAGGCTAACCCAAACAGTGTGGCAAGTAAATAGACCAGTGAAGCCATAAAAACAGAGCCAACCAATGTGTCTGGATTCATTGCTGACCCATGGGAAAGGCTGAACTTTACCATCCAGATAAACATCCCGGCAAATAGTATAATTTTCAGAGTTTTTGTACTTCGCTTTGTCATAATGGTAACTCCTTCTTGAAGTGCTGTTACTGGTATCAAAATATATTTATAATATAACATAATAACACTTTAAAATAATTTATGCAACTTAAAATATAACATTTATTATAATTTACGTTGTCGTATTTAAAACGATTTTTTCATAAGCTGTTTACAGAGGAGAAATATGCCTATGGAAAGAGAACACAGCGAAGAATATAGAAAACTGGGGTTAAATATATCCTACTATCGCAAAGAGCAACATTTGTCCCAGATTCAACTGGCAGAAAAGATAGATATTAGCAGAACACACATGTCAAGAATTGAGAACAATGATTGTGCGGTATCACTGGATGTTATTTTCAGAATTGCAAAAGCATTAAATATTCCGGTTTGCAAATTATTTGAGTTTCGGTAAGTGACAAATACCCTTTTAAGCGTCCTGGACACTCCGGGGACGTTTTTTCTGGTCTATTTGTAAATATACCCCCTGTATAAAAGAAAAATGGCTCCAGGATATCGGCAGCAGGGAAATTGAGGTGCTGCATACTCCCGGACATTCTCCGGGGCATTTGTGCTTTTGGGGAAAAGGCAGGAGCAGTTGAAAACGGAACGTAAGACTGTGAGCCGGACACAACGGGAGGCGGAGAAACAGCGGAAATTTGAACTGAAACAGCAGAAAAGGAAAGAGAAGCACAGGGACGCTGGCGTCGGCCATGCGTCCCTGCAGTTATCTTTATTCTGACAGTACTGTATAGTGAAGCATCAGGCTTAGTACAATCTTCATTCCGGTTGGAAGAGAATCCAGATCGACCCATTCTTCACGGGTATGGGCGCCGGCGCCGCTGATGGTTCCAATGGTATTGGCACACACTCCTTTGGAAAGCGGAATGTTGGCATCGGTGGAATTGGCTTCCAGGTCCACTTCTCCGTCATAGAATTCCTGAATGATCCGGGTACTTAAGTCTGTGAATCTGGCCAATGCGTCCGGATTCACGTCGCCGTTTCCCGGACGGATCCCCAGAAGTTCTACGACGATTTCGTAGTTACCCTGAAATTCTGCTACGATTTCCCGAAGCTTTTTATCCATATCTTCCAGGCATTTCTGACTGATGGAACGGAATTCGAAGAGCATGGAGGCTTCCTGGGCGATAGCGTTTACGGTTGTTCCGCCGTTGAAATATCCCACGCTATAGGTGGTTCTGGGATTTTTGGGAACCTCCAGCTGATAGAGTCTGTCCACCAGTGTACATAAGATTTGAATGGCATTTGGCTGTCCGAATTTCTGCCAGGAATGTCCCCCGGTGGTTCTGGCGGTGATTTTGTAACGGTAGGAGCCCACGGCAATACTGGTGCATTGGGACAGGTAACAGTCAAAGGAATAGAATCCTTTGATCCGGTCGCCGTAGACACGGAAAATTTCTTTGGTGCCGTCCAGATTTCCGAGGCCCTCCTCGCAGGAGTTTGCCACAATCAAAAAGCCTGTATGCAGCTCTGGCGCATGTTCCAGAATGTATTTTGCGGACATCAGAAGGTTAACCAGATTGGCGGTATCGTCCCCGATGCCGGGAGCCCGCAGTTTTCGCCCGTCCAGTGTCATGGGAAGGGTATCCTCATCACGGAACACAATATCGGTATGGGCCATAAAAGCAGTCAGATCATTCTGATCGTCACAGTTGATTCTGCATATGACATTTTTGACCTGATCGATCTCCACATCTTCTGCTCCCTGAAGAAGCAGCCAGTCCCGGCAGAACTCTGCCCGTCTGTCTTCGTGGCGGGAGGGGGGCAGGAATCTTTCCCAGCTCCATCAGGAGCGCTTCCGCCTCCGCAGTATGTTCAGAGACATATATATAATTGAGAAAGCATTTTAAACCCCCATCTGAGATGGGGAGAACGGAATGAGCAGTGGCGTTGCCTGAAGTACTGAAAACCTCCTGTGTTATACTGATATAGGTTTCGCAGGCCATATATCAAAACACAGGAGGTATCCAGAATGGATAACAGAAGTATGGCACATACGCGGTGGAATTGCACTTATCATATTGTATTTATACCAGAATGCAGAAGAAAGGTAATGTATGGAGAAACAAAAAGAGATCTGGTGGAGATTATTAAAAAATTATGCGAAATGAAACAGGTGGAACTGATTGATGGACGGATATGCAGGGATCATATCCATATGTATGTGGCAGTTCCGCCCAAAATGAGTGTGTCGGAATTTATGTCATATCTCAGAGGAAAGAGTGCCCTGATGCTCTTTGACAGACATCCGGAATATCGGACAAAGTGGGGAGACAGGCATTTTCGGGCACGGGGATATTATGTGGCAACAGTGGGAAATGTGAATGAAGAGACGATATTAAAATATATTCAGGAACAGGAAGAAAACGATAAATTAGAAGACGGAAGAAAGTAGCAGAGCCTTCTTTTAGAAGGCAACCAGTAAGAATGGTGCTGCGGGACCCCGCCTCAGGCGGAACCCGGGAAATACCCCGGAGGGATAAAAGTCAAACCCCCATTTGAAATGGGGGTCCTGACTTTGAATAAATTTTTATTAACAACGGGGGAAGTTTGAATGAAGTTTGAACAGATCAAACAAGTGCTTGAGTTGGGCAAGATGGAGGATTTTGGTTGATATGCATAAAATTCATATATTTTATAGCTGAATTTTGCTCTTTTTGTCAAATGACGGAAGGGGAAGCTGAACGGTTCGCTGTTCGTCCGTTCCAGCAGCGGAGTCATTCCCGCAGAGCAAGAACGTCAGCTCGTTGAGTATATGGCGTCCGGCACGGAGATTCAGCGGAAGAGGAAAAACAGCGCATTACTCAGATTTAAAATAGGGATTCTCATAATCCGGACAGAGGTTTGCCTCGCTCCACGCCATCATGGACTGGAGTACGGGCAGAAAGCTCTCACCCAGTTCCGTCAGGGAGTATTCCACCTTCGGCGGGATCTCTTTATAGATCTCCCGGTGGAGAAAGCCGTCGCTTTCCAGCTCGCGCAGCTGCCGGGTCAGTGTGGACTGGGTGATTCCCTCAAGACGGCGCAGCAGTTCTCCGAATCTCTGGACTCTGTAAAATGCCACGTACCACAGGATCAGGATCTTCCATTTCCCGCCGATCACAGATTGCAGCCGGCTCATGGGGACGCAGCGGGCGATCGTTTCCTGTTTGCTGAATTTATTCTCGGACATATCCATTCACCTCTTTCCCACAGTATATTTTAAGAACTGAAAAAAATCAAGATGTGGTTTCGGACAGACCGTCAGTACGAAAAATGATACTATTTTCCAAAAAAGACAGTACTTGTTTCCGCAGCAGAAAAGAGATATGTTAGGTGCAGAAGCTGCAGCGGAACTTTCAGAACAGCGTCTGCCTGCATCTTGGGAGCGGCAGATGCGGGATTTTTACAGGAGGATCAATCATGCATTATACAGGAACCATATGGAGACCGCCCTATGAGGCGTCGTCCCTGCTTCTGGAGGCGACGGCGGGCTGCACACATCACAGATGTAAATTTTGCACACTTTATGCGGATCTGCCCTTTCCGTTCCGGATGTCCCGGCTTTCGGACATGGAAGAGGATCTGAAGGAGGCAGAAGAACTGTATCATCACCGGATGGGGCGCAGGATGTCCCGGGTTTTTCTGACAGGAGCGAATCCCTTTGTACTCAAATATGAGAAGCTGATGAAGATTGCAGAGCGGATCCGGGCTTATTTTCCGGAGGTGAAGACCATCGGCTCTTTTGCGAGAGTGACGGATATCACAGGAAAGACCGATGAAGAGCTGGCGGCTCTTGGCAGGGTCGGATACGACGGGCTGACCATCGGCATGGAAACGGCGGATGAAACGGCGCTTGCATTTATGGATAAAGGCTACCGGGCTTCTGACATCCTGGAACAGTGCAGCCGGCTGGATGGGGCGGGCATTCATTACAGCTTCTTCTATCTGGCGGGCATATCCGGTGCAGGGTACGCAGAAGCGGGAGCGAAAGCAACGGCGGATGTGTGCAACCGGCTTCACCCGATGCTGATCGGTGCAAATATGCTGACCGTTTACCCGGATTCCAGACTGTATCAGGAGATCCGGCAGGGAAACTGGAGAGAAGAAAGTGAGACGGAGAAATATCGGGAGATCCGCACGCTGGTGGAGTGCCTGAAGATTCCGGTGGTTTTTGCGGCCATGGGAGCTTCCAATGCATTTCAGATGCAGGGTAAGCTGCCGCAGGACAGAGGGAAGCTGCTGGCTTTCCTCGACGATATCATGGAAAATACAGATGAGCGGGAACTGCGCAGGTATCGCGAAAGCGTTCATCATTTATAAGGGAGGCGGCGGATCATGCATTTTACAGGAAGAACCTGGAGGCCGCCTTATGAAGCGCATTCCGTCATCATTCAGGCAACCTCCGGATGCACATATGGAAAATGCCGCTTTTGCAGTCTGTATCAGGGCGAATGTTTTCGAATGTCTCCCCTGAGAGAATTTGAAGAAGACCTGGAAGAGATCAAGTTTTATCAGCCTTAGGAACTGTTAATAAATAACTTTTAAACCAGTAAATGGTATGGTATACTCCTTTTATAGAGCAGAAAAGGAGTA
>VSND01000098.1 GCA_009774145.1 Lachnospiraceae bacterium | reverse complement strand
GATAAACCTGATTTTTGGATTGCCGGTCCTGGCGGCGCCGGTCCTGTTGATTTTTAAGGACGACCACAGGAAAGAGGGATTTCTGCTCCTGATCGGCGGGGCGGTAACATTGTTCTCTGAACTTGTCATTGAACTTTTCTTTGCCAAAATCCCGCTGTGGCAGATGATCAGGGAAGAGCTTCATTATACATGGGAAGCGGAAAAATATATGATGGGAATCCTTTCCTACATACTGTGCCGGTTTGTACTGCATGGACTAAAAGTCTGTTTCCTCGGCACACAGTATAAGATGCGGGAGCATTTTCCGTTGTCTTTTGTGATTCTGCCGTTTTCCACGGCGCTGATCTATCTTGGGATTACTTTTGGAAATGATGGCGCCGTATGGGCGCAGTACAGTCTGAAATTTGGGCTTTTCCTTCTTCCGCTGGCAAATGTACTGCTTTTTTACACGATCAACAAACTGTTTTTTGTCAGCGAGAAAAGCAGGGAACAGCAGCTTGCTAGGCAGCAGGCCGCGCTGCAGCAAAGGTACTATAAGCATCTGGAAGAAATCGATCTGGGACACAGGCGGTATGCCCACGACCTGAAAAACTGCATGGTTTCCATAGCCGCGCTGGCCGCCGACGGCGGAAACGAGGAGATTTTAAGCCTGCTGGGGGATATGGAAGTGGAACTGGATACCCTGACCGGAAAGCGCTATATATCCAATCCTGTCCTGAACGCCATTCTCTGGGAAAAGTCCGTGCTGGCTGACAGACAGGGCGTCCGGATGGTGTTATAATCAGGCATATAGGCGCCCGGAGTCTCAAGGGAGATTCCGGGCGATTATGCAGATATGGAGGATTCAGGAAATGAATGAACAAAAGCTGGAAAAGCAGAGGCAGAATCTTGTGGAAAGGGGCGTGTTATCGCCAGATGAAAAACTATATGGCAGCAGCACGATCAATTATACGGAGAAGCTGGTCGGAAGAATCGAGACATGGAATCAGGGCGGCGTGGCAATCTTTACGGACCGGCAGGTCATTCTCACCAAGGGATTTTCATGCGAATACATCCATATTCCTTACAGCTGCATTAAGGAACTGGGAAAATGCAATCAGGGATTTTTTCCGATAGGGATGGTGATTACCTATGAAAACAGAGAAAGCGGGGAAATCGTGACAGAAAAGATCTCGCTGGGGAAAAGAAAGAAATGGCTGCAGATCATATCGGAAAAAACAGGATTATAGCTTTCCAGTGGTAAGGAGCTGCAGACAGGCGATTGGCCATGCAGGACTGTTTTGCAGGACCGGAAAACGGAAACGGAGGTTTATATATGATTTCTTTAGATTCCCCAATTTGGAAAGAACTTGGCTCCACCGGAAGCGATACGGATGAAATACTTCGTGATTTAATGGAAGGAAAAGGAGATTTCCGCGAAAACATGGAAGAACTGAGCTGGGATTTGAGCCATCAGGCCAGTTATTATGATATGACAGCCTATGCCCTTCCCCATCTGGCGGTTCTGTGTGCAAGACTCTCTCCGGAAGATAAGGCATTTCTGATTAAGGAGATTGGCCTTGCCATCGCCGCTGAAGGTGCGTGGCCTCTCGAACCTGATACGGAAGCCTTCCGCGAATTTCAGGAAGGGTTGAGGGGGCTTCGCCGTGAGGCGGAAGAATTAGTTGTGAATCCGGATATCGCGGCAATCTTGGGAAACGATCCAACGGGGGAGAGGAGGGAGGTGTTTGCCCTTTCTGCGCTTGCAGTCCTTGGAAACCGGATGCATGCATATGGGATGTGGAATGTGTTTAGCAGTGATTGGGATGAATGTATCGGAGCCTGCCTGTGCGGCTGGGAAGAGGGAGTTATCTCTTTTCGCACAGACAAGGATTATTTTTGCATGGAACCGGTTTCGATTGCTCCATGGGACGGCAAGTCCATAGAGGACGAGCCTGTGTGGTTTCAGGGCCTGCTTCACCGGATAGGAAATGAAGAAGCGATCCGGTTTCTGCCTTTTGTATATGGAACGTGCGTCTGCCCCGATTGCGGAAAAAGAGCGGCTTACTGGGATTGGCTGGCGAAGTTCATCGGATATGGATGGTGCGGCGGATGATATGCTTTTAGGAGCGACAGATGATTCGTTTCCTGATGCGGGATTTTCAGGTATTTCAATCAGAATGGAGTGATATCATGGAAGAATTATTGGTTTATGCTATTTATAAAAAGATAGATAGTACATCAGATCGTAAAGCGATGAAAGGAGTTTTCACAGCGGCGGTGGGGGAACACTATTTGACCTATAACGGAGGTTATCCGGAAAACCCCGTTTTCACAGACAAAACCGGAAATACATACAATGATGGATGGTTTATTCCGATCAGCGGCAGAAAAGGGCGGTCTGTGGGATAAAAAGGAGTGCTGTTATGTACAGAGAAGAATACTACAATGAAATCAAACAGTGCCGGTTTAAGGCGGATTATTGACGTAAATTACCGGATAAAAAACCGTCATTGGGACAGATACCCCTTACAAACTGGTTTGAGAACTTTAAGGAATGAGGACGCGTCGCATTCTGATAAGCTTGTACACCTTTTATAATATGCGATATAGCAGTGCGGGAGAATCCGCAGCGGAAGAAAGGGAAAAGGTTTTATGCAAGAGTACACGTTAAAAACGAAATTTGCGGCATTGAAGGTATCGCAGGCAAATGAATACTTGATGGATTTTGGAAAGATTATTGAGAAGGCGTTTGAATACCGTGACAGCCGCCTGCGCTTGCTGGGAAACTTGCTGGTTCTGGAGCGCTATTGCAATACGGTGCAGCGGGGACTGGAAGGGCATGAAACACAGCCCTCTGTATGCCTGCGATATGCGCAGGGACTTCTTTGGGATTATTTGGGCGGACGTGTCACAGCGGCGGATTTCCAGGACTTTGCAAATGATTATTATGCATGGTTTTCCAAAGAGGGAGGAGACCAGTTTGAACACAATGATGCCCCCGAAGGCTTTTGTTCAGAGCATTTTGCAGAATACTTTGCGGATTCGTGCCCGGATCCTTATGAATGGATTGCAGTTGAGTGGAGTTGCGATCTGTTGATGAAATTGGTTTCCATAGAGGGCGGACGTGTGGATTACGAAAATTTTGAGGAGTGCGGAAAGCTTGATTTATATTGGGTGCCGTATGTGCTTGAGATAATACAGGTGGGTGTCTGTGGATGGCTTGCCAGTGCAATTGTTGCATCAAACAGGGAAGCTGATTCGGAAAAGTCGATGACACAGGTATACAATTCATTATCTCGGGAAATTGTCATGTATGTTCAGAAGGATCTGAAGACGGCTCTTTGGGCCGCGCCAATGGAGTATGAAGCGCTGCGGAAGGAATACGGACAATATACGCTCATTCCGGAGCAGTATGCGGGAGTATTAAAAAATGACCGGAGGAAAAAGAAACGGAGGAGGAAAAAATAATGGTTATGGAGGAATTAATTCGTCTGTTTGTTGAGGAATTTCAGCAGCCCTCGACATTAGAGGAAACGAAAATTGCCAATTTATTAGGACATTCGGACAGGTTTATTGCCTTGGATCAATACCGAAGAAAAAATCCAAAAGACCAGAAACAAATACTGGAGGAGTTGGCTGGAAAGCTGGATTCTATGGATTTGTACAAGGGCTGCTGCTGCGCATTTTTCTGTGGTGTGCTGATGGGAGAATGTGGGCCTGGAGGCGCAGGAGAGGGACTTGTGAATTTCTTTATTAAGGTGGTTTCTCATCTCTGCGGGTTGCTGGATGAGCTGGATAAAACAGAGGAAAGTGATCCTGAGGATGAGATGTTGGACAAGCTGTTTTTGACGGCGCCGGATAAGGTTCGGGCTTTCCGGGGAAGTGCGCCACTGATGATGGCAATTATGGATTTACTGGCAAAATCACCGGAGAGCAGGGAGTATCTGCGTAAAAAGGATTTATATGATAATCTGGAGCGCATTGAGCCTTTTGTGAAAAATGGCTCATATTTGCTTCGGATTTATCCTGTCTGCGGACCTATGGATGTGCTTGTTTTGGCACCAGAAAAGGAGCAGGGAGCGTTAATAAAGGTTCAGGATGTGGGGACAAATTTCCACTTGATGACCTTGCTGGAAAGGGCACTTTATCAGAAAGAATGGGACCAGCGTTTTGGCTTATCCGCAGATGTGAAATCACCGGAAAGCCTAAAAGTATTTGCCTGTGCATCGGGGGAAGAGACAGCAAGGCAGAATGGTTCGGTTTATGCACATGCCGCCTATTATTCCTGTGATGGTCAGATGCTCTGGGGAGAGATGGGGCCAGATACGATTCCCTGTGTGGAGCAAATGCCTGTGGTATTGATTTGTCCTGAAAAATTTCCACGAAGCTGGGATTTATTCTTCGCTGTAAGCTGCCATCCTTATCTTAAGCCTTTGGCAGAAATCAAACGGGAATTGTCAAAGGAAGAGGTTCGGGAATGGATGGGGAAGATGCAGGGGATTTCATCATTCTGATTCTTATTTGAAGGATAGATATTATGATTACAATGGATGGCGTCAAACAGATAAGCAAAATAATATCTTTGGAAAATGGCATATCGGAAAATGATTTAAGCGAAGATGTATCTGAAATTGTGTACCGTGTAGATGTGTTTGAGTGCGATGATGCTTCTATCATTGACCGGCATATAGATATCGAATATTCTTTCGGTGACTATTACGAAGTGCATGAAGACAGCCCTTTATTTCCATTTATTTGTGCATTGTGCAACCTGTCATTAGAACAAGAGGAGGAAGAAAGGGAAAAGGTTTTATGGAAGAGTACACGTTAAAAACGAATTTTGCGGTATTGGTGGTACCATATGCAAATGAATATCTAATAGATTTTAGGAATATTGTTGAGAAAGCGTTTGCACACAGTGACAGCCGCCCGCGTCTGTTGGGGAACCTGCTGGTTCTGGAGCGCTATTGCAATACGGTGCAGCAGGGGCTGGCCGCGGACAAGGCACAGCTTTGTGTATGCCTGCGGTATGCGCGGGGGCTTCTCTGGGATTATCTGGGCGGACGTGTCGCGGCGGCGGATTTTCAGGACTTTGCAAATGATTATTATGCATGGTTGTTAGAACACAATGTAGGCCCCGAAGGCTTTTGTTCAGAGCATTTTGCAGAATACTTTGCGGATTCGTGTCCGGAGTCTTATGAATGGTTTGCAGTTGAGTGGAGTTCCGGTCTGTTGATGCAGTTGGTTGCCATAGAGGGCGGACGTGTGGAGTACGAAGATTTTGAGGAGTGTGAGAAGATTGATTTTTATGGGCCGCTGTGTATGCTTGACATGATGGAGGATGTCTGTATCGGGCTTACTGATACACCAGTTGTATCAAACAGGGGAACTGATTTGGAGAAGGCGATGACACAGGTACGCAAAACTTCATTATTTCAGGAAATTGTCATGCATGTTCAGAACGATCTGCAGACAGCTCTTTTGACCGCGCCGACGGAGTATGAAGCGCTGCGGAAGGAATACGGACAATATACGATCATTCCGGAGCAGTATGCCGCGCGGATGCTGGAGTATTAAAAAACTGTTTTAATTACATTCTGGAAGGAGAGAAAGTAAGTTTTGAGGTTGCTATAGATAGAAAAGATGGATCATAAACAAAGGAAAATCGTAAAATCAGCGGCTGAACTCTTAATGGTTTATTCTGCCCAGTGCAGATGTTGTAATAACACATTTGACTATACGGCGGAAACCGCGGATACAGATATGGTAAGCTGTTTTTGCAGCAGCGTCTATTCATCAAAGAAGAAACAATTAGTAATTGCTCCATTGACAGCAGAAGAATTTTATAATGGACAGGCAGGATATTTTGATAAAAGAATAAATGCCATATGCCCGGGGCATGATTACAGGCTTTTCGGTGCTGGAATTTGCCCTTACTGCGGTAAATCCAGTATACAGAGTTCAAAAAAAGGTCTCGCCATTAAAGAGTATTGCACACATCACCCTAATACACTCATGATATACCATGATGGGACAGCCCGGATTTTAAAAGACGAATTAGAAGCAGCATATATGTAACGAAGCAATCCGTTTCCGGAGGGAATGAATTTTCAAGGAAAGAGGAATTGCAATATGCTTATTAACAGAGAGAAAGAAACGAATGGAAAGGCAGTTACATATTTAGACAGACTTCAGGAAAACTATCACGATTTATTTTTTAAGCCGTTACAAAAATCTGAGTTTACAGAAACAGATATTAAGTTGATAGAAACAGAATGGGGCTATGAGCTTCCGAAACCTTATATTGATTTCCTGCAGAGTTATCAATTGCCAAAATGTTGCATGGTATCGGCATCTTTGTGCGGCACTCTCGAAGAAATATCCTGTGCAACCTGCATCACTTATTTTTCTGCAGTTCCTAAAAGCGTGGATTTTGTTCTGGTTGTGAAGTAACTGTCTGCCGGACTTAATGATTATGGAGGTGTCCAATGTTATATTTTCCTGGGAGAAAAGAAGATGACCTGATTGATTTTGAATCAATGTATACAGTTGTTAAGAGACTTGGGATCAGAAACTATAGACCATCGCACAGTGAAACATGCAAGAGGATATGGAAAGAATTGGTTCCGAAAACGGTCAGGCGGATTCGTTACAAGGAGAATTACTTAGACAAGCTGAGAAAGCAAATCCGAAGAAAATAACATACGATGTGAAAGATTTTGGATAATTGGTTGTTTTTTTAGAGGGAATAAGTAAACAAGTAGAACGGGATATACCCGAATGAAAGGCGATGATGTGTACTGCATTCCGTTGAAATTTGCAGTATAAAAGCAAATTGGGAGATATTTTACCGGGAGGAAAAACAGATTTGGGACATGATTTGTATATTCAGGCAAGAATCAGAGAAAAGAGAAACGGACGGGTTATCTCCCATGGCGACAGTGATGATTATGCCGCGGAGGAGAATAAAGGTTTCTTTGATATATGTTGGTGGTGCGGAAGCCCGGAATGTGATGTGAGGTTCAGGATGGTTGAAATATGCAGCAGTCATGGAGTAACAGGCTATACAGATTCCGACCTGTTTATTCCCATTCCGCCATCAGCGCTGCGGGCTGTTTATGCGCATGTGGTGAGCTGCTGCTGCTTTCCGGAGAACAAATCCTTTCCGAATCTGGCACTTGATACAAGATGGATGAACCCGCACGATAGAAACGCATATGAAAAAGCGAATCTGCTGAATGCGCATAAACTGCATGACCTGATTTCAACTCTTGAAGAAATAAACTATGAAAAGAAAGTTTTAGATGCTTGTTTTTTGTATCAGGAATATATTCCCGATGAAAAGGATTTAAGGCTTTTTTATGAGAATCCGTTGGCATATGAGTGGGAATTCAGGATATGGAACTCTTATTAAAACGGCTTAAGAACTGAACAGCTCCTTATTCTGAAGTGGAAATTTGCGAAAAAAATTGATGTGAAAAAGGCGAAACGGGAGGAAACGATGAATGGATATCAGAGAATTATATAGCGGCTTAAGGCGGATACAGAATCGGGGAGAAACAGGAAACGCCTATGGCGGGTGTGGAACGGTGGATGAGGACCGCGATGTTCTGGGCGACTTTTTTGACTATGTGGTGGAAAAATATGAGGATTCCATGCCGCCTTGGGCGGAGGCATTTATGCAGGATTGGCTCTGATAAAAACCAACAGGAGGATTTGAAATGGCAGAATTTCAGGAAGGAGCTGGAACGGGAAATAGATTGGGGACGCAGATTTCAAAGGAGGAGTCAAATGAATTTTGAAGAAATGGAACAGCAGATTTCAGACTATGCAAAGGCGCATCATGTCGTGCTGGATTACACCGCACAGAGTATTGAGGTTCTCGATGAAATTATGGAGACCTTTCACGAGAGGGTCAATCAGTGCAGTGAAGAAGAAGGTGATGAGATCCTGGCAGAATGGGCAGCGTGCTTTGGTGTTTATATCGGGGAAACGCTGCTGCGCGTGCATTTGTCGGAGAAAGGATTTGCATGGGCGTTGAACGGAGAGATACCCGTGCTTCAAAGGGGTAATGACAGATTAGAACCCATTTACCAGGCATGCATTCGAATCCGGTATGGCTGTGCATTTGATATTGATACATTTTATCAGAGGGCAGTCTGGACAGCTGACCAGACACCATTTTCTGCGGAGCGCGTAGTGGATGTGGAACTGGTTGAAGCCGAGTATCATGAAAAAAATGTATTATATGAAGATATTGAGACGCTTTTACTGGCAGTTGTAAACGGAGAGGAAGAGTACATGATTCTTCGCTCCAGGGATGGATTTCTGCAGTTTTTTGGCATGAATGATAAGTTTGTTGCGGAAACGCGAGTCAATTTGCCGGATGGAGACTTTCGCACGTATTCTATTATCAATAAGGAAAGAAAACAAGCGATGGATAAGATTACAGTTCACACAATGCTTGACAAGTCTGAAGTTCCGGCATGCGAAGTGATCTCGCTGGAGATGCTCAGAGCGGCAGTGAGGGCGTATTACAGCAATGGGTACTATGAGTCTTTTCTGAAACAGATACCGCATATGGATACGACAGAGCAGACAAAAAGGTACATGGGGCTGATAAAATGAGGGCGTTTGCATTGACACGGGGAAATTTATTTTTGAACAATAAATTTATGCGGATTTAGGCGTTTTGCAAATGCCTAAAATTCAGAACAAATTCCGTGCATTTGCGGCCGAAAAGCTGACAGAACTTGCCAACGACTGGCAGGACAAAGGATATGATGACGAGGACGGCGAAGACTTAGCCGCAATTACGGAAGAGTCCTTCGCTGGGCGGATCGTAATCAGTGAACTCAGCATAGACGCAGAAGGCGATTATGAAGTCTACTATGATGATGATGATATGTTCTGGGGCCATGTGATTATTGTAAACGGCAGCGTGGACGGCGGGATGGAGGACGCCTATATCGCCGGGTAGATTCTGTTTGAAAGTATGTATCAGAGAGGATTTCCATTCTATTGATTTTTCTTGTAATGACGATAAATTGTGGAAACAGGTAAAGTATTCCCAGAGTTTTTTTGCGTGCCTGAGTTCATTTGGATATTGAAGAGATGGAAAGGATGGGACTTACATGTATGAGCGTTACGCAAGCTTCAACCGCTATGGAGATCTATCCAAATTTATAACAGATCCGGATTTATTACAGGTCACAGGGGATGAGTGCATCTATATTTCTAATGCGAATGATTATGATATTGCAGTGGACTTAGAGACCTGTTATGCTTCCTTTGATGAAGTGAAGCCATTTATCACGTTTTTGGCGACTCAAATCTACGAATTGGACAATGCTGCACAGCGGTTTCACCGGAAAAAAAGAGTAAAAAATTCACAGCTTGAGGTTGTTTTTGAATATAAAGAGAATAAATTTTTCCTGCGGACGTACGGCGCGATTGACAATATTCCCGACAACTGGGAGGATGAACAGCTTATCATGGGATATGGAGGATAGGAATGACATACAGCAAAAGGAGAACGTTATCCGGAAGCGGTATGATTGAAAGGAAGAGTTGATGAATTATGGCAGACCAATCCGCAGACAGAAGCGGAAAGGCTGGTATATGAAATTTATATACTGCCGACCGCCAGGATTTGCATTGACGCTTTCGGGAAAATACCTGGCTGGCGGTCTGCAGTCGGGTCGTACTGCAAATTCAAGCGGTGTGCAGTATAAATCAAGAATTGCGGAGGAAAAGACATGGATTTTCATTATGAATTGTTGGAAGAAACAAGAAAAGAAATTAAGAACATACGGTTTTTCAGAGAAGATGTTGAGATAAATGCAGAGGAATACGAAGTCATACATGATTATGACGAAGCATACGAAAATGCATTTGACAGAGAGTATGAAGAACTTGAAGGACAAACATGGGTCGATATTTTGGAGGATGAAATGGGAGAAGTGCGAGGGATAATTTATGAGCATGACAACTATGCGGAATTAGGGCGTGTTGAATAATGCATAAATCTGTTATAATCTATGTATAAAGCTGTAACAGAGGAGGATATACCATGCAGAGACACGATTTACCAGTCACCCGAAGAGGCGATCTGACAGATGAACAGTGGGAGCGGATTTATCCATATCTGCCGGTTGGACGTAAAGGGCGCCCGTTCAATAATGTACGTGATACGGTTAATGGTATCCTCTGGATCCTGCGGACGGGTTCTCCGTGGAGAGATCTGCCGCCTGTTTATGGAAACTGGAACACCATATACAAATGTTTTGCCAGATGGGAACAGACAGGTGTGTCTGAATCCATATTCAAAATCCTTTCCGAAGATGCCGACATGCAGGATGTGAGTATTGACAGTTCCTGCTGTAAAGCGCACCGGCACAGTGCAGGTGCAGAAAAAGGGGGTCTGATACACAGTCCGGCGAACATATCGGAATGACGCGTGGCGGCAGGAATACAAAGATACATGCAATCGTAGACGGTCTGGGTAATCCCCTGTATGTCCAGCTTACCGGCGGTCAGGTCAGCGATGTCTCAATGGCATATGAGCTTCTGGAACATGTGGATGTGTCCGGCTCTGTTGTGATGGCAGACAGGGCATATGGAGCGGCAGACTTCCGAATAAAGATTGAAAAGTCAGGTGCGACTTACTGTATTCCGCCAAAATCAAATACAGCTGAACCATGGGATGTAGACTGGTGGCAGTATAAAGAGCGCAGCAGGGTTGAATGTTTTTTCCAGAAAATCAAAAATTATCGCCGTATTGCCACGCGATACGAGAAACTGGCTGCGAGATTTCCCGGCTTTGTGCATCTGGTGTGTATTCCGGTCTGGTTGATGTGACTAAATATGCATTATTCAACACGCCCTAATCACACTATTCCTCTTTTGCTTTTGCCATACTGGCGATATCTCCCACTCCATTCAATACCATTGTCGGAAGATAAGCATAAGTTTTGAGTGTATCCTTCGTTGAACATCCAGAGAGAACCAATACAGTAGACATACCACTTTCCATTCCTGAAATCACATCTGTATCCATACGATCCCCAACCATTACAGCTTCTGCTGAATGACATCCAAGCATATTCAATCCTGTTCTCATCATCAGTGGATTCGGTTTCCCACAGAAATATGCCTGTGTACCTGTTGCCATTTCAATGGGTGCAATCAATGCACGACAGGCAGGAGCGATTCCGTTCTCGATCGGTCCGGAAACATCCGAGTTTGCTCCAATCAGCTTAGCTCCCTTCAGAACTAAATTCGTTGCTTTCGTTAAAGTATCCAATGAATAGGAACGTCCCTCTCCCACAACAACATAATCCGGATTTACATCATTCATTGTAATGCCAACGTCATAAAGTGCATTTAAGAGACCGGCTTCTCCTATCACAAATGCTGAACAGCCTGCCGCCTGTTCCTTTAAAAAAGCGGCTGTTGCCAATGCGCTGGTATAAAAATGTTCTTCTGGCACATCAAGTCCCATCCTTGCCAGTTTCTGATTTAATTCCCGTGGTGTATATCCACTATTATTTGTCAAAAATAAATATTCTTTCTTTTCATCATGCAACCACTGGATGAATTCTGGAACACCTGGCAATATCTGATTGCCATGATAAATCACACCATCCATATCACAGATGAATCCTTTTTTTTCATTAAAATCGATTATGGATTTTCTCATGTTCATATGCGCCCTGCCTTTCTTGTTTCTTTAGAATACACCTTGCTCTTTTCATAATAAAATAAAGCGCTATTTTCTACAAATATTTTCATATTATATCATCCACACATAAAATCAAATACATAGTACTGTGAAATCGAAGTAAATATTTCTATCAACAGAACCTTTTATGACAACATCTCTTTCACACAAGTACTCCGATAATCACTCGGTGATATTTTATATCTTTCTTTAAATACTCGGTTAAATGTTCTCTGACTTTCAAATCCACTATCCAGACA
>VSND01000097.1 GCA_009774145.1 Lachnospiraceae bacterium | reverse complement strand
CTCATAATAAGGAACAGGGCGGTTTTTTTGTCCCCCAGGGTGTCCAGTTCCAGCTCATCATAGGCTGTGACCTCCCGTAGCTCGGCAATATCGAATACCGCCAGCCGCGCGCCGCAGGAAATCAGTATAGATTTTGCGGTTTTGCCAGTAACAAAATGTCAATAGTTTTTTAATCACTTTTTCAAAAAAGGAAAAAAATAGAACGTATAGTTAATTTCCATACGCTCTATCTCACATTTCATATTAAATTTTTGAATTCTACAAACTTGAATTTTGCATACGTTATTCTTCTAATATTTTTGTAGGGTTCGCATCCGTTACAAATATCATACTATCATAAAGCACCGCAGGAGGTTGAAACATTCGATAACTTGGAGGAAGAAGTCGCATAATGATTGAGTAGCTTTCTCCAAGTGTTCCCATATAGGTGTATTCAGAAGCCTGCCTACCCAGTTCAGAATTTTCCGGGACTTTAGTAAAATCCAACCAACAAATATCAAATCCCGCCAGTTTTGCCGCCTTTGCTAAAGGATCATGGGAATAAAACATCTGAATTGTACGCTTTTCAGGCGAACGGGTCGGCATATTGCAATGGGTTTTATAAAAATCGGTACCAATGACATAGTAACCGTTTGCTGCGTCCTTGGAAAGAATTTTACCCATCGAGTCAGAACTGCCCCATTTTGCGACATGGCTGTTGTGACCTGTCACAAAGATGTTTTCATGCCCGTTTCGCTGCTCCTGCTGTAAAATCCACTGTACATTTTCTGCCATAAATTGATCTCTTAATGTAGCACCTTCAGCATTTGTCAGAGTTTGAAGCTCGGAATGCTGCATTAAAATATCTACAAAGTGAATTGCATTTCCCGAACCGCTCTTGCTTTCCAATTCTTCCTTCACTTGTGTAAGGGTTTCAATTCGAGTAGATAAATCGCATTCACTGCTCCAGTTTTCACCTTCCACAAGTTTCTGCAAGTTTGTTGTGTCCACTTCCAGTTCTTTGCAGACTTCTTCCAAAAACCTCATGCTGTAAGAAATCCTCTGCATATCAAAACCGTAAAAGCGAAGGTCTTCGCCTTCCAATGCACTTTCATTGTACTGGCGCATATAGGAGATAAGTTCTGCCATCTCTTCCGTTCTATAAATGGAAAATCCAATCGCTGCGGCTGCTTCCTGTGCTGTCCCCTCACCGCCGTGTATATATCGGTTTACCTGCTCGCATCCGCCGTAGTCACCTTCAAGGGCAAACGCCCTAACACCATTATTTTTTACCATCTGCTTGAACACTTCCAGCTTCAACTGCTGAAATTCTGCATTTCCGTGAGTAGCTTCTCCCAATGCAATTATTTTTGCACTTTCAGGCACGGTGATATTTTCCACGGGTTCTGCATAAGCTAAAAACTCCTCTGGATTCACGTTTTCTCCTGTGCCAAAACCTCCAAAACGCATAAATACAAGTGCCGCTAAAGCCATAACACCTAATAATCCAAAAACGATATATCTTATCTTAAATCTTCTTGTCTTTTTATTCTTCATATCTGATAGTTCCTTATAATGAATCAGTTGTCTTACATCCGTTTTCCACGCTTATTGTACTTCACGTAATAGTTCTTCTGCCGTAGTGTTGAACAATTTTGCAAGTGTAAGCAGATTGGAAGTGCTTGGGTCAGATGCTCCGGTCTCCCATTTAGAGACAGCCTGCCTGCTTACGCCGATAGATTCTGCAACAAACTCCTGCGTCATCTTACACTCTTCACGATGCTGCTTCAAAACCTCACCGAGAGATTTCTTGATGCTGGACTTTTCTTTTCTGACATTGCCTGATTTGACATATCTACTCAATGCTCTTATGAGGAAAATTCCCACAGTGATAAATACCGCTATCACCGCCACCCCGATTAGCACTACAATACCAAAAACAATAACTCCTAAAAAATCATATTTCACTTAATCACCTCTTCTCGTGACTTCATGATAGCGAAATTTCATGGTTGCTACCACCAACTATCACGATATTTCTTTGGTTGCGAACGGTTGCGGAACTAAAATAACACTTTTTTATGTGAAAGGCATATATGTAAATTAATAAAAGGACAAATACCGATTTTCTTGATTCTGCAAACTTTATCGTCTTGTTCCATTCTTATCAAAATTCTTTTTTAATGCTATTTCTGTTGGGAGAATAGACCCAATTAAAGGAATAAGTTGAACACCACAAATAATTCCTCCCATACTCCCAACACAATCTTCACTTTTTCCAATTACTAAAAGCATGAATATTACTGTTATTGGCAACATAACCATTCCACAGACATACCAGACTTTACCGCAATATTTATGAGCAAATTCCCATGTGTCTTTATTCTTCATAGACATCGAAGTCCGATATCCAAATACTGAATTTATTTCCTTTGGAGCCTTTTTCATAAAATATCTTCCAAAACCAATCATCGTAAATGGAAGAAGCAAATCCATAATCAACATAAAAATCCAAAATTCCATTGTAAATCTCCTTTACTATAACTTCCGCTTTGTATTTTCGTTTTTATTCTTTTTTGTGAAATTCTTTCAAATTTAATTCACGTTTCAATTCTTCCTCTGACGGCAGATAGGTGAAATATTTCGATGCAAATATCTGGTGATTATCTTCAGGAAGCGTATATTTTACAATAGAATCTCCCTTATCTGCACAAAGTACAATCCCAATAGGCTGCGTATCTCCTTCATTCATCATTTCACGAGTATAGTAATTCACATACATCTGCATTTGTCCCAGATCCTGATGGGTCAGTTTACCCATTTTCAAGTCAATGAGAACGAAACATTTTAAAATATAGTTGTAAAATACCAGATCAATAAAAAAGTCCTGTCCATCCAATGTAAACCTTTTCTGGCGTGCTACAAATGAAAATCCTCTTCCAAGTTCCAAAAGGAAATGTTGAAGATGATCAATCAATGCCTGTTCCAAATCTCCTTCATATACATGTGTGTCAGGCTGAATCTGCAGAAATTCCATAACATAAGGATCTTTCACTATTTTCTCATATTCTGGTTTTGGCTCTGTTGTTTGAATTTCATTTGCAACCGCTATCTTATCCTGGCTTGCTAAAATACGCTGATAATACATCGTATTGATCTGCCGTTCCAGTTGACGAACACTCCATGCTGCTTTTGCACATTCTTCCATATAAAATCTTCTTGCCTGTTCATCATTTATACGCATCAAGACACGATAATGTGACCAGCTCAATTCAGGACACAGTGTGTCTCGAATTGGAAAAGTGCAATAAAACTGCCTCATCTTACGAAGATTCGATTTATCAAAACCTTTTCCGAACTCTGCGGTCAGCTGCTCAGAAAGATATTCCAATAATTTCTTTCCGTATTCTGCGCGATCATTTTCTCCACATGCTTTAAAAATCTGTTCTCCAATTTCCCAATAAGTTGTTACCATAGCAGAATTTACCGCTGTGCTTAAGCGATGTTGTGCAGACACAATAGAATTACGAATAGAATGATAAGTCTGTTCTGCATTTTGATTTTTTTGTAAATTATAATCCATGCTCTTTACTCCTCTGAATTTCTAAAATAGAACTTACTGTTCTTCTATTGATTCAATATTTTCAATTCGCATCAGCTTAACTACCTGCTTATCTTTTTTCTCTGTATAACAAATTTTTATCCATTCATCATCTGCGTCTATTATCTTGCAGGATAATTCAGTTTTTCCTGCAAAACTAAAAATGAACTCTGATCTGATAATACATTGTTTTCCTACAAGATCATTAATCAGCTTTGACATATATGCCACTCCTCTCTGCTTTTTCTCCAATCGTTTTACTTTCGTTTCTAAACGCTTTACTTTTCCCGGATACGCCGAATAACAAAGTAACAGCAACAATGCTACAATTCCGAACCATTCCATATTATTCTCCTTAGCAAACTTAACGCTAGCATGTCTGTTCCTTAAAATATCTTTTGCCATTCAAATCATATCACACTATCAGACATATTTCCATTTCAATTTACTCAGTCAAGTCACTTCGCTCAGCTACATTTCCTGTCGGCTTGCTTCTGTAACCAGCATCCGGTTAATCTTTTCCTGCATGGTTTCCTTTGCCTCTTCGCTGAAATAATAACGGACAATATATACTGTCTGCCCGATCTTCTTTGTAAATGTGTTTCTTTCTGCTTTTGTATTCATCATTTTCTCCATAATCATCTATTTCCTTTCTTTCCTGTGCCCGACAGAGAGAGGATTGTCTTTGTCCCTGCCGGAAGTTTATCAGTACGCTGACAACGTAAGTGTCAACATGGGGTTTGAAACTTTTTACTGGTCGTTTTTTTATTTTCCAAAATACTATTGAAAAGTTTTTTGAATGTTCTTGTTGACACCTGTTAAAAAGTAGCTGAAATACCAGTAAACACAAGGGATTTAGGTGTCAACAAAATTGTCAACAAGCGATAAATTTCCGGGTAATCAGCAGCTTTCCGGTATCAAAATCAGCCTTTCTCTTTGTCGGGCAAGTCAAATGGCAGTTCCAACTGTTCTGCCTTCGTCAGTTTCGTAAATCCATCTTTGTCCGGTTCGTTGCCACCCTCTTCTGTTCCTTCCCTGACCCAGCTTCTCTGTCTACCATATCCTTCCTTTGAAAATCTGTGAACTCCTGCCCTCTTCCAGCCGGTGATCTGCGTATCCATAATGGAACAGATCTCATTTGTCTCGAATTTTTTCGGCTCCCGGTCAAAATGGTCAAAGGCTCCTTTCCAGATCTGGACGGAACATACATGAGTCCCTTTATAGGCATCCAGCCAACCCTGAATCATTCCTGCCATCGTATCTTCCTGTGTGAACTGTTTTCGGTATTCACTGATTTCCTGTTCCATTTCTTTTGAGAACTTCAACAGACTGTTCTTATTCTCCGTTGACCAGTAGATTTCCATTGCTTCTGCCCATAGCTGTTCAAAATAGGCTCTGGCTTCTTTTTCATCATCAAGGATATGCTTCTCTGCCTTACTGCTGTCTATGGCAATCGGCAGGAATCGTCTTGCCCCGGTACGGTCAAAGGGAATGAACTGCCTTGTGTTCGTTGACCCGGCAAAAACACACTGACGCTTCCTGTCTTCCTCATATTTATCATAGGGATTCCGGTAAGTGTCTTTCTGTCTGGTCAGAAATGATTTTATTTCTTCATTACTCTTTGCACTGATTGCTGCGATCATCTCTGACATTTCCATGATCCAGTGTCCCCGGAGATGCTCATATATCTTACTGTCGTTCAACTGTTTCAGGTCATCAGAAAACCAGTCATCATTCAGTGCAAGGAAACGGAAGAATGTGGATTTCCCGGCTCCCTGCTGACCTACCAAACAGAGCATTTCATCTGCCTTACAACCCGGACGGTAGATTCTGCTCAACGCTTCCATCAGGAAATGTTTCACAACCTCATAGACAAAATCCGAAGCATCAGCTCCCATATACCGTTGCAGTACATAACGGATTCGCTCCTGTCCGTCCCATTCCAGTTGTTCCAGATACTCACAGATTGGATGGTATGCCCGGCTGTTGGCTTCTATGCGAAGTGCCTTATCCATACATTTTTCACTTGTGAGCTTGTAATACCGTTCAAAGAAATAATAAAAATAAGTCCTGCCATCATCGTCCAGTTTGCAGATTTCCTCATTCCACCAGAGTTTTTTCACAATATCAATCCTGCCTGTCAGCTTGTTGTACTTCATGCTCTCACGCACAAGCGGATCATTTCTCAGCACGACCATATAATTTCCTACCGTTGCTTTCGCAGTTCCCTTCTGTGTATATTCCAGCATCTGTTTCACTTCATCGACTTTACTTTTATCTGCCATCCGGAGCATTTCTTTCATGGCATCTTTCTGTTCTTTTGTAGCAATCTCCTTTATCTTCTCTTTCGCATTGCTCAATCTTCTCCATCTCCTTCCATTTTTCTTTGACAAGGACTTCCTTATCTGCCCTATCCCCGAAGAGCAAAATATCCAGATAATACTCAACAACCGTCAGTTCACTGAGAGAAGTCATAAACTTTTCATTCCATTCTTCTGTCCATGTTTTTGGTGCATACTGCTCTTTCCATTCCAGAAGCAGGCTACGGTAATCCAGATATGCTCTCATGCATCTTAGATATTTTTTCTGCCAGAGTTCTTCCGGTGTCGGCTTCGGCTTTTTTATTGGAACACGTCTCTTGTTCTGCTGTGATTCCCTGTCCTTGCCTGAATAAGGAATCCTAAAATCATCTGCCAGCTTCATAGCAGCATCTTTCAGTCCAATGCCAAACAGTTGTGCTGTAAAATCAATCGCATCTCCCGTACAGCCACAACCGAAGCAGTAATACCTCCGGTCAACTTTCATACTGGGTGATTTGTCATTATGAAAAATACAACGGATCAGTCCGCTCCTGTTGGGCTTCAATCCATACAGTTCAACAGCCTGCCGGACAGTCACGTTCTGTTTTACTTCATCAAATAATCCCAATTCATTTCCTCGCTTTCTTATAACTGCTTCCCAAATCCGGGAATCACTTTTTACTCAAAAACAAAAAGGCACTTTGTCCTGTCCTTACGGAATCAACAAAATGCCCTTATAGTTCCAGATCACTAGAACATGATTTTCCTTTATTCAGTTGTTTTCTCTCTGCCTCTTCTCTTTGAATCTTTGCTACATTCTGTGCAAGTCTTTCCCTGATAGATGGCTTCACTTCTTTTTTGATTTCTTCTACAACAGCTTTTTTCTTCTCTGGCTGTTTTAACTGTTTAGTAGTCCGTATGACCACTTTTTCCATTGCAGTTTCTATTTTTCTTATCAGCCCGTCCAGTCTTTTTATTGCATAATCCTTTTCTCTTTTGGAAGCCTTGTGTTTCGGATCCTGAATCCACTTTTTAGAATCTTCTGCCAAACGGATATCATCTCTTCTGGTAGCCAACATTGCTTCTTTTGCAACTTTCTCTACTGCCTTGTCATATACCTCACTGGATACTTCGTCAAGTAAAGTTTCCACATCTTCAATACGAACTGTAAGCTGTTGCAGTTCTTCTCTCTGTTCTTCAATTAGATCACCCTGCTTGAAAATACGGTCTGAATTATTTGAAAATTCTGTATCCTGCTGTTTTATTTTTTCTTCCTGTGACTGAATAATTTCTTCATTTGCACGCACATACCTTGACTGTTTTGCAAGCTCCAAACGATTCTCGTTTACCTTATCAATCTGCATAAGAATTGTTTTCTGTTGATTCGCAATTTCTTCTTTCTGCTTCATACGGATATAATCTTGTTTTTCCAAATACTTTCTTCCACCATACGATGATTCTTCATCAAGTTCCAGTCCGTGACGTTTACAGATATCTAAAAATATTGTCCGGCAGGCAGAATCAAAAACAACCTTGCGGTTATTTGTCTTTGATCTCTTTTTTTCTGGATCTGGAAGTTCAAAGCCAAGTTCTTCCAATGCTGTTTCCTGTTTCGGCTCAATTTCTCCATATCGGTTTGTAGCATCGAAAACATGACACTCATGAATATGAGGTGTTGCTTCGTCCATGTGCAGCGACCAATCAATGATATGCACGTTAGAGCCAAACCGCTCATCGAACTCTTTCTTAAATTCGTCAAATACTAAAATCAGGGTTTCCACAGAAGCATGTTCATCTATTGTTCCAAGCTGATAGATACTTTCTTCCGGACAGGTCTTTTTGTTTTTCCAAACATCTTCCACTTCTTTGCATCTGTCTGGGTGTCTGGCTTTCACATGTCTCTCATTTTGCTTCATAACGTAATTTCCATAATGCTCTTCATAGAATGCCAGCTCAATTTGTTCAAAAGAAAAATTATTCTCTTTTCCCTGATCTTCCATTGTGGTATATCCCTGATAGCAATCCCAGTAAATATTTTGCCGGACTCTTTCATTGTCGATATGCTCACTGTGTTCCGGATTAAATCTCCGATCATTATGAAGCGGATTGTAAGGGGGACAGCAGGCTATGAAACATCAGCTAAAGACCATGATCTTGGAGAACGGGACAGAAGTTAAGGAAGCCGGATGCGGGGATTATGTGTGCCGGTACTGCGGCGGGAAGGCCACGGCTTTGAACTATGTGGCGGATATGTGCCTGCAGGTCTATGCGCGGCATGAAGGGGTCTGCGGGGCTTACGTGGACTCGGACAAGTACCGGGGGTATGTGACGGATTGCAGCACATGTGCTCACCTGGGGGAGGAGAGGTGTCTTTTGTAGAGCGGGAGCGCGTCCCAGTGAGGACCGGGCCTTCGGATGCTGGGTAGCTGGTAGGCGGAGTATCCAAAGCTTGGCAACCCTGTGAGAAGTAACCCTCTGCGTAACAGTTCAGGGTGTCTGAACTGTTACCCCTCTGCTTTGCCCAAAGAGGATCTCGCGCAGCCCCCTATTTCCATTCTCCGCCTGATGTGCTATGATGGTGTAGAAGGATGATACCAGGAGGGATGGACAGTGGCTACAGGGGATAGACAGATGAGGAAGAGGTCCCGCAGGAGAAGGAGCAGGAGGCGAGCGATCAGGCAGCGGTATGGGATAGGTCTGGCGCTCGTCCTGCTTTTTTTGGCAGGAGGGGCGTTTGCGATCAGGCGTGTTAATGACCGCTATGCTTGGAGCCGCCTTAAAGAGAGCCAGGAGGCCACGGCTGCTGAGGACTATGGGTGGTGGGGAGCGAGGGGCCAAAGCCTTTCGGAGGAAGGGCAGGAGATCTTCGGGGAGGAGAGGACTCCGCCGGAGGTCTCCTTAGAAGCCAGCGACTATGCAGGCTGGCGGAGGCTTTTAGATGAGAACCAGGTATCGGCGGCATTCCGGGAGGGGGCGGAGGCCTTTGCATTTGACAGCGGGAGCCGTATCTTAAGACAGAGCGAAGGGAATGTGGCTTACAGCCCATTGAGCGCCTATCAGGCTCTGGCACTGGCGGGCTGCGGGGCTGATGGGGAAACGGAAAAGGAGATCTTTAGGGTGCTTAAGGTGGAGGACCGGGAGACCCTGGCGGACCAGTGCCGGAAGCTCTATCAACAGCTATACTATGCCGGTCAATGGGCCCAAAAGCAGAGTGAGACCTACGGTGGCTCTGGCGAGAGGGACCAGATCTGGCTGGGCAATGCACTCTGGGTCTCAGATCAGGTCCAGATCGATCGGGACTATGAAGAGCTGGCGGCCCGCTGCTTTTTTGCACCGTCTATATCGATCGATCTTGAGGATCCAAAAGCCGGGGAGCAGATGAGCCAGTGGATCGCGCAGAAAACAGCCGGAAAGATCCATGCAGCACCGGACCTGGGTCCGGAGGACCGGATGGTCTTGATGGATACCCTGTATTTTTATGGAGGCTGGCGGTATCCCTTCCGGGAGGCGGATACCCAAAAAGACCGGTTCACCTTGGAGAGCGGGGAGGAGGTCTCCTGCCTTTTTCTCAATAAGACCATAGAGAATGGATCCTTTCGGAAGGGGGAGGGCTTTACGGTGGCCTATCTTCATACGGCGGACAGCAAGGTGTTCTTCCTGCTCCCTGAGGAAGGGAAAAGACTGGAGGAGCTTTTGACCACGCCCGAGCTCTTAAAGGAGGCTATGGATCTGGAGCAGGAAGGCTGGTCTGTGGGGGAAGTGACCTGGAAGATCCCCAGGGCCTCCTTTCAGAGCAGCATCGATCTGCGGGGCTTTCTGCAGGATATGGGCCTGGAGCGGATGTTCGGGAGCACGGCGGAGTTCGGACGGATCGCCCGGGGACCGCTGTGGACTACCTCGATGGTCCAGAAGACCAGTATCGGCCTGGAGGAAGACGGGCTGGAAGGGGCGGCTTACACGGTCCTGGAGTCGGAAGCTGCAGATGAAGAAGAGGAGGAGGACCCGCCCCCACACGTGGATATGCTCCTGGACCGTCCGTTCCTGTTCGGCGTTCGCTGGGATGACGAGTTTTGGCTGTTCTTGGGGGCGTATCGGGATCCGACGGCCGGATAAAAAAGATCATCTGCCAGAGAACGGGAGATAGCGGAAAGGGGAGGCGTCGGGGGAGACTAGGTGATCAGGAAAGTATCGATCGGTCTCCCCAGTGACGTTTTGTAAAGGACTTTTTAATCATATTCACAAAAAATTTACATTTGAGGGCAAAAAAAGGTAACCGGTAGATAGTGCGTACCTCGACTGACATGGAGAAACATGCGACAATAGACTATATTCCTATTATTAGTATCAAAAGTTCAGTCTCAACTTTTGATACCGCCATACGGAGGTAAGTCTATGAGTTCAGAAACATCTATGGTGGCGGCAGATTTCCGTCTCCAGGAATGGGCCGCCCAGATCAGAGAATGCCAGAGCCGCCCGGCTGGGATGAGCGTTGTCGGCTGGTGTGCCTGCCACGATATCACAAAAGCGAACTATTATTATCGGCTCCGCCGTGTAAGGGAATCCTGCCTTGAAACCATTCAGGGAGAAATACCCGCACATCAGATGGTCCCTGTGCATCCCGGGCTTCTGCGGCAGGGACAGGAAGACCGCAATGCGCAGCCAGGACTGGATATTTCTATAAAGGGTGCCTGCATCCATGTAACAGAATCTACATCAATGTCCCTCCTGACAAAGGTTCTTAAGGCGGTGCAGCATGCTGAATAATGCGGTCTGTTTTCAAGCGGTCTATATCGTTTGCGGATACACCGACCTGCGTTCAGGAATGGACCGGCTTGCGGCACTGGTGGAAGCGCAGACTGGTAACAGGCCTTATGTGCCGGATACCCTTTATCTTTTCTGCGGCCGGCGGACTGACCGCATCAAAGGGCTGGTATGGGAAGGGGACGGATGGCTCCTGCTGTATAAAAGGCTGTCAGAAAGCAGGTTCCAATGGCCGCGCAGTCCGGAAGAAGTGCGTTCCCTGACGCCGCAGCAGTTCCGGTGGCTGATGGAAGGGCTGACGATTGCCCCGAAGAAGTCCGTCAGGCCGGTGGAGCCGCCGGAATATATGGGATGACTTGTGCAAAACAGAAAAATTTCCAGGCAGTTTTACCGCTTTCCAGGCTGCCGTATTCCGGCAGTATACGGCGGGGCATATACGCCTGAAGGATGGCTCTGAAGGATGATACAAGGGTCAGCCTCATGGAAAGGCGCCGTAAAAAAGCCATCCGGTAAAAGCCATATCCGAAGAGAAAAGCATGGGCATTATGACGAATGCCGGAAACAGCCTGGTTCGCAAAACCTGTGGGATTCTGGTATAATATAGGCATATGGATACCAGGAGGCAGAGGCATTGAAATATACGGAGGAAAAACTGAACAGCCTTGACAAAGAAGCAGTCATTCAGCTGTTCCTGTCACAGCAGGAACAGCTGGAACATATCGATCATACACTCCAGCTGGTATTGGAGCAGGTGGCGGACTTAAAAAGGCGCCGTTTCGGCAGATCATCAGAGAAGCATGAGACCGAATCACAGATTTCTTTTATGGAAGTGGATGGAAAGATCGTATTCTTTAACGAATCGGAGGCCGTCTGTGCCGAAGCGTCCAGTGAGGATCCGGAGGCTGTCCTCTGCCGGAAACCGAAGAAGAAGCAGGGAAAACGGGAAGAAGACCTGGATGGCCTGCCGGTTGTTGTGATCGAACACTCCCTGTCGGAAGAAGACCTGGAGGAACTGTTTGAGAAAGAAGGCTATAAACAGCTTCCGGATGAAGTGTACCGCAGATACGGCTTTACCCCGGCAAAAGTCGAAGTGGAAGAACATCATGTAAAGGTATATGCCGGAAAGAAAACGGACAAGATCGTCCGGGCTCCGCATTCGGGGAGCCTGTTAAGGGGAAGCCTTGTATCCCCTTCGCTGGAAGCGGCCGTGATGAACGCCAAATATGTCAATGCGGTGCCGCTTTACCGCCAGGAGCAGGAGTTTTTACGTTACGGCCTGCATATTTCCAGACAGAACATGGCGAACTGGACGATCCAGTGCGCCGACCGTTACCTTGCAGTCCTCTATGATCATCTGCACGAAAAACTGTACGGCTATCATGTGCTGCAGGCGGATGAAACGCCCGTACTGGTAAATAAAGACGGCCGTCCCACAGGGAGCAAAAGCTATATGTG
>VSND01000096.1 GCA_009774145.1 Lachnospiraceae bacterium | reverse complement strand
GGACTGAATACAGGTATTGAATCATAGTGCCGAATTAATGCCACTTGAGAAGGGAAAAGCTTGCGTTTGCCGTGGAAATATCAAAGAATCGTCTTGACAAATTTTGTCAGACATGTTATTTTTTAAACACATAGTATGTAACTGGGAAGCAGGCATTAACTATGCATAAAACCAAGGGATGTTTATGCATATTGATGCCTTTTTCTATGCGTAAAATCGGTGCACCGCGGATATGATAAATGTGAAAATGTGCAAAACATCCTTTGAAACAGCAAAAGCCCGCAGAATGCCCGGCAGAATTTCAGAACACGGATGAACCGGAGTTCTTTCCGGAACAGGGATACCGTCGGGCTGAAGCGGGATTAAAGTCAGGAGGGATTTCATGAAAGACAAGATTTTTGGTGTACTGCAGCGTGTGGGAAGATCTTTTATGCTTCCGATTGCGATTCTGCCGGTGGCAGGTCTGCTGCTTGGTGTAGGCGGCTCCTTTACCAACGAGACGATGCTGACGACTTATGGACTGATGGGAATCATGGGCCCGGGGACGGTATGCAATGCCATCCTTCAGGTCATGAGCGCGGCGGGCGATATTGTATTTACGAATCTTCCCATTATTTTCGCCATGGGTGTGGCCATCGGCATGGCAAAAAAGGAAAAAGAGGTGGCGGCTCTGTCTGCTGCGATTGCATTTTTTATCATGCATGCTTCCATCGGAGCCATGATCGTAAACCACGGCGGACCAGAAGCCATGCTCGAGGGCGCAACGACGTCGGTTGTTGGCATCACTTCTCTGCAGATGGGCGTGTTCGGCGGTATTATCGTGGGACTTGGAGTATCGGCTCTTCACAACCAGTTTTACAAAATTGAGCTGCCTCAGGTACTGTCCTTTTTCGGTGGTACGAGATTTGTGCCGATTGTCAGCGGACTTGCCTATACGGTCGTCGGTATTCTTATGTTCTTTATCTGGCCGGTGATCCAGCAGGGGATCTATGCAGTCGGCGGTGTGGTGCTGGAGTCCGGTTATGTGGGAACCTGGGTGTACGGTCTGATGGAACGCGCGCTGATTCCTTTTGGACTTCATCATGTATTCTATCTTCCGTTCTGGCAGACGGCTCTTGGCGGAACTATGGAAGTGGGCGGACGTATGGTGGAAGGCGCACAGAATATTTTCTTTGCACAGCTGGCGGATCCGACCGTGGAGCATTTTGCAGTGTCTGCTACCCGGTTCATGACCGGTAAATTTCCGCTTATGATCTTCGGCCTTCCGGGAGCTGCTCTTGCCATGTACAAGGTGGCAAAGCCGGAGAAAAAAGAAGCAGTGGCAGGCCTTCTGCTGTCTGCAGCACTGACTTCCATGCTGACCGGAATCACGGAACCTCTGGAATTTACCTTCCTGTTCGTGGCGCCGCTTCTGTATGCGATCCACTGTATATTTGCCGGACTTGCGTATATGCTGATGCATGTGTTTCACGTAGGCGTAGGCATGACATTCTCGGGCGGACTGATTGATATGTTCCTGTTTGGTATCCTGCAGGGCAATGCAAAGACCAGCTGGATCTGGATCGTGATTGTAGGCATATTCTATTTTGCAGTGTATTATTTCCTGTTTTCCTTTTTGATTGCAAAGATGGACCTGAAGACGCCGGGACGCGATGACAGTGAGGAAGTAAAACTGTACCGCAGAAGTGATGTGGATGCACGGAAAAAAGGCGGTGCAGGAGCAGATGCTGCCGGGTCAGAGGAGGATGAACTGTCTGCAGCCATCTGCAGGGGACTTGGCGGAAAGAGAAACATCTCGGATGTGGACTGCTGTGCCACCAGGCTTCGCTGTACCGTTCATAAATCCGAGCTGGTGGATGACGCCCTGCTAAAATCCACCGGAGCATCCGGCGTGGTGCACAAAGGAAACGGCGTGCAGGTGATCTATGGTCCGCGTGTTACAGTAGTCAAGTCCAATCTGGAAGACTATCTGGAGACCGCGCCGGATGAGGAATACATTCCGGCTGGAAATGCCGGTGAAGAGAAAGCAGCGCCGGACAAAAAGAAGGCGGCAGGTAAGGTCGTAAAGTCAGTTACGATTTACAGTCCGGTCAACGGAACGGCGGCTGACCTGTCCGAGACGCCGGATGAGGCATTTGCAGGCCGGATGATGGGTGACGGCGCCATGGTGATTCCAGAGGATGCAGAGGTACGGGCGCCGGAAGACGGAGAAGTGAGCTTTGTATTTGATACAAAACATGCCATTGGATTTGAGACGGCGTCCGGGATTGCCATGCTGCTTCACATGGGGATCGATACGGTGAATCTGAACGGGCAGGGATTTGAAGTCTTTGTAAACAACGGCGACAGGGTGAAAAAGGGCGATCTGCTCATGAAGCTGGATCTGGAATTTCTGAAGAAAAACGCGCCGTCGCTGGCTTCGCCGGTGCTCTGTACAGAGCTGTCTGATAATCAGAAGATCCGTCTGCTGAAGACGGGCGCCGTTCAGGCAGGAGACGCGCTGTATGCAGTAGACACATATGAAGGCTGACTGACAGCCTGCGGGGGAGAAAAGTATGTTCAGAGTAAAGAAGGCGTTGAACCATAATACGGTGATCGTCATCGGCATGGAGGACAATCAGGAATACCTCCTGATCGGGAAGGGAATCGGATTTGGAAAGAAAGTCAGTGAAAGAATGGAAGCGCCGGAAGGGTGCACCGTCTATTCGCTTCATGAGAAATCGGAACGGGGTTCCGTTATGGAGCTTGTGAAGGGGATGGATCCGGTCTTTCTGGAGATTGCAGAAGAGGTGTTAAAAGAAGGAGAGCGGATCTTCGGGAAGATTGACTGGAGCATACTTTTTCCCATGGCAGACCATATCGCTTTCGCAGTGAAGCGGATACAGAATCAGGAACAGATCAGCAATCCGCTGACGGGCGATATCCGGGCGTTGTTTCATATGGAATACAAAACGGCAGAATGCATCATTCCGATCCTGAAGGCAAGGCTGCAGGTGGAGATTGATGAGCATGAAGTGGGCTATGTTGCACTTCATATCCATTCTGCCATTGAGGATGAGAATGTGGCGCTGTCCATGCAGATCGCCCGTACTGTCCGGGAATGTATTCAGCTTGTAGAGACGGAGACAGGGGCATCCATAGATGTGATGTCCCTGTCCTACAACCGTCTTATGAACCATGTGCGGTATATGGCGGCGCGTGCCATCAGGGGCGAGAAGCTGAAGCTGGACATGAATGATTACATGTCCATAAAATTTCCGGATGAGTTCCGTATGGCGTCCACCGTGTGCGGACGCCTGGAGAAGTATCTGAAGAAGCCTCTGGATCCGGTAGAGATCGGGTATCTTGCCATGCATATACAGCGGGTATCAGCGGAGCAGGAAACATAGCAGAGGCATTCGGAACCGGTTCCTGTCAATCTCAGAATCTATACAGGGGCTTTGGACCTAGTTTTCTTCGGCCAGCTGCCGGGATTCATATCGTCGGGAATGAGCCCGGCCAGAATATCCTCATAATGCTTTACTTTTTGTTCCATGTAGGCAGCAGTGGCTTTTGCCTCTTCTGCCTTTTTCTGCGCCTGTTCGTGCTGCCTTAAAATAATCCGGTATCTTGCCCTTAAGTTTGCTTCTGATTCTTCCAGACGGCACAGGCGGCAGTATTCCTGAATATCCTTCAGAGAAGCGCCGCAGCGTTTCAGATAGGTGATGCCGCGCATCCAGTTGACGGATTCTTCATCAAATACACGATGATTGGACTTGTCCCGCCGGCATGGGAGCAGGTGAATATCGGTATAATAACGTATGGTATGTTCGGTGGTATGAAACATACCGGCGAACTGCTTCAGGGTATACTCCATGGTTTTCTCCTTCGTAAGAAAATATAATAAATAACAAAAAGCTATTGACTTCGAGTTACACGAGGCTGTTATACTGATTATAATACGAAGTTCAGCTTCGTGCAACCTGAAACGCGAACGCCTGTACCATGTTCAAAGATGCCCTGATTCCTTCTGTGCCGGGCAGGAGGGATGTAACCGGCGGATTTCGAACACCGGAGAGGCGGCAGCAGGAGATCAGCAGGAGGAGACAGACATGAATAAATCATTGGAAACCGTCAGAAAACTTGGCTTTGGCCTTATGCGTCTGCCGCAGAAGGATGGCGCTGTTGATGTGGAGCAGGTAAAGGAAATGGTGGACCTGTTCATGGAGGCAGGCTTTACCTATTTTGACACGGCATGGGCATATGCCGGAAGCGAAGATGCCATCCGTCAGGCGCTGGTGGAGCGCTACCCGAGGGAACGCTTCCAGCTTGCCACCAAGAATGCGGCGTGGATCAACTGTAAGACGAAGGAAGAAGCCTGTGCACAGTTTGATACGTCTCTGGCGCAGACCGGAGCAGGATATTTTGATTTTTATCTTTTACATAACCTGGGGGAAGGCAGGACCCGTTATTTTGATGAATATGATATGTGGAGCTGGGTGCAGGAGAAGAAGAAGGCAGGTCTGGTCCGCCATGTGGGATTTTCCTTCCATTCCACTCCGGAAGAACTGGAGGAACTTCTGACAGCGCATCCGGAGGTGGAATTTGTCCAGCTCCAGATCAACTATGCAGACTGGGAAAATCCGGCGGTACAGTCCAGGGCCTGCTATGAAGTGGCGCAAAAACATGGAAAATCCGTAATCATCATGGAACCGGTCAAGGGCGGAATGCTGGCGACGCCGCCGGAGTCAGTGGCGCAGATTCTGAAGGCAGCCGAGCCGGAGAGCTCTGCAGCCTCCTGGGCGATTCGTTTTGCGGCGGATCTGGAAGGCGTTATCACAGTCCTGTCCGGAATGAGCAATGTGGCACAGATGAAAGACAATCTGTCTTATATGAAGACCTTTACCGGCCTTACGGAAGAACAGAAGAAGACGCTTGTACAGGCACAGGAAGAGCTGAAGAAGATCCCGCTGATCCCGTGTACTTCCTGCAATTACTGTGCCAAGGTCTGTCCGCAGGGAATTGGAATCTCCGGTTCTTTCACAGCCATGAATTATCTGACGCTCTACCGGGATCCGGGGGCGGCAAAACATCAGGAGGACTGGCTCGTGAGCGGTCATGGCCGCAGACACGCGGACGAATGTGTCCAGTGCGGAAAATGTGAGGAAGTCTGTCCGCAGCATATTCAGATCCGGGATGAGCTGATGAAGGTCAGCGAAGCATTGCTCAAATAAAAGAGAAGCATCCGTTTCCCGGGCAGGTATCGCCCGGAACACTGGCAGGAGGCCTTTCACAGGCCTTCTGCTTTTTTCATATCCATACAATAAGATGTTTTACGGAGCAGCCATATGGATTGCAAAGAAGCGATATTGTCAAATGATTATATGGATTTTATATGGAAGATTGATGTCCGGCTCACGGGGCAGGCGGAGCATCCCTTCGGCGTGTGCACTCAGTATATCAATCGGAATTTCAGCGTTTTTTACATGAGCCGGGATGAAATCCTGCGGGATTCGCAGAATGTTCCTATTGGAGATTATGCGGTTCCGAACTGTCATACACAGATGGATACAGAGAGTCTGGAATATACAAGGATCCTGCCGATCCAGAACCAGCCGGCACTGCAGCTTAGAGGAAGCGGAGTGATCATAGGCTTTCTGGATTCGGGAATCGCACTGGAAAATCCGGCTTTCCGTACCAGAGACGGAAGGACCAGAGTGATCGGGCTGTGGGACCAGACAGATCAGAGCGGGACGCCTCCGGAGGGATTCCTCTACGGGAGCGCTTACTCGGCAGCGGACATTGACCGTTTTCTGGAGGAAGGAAGAACAGAGCTTCCGGGAGCAGATCCGGGCGGGCATGGGACAAAAGTGGCGTCGATTGCGGCCGGCTCGCAGGTGGAGAATGAAAATTTTATCGGGGCGGCTCCTGAAACCTCTATTGCATTTGTAAAGCTGAAGGAGGCAAAGCCGTTTATCCGGCAGCTTCAGGAGATCCCGCAGGACAGCATTGCCTATCAGGAGAACGACATGATGCTCGCGGTCCGGTATCTGGAGATTGTGGCTTCCAGGGAGAACCGTCCGCTGATCATCTGCATTGCGCTCGGAAGCAATTCCGGAGGACATACGGGAAACACGGCGCTGGGGCAGTATCTGGATGACTTTGGAAACAGAGCAGGAAGAGCAGTGGTGGTTGCTGCGGGGAATGAAGGAAATAAAGGACATCATTTTTTCGGAGTGGTTCCCAAGAATACAGGATATCTGGATGTGGAGCTGCGGGTAGCGGAAAATGAAGACGGATTTCAGCTGAATCTGTGGGGAAATGCTCCTGGGATGTTTGCAGCAGAGGTTACGTCGCCGTCAGGAGAACAGATTCCGAGGATCTTTCCGCGGATTCTGGAGCAGCAGCGGTTCGATTTTGTTTTTGAAAATACGATTCTGGACGTGCAGTATGAACTGTCGGAAATTGTGTCCGGGGATGAGCGGCTTCTGATGTCTTTTCGGGATCCCACTCCCGGTATCTGGAGGCTCCGGATCTATTCCGACGGAGATCTGGAGAACAGTTTTCATATCTGGCTTCCGGTGACAGGCTTCATCAGTGACGGAACTTATTTCCTGCGGCCGGATCCGGATACCACGGTCACAGATCCGGGCAATACCCTTCGCGTGCTGACGGTGGCAGGGTATGAGGGAAGCACAGAGAGTATATGGATGGATTCCAGCAGGGGAAAAACCAGGAGTGCAAATCAGAAACCGGATATTACGGCGCCGGCAGTAAATGTATCGGCCATCGACCGATTTGGAAGGAGCAGTACCTTAACCGGAACCAGTGCGGCGGCAGCGCTTACAGCAGGAGCGGCAGCTCTGCTGATGGAGTGGGGGATCGTTCAGGGGAATGTGCCTACTATGGACGGTTCAGCCATCCAGAGATTTCTGATCCGGGGGGCAAGAAGGCCGGGCCCCCAAACTTATCCGAATAAAAGCTGGGGGGAGAGTGTTATTATAGTGTCAGGTTAGAGGAAATCCCGAAAAATCAAGGGGTTCCACTGATTTCGTCCAAGAGAAAAAACGTTGTGAAAAGCAGCGGAGGGGATGAAAACGACCCATTTTCATCCCTGAAATTGGAAAATCAGGCAACTTGACACTAAAATAACATTCACCTGTCTAATATCAGATTTAATATAATCTTATCTATTTGTTCGTAAGTATTTTCTAATGTTCAGTGTCAGTTGTCAGTTTTTTCCAACCCCTGTTTACCCAACCCAAACTACCCAAACACATCTTATCACAAACTACCGTTCTGGTATACCGTTACATCTGGAAAACGGACAGGAAAACGAAAGGAGAGCAAAAATGGCAAAAATTATAGCCGTAATGAACGAGAAAGGCGGTGTGGGAAAATCAGTCACGGCCACCACGCTGGCCTATCTGCTGGCAAAGAGAGGAAAACGGACGGCCCTGATTGATTTTGACGGTCAGGGGCATTCCAGCATCATCTATCGGATATCTGCCGGACATTGCGGACACCAACGCCCTTCTGGTGAGCGGAAACCAGATCTGCACCGTTTTTCAGGTACGTCAGAAAAAAGGGGAGACAGAGCGCCTGTATCTGACAAAATCGGCAGAGTTTCCCTGCAAAGAATCTTCGGTTAAAAGCTACCAGTTATACTGCATGGACCGTCGGCAGTCGGATCTGATCTATCGCCTGTACGAAGGAATCTATGACCTGCAGCCGGAACATCTGAATTTTTATATGGCGCCGGTCATGGATTTTCAGGTACGGGAACTGATGGAGATGGACATGCCTCTGGCCATTGACTTTGGGACAAGCAATACAACGGCGGGCATTTATCTGGATTCCAGCTATATAGAACGGCTGGAGGGTGATCCGATCAGGGAACGCCTGCGGGAAAATGAGACAAACTATGTCATGTTTGAGACGGGGAATGGAGAAGAATCCCCGATCCTTCCGTCCATGGCAGGCGTGCAGAGCATCCAGGGAGAACAGATCCGGTATGTATTCGGGCATCAGGCGGATCAGCTGTTTCATTCCAGTTATATAGATGAGGGCTTCTGCGTCTTTTATGATATGAAGCGCTGGATCAGCGATCCCGACCGTCAGGAAGAACTGGTGGACCAGAACGGACACCGCTGTTATGTCAAACGGAAAGAGATCATAAAGGCGTTCCTTACTCATGTCATATTCTGTGCGACTCAGAGGTTCAAATGCCGTTTTACCAGCCTGCATATCTCTGCGCCGGTCAAGCAGAAACGGCTGTTTGTCCGCCTGTATAAAGAAATCTTTCCGGGGTACCGGATCATGGAAGAATCGGACATGCTGGACGAGGGCGTGGCGGTGCTCTACAATTCCATATCAGAACTGATCGCTCAGAACCGGTATCATAATCACGAAGAGCTTCAGGCCCTGATCATTGACTGCGGCGGCGGTACGACGGATCTTTCTTCCAGCCGGTTTACGATTGAAGACCGGCAGGTATCCTATCGAATCCGCATTTCCACTGCGTACGAGAACGGGGACACGGATTTTGGCGGAAACAACCTGACGTACCGCATCATGCAGCTCTTAAAGACCGCCATTGCGCAGGAACTGGACGACGCAGGAGAATTCCGGGTCAGGGATATTATGGAAGAAATGGGAACGGATATCTTCCGGAGAATCGATCAGGATGGGGTGGAACAGGTATACCATCTTCTGGAAGAAGAATACCGGAAAGCGGAAAAGCGGATTCCGACCAGATTCAAAGAGTATGAGCACAGAAGCAATACGGACTATTATGCGGTAAAGAACAATTTTTACTTCCTGTTCGGACTGGCAGAAGAGATCAAGAAAACATTTTATGGACAGAAAGACATCCTGCGCGTGGCAGTCAGCAGCATTCCGATCACGGAGTCTGCGACTGCATGCGTGCTGGCGGACCGGTTTAAACTGTCGGTCTGTTTCGAAGGGCGGCTGCAGGTGCTCAAAGATATCCCCGGCGTGTATCTGAGCATCAGCCAGCTGAACCGCCTGCTCCAGGGAGACATCTACCGGATTGTAAAACGGTTTATCGAGACGCCTTACGAAAATGAGCAGCTGCAGAATTACTCCATCCTGCGGCTGACCGGGCAGTCCTGCAGGATCGATCTGTTCCGGGAGGCCTTAAAGGAATTCATCCCGGGGAGGATGATCGAATCCTCCGGAAGGAACCGTCCGGAAGCGGAAGAGCACGCTTTAAAGCTGATGTGCCTGGACGGGGCGGTCAAATATATGAAAGACCGGCGCTTTGGTTATGCGGATGTGACGATTGTGAGCGAACAGCCGGCGTTTCCGTACATTGTAACGGCGATCACGCATACGGGAGAAGAGAAGAACCTTATAAAAAGCCTGGACCGGGAACAGACCTGGGGTTACATCTCAAGGAACATGACCGATCTGACACTGCAGCTTTTCCTGAAGGATTTAAACGGACAGCAGCGGTATAAATATAACTGTTCCTTCAACCGGAAGGAATTCAGACCGGCAGAAGCGGAAGAAATCGTGGAGAAATATCAGGGACAGACCATTCAGGACGATGTGGACTCCATTGTGGAGAAGGAACTCCGCTCCTTTGTACTGGCTGACGAAGAACGGTGGGGCTTCCTGGTGGTGCCGGTTCTCAGGAAAGAAGAACGGCTGATGCTGGGTCCGGACCAGTTCTTTCTCTTTGAGACAGAAGACTGGCTGACGAATTTCTTTGACGGAACGAAGTAAGGAGGAAGAAAACCCATGAGAGTACAGGCCATTCCGGTCTTTCGGGATCTCCACATATTGAGAAAGAGCATGCTGGAAGCACTGGCCGAATATGCGTTTCTGGCCGACCAGCTCCTGCACAAAGACTATGGAGACGGGATACTGGCTGGATGCGAACTGACGACAACAGAGGATTCCATCTTTCTGAGAGAAGGGGTGCTTTTTTACGAAGGACAGATGTTCCTGATCAAGGAGCCCATAGCGGTGACTTACCATCCGACCAACACCACAACGGTTTTAAAAGTGCGCTTTTCCGAAGAGCATACGGACGGGAACTTTATCTACCGGGAAATCGACCTTTTCCTGACCGAACAGACCGAACTTCAGAAGGGAGAGCTGGAACTGTGCCGCTTTAAACTGCAGGAAGGAGCAGTGCTTCGCTACCGGTATCAGAACTTTGAGGACCGGAACACGGAATTTGATACCCTGAATACCATTCATGCGGCATATTCGGTCAAAGGAGGGACGACGCTGTCCCCGGAGATTCTCCGGGAATTTGCGGAGGAGATGCTGAAGGCAGAGGAACTGTCGGAACTGGACACGCTGTTCTGTCTGCAGCTTCTGGGCCAGGAGCATCCGGTCGGCCTTCCCGCACTGGCGGCCTATGTGAAACGCAGGGACAAAAAGAAGCTTAAGGAGCTTTCCAATCTTACTCTGTACAAAGAACTGGCCAGAATACGGAAAGAGGTGTATTCAAGAGAACGGACAGAGGCGGGCAGCACGAAAAAGCGGTGGAAGATTATGGTGGATTAAAAAGGCAGTGGATAAAAATAAACTGAAAAAGGGGAATGGAAAAAACTATGAACGACGCAGTGGTTTTGAATATCAAGGCAGATCAACAGGAATTGAAGCTGCAAAATCCGAGGATGAAACTGGCAAAGAAAAGTGGTGAACACAGCCGAATGGAGTTAAAAGGGGTGGTGCTTCCGGATTGTCAGGCAGATGTTCAAAGGATTGTACCAGGATCAGATTTGCAGGTATTCTGCATGGGACAGGAGAAAATCATATTTCGGGGTATTGTAGTCTATGTAGATATCAGTATGGAAACGGGAACTTCCGATCCATTAAATGAGATTCACATAAAAGCAATGTCTTACAGCTGTCAACTTGACCGGGAACGGAAGAACCGCGCATTCCAGAATGGGAGATCACGCAGTCCTGCAGACCATGGTCTGGCTGGAAGAGCAGGAAGTGCCGAACAGGACGAAATATCTTCAACCGATGGAAGAGATCAGGGTATCCTGTACAGGATCGGAAGAAAAGAATTTGTTCTGCGGAATCCTTTGCAGCTCAATTGCGAGGCTGGTGCAGGGAAGGGCAGCTGTTGATCTGCAAGTGTATTCCAGCAGCTGTAAACTGGATCTGAAAAGAAAAAAGCGTTCTTTTCAGGACGAGCAGCGCAGCAGAGGAAATCTGTTTTCCTTGCTGTTAAAAGAATATCAGGGGGATTTTATCTGGGATCAGCCCGGAAGGGAGGATGCAGTCGGGAAATTTCTCATGCAGTACCAGGAGACAGACTGGGAGTTCCTGAAAAGAGTCGCTTCACAAAAGGGATATCTTCTGTCGCCGGAAATACATTTTCCGGGTATCCGTGTATGTGTGGGTCTCCCGAAATACCAGATCAGGAAGACGCTTCCAGACAGAAATTGTTGTATAAGAAACAGGATGTCCGGAAGATGGGAATATCAGATGCCGGGAGGGATGATTTCTTTTCCGGAATATGTCGTGGAAGGAGTATTCGAAGATTTTCAGATCGGAGAAGCGGTGCAGTTTTTGGAACTGCCTCTGATCGGGGCAGCTGTCCAAGGTACGGTTACTGAGACTACACCGACCATGTCCCGGCTGATGTTGAAGACGGATGGCAGCGGTGAAAAGATAAGAAGTTGGCATCATCAGCCGGTCTATTATTCAGGAAGTGGAAAAGGATATAGCGGACGTCCGGAGAAAGGGGACACACAGTATGTCTATTTTCCAACCATGGAAGAGAATGATCGGTATATCATTGGTGGGGCAGGGAGCAGTTTTCAGCAGATATCTGATATGACCGAAGGGATTGTATCCGGAATTGAGAAGGAAGACAGCAGAGCAGAGACAGGTATACCTGGGGAGGCAGCCAGAAGAGAAAAACTGTCCATACCGCCTGAGAGATCCGACACTGGAAGAGTTACAAAAGACAATGCACCTGAAAATAAGAGCTGGAGCACACCAGAAAAGCAAAGTGTATCTCTGGCGGGGAAAGAAATACGGCTTGCAACAGGCAAGGGGGATGCTCTGAATATGACCAGACTGGGGATCATGTTCAGTGGGAAAGGCAATATCACAGTAACTGGGTCTGAGATTGCACTCAGTGGAACGAAAGTGAATCTGCAGGCAAAGGATTATATCAGCATCAAATGCGGCGGGAGTGCCCTGGCGATGCTTTCAGATGTGATCCATATAAAAGGAACTGACGTTAAAATACACCAGTTTACAACTTTTGAATATTTTTAAAGCCTGACAATATATAGCCCTCAATGATTTTGATTAGGGAGCAT
>VSND01000095.1 GCA_009774145.1 Lachnospiraceae bacterium | reverse complement strand
GTACGGGAGCTGCTGCTGCGAATCAACCATGAATACCACACAAGCATTTTAATATCCAGCCATATCCTTGACGAGCTGTCTAAAATTGCCGACACAATCGGAGTTATTGACCACGGGGCTATGCTTGCGGAAGTATCTATGAAAGAGCTTACGGCGAAAGGGATAGACCTTGAATCCTATTATTTAGGCTTATTGGGAGGAGGTGGAAAAAATGTGGAATCTTATCCGCATGGAAATTAAGAAAGTACCGTTAAAGCCGCATATCGCCGGATTGTTAATCGCTAACTTTATCATTTTTCTGCTTTCCGCCTTTACGTCCAGCCTTTTAACTGCAAGCGGCAATATATCCACACTTCCGGGATTTGCCCCAGTCCAGTTAGATACGGTTACGTTAGCGGCAATGCTTGTAAGGGCTACTCTGATTGTATGGGAAGCGGTACTGATTTCCGTATTTGTGATTGAAGAATACAGAAACAAGACAATCGGCTTGCTTTTCACTTACCCGATCAGCCGCACGAAACTGATTACGGCAAAACTCATTTTGATATGCTGCATTAGTTTTACGTTCCATGTGCTGTCAAATATCTTCCAATATGCCACAATCTTTCTTGCGGCAAAATGTTTTGATTTTGTCACGTTCAGCTTTGGAAACATACTGGCACAGGCAGTTACAACAATATCCGATATCCTGTTGGGGCTTCTCCCACTGTATGTTGGAATGATAAAGAAGTCAACGATTGCAACCGTTGTTTCGTCTATCATCATTGTTGCCATAGCGTCAAACTCACAGGGAAGCAATGCAGGACTTTTGTCAATTCCCGTTGCGGCAGTTATTTTCGGTATCATAGGAATCATTTTTTCTGTAGTCGCAATGAGAAAAATGATTTTATCAGATTTGAGCAATTAAAAGAAAGGGGGCGATAACATGAATTTTCCAATTCCCGATTTTGTACCCGTTCCAAGTGCGGAAATCATGCAGACTATTTCAATCGTATCATTGATTGTTGGTATCTGCCTTGTGGGTGTGGGATTGATTTTCCTGTTTCTGAACAAGAGAAAAGGGAAAGAAAAGAAAGCCACAGCCCTATGGATTGTCATAGGCGTTGGCGTGTTGCTTATTGTAAATCACGGCATACAGTTATTGTTTTAAGGAGGACAAAATGATTAAAGAAGTAAATCAGGCTTGCGAAAAGCTGAATAGTAGATTGGGGATTTCCGTAGAACTTCCCAACCCGAAAAAGAAAGCGTTAAAAACGGCTGCGGCTTGTAACTTAGTTGTCGGTGCTGGTCTGGTGGCGGCAGGAATCCTTTTTCCGTCAAAATCTTGTGCGTTATTGGGCGGCATCAGCGTTATCAGTAGCGTTGTACTGCGAAAAGAAAGCAAGAATAAGAACCATGAATCATGACGGGAACGAGCAATTCAAATGGTTATTATGCCCTGTTTGCGGAAGCAAGACACGCATTAAAATGCGGTCAGATACAGAACTTCGGAATTTCCCACTGTTCTGCCCCAAATGTAAGCAGGAAATCTTAATCAGTGTAACACAATTTCATATTTCGGTTATCAAAGAGCCAGACGCACAGACGCAGAGCCGATAACACGCAGATTTTGAACTGCTGTTATCGGCTCCTTTTTTGATAATTCAATCCAATCTGCTGAACGACAGCAAAGAAAAAACCTGTTGTTCAGCAGAGGTCTTTTTCCACGTTCCTTTTGGCGCGATGGCTAAAAAAAGGTATCGCCATGAAGCATAAACCATATCGACAAAATCCGACGATCATTGACCTGTCAAAAAAATCCAAGTCATTAACGAGGATTATTGCGCCTATGAATACATATGTCATTTAGTATCCTTTGATGTTCTTCCAGCGTCACCTGCAGATCCCGCCGGGAGAGTATATCCGCCGTCTAAAGCTGGAAGAGAGCAAAAAACTGATTCGGGAAGGCCGGGATAATTTTACTCAGATCGCCAAACGACTCCAGTATTCCACGGTACATCATTTCTCCAGACAGTTTAAAGAATATTACGGCATTACCCCGACACAGTACGCCAAATCCATCCATTTTACAGAAGGCAGACAGGGGCGGCCGCAGGACTGACCGTCCTGCGGCCGCTCCTACATCCGGATCACTTTTCCAAGCCGGAAAGAATAGATCAGCCGTTCCTTCACTTTCCTGCCGGTGAGCATCCGAAGCGCCTGGTCATAGTATTCCAGCTGAGCATGGTACCGCTCCACCAGCTCTTCCGCCCGGCTGACCCGGTCTGTCTTGTAATCCACCACCACCACTTCCCCGTCTTCGTAGAAGAAAGCATCCATGATCCCCTGAACCAGTACGGTTTCCTCCGGATCCGCATCCGGAAATTCCGCTCCGGAAAGCCCGATGACAAAGGGCTGCTCCTGATACAGTTCTCCTTGTTCCTTCGCCTTCTGCATCCTTCCGGCCAGATCCGTTCTGGCAAAGAGCAGAAAGTCCTTCGCCCGCACCACCTGAAGATCCTCTTTTGTAATCCTTCCTTCCTCCACGAGTCTTTGGAGCTCCGCCTCCACCTGCGCCATCTCCTTCACCACACCAAAATCCATACATTCCATGATCGCATGATAGACCGTACCCCTCGCAGCGCCCCCCTTTTCCTCCGTCTTTTCCACAAACTGAGGGATCAGCGGGACAAGATCCGATTCCGGATACAGCTCTTCGCTGCTGTCGGATTCTTCCTGCATCCGCAGCTTCTTCAGTTCTGTGACGCTGTACTTCTGCTTCGTCTTTCCGGCCGTATCCCAGGGATAACTCCAGGAGAGGCGGGCATCGATCTGTCCATAGATCTCCTCATTCCTCGCCCGAAACAGAATCACCTCTTCCATCTCGTCCCTGGTCAGGACATTTTTTACCTGTCGGCCCACCGCCTGCTTCAAAAGCGCTTCCAGAGAGATCCGCTGTTTCCGGATACTGCTGCCTTCCCGATTCATCCCGGACAGGATCCACTCCAGACAGCTGTCTGCACCGGACAGCTGCAGAAACAGAAGCTTCCCCTCACCAACAGCTCCCTGCAGGGACAGAAGCTTTTCCTTTGCCATACCGGTCAGAATCAGTTTCTCCTTTGCACGGGTCATGGCCACATACAGAATTCTCAGTTCTTCTCCCAGACCGTCCAGAAGATTCTGCCTGCGGATCAGCTGTTTCAAAAGAGTCGGACGGCGCATGCGCTGCTCCAGATCCACATAATCCAGTCCGATTCCGTACTTATTGTGGAGTACGGCCTTCTCTCTGCTCTCCTGCTTATTAAAACTCTTGCCGAGCCCCGCCGCAAAGACAATGGGAAATTCCAGCCCCTTGCTGTGATGCGTACTCATGATCCGGACCGCCTCGCCGCTCTGTCCGGAGATATCCGCCTCGCCGAAATCCACACTGTATTTCTGCAGCCGTTCAATATACCGGATAAAATGAAACAGTCCGTGATAACTGATCTTCTCGTAATCCCGGGCTTTCGCAAGAAGCATCTCCACATTGGCAAGACGCTGTTCCCCGGCCGGCATGGCGCGCACCGCATCCAGATAGCCGCTTCTGGTCAGAATCTGCCACAGAAGTTCATGAATCGATGTATATGCTGCCAGTTCCCGGTACCGTTCCAGCTCTTCAAAAAAACCAGACAGATGTTCTCTCAGTTTCTCATCCGGTCCTTCCTCTGCATAGCTTCTGCATGCTTTCGCATAGCTCTGATCCGGATATGCCGCCTTGATCCTTGCCATCTCTTCTGAAGAAAATCCGCCCAGCATACCGTGCATGGCAGCCGCCAGCGGAATATCCTGCGCCGGATTGTCGAGCGTCCGCAGATAAGAGAGCACCGTCTCCACTTCCAGCGTCCCGAAATATCCTTCTCTGGACTGGGCGCTGGCCGGGATTCCCTCCTCCAGCAGTACCCGGACAAAGGTCTCGCTCCAGCCGGACATGGTTCGAAGGAGGATCACGATATCCCCCAGATTCACCGGGCGCAGCTCCCCGTGATCCGTCACCTGCCCGGTCTTCAGAAGCTCCCGGATCCGTGCGGCGATCAGATGCGCCTCCGCCTCCTGCTTTGTCCAGCTGCACTCCGGGCGAAATTCTTCCCACTCCTCCTGCGACAGAAGCAAAAGTTCCGCCTGGGCGTCCTCCTGCTCCGGATAGACTGCGCCTGCCCTCAGCGCCGCCGCCTCGTCATAGTCGATGCCGCCCAGTTCCCGGCACATGATCCTACGGAACACCTCATTGACCGGCCACAGCACCGTCTCTCTGCTTCGGAAATTCTGGTGCAGATCGATACGGACCCCTTCCTCTCCCGCTTCATACCGGCTGTATTTATCCAGGAAAAGCCCCGGCTCGGCCTGACGGAACCGGTAGATGCTCTGCTTCACATCGCCTACCATAAACCGGTTCTCCCGGCCCTTCCGTCCGGCACAGATACTGTTCAGAATCGCCTCCTGCACCAGGTTGCTGTCCTGATATTCGTCCACCATGATTTCTGCAAAATAGTCCGCAAAAATATCCGCCGCCTCTGACGGTATCAGCTCTCCGTTTTCCTCCTTTGTCAGAATCTGAAGCGCCAGATGCTCCTGATCGGCGAAATCCAGAATATTTTTCTTCCGCTTCTTCTCCGTCAGACGGTTCAGAAACTGAAGCGTCAGTTCCGTATACACCCGGACATGCTCCGCCGTACACTGCATCTGTTCCATGACCGTTACTCCCGGCAGAGAGAAATACTGCTTCACGATCCCCTTCAGAGTCTCCTTGACACCGTTTCGAATCTCCATGACCTGTTCACACAGCTCATCCTCCGCATCCGCCATGACTTTCGCCCGGCGGCTGGGAAGCCGCTGAAACTTCACATCCGTCACCAGCGCCTCGTATTCTTCTATCGTCCCGCACTCCAGCAGCGCATCCGTCAGCATTTCATCCGAACGCAGCGCCTCTTCATAGGCAAGGGGACCGCCCGGACTCCCTGTTATGGCCAGCGCCTTTTGGATCTGTTTTTTCAGATCCCCGGCCGCCGTCTTAAGCTCTCCCAACAGGGCCTCCTCTCCGACAAAATCCCGGAAGGAAGCGTTCTCAGGCAGTTCGTACATGGCGGCGCATTCCTGCAGCCATCGAACCGGCTGGGGACTGGCGACCGCATATTCATACAGCTTCAGGATCATCTCCCCGATGCCGGTCCCCCGGTTTCCGCTTCCGTAGCTCTCTGCAAAACGGACGAATTCCGGCCTGCCTTCTCTGTGGGCCTCCTCCAGAAGTTCCTCCACCGTATCCTGTTTCAGCAGACGCATCTCTCCTTCATCCGCGATCCGGAAGCCCGGATTCAGGTCTATGGTATGAAAATAATTCCGGATCACATAGAGGCAGAAGCCGTGAATCGTGGTGATCTGCGCCCGGGACACCAGCGCCTCCTGTCTCTGAAGCCACTCGTTCCCCGGGTCTTCCTCAAGTCTGGCAAGAAGCGCCTTCCCGATCCGCTCCTTCATCTCCCCTGCCGCCGCTCTCGTAAAGGTGGTAATCAACAGCCGGTCCACATCCACCGGATGAGTCTGATCAGTAATCAGCGTCAGGATCCGCTCCACCAGCACTGCTGTCTTGCCAGAACCTGCGGCTGCAGACACCAGAAGATTTTTCCCTCTGGTATCGATCACCTTTTTCTGATCTTCCGTCCATGCCACACTCATATCTCGTCCTCCTGCTTTGCCTGCTGCTGCAGATGTTCCCATATCTCCATCCGGTCCATAGGACGGAGTCTTCGCTTCTCACACCCGTCCACCTTCCGGTCAAATCCGCAGACGCTGTGATAACTGCAGAACCGGCAGGCATCTTCATCGCCCAGCTCATAGGGCTGTATCCGGATATCCCCCTTCAGGATCCGCTCCCCGTACTCCAGAAGCTTCCTCTGTACATGTCTCACCAGCAGTTCAAACTGGCCGTCATCCGCCACAGAAGACGCAGCTGTATAGCCTCCGTCCTTTTTTAATCTGACCGGAAGAACATCGGAACCGGTCAGCATCTCCCGGTCCATCAGCTCCAGAACCCTCCGGTCGCCGTTTGCCAGTCCGTTCCATGCAAGCGCTTTTAAAAGCTTCTGCTCCGGATCCGCCGATTCCTCATAATCCAGAAGCGGATCCTCAATATGATAGTAAAACATCCCCGCCGGATGCACCTCCCCCTGCTGTCGGTTCTTCAGAGTATCCATGGCAGCATTCAGATAGACCACCAGCTGCAGCTGCAGCCCATAGTAGATGCTGGTCAGATCAAACCTTGTATTTCCGCTCTTGTAGTCAATAATCCGAACATATGTTTTTCCATCTTCCCTGCACACGTCAATCCGGTCGATCCGGCCCTGAAGCCGCATTCTCTCATCTTCGGACAGCAGAATCGATACGCTGGGAAGCTGCTCCAGGTTCCGGAAAGATACCTCGGTTTCCTCCGGTACAAAGGAACCCTTCTGCAGCTGGCGAAGGACTGCCCACGCCGTACGCTTTCCGATCCTGCGCACCCGTTCCATCACATACTGATCCTGCGCCCGGTCTGAGAGCACCCGGTCTGCATAGTCCTCCATGGCGCGCTCCAGCGCTTCTTCCATCCATTCGTCCCGCCGGTCGTCCGGCACGTGGAACCAGTCATATTCACTTTCCTCAATCCGGTCGGAAAAGTATTTCAGAGCCCCGTGAAACACATTTCCCATATCCACCGCTTCCAGTCCCCAGGTTTCCCGCTCCCGAAGCCCAAGTCCGTACTGCAGAAAATGCGCATAGGCGCAGGCTGCAAACTGCTCCAGCCTCGTCACGCTTCCTTCCAGAAGCGTCCCGTAAAGCGCCCTTGCCACCGCGCGGCCGATCCCGTTCTCCCGGCTGGAGTAACAGGATGCGTCCATCAGTCTTCCAAGCCTTTCCTGCCATTCCTTCTGATCCGCATACCACTGAAGCAGGGTCACCTGACCCCGGTCCGCTTTCTGCTCCCTTACCGCCTCCAGCGCACCCGTCAGTTCTCCCATACTGCCGTCCGGCGTCACCAGACGTTCCAGATACTCCGTATCCTCCTCCCTTCGGACAACTGCCCTTGGGAAGAGCTGCTGTACCTGCGCAATCAGCCAGGACGGACGAAGCGCATTTCCGTCCATACCCGCCAGGCTCCAGCTCAGATACAGCCGTCCGGATGGTCTGGTCAGATTCAGATAGATATAAAATTTCTGAATATAGGCCTCCTGTCTGGAAGTGGGCGCCAGTTCCGTCTCCTGCTCTGAGAGAATCTCCCGGTCCATCTCCGAGAGAATGCCGCCCCTGCTCTTCTGCCTGGGCACGCTGCCCTCGTTGACGCCTGCAAAAAACAGGACTTTGATGTCCTTCAGACGGCTCCGCTCCATATCCCCCACGACCACCTGATCCGTACCAGCCGGAATCAAACCCACCTTCATCTCCGACAGGCCAGCGTCCAGAAGCTCTGCATATTCTGAAAGCGGCATCCGGCAGTCGGAGAGCAGCATGACCAGCTTGTCAAAAAGCTCCATGACCATGCCGTAGATCTGCGCGTATTCTCTGGAACGGGAATGATCTCCCGCCTCCTGAAACCGTTCTTCATAGTCTTTCAGCTGTCTTTGCATCTCAAGTCCTGCCAGATGGTCGTACACCGCCCGGGTCATCTGTCTGGTATCCGCCTTCCTGTCCTTCAGGCTTTTCCGAAGTTCCGGCAGTCCCTTTACCGCCTTTTCCCGGATCCGGTTCAGCTCCTGAAGCTCCTCCTCTTCCATCCCCCGAAGCGGACGTTTCCACTCCCTTGTCCAGCCCGAAAAGCCCCGGATCCCCCGGGCGATCACATAGTTTTCCAGCCTGTCGGTCTCCTCTCTGGATACCCCGGCCATGCCGCTTCTGAGCAGCCGGAACACAGGTTCATAGGCGAAGTCCTCCTGAATCACCGCCAGCAACGCCCGCAGAAACTCCACAAAAGGATTTTTCAGCACATCCCTTTTCCGGTCCGTGAATCCCGGAATCTTCAGTCTGGCAAATACCTGCTCCAGCAGCGTCCCGTAGGTATCCAGATCTCCTGTCACCACCGCCATATCCCGGTAGCGGAATTTTTCATCCCGCACCAGTCTCTGAATCTCTCTTCCTATGGCCTCCGCCTCTGCCCTTGGCGTATGCGCCGCATACAGGGACAGCTCTTCAGTCTCTCTGTCCCATACCTTTCTCCGATGCCGGAAGACCGCAGATTCCAGAAATCCCAGCGCCGGCGCCTGACGGAACCGGTAACGGCCGGCCTCCTTTAAAATCACCGGTTTTTCTACCGGCACTTTTGCCTCCTCTGCAAGCCGCACCAGACCGGAGATGGTCTTCTTCGTCATATAAAACAGCTGATATTCTGCACCGGCCGCAAAGGGATCCTCCGCCCCGTCCATGGTCAGTGTCACGCACACCCGCTCTGCCAGCGTCAAAAGCTTCTGAAGCAGGCCAAGTTGCACCGGAGTGAAACCCGTATAGCCGTCCAGCACAATCACGCTTCCTTTCACACACTGCGACTGATCCACGGTCTGTTCCAGAGCGCCCAGAAGTTCCTCCGCCGTCAGATAGGTTCCTTCCAGATAATCCTGAAAACTGTCATAGATGATTTTCATATCCTTCAGTTTTAAATACAGCTGCGGATTGTTTCGGTTCCGTTCCATCATCTCTGACAGCTGCTCTGAGGATACCCGGTACTGGGTAAATTCCGACAGCAGCGATTTGATCTCGGAAATATACCCCAGCTTCTTCATATTGGCGCCCAGAAGGGTCAGCTCCTCCTTTTTCTCCTCCGCCAGCCGGCGCAGGATCAGATTCTTTCCCGTATCCTCCAGGATCTTCCGGTGTTCTCCTCCTACTTCGTCAAAGACCCGGTGGGCCAGACGCTCAAAGCTCAGCACATCAATATTCATGATGCCCCGTCTCGGGTGCATGGTCACCAGGTCTTTCTGCGTCTGCATGGTAAACTGTTCCGGCACAATAACCAGAAACTGCCTGTCCGGACAAGTCTCGGACTCTTTTATGATCTGTTCAAATATGTAATGGGATTTTCCGGCACCGGAATTTCCCAGAATCAGCTGTAATGCCATATGTTCCTCCGATTTTCAAACTGCTGTTGTTTCCCCGGACCGCTGCCGCCGGTAAAGGTCTGTCACCTGATCGTGCCCAGCAGATCCTTCACTACCTCGGAAGCCAGCAGAAGCCCTGCCGCTCCCGGCACAAACGCCATGCTTCCGGGGATCGCTTTTTTCGAATCTTCGGAATAAAGCTGCCGCTTCGGCGCTATGGCTTCCTCGGTGGAATAGACGACCTTCAGCCCCTCGATTCCCCGTTTCTTCAGTTCCCGGCGCATCACCCGGGCAAGCGGGCACACCTGCGTCTCATAGATATCCGTCACCACGAAGCGTCCAGGATCCATCTTGTTTCCCGCTCCCATGGCGCTGATCAGAGGCGTCCCTGCATTCCGGCAGCACTCCGCCAGCGCAAGCTTTCCGGACACGGTATCAATGGCGTCCACTACATAATCATATGTTTGAAAGTCAAAGGCATCCCTGTTTTCCGGAAGAAAAAAGCACTCTCTCGTCTCCACCTCCGTCTCCGGACAGATATCGGCGATCCGTGCCTTCATGACTCTGGTCTTATATTGCCCGATGGTGCTGCGAAGCGCAATGATCTGCCGGTTCAGATTGCTCTCGCTGACCACATCGCTGTCCACCAGCAGAAAATGCCCGACGCCGCTTCTGGCCAGCGCTTCCGCCGCATGACCGCCCACGCCGCCGATCCCGAATACCGCCACCCTCGCCCTCCGGAGACGGCGAAGCCCTTCTTCTCCTGTCAAAAGTTCGGTTCTTGCAAATGTCTCATCTCTCACTTATCATTCAGCCCCTTATTCATACTGCCGCTCTCAAATCCTTTCAGATCCAGCGTCACATAGGAAAATCCCAGTTCGCTCAGCCGTTTCTGCACCCGTTCATATCGTCTTTCTTCCATTATGGACGGAATGTCCTCCAAAAGCAGCTCAATCCTCGCCAGACTGCCGTGCATCCGCACCCGGCGCTGCGCAAAACCAAGCGCGGTCAGATATTCCTCCGCCTGTTCCACCATGGACATTTTCTCCGGCGTAATCCGCTCTCCGTACGCAAAGCGGGAGGCAAGACAGGCCATGGAAGGCTTCTCCCAAGCGGGAAGCCCAAGCTTTCTGGACATTTCCCGGATCTCCGTCTTGGTAAAGCCGGTCTCTTTCAAAGGACTCTGAATCTTAAGTTCCTGAAGTGCCCGAAGCCCCGGCCGGTAATCCCCCTGGTCGTCCAGATTGGAGCCTTCCATCAGCGTCTGAAAGCCTTCCTCCTCTGCTGCTTCCAGCATCATCTGAAACAGCATTTTTTTACAAAGATAACACCGGTTGGGCGGATTGTCCGCAAATCCCTCAATGGAAAATTCATCTACCGTCCTGATCCGGTGCCGGATCCCGTGCTGCCTGCAGAAATCCTCCGCCTCCTGAAGCTCCCGCCGGGGCACCGCATGCAGAGATACGGTCAAAGCAAGCGTCTGATCTCCCAGCGCCTCCTTCGCCGCATACAGCAAAAAGACCGAATCCACTCCCCCGGAAAAGGCGATGGCCGCCTTTCCCGCCGAAGCGATCCGGTTCTTTAACTGATCATATTTCCGTTCCAGATCTTCTATGTATCCCATACTGTACACTCCTATGCCACCGCTGCAGCCGCAGACCCATGCACAAGATATACCATGGCTGCCAGAACCTGCAGACAAACCCGGGTAATATACTCGCAGTCTTCTTCCACACTGCGGTACACTTCCATATATTCCTGATGATTCCGGCGGATATAATCGAGAATATCTTCTACCGAGTAAAGCCGTTCCTTATCGTCCACACATAATGCATATGCCCGTTCCCGAATATAGGCACGAAGTCCGAATTTCAGATATTTCTCATAGACGCAGTGGTCTTTCAGACTGCCGGGATAATTGCTGTTATGCGGAAAGGTAAAATAGTCCGCAATATAGTGAAAAACCTGCCCGAGATCAATCATATACCGCATGGAGTCTTCCGGATGACGCGCCGTATCCTCCATCAGTTTCCGGATCTTATGCTCCACCAGATCAATCGTCTCATCATACTCATGACGAACCGTCAGAAAAGACGGTCTGCAGTCCGGCAAAAGGCTCCCCACATAAAACGCCTTCCACCTGCGTCTCAGCACATCGTCTCCGGCCTTCCGAACCAGAAAACGCGCCAGTGATATATGTGACTTTTTCCGCATATCCTGTCCTCCATCCTCACATGCTTGTGTATACCCAAATCGACTATATTGTAACACACTTTCTGTCAGGATGCACGGATTTTTTTCTTATCCAGTAAAAATGATGATTTCAGGTATAAACACAATAAAAACAGATCCCCGTTCCGAGTCTTCATTTATCCGATCATGACTTTCTTTCCTTCAAAAGCAAAGCCATACTTCCGGATTCGCTCCGGCGCAATTCCTTTTGCCTCCAGAACAGCTGCGTATTTTTTCTCTTCGATCTGTCTTAACGCCGACTGTACCGTGTCCTCCAGGGTATGCTCGCCGTCTTGCGCGTCATATACTTTGAACTCCAGTATGATTGCATCATCCTCTCTGCGGCATGGTTCCAGCAGCACATCATATCTTCCAAGTCCGCTTTCACGGTTGGATGTAATCATATACCGTCCGCCAAGGTCTACCATCAGGCCAAGAACAAAACCATGATAAAATCTTTCGGGTTCCGTGATTTCAGACGGGTGTTTTCCCGTGTCAAAATAACTGAAAGTGGAGAATGCGACCCGATTCATATACAGATTCATCGCCTTTTTATCATCTGTCAAAAGTGCTTGAATGAAATGATTATAGGCAGGCGTAAAATCCGAAAACCAGTCCTCTATCATCTGTTCAAACATAAGCGATACCTCGCGGTTGGTTAATACAAGCTCATATATCATACGATCTCTTTCGTCCATATTCCAGTGTTTCGCACGGAGATAACCGCCTGCAAGCAGCAGGCTCCAAACTGCGCTTTCTTTGCGTCCTAACTGACTGAATACAATCTGCTCATCCATCTGTGTGCGGAGTGTTTTGCCGGAGAGAAGGTCCTCCATAACCATTTTCATATCCGCACTCCCCTCACGGATCAGTCTGCTGACCAGGCTGTTGCTGCTGGTATTGGCCCAGTAAGGAGCGAATTTTTTCTTATTTAGATAATTAATAACACTACTTTACAACTTTTTGATTAACCCATTTGTTTTAGACACAGATGTTTCAAGGCTTTGATGATGGCACTGGA
>VSND01000094.1:5010-12657 GCA_009774145.1 Lachnospiraceae bacterium | reverse complement strand
TTTGGTTTGACGCTTTAATTATACAATAAAGAACATGGGTTTGTATCTTTATTTTTAAAAAAGTTGTAAACTGGTGTATATTATATAAAATTATTCAAAATGATTTTAGATTGCGCAATCTTATATTCTTTGTATTTGGCATCTATTGCAGGTATATATATGAACATTTTGGGAAGCCAGTCTTTGATAAATTTATTGATGCAGCAAGAGTCTGTATGGGCTTATCAATCATTTTTGTAACGATATTATTTTATTTTTCTGAGGCTTCTGGCATGATTGTGGAATCTACGCCTGCCCTCTGATGTAATTTTATAATTGAAAAACCATCTGTGTTCCTGTAAAGTATTAGCGACCAAGCAAAATACGAAAGGAATTAATCACAGATGGCTTCAACTAATACTTTATGCAAAAAACTACTCAATGTCAACAAGGCAGTTGTTACAGGACAAGATTTTTATACGGATGCTGATGGGGTGAACCACATAAAGATCTATGCCCGTCCCAACGCATGGCACGAGGATGATTGTCCTTTTTGCCATAAGCATTGTGATTACTACGACCAGCCCGTTAAAGGAACCCGCAGCTGGAGAGCCCTTGACTGGGGTGGAACCATTGTTGAGGTAGTCGGGCATACCCACCGCATCAATTGTCCTGAACACGGTGTCGTAACGGCAGATGTCCCATGGGCATATCCGGGCAGCGGCTTTACAAAGGACTTTGACCTCACGGTCGGATGGCTTGCGACATATCTTCCCAGAAGTACCGTATCCGAGTACATGCGCATCGACCGGGAGACGGTGGGAAGGTGCGTCCACCGGACATTGAACGACATTGAGCCGGAGCGTTCCAGACGGCTTGACAACCTCGTAAATATCGGCATTGACGAGACCAGCTATAAGAAAGGACACAAGTACATCACGGTCATCGTCAACCACGATACCAATGCAGTTGTATGGGCGGCACAGGGGCACGGAAAAGGCGTCCTGACGCAGTTTTACAGGCAGCTTACACCGGAACAGCTTTCATCCATCAAGGTAGTCACTGGTGACGGGGCGAAGTGGATCACGGAATGCGTCAATGAATTCACCCCGGACTGCGGACGCTGCGTCGATCCCTTTCATGTAGTCGAATGGGCAATGGAAGCCCTTGACGAGGTGCGCCGTGAGGTATGGCGCGAGGCTTACAGCGAGGCGGCGCAGCTTGCCAGAGAGCATCCCAGAGGGAAAGGCCGTCCCAAAGCGGACGATGCCGAAACGGCAATGGTAAAAGCTGCCAAAGCCAAAGCGGAGGAGATAAAGAACTCCGCATACGCTCTCGGCAAAGCGCCCGGGCACCTGACCGAGAACCAACGGGCAAAAGTGGCAATGATTGCCGAAAACAACAACCGGCTTTACCGCGCCTGCCGTATGAAAGAGATGCTCCGCCTGCTTCTGAAGATCAGGAATGTTGATGAAGCGGCAGCGGAACTGAAGCGGTGGCTGTGGCGGGCAAGCCATAGCAGGATAAAGGCTTTCAAGGAACTTTATCTCAAGACCAAACGCCACAGGGAGCACATACTCAATGCCATACGATTCGGGATGAGCAACGCACGGATCGAAGCAACCAACAACAAGATTAAGCTGCTTGTCCGCAAGGCATACGGCTTTCGCAATATTCAAAATATGTTGGACATGGTGTATCTGGTCTGCTCAGATCTGAGGATTCCGCTTCCTAACCGAAAACCGAAATCCACTTAATTAGCATAAATACTGGGGTTGTGGGTGTTTTTCACCCACTATTACCCCTGAAGAGCCATTTTTCTTACCAGAATGTAGAAAATATTATGTTTTATGTAATGAATATCTGCATTTTGTTTGTCATATTTTATGATTGTATTGCTTCTTGTTTGCCAAGAAGTAAGGTGTTTGAGTTTATGGGAAAATATTCATTGCCTGTTTACTTGTATCATGTTTTAGGAAAACTATTTGCGGTTTATTTATTTGAAGAAGGTACAGAAGGATATTATATAGTGAATATATTATGCTTCATTGCAGGATGTATTTTAATATATTTTTTACGTAGGATAAAGATAATAAATAATGTAATATTTGGCTCTACAATTACCTCTTTGTAAATGGAATGATTAAAACAGGGCAGCGAGTTTGGCTTGGAATCAGATAACAGAGAATCAAGGCTTTGAAAATATGCACAGGTATTGTCTTGACAACAGACAGCACCTGTGCTATTTTAATATACAGATGTTCACGAAAATGATATAGGAGATTTACATGAACAGACAAGAGAGCGATATTTTAGTAACTTTATTAACAAAACCATACAGCAGCCAGCGGGCACTGGCAGAGACTTCCGGTTATTCTCTTGGGGTTGTAAACCGTTCGCTTCGGACACTGACGGAGGAAGGATATCTGGACGGAAAGTTCCAGCTTACTTCCAAAGCCAATGAAGAATTTCAGCGGAAGGCGCCCCGAAATGCTGTCATACTGGCGGCAGGATTTGGAATGCGTATGGTCCCGATCAACACAGAGACCCCCAAAGGGCTTCTGGAAGTACATGGAGAACCTTTGATCGAGAGGATTATCCGACAGCTGCATGAGGTCGGGATTCGGGATATCCATGTAGTGGTTGGATTTATGAAAGAACAGTATGAATATCTGATTGATGAATATGGAGTGAAGCTGATCGTGAATCAGGAATATGCATCAAAGAACAACCTTCATACACTGAAGCGGATGCTTCCATATTTGTCCAATACTTATATTGTTCCGTGTGATATCTGGTGCGCGAGAAATCCATTCAGCAGACAGGAACTGTATTCCTGGTATATAGTCAGTGATCAAATGGATCCTGAAAGCTCTGTGAGAGTAAACCGGAAAATGGAACTGGTGTCAGTGCCGGATTCCATGGGCGGCAATAAAATGATCGGGATTGCCTGCCTTCTGGAAGAGCAGACGACGGAAGTCTGTCGGCGGATTCGTCAGCTGTGTCAGGATTCCAGATATGACGGGGCGTTCTGGGAAGAGGCGCTCTATCGGAAAGACCGTATGATTGTGGCTGCCAGGGTAGTATCTGCAGCGGATGCGGTGGAGATCAATACGTATGAACAGCTTCGGGAACTGGATGAGAATTCCAGCCAGCTGAAAACAGGAGCGATGACTGTTATTACAGAAGCGCTGCATGCAAAAACAGAAGAGGTGATCAATATTACGGTTCTAAAGAAAGGCATGACCAACCGTTCGTTTTTGTTTCGGTGCAGGGAGAAAACCTATATTATGCGCATACCGGGAGAAGGAACCGATCAGCTGATCAACAGAGGGCAGGAAGCAGCAGTCTATCAGGTGATTGCCCAAAAAGATATCTGCGACCATATTATCTATATAAATCCGGAAAACGGCTATAAAATTACGGAATTTCTGGAAGGAGCCCGGGTGTGTGATCCGTTGTGTGAAGAGGACATTTTTTTGTGTATGAAGAAACTTCGCAGGTTTCATGAGATGGAACTGACGGTAGAACATGAATTTGATCTGTTTGGACAGATTACGTTTTATGAAAGTCTGTGGAAGGGAGCGCCGTCTGTTTACAGAGATTATGGAAACACCAGAGAAAAGATATTTTCACTGGAGGCCTATATCAGAAAATATGCGGCAAAGAAAGTGTTGACCCATATTGATGCAGTGCCGGATAACTTCCTGTTCTGTACCGGGGCGGATGGGGAGCAGGAGATCCGGCTGATTGACTGGGAGTACGCCGGCATGCAGGATCCTCATGTGGACATTGCCATGTTCTGTATTTATTCGCTGTATGACAGGCAGCAGATTGACAGACTGATTCAGGCATACTTTCCGGAAGGATGCAGGCGGGAGATCCGGATCAAGATTTATGCTTATATTGCGGTCTGCGGTCTGCTGTGGAGCAACTGGTGTGAATACAAGCGGAGCCTTGGTGTTGAATTCGGAGAATATTCTCTGCGTCAGTACCGGTATGCCAAAGAGTATTATAAAATCGTACAGGAGGAACTGGAAAAGATGGAGGACGTGAAAACATGTATCATGTGAAACGCGCAGTGATTATGGCGGCAGGCATCGGAAAAAGGATGCGTCCGGTAACTCTGGAAGTTCCTAAACCGCTGATAAAGGTAAACGGAACGCGGATGATTGATACGGTGATCCGGGGGTTGCGGGCAAACGGGATCAGCGAAATCTATATTGTAGTCGGATACCTGAAAGAAAAATTCAGATGTCTGGAGAAAGAATATGAGGGCGTCAGGCTGATTGAAAATCCATACTATGATACCTGTAATAATATCTCCTCTCTGTATGTGGCAAGAAAGTATCTGGAGGATGTCATGATACTGGATGGGGATCAGATCATTTACAATCAGCAGATTTTATGCCCTGATTTTGAGAGATCCGGGTACAATGCAGTCTGGACAGATCAGGAAACAAAAGAATGGCTTCTGGATGTGGAAGATGAAAAGATTATTGGATGCAGCAGGAGCGGAGGAAGCGGCGGATGGCAGCTGTTCAGCATCTCGCGGTGGAGCTCGGCGGACGGACACAGGTTAATGAAGCATCTGGAGACAGAATTTGAACAGCATAAAAACCGTCAGATTTACTGGGATGATGTGGCAATGTTCTGTTATCCGCAGGAGTATGAACTGGGGATCCGTCCGATGCAGCCCGGAGATGTGTTGGAAATTGATAATCTTGAGGAACTGGCGGCTTTGGATAAGACTTATGAAATGAGGGAAAGAAAAAATGAACGATAGAAAACGACTGGGAGAACAGATTGACTGGTTTTCTACCATAGTGCCGCTGGCAGGTGTCATGGCTTTGTGTGCTGTTTTTATGGCGATGCCGGAGCAGTCAGCAGTGATTCTTCAGGCAGTCCGGGGCTTCCTGGGAGATGACTGCGGCATCTACTATGCGCTGCTTGGGACCGGGATCTTCGGGTGTACGATGTATATGGCTTTTTCAAGATTCGGCAGGATCCGACTTGGAAATGCAAAAAAACCTCAGTATCCTGCATTCCAGTGGGGAACGATGATTTTTACATCTACCATGGCCGCAGACATTTTATTTTATTCCCTGTGTGAATGGGCTTTGTATGCGAATGAGAGGCACATCGAAGAAATGGGAGGAATTCAAAGATGGGCTTCTACTTATCCGCTGTTCCACTGGGGGCCGATTGCCTGGAGTTTTTATATTGTACTTGCAGTCGCATTTGGCTTTATGCTCCATGTGCGCGGGCGGGAAAAACAGAAATTTTCAGAAGCATGCAGACCGCTGTTGGGAAAACGTGTAGACGGTATATGGGGGAGAATCATTGATCTGATTGCGATTTTTGCGCTGATTGCGGGAACTGCAACGACATTTTCACTTGCAACTCCGCTGCTTTCCGCGGCGGTAAGCCAGGTGTTTGGACTTTCAGACAGTACCGGCCTTACAATCGTGATTCTTCTGCTGATTGCAGCTGTTTATACCCTGACGGTCTGGTTTGGCATGAGAGGAATCTCAAAGCTTGCTTCCTACTGTGCCTATCTGTTTTTTGTTCTGCTTCTCTATGTGCTGTTGGCAGGCAATGAGGCGGTCTATATTCTGGAGACGGGATTTTCCGCTCTTGGCAATCTGGTGCAGAATTTTGTCGGCATGTCCACGTGGATGGATCCGTTAAGGGAGAACTCGTTTCCGCAAAACTGGACCATCTATTACTGGGCATACTGGATGGTATGGTGCGTGGCAACGCCGTTTTTTATCGGAACCATCAGCAAAGGGAGAACGATTAAAAACACCGTGCTCGGAGGATACAGCTGGGGACTGGCAGGAACATTTACTTCTTTTATCATTCTGGGTAATTATGGGATGGCACAGCAGATGAAACATGGACTGGATATTTCGGGCTTTATCGGAGAGGGGGGATCGTATTCGGAAGCGATTCTGAAGATTTTTGATACACTTCCTCTGAGCAGTTTGGGACTGATTCTTCTGGTGGTGACGATGATTGCATTTTATTCGACGACTTTTGATTCCATCACCATGGTGGTGTCGTCGTATTCCTATAAAAAGCTTTCGGTGGAGTCGGAACCGGATAAGAGAGTACGGACTTTCTGGGCTGTGATGTTTATTCTGTTTCCGATTGCTCTGATTTTTGCAGAAAACTCCATGTACAGCCTGCAGTCTGTATCAATTATTGCGGCTTTTCCGATCGGGTTTATTGTGCTGTTGATTACCGCGAGTTTCTTTAAGGATGCGGGGGCATATTTGAAAGAAAAATAAAGAATTGCTGTTGAACCAGAGAATTGTTTCCTTCAGGGGAGAAACTTGAAAATGCATAATTGATATAATGCAAAATTATGGTAAATTATAACAAACAGCAGGGCAAAAACAGACGGTTTTGTGTATAACTGCGAAATGTTTTGGTTTATCAGGAAGATGAGAGTAATTTGTCTGTTTAGAGCTGCTGATGTAAGAGAGGAGACGTGAATATGGTACATGGAAACAGATGTAGCAGAAAGATGGGAAAAGTTTTTGCCGGAGTTGTTGCGGCAGCGATGATTGCGGGAGGAAATTTTGCTTATGCGGCAGAACCGGAGGAAATACCGCATTCGGATCCTGTACAAATGGAGGAAGAAGGTAATGTGGAGCGGGAAGCGCTGGAAATGCCTGCGGGTGATTCGGAGACAATGCCGACTGAAGATGATGTTTTTGACGAAGATGAGGCGCCGATGGATGAAACTGAAGATGAGAATAAAATGTCCTCTGATGAATTACAGAGTGATGAGGAACAGAAGGAAGAGATTAAGGAGGGGGGGGGTGAAACAGACAGTAATGAAGAACTCGAAGAGAATGCAGAAAAAAAGACTTGTGTCACGGAAGACGGCTGGAAGGAAATGGAAGAAGGAAAAACTTTTTATGTGAGTGATGGAAAGGTAATCAGGGACAGCTGGCATAAAGTTGGAGACCACAACTATTACTTTGGGACAGATGGGATAATGTATAAAAATTGCAGGTTTCAAGTGCGGTCAGAAGATGAAAATGTGGGTTGGGGAGAATACCGGGTAGATAAATCTGGCCGCATGGTTACCGGATGGTAACTGGTGTTATGTGGAGTCTGGTGAATGGATTGGCTCTTCCGACAGATATGATGGTGATGATAACGAATGGAAGTATATAGGAAAATACTGGTATTATTTTAGAAATGCAAGAATGTATAAAGACAAGATTGTTTATGTGGGTGGCAGACCAGGCGTATATGGTGATATATATGCTTTTGATGTGAATGGTCATATGATAACAGAAGACTGGTATTGTGTGAATGGATTCTGGTATTTCTCACAGAAAATGGAAAAGCTTTATCATCAGGTATTTACACAATAGGAGATAAAAAATATCGTTTTCGGGATGATGGTGTGTTAGTAGAGAATCTTTCAGAGAAAATATCCGGTTGGATGAAATCGTGTGACAGATAGTATTATATTGAATGGAACGGAAGGAAGAAAGAAACGAAAATCGGCTGGCTGAAAGTGAAAGATAAATGGTACTATATGAATAAAGAGGGCATTATGCAGATTGGCTGGACGAAAGTCGGAGGGAAGTGGTATTATCTGAAGAGCAGCGGCGAGATGCAGACCGGCTGGGCGAAAGTCGGAGG
>VSND01000094.1:0-4910 GCA_009774145.1 Lachnospiraceae bacterium | reverse complement strand
CGAAAGTCGGAGGGAAGTGGTATTATCTGAAGAGCAGCGGCGAGATGCAGACCGGCTGGGCGAAAGTCGGAGGAAAATGGTATTATTTGAATGGAGACGGTATGATGGTCTCATCAAATACTTTGATTGACGGGAAGCTTCATTTATTTAATAAAGACGGTGTCTGGCTGGGAACAAAATAAAAGCAAAGGCTGGAAAGCATATTCATAAAGCAGTGGGTACAGGCGGTATCAGTTTGCAGTTTCAACTGATACCGCCTGTTTTTGTTTTAATACGGAATTTTGAAAAACAGAGTTGATAAAAATGGAAAAATATAGTATAATAATACAAAATGCTGTTTAAAAGTTCCGAAAATTATTTATATTTGCTGAAATTTTTGGATAAGATGCAAAAAAATATTAAAAAAAGATATGACAGCATTTGGAAAGAAGATAGTAAGCTGCCTGAAACGAGGCAGCTGCTAAATAAATCAAGAGGAGATGTGTGTATGATACACTACAACAAACTGGGCAGAAATGCCAGAAAAGCGCTGGCAGGCCTTTTGGTCGCAGCGAATGTTGTCGGTGGAGTACCTGTTTATGCGGCGGAACCGACGGAAGTACAAAATCCCAGTGCTGTGGAAGCAGAGGAGACGGGTGAATCAGAACAGGAGGAAAATGAAAACGTTGCAGACGGAGACGAGATTCCGTCAGATGCTGTTGATACAACAACAGATGATACTGACAATACGGAAGTACCGCCTGTGGACGATGCAGCGGATACAGAAATACCGCCAGTGGATGACACGACTGATACAGAAGTGCCGCCTGCAGACGATGCAACGGATACAGAAGTGCCGCCTGCAGATGATGCAACGGATACAGAAGTACCGCCTACAGACGACGCGACGGATACAGAAGTGCCGCCTGCAGATGATGTAACAGATACAGAAGTACCGCCTGCGGACGATGTAACAGATACAGAAGTACCGCCCGCAAATGATGTAACAGATACAGAAGTACCGCCCGCAGGTGATGCAACAGATACGGAAGTACCGCCCGCAGACGATGCAACAAATACGGAAATGCCATCTACAGATGCTGTTACGAGTCCGGATGCAACAGTAGAAGAACCGGTGGTTCCGGCAGAAGTGACGGATGAGATTACGGTAGACAGCGAAATTCTGCAGGCAGAAGAAGATGGCTGGCATGAGGATGGGAACGGATTCTATTATGTGGAATCCGGAGAGAAGCTGACATCTTCCTGGAAACAGATTGATGGTTCCTGGTATTATCTGGGTAGTAACGGATATCGCTACGCAAATGGGCAGAAATCTGTTAATAAGGATATAAATGGTGAATCTGGTTACAGCTATTATCGCTTTGATACAGACGGCCGTATGCAGACCGGATGGTATGAAGATGAATATGGTAGTAAGTATTATTATATGGACGATGGTAAGGCAGCGCAGGGAATGCTGGAAATTGATGGAGCCACCTATTATTTTTACACGGGCCGTATGCAGACTGATTATTCCTGGTCGGATGAAAAAAATACTTATTATTTTGGTGAAGACGGAAAACTGACGGAAACCATCAACCTTGAGACGAATGGCTGGAAAGAGAAAGATGACGGAAACTGGGTCTATATTGAAGCCGGTCAGATGATAAAAAATTCCTGGAAAGAGATCGAAGGGGTCAGATATTATTTCGATTATTACGGAAACATGTGCAAGGACACTGTGATGTCTATATGGGATGAGAGCACAGGAAAAAGTGGATATTACCGTTTTGACTCCAAGGGAAAGGTTGTGACCGGCTGGTACCAGGATGAAGATGAGGACTGGTATTATTATGGAAACGATGGTATGGCGCCAGATGGCATGCAGAAAATAGGAAATGCCACCTATTATTTCCAGTATGCTGGACGCATGGCGACCAACTATACATACGAACTGGATTCTAAAATTTATTATTTTGGTGAAGATGGAAAATTGACCGATGAGATCAACCTTGCGGAAAACGGCTGGAAGAGTACGGCTGACGGCAGCTGGTATTATACGGAATCTGGAAAACTTGTAAAAAACGAGTGGCGCCAGATCGGAAAATTCAGATACCGTTTTAATTATGAAGGAAAAATGCTCAAAGATACAACCTGGGGCGAGTCTGATGAGACAACGGGTAAATATATTTCCTATCGTTTTGACAAAGACGGTCATATGGTGACCGGCTGGTATCAGGACAGGAACAGCATCTGGTATTATTATGACAGCAAAGGAGCGGCTGCAGAAGGTCTTGTGACAGTCGGTAAAGATACCTATTATTTCAATTACGGAAGAATGCAGACAAAAACTTCTTATTCTGATGGGAAGAGTCTGTATTACTTTAACGAAGACGGAAAACTGACCGAGAAAATCAGTATCGAGAAGGATGGCTGGAAAAAGAACAAAGAGGGCGACTGGTTCTATGTGGAATCTGGGAAGCTGGTAACGAATGAGTGGCGTCAGATCAGCGGCAGCAGATATTATTTTGGTTATAATGGTGCCATGTATAAAGATGGACAGCAGACAGTTTATGATTCGGAATCACAGACACATCAGACATTCTGCTTCGACAAAGATGGTCGTATGGTAACCGGATGGTATCAATACTATGGCGACTGGTATTATTATAAAAAGGACGGTACACCGGTGTCCGGCCTTCAGACGATTGGCAAAAAAATGTATTATTTCTCCAGCGACGGAGAGATGATGACCAATGGTCAGGTTTATATTAACGGTGTGCTTTATGTTTATGGTTCAGATGGAGTCTGTGCTACCAGCCTGAAGAATGGATGGCTCTATGATACCTATTATATTGTAAAAGGCAAAGCAGTAACCGAGTGGAGACAAGTATCCGGCAAATGGTATTACTTCAATCCGGAAACGGGAAGAAAAGTAAAAAATACGACCATGGAAATTAAAGGAAAGCTCTATTCCTTCGACAGTGATGGTATTATGAATAAAGGCTGGGTGAAAGTCACGGATAACGGAGAACTGTACTGGATGTATGCAGACGGCAACGGTGCGCTGGTAAAGGACAACTGGCAGAAAGTCGGTAAAAAGTGGTATTATTTTGATGGTTCCTATCATATGGTAACTGGCCTTAAAGAGATAGACGGAAAGCTGGAGAAGTTCAACGCAGACGGACTGTGGACTGGTACAGCATCCAACAATGCATGGTATGAGGGCGCAGGAGGCAGCTGGTTCTATATTAAGGACAAGGTTATGTTGAAGGATGTCACAGAGCAGATCAAAGGCAAATACTACCATTTTGATTCCAGCGGTCGTATGGTTACCAGAGAAGTCTATGGTGATTATTACTTTGACGGCAATGGTGCAGCAGTTAAAAATCAATGGAGACTGGACAGTGACGGAAAATGGCATTACTATGGTGCAGACAGTAAAGAGGTAAAAGAAGGCTGGAAAAAGATCGGGTCTTCCTGGTATTATTTCATATCTGGAACGATTGTGACGGAGGACCGTGTTATTGACGGAAAACTGTATCGCTTTAAAAAGAATGGTGCATCTGACAAAAAAGAAGTTAAGATCTCGGATGGCTGGAACCTGATTGACGGACAATATTATTATTATAAAGGTGATTCTTATCTGACAGGACTTCAGAAGATCGGCAATGCGCGGTATTATTTTGATAGTAATGGCAGGATGGCATATCAGTCCAAGGTAGGATCTTACAGCACCGGATATTATTTTGCTGACAAGAATGGTAAAATTATCTCCAAAGCATGGGGACAGGATGTAGACGGTACCTATTATTATGCGGGAGCTGACGGAAGGCTCGTGAAGGGGCTTCAGACGATCGGCGGAAAGAAATATCTTTTTAATGAATACAGCGGAGAGATGTATGAGCATGATATCGTATTAACCAGCGATGAGAAGACATTATATGTCATCAGCCCCAATGGAACCATGACCAGGACTGTGAAGGCTGGAAAGAATGGCTGGACAAAGACAGAAAATGATAACTGGTTCTATGTAAGCGGCGGAAAATTTGCAAGAGGTTATCAGACGATCGGCGGGAAGTCGTATTACTTCTATTCTTCTGGAATGGCGACGGATACAACCGTCAGCGGTCATGGATATGCAGATGCCAACGGAGTGCTTCATCTGAACGGATGGTATGGTGCGGGAAGCCTGATTTATGTTCGCAATGGGCATACATTGTCAGGTCCTGGAACCGTGTCTGGCAAAAAATACTATTTCTCCTATATCGCTGATACCGGACTTTACTTTGCTGATGGTAATTACTACTTCTTTGACGGCAGCAAAGGAACCAGAAAGACGTACAAAGTGAAAGAGGGCTGGAATAAAGTCAACAGTTTATGGTATTATGTGATTGATGGCGCAGTTCAGACCGGAAGTCAGGAGATCGGCGGAAAGTATTATCACTTTAGTGATAATGGCGTTATGTTGAGTGATTGTCTGTATTCCAGTGATGGCAGATATCAGTATCTTGATAAAAATGGTCTTCCGATCAAAAACAGTTGGAAAAAAGTGTCCTATATGAATATCTACAGGGAATCCAATGTTTATGACGAAGATGACCTCGAGACAGAAGATGTATGGTATTACTTTGACGCAAATGGTTTTGCAGTTACCGGCAAACAGAAGATTGGCGGGAAAACCTATATCTTTGCAGAAAATGGTAAGATGCTGTAATATTTCTGAACTGACAGATATTTAAAACTGCAGGTAAAAAGAATGGCGGATAAATTCCTGATTTCAGGATTTATCCGCCGTCTTTATTTCAGGGAATCCAGATTCCGGATCGATTTACATAATACTCTCCGATCCAGGTATCAGCTGCCATAGCTCCAGAAGAATACAGATAATAATATTTTCTGTTAATCTTTTGCCATCCGGTTTTCATGGA
>VSND01000093.1 GCA_009774145.1 Lachnospiraceae bacterium | reverse complement strand
GGTTCATTTTGTCATACTGTTCCATCAATTTCTTTTCATCCATAACCGCACCTCAAAATAATTAGAATTCTATGTAGTAAAGAGCATTATACACCTCTGTTTACCCAAAGTCAATTATAAGGGAAGTCATTTCACATTTTTTTAACAATTTTTCCGGTTCCGGGTCATTCATCCCTTGTCTTATCCTCTCTGAAATGCTCCTCTTCATTTCAGATTCCATAATGCCGCGTTCTTTTGCCCATTTGCCAAAAATTGTTTCCTGTTCTGCCATAAATCTGCCTCCAGACCTGACAAGTATTATCCCCTGTTAACTTGTTGGTCATAATCAATCCGTGTGTTTCTTTTGGGAAACCATCGATCTGCCAATCGTGACTATTACAGCACCCTTTTGGGAATGATAATAGTTACAGATTGGCAGGTGACAGAAATGGATGCACAGAACCGCATTAAGAAATTGATGGGAGAAAGAGGCTGGACGGATTACCGCCTGGCAAAAGAGGCAAACCTCTCCCATTCCACAGTCACAAAATATGTTCAATAGAAATAATGCCCTGTCACAATTCTTCGCCGAAGGAGATGAGCCGATACAAATGATCGAGGAACAACGCATCCTATTTTCCAGATGGAATCCGCTGACAGACGAGCAGAAACGGCTCCTGCTCGACCTTATGAAAACAATGTGAAATCCCGTTGATTCTCAAATTGTCAAAATCAGCGGGATTTCTTTGAGGGGATTTGTACTTTTTTATTTTAAAGGAGGTTTTATGTTATGAACCCCAAAGCAAAGCAATTATGTAGCTATATCTTTCCGGCTGCAGGAAGCCTGTTTGTCACTTATCTGTATAATGTCATGGATGGTATTTTCGTAGATCAGGGAATTGGTTCAGCTGCTTTAGGCGCTGTCAATATCGGCGTTCCATTCATTACATTCGCTGTAGCACACGCCGGTTCATTAAATCTGAAACATTGATTGGCAGTGCCATAATAACCTCCTGACAGATGCGGAACATCCCCCATTAACTTACCCCTTTCTTGTATCAGATATTCTGGCAAAAGCAGGGGATACGAAAAAGATCAAATCAGGAAGTGCTGAAAATGGCCAATCAAGGTTTGCCCCAATTCGCCCTCATACACAGCGATTTATGCTGACCTGCTAAAATGCGCTGGTAATACATGGTGTTGATCTGCCGTTCCAGCTGCCGGACACGCCACGCAGATTCTGCACAGAAAGTCCTTGCCAGTTCCTCCTGAACACGCATCAAAAGCCGATAATAGGACTAACTCCATTCACTCCACAGTGTGGAACAAATGGAAAATGTACAATTCGGCACGGCAGACTGTACGGCGCACTTTATCCGCACCGACCTTTTGACCGGGGAAGTGACCGAGAATTTGCGGAAAGTCACCAGCTACGCCGCCAGGCATGAAGCCCGGTTTATGAAACTGTTGACCGAGCGGACCGAGGACGGGAGCAAACGCCGGAACGCCGCCAAAAAGAAAGAGCTGGAAGCGGCAAAAAAGCGGATTGCGGAACTCTCCGCTATCTTCAGGCGGCTGTATGAGGACAGCGTGACCGGGTGCATATGTCGGCAAGATAGAACTGCCCGACTAAAGCCCGACCCGTCCGTCAGTCAGCCGGACAGGGAACGACAAAATTTTTTACACTTCTTTTACTTCTTTATCTCACATGAGCAAAGTCTCTTTGTTCATAAATCTCCCCCGCTTCTCATATTTTACAGACTTCCTGCTGTAACCTTTCGCCATGCTTTATCATACGAATCTGGCGTTGCCCGGCTCATGGTTAACGGTTTCCACCGAACTCTATCCTGTATTCATGGGGATAATAATTTTGTAATTCATCCACATCCGTCTCTTTTCCTGCATAGTTCTTCAGCCAGTATTCATAATCCGGGTTCTTCCAGACAGTACCATCTTCAAAAACAGCCTGTTTTAAACAAAGCAGTGAATATACGGCCTCATTTGCCCCTCCGTTTCCAACTGCCGGGAAACTCTCCATGATCTCGCCATCATACAGTGACGCCGCCGCGGTACTCCTCCGTCTGACCAGGAGGCAGATGATCGATTGCTGCCGCCCGGATGATTATGACTGCAGCAATGAAGACGCCTCCTGAAAAACTCATTTCCAGTATATTCATGCAAATCACCTCATTCCAGCTCTGCAACAATCTGTTTCAGACGTTCAATCTGCTTTGGCGAAAGTTTTTTCCTGCCGAGCAGAGCCGCGAACAGCTGATCCACAGAACCATCATAAATTTTGTTGATCAGTTCGTCTGTTTCCGCTTCCTGTACATCTTCTTTTGGAATCAGCGCACGGCACATGAAATGAGGCTCCGAACGCTCAATCGCCCCTTTTTTGATGCAGCGCTTAATCAGAGTATACGTGGTGTTTTTATTCCAGCCCAGCTCTTTCGTAAGAGCCTCTGCAACCTGTTTTGCCTGTACCTCTCCTTCTTTCCAGAGAATATCCATCACTTTTAATTCAGAGTCAAAAAGTTTTACTGTTTTTTTATCCATACCCTGCGCCCTTCTTTCAGATAAGACTGCCGTAGTCTCCATATATAGACTACTATAGTCTTATCCAGATGTCAAGACCCGTTTATGTTACGGCTCTCAGCCTGTTATGAGCATATCTTCCATCTGCTTCTCTGCTGTGATATAATCAGAAAAACGCATCGAAAAATTTCCTGAAATCAAATGGATAAGGAGAATACCCCCTATGAAGAAAAAACATCAGGACATATCTGCAGTCACAAACGCCATCCTCGCCGGCAATCTGGAAGAAGTGAAGGCTCTGTATGACACAGGCCGCCTTCTGTATAAAAAAGGGAAAATAACACAGCTGCGAAAAAATATCCCCGAAACGATCGGCGGCAGCGGGAAATCATTTACCCGCTGTGTTGACGCCTTCCACTTCGCACTGTCCCATGGGCAGATGGAGATTGCAGAATTCTTTATTGACTGCGGTATACTGGATTCGGACGCTCTGTTCAGTGTGATCAAATACCCCGGACTGTTCCTGCGGATGCTGGAAAGAGGAATACAGCCGGATAAGACAGAATCCTCCATTACAAGCCTGTTTCTCCATCTGGAAGACGTGTGGGATGAAACCTGGGCTTCCATCGTACGGCGTATGGATCTGCCGCTGAAAGAACACGGAGGCCCAGCCCTGTGTTATGCTGCACAGAGCGGCCATATGGCCCTGGCGGAATTTCTGCTCTCATCCGGCGTCCCTGTTAACTGTATGAACCGTTCCCGTAATACGCCGATTCTGTGCGCAGTAAAGAACCATCAGTTCAGGATGGTTAAATATCTGACCGAACAGGGGGCAGATCTCACTCTGACGAATAACAGGGGCATCCGTCCTTATATCGCTGCACGAATGAATAACTGCATCCAGACGGCAGAATATATCCGGTCGCATGAACCGGAAGAACTGCACAGCGAAAAAGCCCGGGAACAGTTGTTTGAAGCATACCATGTGCCCGGGGAAATGCAGGAATATCTGAAGAGTGAGAATCTGAAACTGGAATTTCCGGAAGAAGAATCGCTGCACTGGATCCGGTTTTTCTCTTATATGGATGTACCGGAGATATCTTATCATGGAAAAAAAGGGCTTTCACTGGTACAGGACAGCGAGGACTTCGACTTCATGCTCCTGTGGGAACCGGATTCTGAGAAAATCTGGTTCCTGGATATGGAACATGACGTGTTCCATGCCGTCAGTACATGGCCGGAATTTATACAGAATGCCGGAAGGTATATGAATCGGGCGGTCTACTGGGAGTTTGACTGACGGCTGCGGCATTATGAAACAAGGCGGAGCTGCTGCATCATGTGATCCTGCCTGTGTGCCTGGCACACAGGCAGAGATCCATGTTGCAGCAGCTCCGCCTCTTCTGGTTCCATATTCTTTACCGGTTTTCAATCTGCCAGTCAATGGGTTCCAGACCATTCTGCTTCAGAAACTCATTGGTCTGGCTGAAATGCTTGCAGCCGAAGAAACCGTTGTGCGCCGACAGCGGACTGGGATGCGCCGCAGTCAGAATCAGATGCTTCGGATTGTGAAGCATGGATTTCTTCGACTGTGCCGGTCTGCCCCAGAGCAGATAGACGATGGGGCGGTCCTGCTCGTTCAGGACACGGATGGCAGCGTTCGTAAATTCCTCCCAGCCGATGCCCCGATGGGAATTGGCCTGATGGGCGCATACGGTCAGAACCGTATTCAGAAGCAGCACTCCCTGTTCTGCCCATTTTTCCAGATAACCATTGTTCGGAATATAACATCCCACATCACTCTGAAGTTCTTTATAAATATTTACCAGCGAAGGCGGAGTCTTCACGCCCGGTTTTACCGAAAAAGAAAGTCCGTGTGCCTGTCCGTCTCCGTGATAAGGATCCTGTCCAAGAATTACGACCTTTACCTTTGACAGCGGTGTGATATCAAACGCATTAAAAATATCATCTGCCGGAGGAAATACCAGCTTTGTGTTATACTCCTCCTGAACTTTTTTGTACAGCTCCTTGTAATATGGTTTGGAAAACTCCGGTTTCAGAGGCTCCAGCCAGTCATTTTGAATCATTCCCATCTTCCTTTTCTCCTTTGCAGCTTTTTTGTTTTCTGTAAAACCAGGCAGACCTCCGGCCAGTCTGTCCTATCCTCTTCTTCATACTGCGCTCCCGTATCCTTCCATCCGGACCGGGATCTGATGTTCCTGCAGATATTTTTTCACTTCACAGATCTCCAGCTCCTTATAATGGAACAGAGAGGCCGCAAGGACTGCATCCGCCTTTCCATCCGTGAGCGCTTCTTTAAAATGCTCCAGCGTACCTGCACCGCCGGAAGCGATAACCGGAACCGGCACATGTTCCGCGACCGTCCGGGTCAGCTCAAGATCATAGCCCGTTTTCGTGCCGTCACAGTCCATGCTGGTCAGAAGGATCTCTCCTGCCCCCAGTTCACATACACGCTCGGCCCATTCCACCGCATCGATCCCCATATCCACACGGCCGCCGTTTTTATAGATGTTCCAGCCGCTTCCGTCTTCTCTTCTGCGGGCGTCAATGGCCACCACCACACACTGACTCCCGAACTTGTCCGCTGCCTCCCGGATCAGCTCCGGACGCATAATCGCTGCAGAATTCACCGATATCTTGTCCGCCCCTTCCCGAAGCAGCGCACGGAAATCCTCTACCGTCCGGATACCTCCGCCTACGGTAAACGGAATGAACACCGTCTTTGCTACCCGCCGCACCATATCCACTACGGTATTCCTGGCATCGGAGGAAGCGGTAATATCCAGGAACACCAGTTCGTCCGCGCCTGCCTGATCATAAGCCGCCGCAATTTCCACCGGATCCCCTGCGTCCCTGAGATTTACAAAATTCACACCTTTTACCACCCGCCCGTTATGTACATCCAGACAGGGGATGATTCTCTTCGTAAGCATACTCTACCATCCTCTACAACTCTGCAAAATTCTTCAGAATCCGAAGTCCTGTCCCGCTGCTTTTCTCCGGATGAAACTGGCAGGCGAAAATATTGTCCTGTTCCACGGACGCATGAATCAATGTTCCGTAACAGGTCGTTGCCTTCACAATCCGTTCCTCTTTCGCCTTCAAATAATAGGAATGGACAAAATATACATACGGCTTTTCCCAAAGCCCCCGGAACAGTCTCCCGTCATTCTGAAGCTTCAGGGAATTCCACCCCATATGCGGAATCTTCAGCCCTTCACCGTCCGGGATCCGCAGAATCTCCCCCTTCAGGATACCAAGCCCTTCCACCCCGGGCGCCTCGTCGCTGCGTTCAAATAAAAGCTGCAGTCCCAGACAGATTCCGAGAAACGGCGTCTTCTTATCCACAACCTCATAAATCACATCTGTCAGCCCGTATTCCCGAAGGTGTCCCATGGCGTCGCCGAAAGCGCCCACCCCCGGCAGAATCACTTTATCTGCATGAAGCAGCGCTTCCCGGTCCCGGGTGACACAGACCTCCTGCCCCAGACTTACAAGCGCCTTTTCCACACTTCGTATGTTTCCGGCATCATAATCGATCAATGCGATCATATCATAACCTCTTTATCCAAATTCTGCTTTTCCAGTTACTGTTTTACGGTCAAAAATACGGTCGGATCCTCCTGTATGGAAACTCCCCGCCCGGCAATCTCCGCAGACAGCTGGGGGAAATTCCTGTGAATCCGGATATATCTGGACTTCTGATTAAAATAACAGGTCTTCTCAAAGGGAAAACGAATGATCTTCGGATGGTCAAAACCAACTCCCAGCTCCAGGATACAGAGCTTCTGATTCAGCGTAAAGGACAGCCAGCGCAGATACCTGTCCCAGCTTTCCTGTCCCTCTTCCTCTGACAGCGGAACCGTGATCTGCTCCGGTAAAAGCCCTGCGGCCTCCAGCTCTTTTCTGTTTTCCGACAGACTTACGATAAAATAATCTTTTCTCTCAAGAAGTCCTGCCAGAGCCTGATAAAAAGAAGTTTTGTCACCCTGCAGGTTTTCTCCAAGCCCCACCAGCACCAGATTCGCGCTGCGGACCTCTTCTCTTAACTCCTCATATGTCATATGCCGTGTCCTTTCTGCGTTATGAAAAGTATACTCAATTTTCCTGAGGTCTGCAAGCAGTTTGCCGATTATTTTATGCTTTTCATGACACGAAGATTCTGTTATTCTTTTTCCCGCACAGCTCCAGCATCTTTCTGTCCTCCAGAGAATCGCCGGCTGCCGCTGTCTCTTCCGGAGAAATATGAAGCCGCCCGCAGATCCGTCGGACTCCCTCCTCTTTGGTCGCCCGTTCTGACAGAATCTGCAGACAGTTTTCCTCCAGAACCACCCGGAACCCGCTGATGCCGGCCTCCTGCAGTTGTTTTTTGACCCTGCATTTTTCTTCTTCTTTCCATGGTACCGCTCCCGGACGAAACATCGTGACCTTATAAAGCCCCTTTGCTGACCGGTACGGCAGAATCCGGCAGCGCAGATTTTTTTTCATCTCCTTCAGCACACCCAGACAGCCTTCCTCTATAGTCTGTATCAACTCCCACCGTCCTTCCGCCCCGTTCAGCAAAAGCTGCGCGCCGCCGGAAAAGATACCGCCGGAAAACAGGCGCCAGATCTCCCTGCATTGTCGTTGCGCGTCGCGATACGGAAGCGTGGTGGCAAAAAAGAGCAGAATGCCATCCCGATGCATTCCTTCCAGCCCCGCCCGGATCCATGGATCGATCCGGTTCTGTCCGGATTCTTTTTTGATGATCAGTGTTCCCACAATATCCAGAAAGACTGCCTTTGCCCGTCCGGGGACCCGAAAGACCGGATATGGTCCAAAGAGGATCTGATTCATAAAATTCTGCCGCCCGCCGTAGGCCAGATAGCAGGAACACCGTTTCTGTCCGCATACCGGCTCCGGCTGACTGTCCGGCATGCTCTGCCGCTTATTCTTCTGATGCGCTTCCCATAAACGATCCCAGCTCATATCCGAATTCCTGCTGATATTGCAGGTTCGAAGCTTCCCGCTTCCCTCCACAAACAGCCGGGACCGGCACTGTGCAGGATCAGCTGCAGGACTGGTCAGTTCTCTTAAAAAATATGGATCGATCTCCAGAAACGCCTCGGTCTCCTCCGGTGTGTAAGGACGTTTCAGACCATCCATCCGGTTGATCCACAGATAAATCTCTTCCGGCAGCTTTGCACGAAGGCTTCTGAGCAGTCCGACATTCTGCGGCACACCTACCGCTCCGGCGCACAGGTGAATCCCTTTTTCCGCCAGTGTTCTGCATGTTCCGGAAAATGTTTCCACGGTCGTCATCTCCGGATGAAACGTCCCCCACAGATACAGCTTTTCTAGTTTTCCTCCGGCTTTCTGAAAGCACTCCAGAGATTCCGAAACCGGAAAGCTCAGATTCGTCTGAGCGCCCACAGCTTTGATTCCGGCCAGGCTGCTGACCGCCCCAAATCCTTCCCAGTACCATGGATGAATCAGCGCTTCTCCATAGGGAATCACCATAAGAGAACGAATTTTCATGGTCTCTGCCCGCTCCCGGACGGTCTTCACAAAATATTCCCACTGTTCCCGGTCTTTGATAAGTTCCCGTTCGGACATCCGGTGTTTGGAAAAGGGGCAGTAAGAACACCGGTAATTACAGCTCTTTAAACTGCCCCTGTACAGAAGCTCCAGTCCATTCATTGATATCTGCGCTCCCATTCTTCCATCTTTTCTCTGACCGCCCGGGAAATCAGCTGCGGCCCCAGCCAGTCGGACAGTTCCATTCCCGCTTCCGTCAGCGACAGAAAACCTCCTTTTTGACAGACATACGCCTGCTCCTGCCAGTCCTTCAGGATCGGAAACTCCTCCATGGCTCCGCTTCCGAAAAGCTCTTCATACTGGGACAGCAGCAGTCCGGGACAAATCAGCAGATGCCGGATCACATATCTTCGTTTCAACTCTTCATCTGTCAGCAAAATCCCATGAGTAACTTTTGTAAAATCTTCTGTCTGTTCATAAGCCTGAAGCTCCATCATGCAGTCCTGTCTCGTGACGGCATAAGGGCTGCAGAAATGAAGATTCCCAAGGTAGCTTCGTCCGCCGCATCCAAGTGCCAGAGAAGCGCCGAAACCACACTCCGCATATGCTCTTGTCCGCGCAGTACGGACAAATCTTCTCATGGAGTCCTGCCGAAAACCTTCCGAACGAAGATACCCGGATGCCTCCCGATACTGCAGCAGGGCTTCCTCTGGATGAAGGACCATGCCGTCCCTGACTGCCTGCTCAAGGCCGGCTCCGTGCTTTACATATAATGGATATAAAAAGATTTCATCCGGAGCAAACAGAACCGCCTCCTTCAAAGACGCCAGAAGACTGTCCACGGTCTGACCCGGAATTCCGTAGATAAAATCCACATTGATGCACAAAAACCCGTATTCTTTCAAAAGCGTCAGGGCTTCCCTCGCTTTTTCGGCGCTGTGCTGCCTCCTCAGTGTCCCAAGCTCTTCACTGGAAAAGCTCTGTATGCCCATACTGACCCTTGTGACGCCTGCCGCCTTCAGGATTTCCAGCTTTTCCCTGCTGGTCTCATTGGGCGCAGTCTCTATGATCAGCTCCCGGTCATCTGCACAGGGCGCATGCATTTTCAGCAGCTCAAACACCTTTTTAAGCTGTTCTTCCGTCAGCAGAAGCGGCGTGCCTCCTCCGATCACCACCTCTGAAAACCCGGTCTGATACGGTTTCAGAAGCTCCTGGTACTGCAGGCTCTGCCGCCGGACAGCCTCCAGATACCGGTCGATCTGCAGCGGGTCCTGCTCCAGCCCTGTCACGGAAAAAAGATTGCAGTATCCGCATTTCGTCCGGCAGAAAGGCAGATGAAGATACAGTCCATGCCCCGGTCCTGCCAGACAGGAGGCATAATCTTCCAGCGAAATACCGTCCAGATGCCGATAGGCGGTCTTATGGGGATAACTGTACATATATTGTCTGTATGGATTTGTGATGTTCATCTGTGCGCTGACCGGTCCTTTTCTGTCATCTTTCTGCAGGAGCCTGTTCTGCCCGAACCGGCTTCTGAAATTCCTGTTTTATGATAAAAAGAAATGCTTATACGGAATCGTATTGACGACAGGATGGTTGATCCCGTGAAACTGGCAGCCATCCTCCCCATAACAGGTCCCATGATCGGAGCAGCAGATCACAAAAGCGCCGCCTCTGTACCGTTTCCAACCTTCAAACAGGCGCCCCAGCTCCGAATCCGCATAGCGAAGCGCCGCCTTATGGCTTTCATAGCTGTCCTCTCTGGCGCCGTCCAGATAAAAATAGTTGGGATAATGAATGGCGTCCACATTCAGATAGAGAAAGATCCGTTTTTGGGAATCCGCCTGCTCCGCCTTTTTCAAAAGAAAGTCCACCTGGTTTTTCGTACTTTCCTTTACCGGACATGCAAAAGAAGGATTCCAGTAACTTTTCTGAAAATACCCCGGAAACACCTTCCCGATATCCGAGCGTTTGTCAAAAAACGCCACACCGCCTGCACACCAGGTATCATAACCTTCTTTTTCCAGTCCCTCCATAATCGTACTCCCGGAAAATCCAAAAGCCCCTTTTGGCACCCGATTTCCAAGACCGATGGACCTGGGGAAAAACAGCATCTCCCGGTCCGCCACATGTTTTGCATGACAGCGGCAGGGCAGAAAGCCCGCAAACATGGCATGATGAGAAGGCCACGTGAAATTACCGGGAGCCTGACATTTCTCCCACGGCCCGTACCGGTTCAGCACCGGCGTGCCTCCCGCAGCCTCTTCTTCCACCGCCGCATCATAACGAAGCGTATCCAGACAGATAAAAAGGATATCCTGTGCTCCCACCACCTGGTTCATATCTACAGACGGCGCCTTCTTCTCTTTCGAAGATGCAAACAGCTGCAAAGGCACATCCCGTTCTGCTGATTCTGTCTTATGTTCACTCATCTGTATTCTCCTGTCAAAAATATGCGGAAGAAAGCCATGCCTTCATCCGTTCCGCCTGACGGCGATAAATGATATTTTCATGATAAATATCCTGATAAATCAGATCTCCCTGCGCATTCATCTCTATAATCCTTGGTTTTAAGCTTCCTTTCTCCAGCAGGATATCAATGCCTGCGCATCTCAGTCCCGGAAAGCAGTCCGCTGCCATTCGGCACAGCTCCTCCACGCTTTCCACTGTCCGGGCAGGAAGATTCAGTTCTTCCATGGAAAGCGGATGGTTATTCAGATGAAGATTCGTGATCGGTCCCTTTGACAGCCTTGCTAGAACGTAATCGATCCGCTGTTCCTGCAGCACCACCCGGAGATCATAAGTATAACCGTTATGCGCAGCTTTGGGATACCAGCGTTCCACGATGCAGTCCAGTTCAAAAAGTTTATCCAGAATCTTTACAGCTTTCTTCGGATCCGTATACTGCCGAAGCTTTTTCGTGTTTACCAGCCCCATATCAGAAGTCTCATATGCACAGGTATAAAGCGACATCCGCCCGGTTCCAGGCTGGATTCGAAACGCGGATACGCCGGCTGCACCGGATCCCGAGACCGGCTTGACAAATACCTGACTGATCTTTCTTTGTCTCATCCGTTCCAGAAGCTGCTCTGTACTTTGAACGCCAGCTTTCTGATTCCTGCCCGGCGCTGCATAAAAGGCTGGATCCGCCTCGTTATTTTCACATAACAGTTCTGTCACAGGAAGCCCTGCCTGAATCAGACGCTTCTTGCATCTGCGTTTATCCAGAAGCTCTGAGATCACAGACGGCGTATTGAAAAATTCTATGTGCCTGTTTTCTGCCGCCTGTTCAGTCTCCGTAAGATGTCTTCTGTATTCCTCTGTCAAAGTCCGCAGCTGTTTCAGAGACCAGCTCTCCCACAGGGGCGGATCGATCTTCAGAAACAGTTCTCCTTCCGGCAGCTGTCCGTTCCAGTCTTTCCACTCCTGAAGTTCAACCGGAATCTCCATCTGTGCTGCCGCTTTTTTCAGATATACGGTACGCTTTGTGTCCGCATTCCCCAGAAGAAGCACCCGCCTCATTCGGTCAGCATGGGAGTATAATAAACCTCTCCGTCATAGGAAGAAGTATACGGCTTTTCCTGTTCGGAAGCATTTACTTCAATATGATGATAATTCAGGTCCTCCAGCTTCCTTACCATCTTGTCGCTCATATAATGATAATGTACATCCAACACTTCAATATTTGGATAAGACGGAAGCTTTGCAAGCAGCAGCTCCCCGCCCTCATCAGTCAGAGAACCCATAGACAGATCCAGTGTTCGGATTTGACTGATGTATTTACTCTCCAGTACAACCTCCGCCAGTTCATTCTGGATCTCGCTGTCTGTCAGTCCCAGATAGACAAGCTTTGGAAAATCAGACTGCTCCAGAAACGTCTGAATCCGGTCCGCATCCCCTTCAAAACCATAATCTTCGACTCCCAGATAAAGCAGAAGCTTTCTAAGATTCGGCAAATGTGCCTCCTGAATCGCCATCAGCACATTCTCCGGAAGCCCTCCGCAGATGATCGTCAGCTCTTCCAGGTTCTCATGGCTGATTTTACCCAGTTCAAGATCCGTACTTCCCTTGATTGTCAGAGAACGAAGTTGAGGCATGGCGGCCCACAACCTGCTGTAATCTCCCTGCATGATCCAGGACACCTCGCAGCTCTCATAATCCATATCTCCAATTGACAATCGTTCAATATGAGAGAATCGGTCCGCATGCTCTATGATACCGTCAATGATATCCTGACAGCTGTCCTCCCAACCATTGCCCCAGTCTCCGATCACGACCTCATTCAGATCCGGAAATTCCGGATCGTTCAGGATATCATCCACCATGGTTTCAACGTTTTTGCTGCCGTCTTCATAATCATCATACTCATACTCATAAGTTTTCGACTTCACTTCCTTCATAAATTCGATTTCCAAATCTTCCAGCCTCCTTATCTGTTTTTTGTTAGATTTGTTTAGTTTTGAAGCAGGTTATATCTGGATATTATTATACTATGTTTGTTTCCAACAGGCAACTGTAAAAAAACCAGGCTGCATCAGCCTGGTTTCTGTCTATACCTTCAAAATCACATACAGGAATAAAAGATACGCACTTCTCCACTTCTCTTGCCTTCCATCCGCCTTCCGAACCTTCTGGATAAGCCCTCGACCGATTAGTGACAGTCAGCTCCATACATTACTGTACTTCCACCTCTGCCCTATCTACCTCGTCGTCTTCAAGGGGTCTTACTACTTGCGTATGGGATATCTCATCTTGAGGGGGGCTTCACGCTTAGATGCCTTCAGCGTTTATCCCTTCCCGACTTGGCTACCCGGCCATGCCATTGGTATGACAACCGGTACACCAGAGGTCAGTCCATCCCGGTCCTCTCGTACTGAGGACAGCTCCTCTCAAATATCCTGCGCCCACGCCGGATAGGGACCGAACTGTCTCACGACGTTCTGAACCCAGCTCGCGTACCGCTTTAATGG
>VSND01000092.1 GCA_009774145.1 Lachnospiraceae bacterium | reverse complement strand
GTGAACCTTTTTCAGCAGTTTTGCCAGTACAAACGGCATCCGAACGGCCGGTTTCCGTCTTCGTTCACATCAAATTGTATATTTACTATCCTTCTTTTTTCCTGTATAATAATACAAAAGTTACGGGGTATCCGCCTGCCCGTCTTTTTTCCCTTCATGAATATACAGTTTTTTTGCAAGCAGCTCCAAGGTAAAAAGCACCGGCACCTGCGTGGTAAAATTGGTTTCGTCCGATATAACGGAAGGGACATGATAGGTAATGCTGCAGTCCGAGATCCTGGAAAGCGCAGAACCCGGATGATTCGTAATCGCGATCAAAGCCCCTCCCTGCTCTTTCATCTGACTGGCAAGGCGAATGGTATCCTGCGTACTCCCGGACTCGGAAAGTACGATCACGGCTGTTCTTTTTTCCAGTGTCTGCCGAAGAGAGGGCCATGGGCCTCCTATATAAAATGAAAAATATCCCATGTTGGAAAAATACCTTGCCCCATATTTGGCAAGAATCCCGGAAAAACCGGAACCGATAAATACAAACCATCTGGATTCCCGCAGAATAGCCAGCGCCTTCTCAATGCTTTCCCGAAAATCTCTGGAACCCATACGCAGCAGAAACCCCCGGAACGCGGTCTCGCCGGTATCTCCCAGTATGATTTTTTCTTTTTCCAGATGCTCTTTGTATCTCAGCTTGAACTCTGCATAACCTTCACAGCCCATCTTCCGGCAGAACCGCAGGACGGTTGCGGTAGAAACATGCGCTTCGTCTGCCAGTTCCTTAATCTTCATGCGTCCGATGTTCTCTCTGTGCCGGAGAATACAGTTATAGATCGAAAGCTCCAGTTCCGAAAGCTCCGACAGTATTTCATGTGTAAACATACAGGCTCCACCTCAGCAGTATAATAAAATTTATTATATAAGTTTCCACCTGTTTTGTAAAGAATAACCGCAAACATCCATGTCAAACTCACCAGAGGAGGTTAAGAAATGAATCTGTTCCAGCACGAACAAATCAGCCGCTTGAATGAAAGCGAACTTATTGTCTATAACTATGTTTTCTCGCATCTTGACGAAATAGCCGAGATGAATATACGGGAACTGGCCGCTGCCGCCGGCGTGTCCACTTCCTCCGTCATGCGTTTCTGCAACAAGACCGGATGCACCGGATATACCGAATTCAAATACTGGCTCCGCCAGTCACTGGAGCAGCAGCCGCAGGCAAATGTATATATGCACTCCGCAATCCCTGCAATCCATTATCTCCAGCAGATGTCCAGCAACCCGGATTTCAGCCGGAAGCTGGGCGAAGCCGCCGGACTGTGCCTTCAGGCACAGCAGATCCTCTTTCTCGGGATCGGGACCAGCGGTATCCTCGGCCAGTATGGCGCGCGCTTTTTTTCCAGTGTCGGACTCACTGCCTTTTCTGTTATGGATCCTTTTTATCCTTCTCCTGCGCGGGACATGTCCAACACCCTTCTGGTTGCCCTGTCGGTCTCCGGTGAAACCCCGGAGATGATCCGGCTTCTGGACGGCTATAAGAAGAAACAGGTAACCATCATCAGTCTGACCAACACCAGCCAGTCGACCATCGCCCGCATGTCAGACCTTAACTTTCCTTATTATATGCCTCTCGTCTATGCGTTTCCCAAGCTGGGCGGAGTAAACCTGACCACACAGATTCCGGCCATCTACATTCTGGAATCTTTGACATACCGGATCCGCTCCGAAAAAGAAAACGCCCGTCTGGAAAGCAAAAAAATGCCGAAAGAATAGGCGTTTCTGCTTTTTCTTTGTTTGTTTTTTTATGTAACAAATTTCAAACGTGCAAACATTTATCAAAATTGCCCGAAAATCTTAAATTTTCCTAAAAAATATGGTATCATTCTATAAACGCAAGCGCTTACGTATACAAAATTTCCAAAAGGGATTTGATGTCAATGAAACTTTCAGAAGATTTTTTATGGGGCGGTGCAGTTGCAGCCCATCAGCTTGAAGGCGGATATGATCAGGGTGGAAAAGGAATCTCCATCGCAGATGTTATGACAGCAGGAGCCAACGGAGTAGATCGTCAGATTACCGATGGCATCCTTCCGGGACATAATTATCCAAATCATGAGGCGATCGATTTCTACACCAGATACAGAGAAGATATCCGGCTGTTCGCAGAGATGGGCTTTAAATGTTTCCGCACCTCCATCGCATGGACCAGGATCTTTCCCAACGGGGATGAGACCAAACCCAATGAAGAGGGTCTTCAGTTCTACGATGACCTGTTCGATGAGATGCGAAAATACAACATTGAACCGGTGATCACCTTAAGCCATTTTGAGATGCCCTACCATCTGGTAACGGAATACGGCGGATGGCGCAGCCGGAAGCTGATCGATTTCTTTGTCCGGTTTTCCGAAACAGTGATGAGGCGCTACAGGGACAAGGTAAAATACTGGATGACCTTTAATGAGATCAACAATCAGGGAAATGTGGAACACGGATGGGCTGCATGGACCAATTCCGGAATCCGTTACAAAGAGGACGAGGATGTCCAGGCAGTGCTTCAGCAGGCAGTCCATTACGAGATGGTCGCAAGCGCCAGAGTCGTGAAGCTGGGGCATGAGATCAATCCGGATTTCCAGATCGGCTGCATGCTTGCCATGGTACCGTTCTATCCGAGGACCTGTTCTCCGGAGGATCAGCTGGCTGCTCTGACTGCCATGGAACACCGGCTGTATTATTACGGCGACCTGCATGTATTCGGAGAGTATCCGGCGTATATGGAGGCGTTCCGCAGACAGCACAATATGACTCTGGACATGACAGAGGAAGACCTTTCCTGCCTGAAAGAAGGCTGCGTGGATTACATTGGATTCAGCTATTACATGAGCGATACCATCAGCAGTACGAAAGTGGAAAACAGCCGGGAGACGCTCCTCGGACTGTACGCGGCGAAGAATCCTTATGTGAAGGCAAGCGACTGGGGCTGGCAGATCGATCCGAAAGGCCTCCGGTATTCCCTGAATCTTCTGTATCAGAGATACCATGTACCGCTTTTTATCGTAGAAAACGGATTCGGTGCATATGATAAAGCAGAAGAAGACGGCATTCACGATTCCTATCGCATCGACTATCTCCGGATGCACATTCAGGAGATGAAAAAAGCGATTGTCGAAGACGGTGTCCCGGTCATGGGCTACACTCCATGGGGCTGCATCGACCTGGTCAGCGCCGGAACGGGCGAGATGGAAAAACGTTATGGCTTTATCTACGTGGATAAAGACAACCAGGGCAGAGGAACCCTTGAAAGAAGGAAAAAAGATTCCTTTGACTGGTATAAAAAAGTAATTGAAAGCAATGGCGAAATGCTTTAAAATCATACAATTTAAAGGAGGACTTAAAAAATGGTAATTCGTTTATTTTGCGCAGCAGGGATGTCAACAAGTGTGTTGGTGAACAAGATGCAGGAAGCTGCAAAGGAGAAAGGAAAAGATGCAGAGATTGCAGCCTATCCCATCTCTGAGCTGGAACGTATGATCGACGGCGTTGACGTTGCCCTTCTTGGACCGCAGGTAGGTTTTCAGCTTGCAAACGCTAAAAAGATATGTGAACCCAAGGGTGTTCCGGTTGATGTCATTCCGATGGCGGATTACGGTACCTGTAATGGAATGAACGTGCTTAAATTCGCATATAAACTTGCAAAAAACAAATAATACGGACTGATTTCTTAGAGGGAGACTCAAAATATGGGACAATTTATTAATGATAAGATACTGCCTCCGATTATGAAATTCGTTAACACCAAGGCAGTGCAGGCATTAAAGGAAGGTATGGTTTACTCCATGCCGCTGATTATCATTGGTTCGATCTTCCTGATCATCGCCAATTTCCCTGTGGCAGCCGTCACAGATGCCCTGGCAGCTGCAGGAATCATCGATATCCTGAACAAGGCATATGCCGCAACCTTCAACATCAACGCAATGATCGCTGTTATCGGTATCGCTTATAATTATGCGAAATCCGAAGGACAGGAACCGCTGGGCTGCGGTATCGTTGCTCTGGCAGTATTCTTCCTGATTCAGCCGTCTTCTATCGTATCGGAGAGCGGCGATGTTGTCGGCGGCATCATCAATCAGACCTGGACCGGCGGTCAGGGTATGGTTGGCGCTATTATCGTCGGCCTTCTGGTGGGCGTTGGATATTCCTGGTTCCTGAAGAAGGATATCCGGATCAAGATGCCCGCAGGTGTGCCGGAAGGTGTTGCCAACGCATTCTCTGCTCTGCTTCCGGGCGGCGCCATCGTTCTGGTAGCTACTATTATTGAAGGCATATTCAGTCTTGGATTTGGCCAGACAGTCATGGAAGCAATTTATGTAATCATCCAGACACCTCTGCAGGGTCTGACCGACTCTCTGGGCGGCGTAATCGTATACTGCTTCATGGTTCCGTTCCTGTGGTTCTTCGGTATCCACGGCGCTACCATCATGAGCGGTGTTCTGGGCGGTATTTTCCGTGCAAACGGTCTTGCCAACCAGGCAATCCTTGACAGCGGACTGGAACTGACACGTGCGAACGGCGGCCACATCGTGACCATGCAGTTCATCGATCAGTTTATAACGGTAACCGGCTCCGGTATTACGATCGGTATCGTTATCTACATGCTGACTCTTGCAAAATCCCAGCAGTTCAAGGCTCTGGGACGTCTGGAAGCCGGTCCTGCATGTTTCAATATCAATGAGCCGATCCTGTTCGGTATGCCGATCGTTATGAACCCGATCATGGCAGTGCCGTTTATCGGAACTCCGATTATCGTCGGTATCATGGAATATTTTGCCATTTTCCTGGGTCTCTGCCCGATGTATGGCGCCATAGAAGTACCATGGACCTGTCCGCCGATCATATCCGGTTTTCTGATTGGCGGCTGGAGAACCGCACTGCTGCAGGTTGTTACCATCGTTGTATCCACTGTGGTATACTTCCCGTTCGTCCGCAAGCTTGACCTTGACAATGTGAAGAAGGAATCAGAAGCAGGCGATGAAGACGATGATGATGACTGGTAAAAAGCATCCATCCGGAAACGACATCATATAAAAGGAGATTGAAATCATGAGTGAAGAAATGGAATTGGCGTGTTTTCAGATCATTACATATGTAGGAACGGCTCGTTCCTGCTACATCAATGCGATTCAGCTTGCAAAAGAAGGAAAGTTTGACGAGGCAGACGCCATGATCAAACAGGGTGAGGAGGCATTTGCTCAGGGACATCACGGCCATGCAGACCTGCTTACCAAAGAAGCAAGCGGAGAGCTCGGAGGCGCCGGACTTCTTCTGATCCATGCAGAGGATCAGCTGATGAGCGCAGAAGGATTCCGTACCATCGCAGAGGAGTTCATCGCATTATATAAGAAACTCGCTTAATCTTAATATCTTACAGATAAATCAGACTGACAGCAGGTGAATCTTCACCTGCTGCTTTCTTTTGGAGTATTTCTTTCAGCTCTTAAACTTAAACCCTTCTCTGTATATTTGCTTATACATATTCTCCAGTACACTGTATCCCCAGGCAGAAAAGACTGTAAAAGAACTGCAAAATTATATATGTTCCAAATTATTGTTACAGTAAAGTTACTATAAGAACCGCCAAAGGAATTTATCTTTATGAAACCTGTCGCTTATATTTCGGAAAGAGTTGTCAATATGCTGCACCTCCCTATATCTCCCGGAACTCCTGTTTTTATCGGAGAATCTAATATAGAACATATTAAAAAACGACATCCCTATGAGTATGAAAAATATATGCCCGATATTGGATCAATTATCAAACAAGAAAACCCCGGAAATTCAGCGTTTCCGGGGTCTTTTCTCCATATCAGCACACGCCCTGGGCGAGCATTGCATTGGCAACCTTCTCGAAGCCTGCGATATTCGCGCCGGCCACGTAATTGCCCTCCATGCCATAACGCTTTGCAGCGTCGTCGATGTTGTGATAGATATTTACCATGATCTGCTCCAGCTTTGCGTCTACCTCTTCGAAGGTCCAGCTCAGGCGCTCGCTGTTCTGGGTCATCTCCAGTGCGGAAGTTGCCACGCCGCCTGCATTGGAAGCCTTGCCGCAGATAAAGAGCACGCCGTTATCCTGCAGATATTTGGTTGCGTCCAGAGTTGTCGGCATATTCGCACCCTCGCATACGGCCTTGCAGCCATTGGCAACCAGCTGCTTTGCGTCCTCCAGATGGAGTTCGTTCTGGGTTGCGCACGGAAGGGCAATATCGCATTTCACCTGCCATACGCCGCGTCCCTCATGATACTCTGCGCCCGGTCTTGCCGCTGCATATTCCGTCAGGCGGGCGCGCTTCACTTCTTTAATCTCCTTCAGAAGCGCCACATCGATGCCTTCCGGATCATAGACCCATCCGGTGGAATCAGATACCGTCACTACCTTTGCGCCCATCTGCTGAGCCTTCTCCGCTGCGTAGATCGCCACATTTCCGGAACCGGATACACAGCAGATCTTATCCTTCATATCCATGCCGTGGCACTTCATCAGCTCACGGGTGATGTAGAGAAGTCCGTATCCGGTCGCTTCCGTACGCGCCAGGGAACCGCCGAAGCTTAAGCCCTTGCCGGTCAGAACGCCCTCATACAGGCCTGTCAGCCGCTTGTACTGTCCATACATGTAACCGATCTCCCTTGCGCCCGTTCCGATATCTCCTGCCGGCACGTCCACGTCTGCACCGATGTATTTGTACAGCTCACTGATGAAACTCTGGCAGAATGCCATAACCTCTCTGTCCGATTTCCCTTTGGGATCGAAATCAGAACCGCCTTTGCCGCCGCCGATGGGAAGGCCGGTCAGGGAATTCTTGAAAATCTGCTCAAATCCCAGAAACTTGATAATACCGATATTCACGGACGGATGAAGCCTTAAGCCTCCCTTGTACGGTCCAATGGCATTGTTGAACTGTACACGGTATCCTGTATTCACCTGCACCTGTCCTTTATCATCTACCCACGGAACGCGAAATTTGATCTGACGGTCCGGCTCGGTCAGACGCTCCAGAAGCGCTTCTCTGCGGTATTTCTCCTCGTTTGCCTCAATCACCGGCCTTAAGGAATCCAGCACCTCTTCTACCGCCTGCAAAAACTCCGGTTCCGATGCGTTCTTCTCTTTGACTCTTGCGAGCACCTCATCAACATAACTCATCTTCATTATTCTCCTCAATTATCAGATTCACGTTTGCTTTTACCGGTAATATTTTATTACGTTTTTTTTAAATATGCAATCCTTTTCGTATGAGAATTGAATTTCTGAAAATTTTTTCGTCTTTCACTTTTTCAGATGCATTTTTTTCATCTCTGCATTACTTTTTTTCACTTCAGCGTCTTATGCATTTTACAAACACGGTTCCTTCTGCATGCTGTCCGGACAGGCAGAAAACCGGATGCGTATCGTCAGGATCCCCTGTTCCAGCCCGCAGCTTATGGAGCCGCCCATCCGCTCTGTCAGAAGCCTTGAGATGGCCAGTCCAAGGCCTGTGGATTTCTGAGTCGTCTCCACGGTATAATAACGGTCAAAAAGGCGGTTAACCTCCACCTCCGTCAAAGCGGACGCCCGGTTCTGAAAGATCAGTTCGCCAGTATCCAGAAGAGTAACCGCCAGATCGCCGTCGCTGTATTTGACGGCATTGCTCAGGATATTCGCAAGGATCCGGAGCAGGGCGCTCCGGTTCAGCCTGCGCCGTACATCCGCGTCCGGCATGGAGACCTTCGGTTCGATCCGGCAGCCTTTCAATACTGCATAATAAGCAGACAGACTTTCTTCCAGAACCCGGTTCAGGGACAGCTCTTCTGGCTCTCCCATGTCACCGGAAGACATGGTGACCGAGTAGCAGAACAGCTCTTCTGTCAGCTGCTTTAGAACCTCCGTACGTTCTTCCATAATCGTCAGGTAATAACGCGCGGTTCCTGACATCTGCTCTTTCTTCAGAAGGTCCAGATAACCGCAGATGGCTGTAAGGGGAGTACGCAGGTCATGGGAAATATTCGTAACCGCATCCTTCAGTTCCAGATCCCCCTGCTGATAACGGTGCCTTTCCCGGCGCAGCATGCGCAGACCGGTATTGATGCCTGCTGCCAGCCTGCGCATATACGGATCATAACTGGAGGTATTGATCAATGTGTTGGTATCCGTCCTCAGACGGTCCAGAAACGCCTCTTCCATCTCTTTTGCCGCCGCATGCAGCAGACGAATCTTCACAAGCAGGAGCCCTGTCAGCAGGACAAGCGCACCCGTCAGTATCCACACGCCGATTTCCATGCATATACACCTCCTTTCCGGCCTTCCATCTCTGTCTCTGTCCTGTATCATGCAGCCTTCCGGTCAGATACTCTTTCAGTGGATATCCTTTCTGTTGAACAGGAGGATTCCCGTCCCTGTGGAAACCATTACGATCAGACAGGAATACAGCGACCGCTGCCACTCATGTCCCCTGTCCTGGTTTTCAATCTGTATCCCCTGGCTGCAGGGCAGAAAATCGTTCAGAAATGCATAGACTTCCCGTTCGGTTCCTTCCAGATAATATGGATTTACCTCCGCTTCTTTATGAAACTCATATCCTTCTTCCGTCATATACGTATACGGCTCAAACATCTTCGGCTCATTCAGGCGGGATCGGATATATCCGGAAACGATTGTCAGAATCAGCACACTCATAATGCTGACCGCCGTCATTGACGCCCTGTTCCGGTTCAGCATGCTGCACATCGTAAAGACCGCCGTATAGGAAGCATCCATAAATACCGTAAGAAGCGCCATGGTCAGCAGCACGGATGGTTCCGCCGGATGAAAGCCTCCAAACAGCGGGATTCCGACCAGCAGCAGGGCTCCCACATAGACCGCATTGATCAGAAGCACTCCTGCCAGATTGATGATCAGTCCGGCAAGATAAACCGCATACCGTTTATGACCAACCGTCAGTTTATTTCGAATGGTACCGTCACTGTATTCTGTGCCCAGAAACAGGCTGATGAAAACCGCCGCCGCAAATCCCATCAGATTTGCATAGCCAAAACACATGTTTTCCAACGGTATCCCATGTCCGGATTTACAGAGCATATAGTAACTCATACCAGCCATGAACAGTCCGCAAGATGCCATAAACGCCATGCAGCTGTGGAAATTGCGGCTTTTTTTCATGCAGGCAAAATTCGCCCCCAACAGTCTTGTCATTTTCTGCCACCTCCCACCAGATTGATGTAATAGCTCTCCAGGCTTTCCTCCCGTTTTGTAATGTCCAGAAGATCACAGCCTTCCGCCCGGAGGGCAAATACCAGCTTCGTAACATTTACTTTTGCGAAAATATCCGCTTCCCGTTCCGAACGGATCTCATACTCCATTCCCATGGTTTCCAGCACACGGGAAAGCGCTTTTGTGTCTGTCACTTCCACTCTGGTGCATTTCCGGCAGGCAGCCTCCAGTTCCTCCGCGCTGATCTCCTTTACCATACGGCCTTTGTCAATGAATCCGTAATGCGTCGCCAGCCTTGACAGTTCATCCAGAATATGGCTGGACAGAAGCACTGTAATCTGCCGTTCCCGGTTCAGTTTCAGGATCAGCTCCCGGATCTCCACGATCCCCTGCGGATCCAGACCGTTGGCCGGTTCATCCAGCACCAGAAAATCCGGATCTCCTGCCAGGGCAATGGCAATCCCCAGCCGCTGACGCATCCCAAGGGAAAAATTCTTCACTTTCTTTTTTCCGGTGTCAGAAAGTCCCACCAGTGCAAGAAGTTCTGTGATTCCTTCAAAAGACGGCAGGCCCAGAATCCGGTACTGCTGCTTCAGATTGTCTGCCGCAGTCATATCCTGATAGACGGACGGCGCCTCCACCACCGCTCCCATCCGCCTGCGGACTTTTCCAATCTCTTTCGAAGTATGGGGCACCCCATACAGCATATATTCTCCTGACGAAGGCCTCTGCAGACCGGCAAGCAGCCGGATCAGTGTTGTCTTTCCGGCGCCGTTTTTACCCACAATGCCGTAGATTGCTCCTTTCGGAATGTGCATGCTCAGCCCTTTCAGTGCCTGAAAATCGCCGTACTGTTTGCCCAGCGCACTGGTTGTTACTGCATATTCCATGATTCTTTTCCTCCTTCCGCGCCTTTCCTGCATGCAGACCGTTTCTGAACAAATGGCCATGCTCCGCCTTTGCAGTACCGGCGCTTCTCTCCATACACAGATCGTACCAGAAAAAGGTTAAGATTCCGGTTAAGGGCATGGTTAAGATATGGTTAAGATATAAAAAATTTCCTTCCCGCGGACATATTGCAAATCCGATCTGCATATGCTGCAGTGCCAACAGGCAAAGAGATAAAAGTATGTCCATGTATACACAGCCAAACCCCCGGAATGGCACTCCGGGGGTTTTGAGAAAAAAGCGAATCCATGCATATCCCCTTTCCGTTGCCGGATTGGGTATGACAACAGAAAAATTATAACAGATGCACGAATTTTGTTAAATCAAGAAAAGTATATGATTACATCTCCCGCATTTTAAATCCGATCCCCCACACAGCTTCCATATAATCCTTTCCCGTGACCTCCTTCAGTTTCCGGCGCAGATTGCTCACATGCACTTTCAGGGAATTTTCCATACAGTCCGGTGTATCCTCGCAGATCCGGTCCAGAAGCACGGACTTTGTGACCACCTGAGAAGGATTCTGCATCAAGAGCTTCAGGATGGCATATTCCGTCCGAGTCAGCCTTACCGGCTGTCCGGCTGCCTGAACCATGCGGGCGGACAGATCGATCCGGATCTCATCGTATTCCAGCACAGAAGAGACGCCTCCCGCCACAGCCATGCGAAGCTGCACGGTGATCCGTGCCAGCAGCTCCTTCATATCAAATGGTTTTGTAACATAGTCCGCCGCACCGCCCAGAAGCAGCGTTACTTTATCCTCTACTCCTGCTTTCGCGCTCATGACAATAACCGGGATCCCGGAAAGCCTGGGCAGCACCTCTTCTCCCCCGAGCCCCGGCAGCATCAGATCCAGAAGCACCAGATCCGGCTTTCCCGCCTGCAGCACAAGAAGCGCTTCCGTTCCGGAATAGGCGCGGGATACCTGATAACCCTCTCTCTCAAGCGTCTCCTCCAGCATATTTCCAATATGGACATCATCATCTATCACAAGTATGTGTTTCATCCGGTATGGTCTCCTGTCTTTTCTCCTGTTTTTCCTCGGCAGTTTTTCCATATCCCATTATAAACTGCTGCAGAAGAAAAAGGAAGGGGCAGGTCTGTTTTGATTAAATGCCGTATCTTTTATACAACATCTCCCGGAATGTCCGGTCCGATGCCGCACGCTCCAGCTCCGTCATCTTTTTTTCTTCCATCAGTCTCTGGTACAGGCGGCTGACGCGGTCTTCTCCTTCATTACGTCCTTTCTCGAATCCTTCATTACGTCCTTTCTTGAGCCCTTCTCTAAGTCCCTCCTCAAGCCCTTCCTCTCTGCCTTCTTCTTTCATGGTCTTAATGAATAAATCCTCATCAAATTCTGTAAGCAGCATCAGTTTTACCTCCGATTTGTTTTTCAGCAGATATTCTTTCAGCAGGTTCTCCCTGATGCAGCGGTCAATTCCTCTGTCTCCGGTTTGAAAACAGATCGTGAAACATGGTATCCTTGTGGTTTCTCTTCACATGAGTATGGTCTGACATGTAGTGTCTCCTTTTTTCATCATCGCATTTTTTATTTTCCGGAGTACTCTGATATCTTTGAAATATTTTCTCTCATGTACAGACAGCTTCTGATCCATAAACTGCAGAAAATCAAATATGCCTTTATCAGCAAAAAATTAACTGTATGCTTCTTTTTATATAATAAAATGCACATTCTGATTTTAGTATAGGGAAACAAAACAGGTTTGTCAATACGTAATACACGGGATTTGATTTCCGGTAGTAACTATTCAGCCTTCCCAAAATTCAGCAGCCTTCGGACACACTTATAATACAGAAAAACGCTGATAAATACAGGCTTTCCCCATTTATCAGCGTTTTCCAAAAAATTTCCTCTTAAAGATATGGTTAAGATATATTTTTAGTTGTTTTTTTTAATTCAGGGTATATAATATATATATATCCGGCATTTCAAAATTACCTGAATACATGCTGTTTTTATTGTTAAAATCAGATCAGAAAGATCAAAGTCTCAAATAAAACTACCTGTCATGGGGGAAAAACAATGTCAACTCTGGAAAAAGCCATAGAACTGCTACAGGAAATGCCCGAACGCAAACTGGAAGCAGTATACATGTATATGCGTTATGTAAGTTCACAGTCTGATGATAACGATACATCCGCAAATGAGACAGCTAAAACACATATTATTGAAAACTCTGTCGAAAAAAAGCAGAAGGCTTTTCAAAGTCTTATATCATTCGCCGGAACACTGCCGGAAGAATTTGATTATAAACAGGAGCTGAAAGAAGCAAGGGAGGCAAAATATGCGCGTTTTACTTGACACAAATATCATACTGGATATACTGGAAAACGCCCTCCGTTCTATGATGCATCAAAATCCGTTTTAGAATACTGTATTTCTGGTAAAGTCACCGGATTTATCGCACTGCATTCTGTATCAAATATATTTTATATCTTGAGGAAACATTATTCTGTCGCTGACAGAAGAAAACTGCTCCTTGATATACTCGATTTACTGCAAATAGCCAATGCTGACCATGAAAGCGTCCGAAGAGCACTGGAACGCAACGATTTCTCCGACTTTGAAGACTGCCTGCAGGATGAATGCGCAAGACTGGTTCATGCAGATTATATTATAACAAGAAATATTGCTGATTTTACAACTTCAGAAATCCCTTCTCTCACACCTGCAGATTTTAATAAACAAGTCAATATACAGGAATAATGACGCATCTTCCATATAATTTTTTCCCGTGTCCTCCTTCATCTTCCGGCGCAGACTGCTCACATGCACTTTCAGGGAATTTTCCATACAGTCCGGTGTATCCTCGCAGATCCGGTCCAGAAGCACCAGATCCGGCTTTTCCGCCTGCAGCACAAGAAGCACTTCTGTTCCGGAACAGGCGTGGGATACCTGATAACCCTCTCTCAAGCGTCTCCTGTTTTTCCCTCGGCAGTTTTTCCATATCCCATTATAAACTGCTGCAGAAGAAAAAGGAAGAAGCAAATCTGTTTTGATTAAATGCCGTATCTTTTATACAACATCTCCCGGAATGTCCGGTCCGATGCCGCACGCTCCAGCTCCGTCATCTTTTTTTCTTCAATCAGTCTCTGGTACAGGCGGCTGACACGGTCTTCTCCTTCATTACGTCCTTTCTTGAATCCTTCATTACGTCCTTTCTCGAATCCTTCATTACGTCCTTTCTTGAAGCCTTCTCTAAGTCCCTCCTCAAGCCCTTCCTCTCTGCCTTCTTCTTTCATGGTCTTAATGAATAAATCCTCATCAAA
>VSND01000091.1 GCA_009774145.1 Lachnospiraceae bacterium | reverse complement strand
GGAAGTGCAGGATCAGTCAGAAATCTGTGAGGATTTACTGGCTTCTTAAGCATATAAACTTTTTACTCTCAAGTAAGGAAGGAAGATGAATGAAATGAAAAAGATGAAAAAATGTACTGCTTTGATGCTGTCATGTCTGCTGGCTGCCGGTTCTGTGACCGGCTGCGGCGGGGGAGTCGGCAATGACACTGCTGCGAATACGGAGGGAACTGCCGCTGCCGGCCGTGAAGATGAGGTTAACCAGGAGGCATACCAGGGAGAACAGGATACTTCCGGCGGGCGTACGATGAATTTCGGTATCCAGAATTACGGCGGCGGCGGAATTGATCCGGCCAGCGAGATTAACTGCGCATGGAATGTGTCCCGCTACGGCGTGGGCGAGTGTCTGTTCCGGTTCGACAATTCCATGAATGTGGTCAACTGGCTCTGTGACGAGTACACCGTCAACGAAGAACATACCGAGTGGGTATTCCATATCAGAGAGGGAGTCAAATTCTCTGACGGCTGCGATCTGACCGCGGAGGCTGTAACATCCAGTTTCGAGCGCCTGTTCGAAGCCGGGCCAACCGGTTCTTCCGCTCCGCAGAAATTTCTGGAGGCGGAAGCCGAGATTACGGCGGACAATGCTTCCGGCAATGTGACAGTAAAGACGGTCACTCCGTATGTGGACCTGACGAAAAATCTGGCTTACCCGGTTATGGTCATCCTGGATGCGGAGCATACCACAGACTATGCGCATGCCGCTATTGGAACAGGCCCGTATGTGGCAACCAATTTCCGGGAGGAAGTGGGCTATACCATGATTGCCAATGAGCATTACTGGGGCGGGGAGGTGCCTTTCGAGTCCATCGAACTGATGTACATGGGCGATGCCTCTGCCAAGGCCATGGCGCTGAAATCCGGTCAGCTTGATCTGGCGGAAAATGTAACCAACATCAGCGACCTGCGCGATCTGCAGGCGGATTCCAGCTTTACGGTTACCATTGCAAACGGCGTACGCACAGGCCTGGCTCATATGAATATGTCCGAGGGAAAACTTTTGTCTAATAAGACGCTCAGGGAAGCTGTTCTCATGGCTCTGGATGATGATACCATGTGTTCAGTTACAGTTGGCGGTCTGTACACTGCCGGTTATTCCGTATTGCCTTCCAATCTGGACTATGGATATGAAAATCTGACAGATCCGGATCCCTATGACCCGGAAGCGGCCATGAAGCTTCTGGATGAGGCCGGAATTGTTGACACCAACGGCGACGGAATCCGTGAGCTGGAGGGCCAGGAAGTGGTTCTGCATTATGTGACTTATGACAACCGCTGTCTGAAAGATTTCGCAGAGGCGATTCAGACGCAGCTGACTGATATCGGCATTGGCGTGGATCTGGAGATTGGCGACTCCGCCCGCCAGTGGGACAGCTATCAGTCCGGCGACTTTGACCTGAACGGTTCCAACTGGACCACCGTGGGTACCGGCGACCCCACCGAATATCTGGCTGCATGGTGTTCGGATTCCGGCGCAGACTACTGCGGTTATAAAAATGAGGAGTATGACGCACTGTTCCATGAGCTGGCAACCACTTTTGACAATGACGCGCGCCGCGAGATTGTTCAGAAGCTTCAGCAGATCCTCCTGGACGATGCAGCAGCCGTTGTTCATGGCTATTACAACAGTTCCATGATCTCCAGGAATGCTACGGTCGGAGGCGCTGCTATCCATACGGCTGATTATTACTGGATCACTACGGATATGTATCCTGTTTCCGGACAGTAATAAAGAATATGTTTCAGAACAGCATGGACCCGAATGCGCCGGGAACGGTTTTCCGGGAGCGAAAAGCGAGAGGAAACTGTTCCGGATGCTGCGGGGCAGAAGGGGAGAATGCGGAATTTTAACAAGGAGGAATTCCTTTGAATGCAAAACAACTGGGGAAACGGCTGGTCCAGATCGTTCTTGTAGCGCTGGGCATCAGTTTCCTGACATTTTTAATCACTTATCTGGCGCCCGGCGATCCCGTGCGTACCATGTTTGCAGCAACAGGCATGATGCCGGAGGAAGAGCTGATCCAGGAGACAAGAGAAGCCATGGGCCTGAACCGCCCTTTGCTGGTGCAGTATTTCAGCTGGCTGCAGAACTGCCTGAAGGGTGATTTCGGTACTTCCTATGCTTACCACAGGCCGGTTGCCGAGCTGCTTATGGCACGGCTTTGGCCCACTCTGAAGCTGTCCATCCTGTCCATGTGTCTGATGCTTCTGGTGGCGGTTCCCGTCGGTATGGCTCAGGCGACTCATAAGAACAGCATTGTGGATGATACCCTCCGCTGCCTTACCTTTTTTGGGGTATCCATGCCGAATTTCTGGGTTGGACTTCTGTTAATGCTGTTATTCTGTGTTCAGCTTAAATTACTGCCCGTGGTTTCGTCCGGCGGTGACCTGAAAAGTCTGATTCTGCCATCGGTCACACTGGCCTTTGCCATGTCTGCCAAGTATACCAGGCAGGTGCGTACGGCGATTCTGGAAGAACTGAATCAGGATTATGTTACCGGAGCCAGAGCCAGAGGGGTAAAGGAGTGGCAGATTTTATGGATGAATGTATTTCCGAATTCACTGCTGCCTTTGCTCACCATGCTGGGGCTGTCTCTGGGGTCTCTGCTTGGGGGCACTGCAGTGGTGGAGGTCATATTTTCCTATCCCGGCATGGGAAGCCTGGCAGTAGCGGCCATCACCGCTTATGACTATCCGTTGATTCAGGGCTATGTCCTGTGGATTTCCCTGATCTATATGCTGGTCAATCTGGCTGTGGATATTTCCTATAACTATGTGGATCCCAGAATGCGGGGAAAGGGGTAGCGGATATGGAATTCAAACGCTTTGTAAAGAAAAATAAATTCTTCTGTCTCTTTGCGGTGCTTGCGGTTCTGATCATTCTGGCGGCCGTTTTTGCGCCTTTGATTACCGGCGGTGTGGACCCTGCGGCTTCGGTGCTGAAAGACGCCCTGCAGGCTCCCAGTGCGGCGCATATTTTCGGTACGGACAAGCTGGGGCGCGATATCTTTACCCGTGTGATCTACGGAGCCCGTACCAGCCTGACCGCGGCTTTTTCCGTCGTGATTCTGATCTTTGTACTGGGTACGGTGATGGGAGTCCTGTCGGGTTACTTCGGAGGGTGGCTGGACGCTCTGATCATGCGGATTGCCGATATGATGGTGTCGTTTCCCGGTATGGTATTTGCCATGGCAATCGCCGGTATTCTGGGCGCCAGCATCCGAAATGCCGTAATTGCCGTGGCGCTGGTAAGCTGGACAAAATATGCCAGGCTTGCAAGAAGTCTGGTTCTGAAGATCCGGAACAGGGATTATGTGGCGGCAGCGGTGGTTACCGGTTCCAAAACACCGTATATTCTGACAAAATATATGGTTCCCAATGTCATTCCCACTCTTGTTATCACGGCTGCGACGGATATCGGCGGCATGATGCTGGAGCTGGCAGGCCTTTCCTTTCTGGGATTTGGCGCGAAGGCGCCCAATCCGGAATGGGGACTGATGCTGAATGAGGGCAGACCGTTCATTCAAAGCGCTCCCTGGATGATGATCTATCCGGGTGCTGCGATCTTTGTCGTCGTCGTTGTGTTCAATCTTCTGGGCGATGCGCTTCGGGATGTTCTGGACGTCAGAGACGAATAAGGAGGAGCCTATGTTGGAAATAAAAAATATTACCATCTCCTATCAGGACCGCCCCACCGTGAAAGATTTCAGCATGTCTCTGAAGGAAGGAAAGATCGCCTCTCTGGTCGGGGAATCCGGTTCCGGCAAGACAACGGTGATCCGCGCGGTGCTGGGGCTTCTGGCGGGCGGCGGAAAAGTTACAGAAGGCGATATTCTGTTTGAGGGAAAATCGCTTCTGAACAATACGCCCGATCAGTGGCGCAGGCTTCGGGGCACCGACATCTCCATGATTTTTCAGGATTCCGGCGCCATGCTGAATCCAATCCGGAAGATCGGGGATGTATTTGTGGAGTATATCCGTACCCATGAGGACACAAACAAAAAAGAAGCCTGGAGAAAAGGCGTGGAAATGCTGGAGCGTATGCGTCTTCCAGGCGGCGACAATATTATGAGATCGTACCCGTTTCAGCTTTCCGGCGGTATGCGGCAGCGCGTGGGCATTGCCATGGCCATGACGTTTCAGCCGAAGCTTCTGCTGGCGGATGAGCCGACTTCTGCACTCGATGTGACGACTCAGGCACAGATCGTCCGTCAGATGATGGAGCTTCGGGACGAATACAGCACCAGCATCATTGTGGTTACCCACAATCTGGGAGTTGCCGCCTATATGTCCGACTGGATCGTAGTGATGAAGGACGGCAGGATCTCTGACAGCGGTGATCGGGATGCGATTCTCCATGAAAATCAGAATGCATACACCCGGAAGCTTCTGGATGCAGTTCCTTCTTTGGGAGGTAAGCGCTATGTTTGATGAAAAGGATATGATTCTGGAAGCAAGACATGTGACCCGGCGTTTTCCGGCTTCCGGAGGCAGGGAACTGACAGCCTGCCAGGATATTAATCTGAAATTTTACAGAGGAAAGACGCTGGGGCTGATCGGAGAATCCGGCTGCGGCAAGTCGACGTTTATGCGTTTTCTGGTTCGTCTGGATGTTCCCACTGAAGGGGAGATTCTCTTCAAAGGAAAGGATCTGACAAAGCTCAGGGGAGAAGAGCTGCGCCAGACAAGGCAGCATATCCAGATGGTCTTTCAGGATCCGGGAGGGTCGTTTAATCCCAAAATGAAGATCCGTGACATCATCTGTGAACCGCTCATGAATTTTGGCCGAATTACTGCGTCCGAGAAAGACGCGGTGGCCCGGAAGTTTCTGGATGCAGTAGAGCTGCCCGGCGAGTTTGCGGGCCGGTTTCCTCATAATATGTCCGGCGGACAGCGGCAGAGGATCGCCATCGCCCGCGCACTGGCTCTGGAGCCGGAGCTGATCGTTATGGATGAAGCGACCTGTGCGCTGGATGTATCGGTGCAGAAGACCATCATCGAGCTGGTAGTCAGGCTGCAGAAAGAAAAAAATATCGCCATCGGTTTCATTGCGCATGACCTTGGACTGATCCAGGCATTTGCCCATCAGATTGCAGTCATGTATCTGGGAAGCATCGTGGAAGTGCTTCCGGGCGAGGATGTGGAAAAGGCATGTCATCCCTACACGCGGGCTCTCCTGCGCGCAGTGTTTGATACAAAGATGGATTTCACAAAAAAGATCGAAAGCATCGACAGTGAGATTCCGAGTCCTCTGGATGTGCCTCCCGGATGCCCTTTCCAGACTCGGTGTGAGCATTGTATGGAACGGTGCCGGCAGGTCCGCCCCGGGCTTACAGAGCTGAAACCGGGACACGAAGTGGCGTGCCATATGTTTGGAAGGGAGGAATAAAAACCGTGAAAAAGTTCATATTTCTACTGACAGCGGCGGCGGTTGTGCTCTGCACAGGCGGCTGCAGGATGTCTGCGCCCAAAAATGACGATCTGACGGAGACAACAGACGGGGCAGACAGCTGTAAGATCGGAGTAGCAGTCTATGATGTGCAGGACGATGAAGTGACTGCTTTTCGTGAATACCTGACAGACTATATTCAGAACTGTTTTCCGGAGACGGAATTCTGTTATTCCTATGCAATCCGCAGTGCGCAGGACGAGATGAAATTTCTGGAGGATGCCTGCAAAGAAGGAGCGAGGGGGATTATGTCCTTCATCACCTATGATCTGGAGAAAGAAGTGGCCTACTGTGAGTCTCAGGGCGTCTACTATATGCTGGCTTCCGGCACGGTGTCGGAGGAACAGTATGAATCTGTAGCGGACAATCCGTATTTTCTCGGTGTAGTAGGGCCAGGCAGCGAGATTGAATATGAGGCCGGTGCGGATATGGCGGAATATTTCATCCAGGAGATGGAAGGGGATTCTTATATCCTGTTTACCGGCGGCGCGGCAGCCGGAAACGAGATGCACCGTCTCCGTTCTGTAGGGGCGCTTGAGACTTTTGAGAAATATTTTGGTGATCCCGGGCAGAGCGCAGAGGAGCTGGCGGTCACAGAGGAACCGGTCAGACTGGAATTCGGGGATATTCATCTGACTGTTTTTCCGGGATATACAACCAGAGAAGAGACTGGAGCAAAGGCGGAGGAGGAACTGAAAAGCGGAGACTATGATTTTGCGCTTTCCATGTTCAGTATGTACAGCATGGTGAATGTGTTAAAAAACGAAGGCGTAAAACAGGGGGTTGTCGACTGTTACAGTATGACGAACAAGGATCTGTTCGCAGACGGGACACTCTGTTATGTTGCGGGTAAATACAGTTCGGAAATCGGTCCTTCGTTTGCAGCCATGTACAATGCGGTTACCGGATATGTGGAAGAATTTCGGGAGAACGGCAGAGCTTTTCGCATGACGCAGGGCTACTGGGTCTCAAAGAACTCCCGGGAATACAACGATCAGTATGCACTGGCTACCGGAATTTACGTGAATGCCTATAATTATGAAGATCTGAGTTCCCTGATCAAGGTATATGATGAGCAGGCCGACTTCGACAGACTGAAAGCCCTGACAGAGGCCTGGACTTATGAAGAGGCAGAAACAAGAAGAGCGAAATAGCGGTTGTTGTCCGGTTATGCCGGGCTGCAAGAAAGAGACAAGGAGGGCGTTATCATGAACGACCATAAACAGAACCATGAACATGAGCATGGACATCATGAACGCATACATGACCACGATCATGAAGAAGGCTGCGGCTGCGGACAGGAACACCATGATCACCATGGCCATGACCACGATCATGAAGAAGGCTGCGGCTGCGGACAGGAACACCATGATCACCATGGCCATGACCACGATCATGAAGAAGGCTGCGGCTGCGGACAGGAACATGGTCCGCGGGATGAGGCAACGCGCTCTCATACCCATTTTGTGACAGAGCATCATCATACAGAAGGACATCCAGAGGACTGTGACTGTGAAGCGTGCAATCCGCATGTGGAGTACTGCGATGTGTGCGGGGAGTCACTGGCAAAGTGCAACTGCGTCATGCCGGATGAGAAGATGGAGAAAAGGGTCTATATTCTGGAAGGCCTGGACTGCGCCAACTGTGCGGCGAAGGTGGAGGCGAAGATCCGCCAGATGCCGGAGGTGGAGTACGCATCTGTGGCGTATGCAACGAAACAGCTGCGTGTATCAGCGCCGGATCATACTGGTCTGATGGAGAAAATGCAGGCAGCGATCGATGCAATCGAGGACGGGATTACGCTGGTACCAAGAAACAGAAAAGCAGCCGCAACCGTCTCAAAGACAAAAGTCTATGTGCTGGAAGGCTTGGACTGTCCAAACTGTGCGGCGAAGATCGAGCACAGGATCAGGACGATGGACGGGGTGAACGACGTCTCCATCACCTATGCCAACAAGCAGATGCGGCTTTCCGCCAGCCGGCCGGATGTACTGATCCCCTCGATTCAGAAGGCGATCGACGCCATGGAAGACGGCATTACGGTGGTTCCGAAAGAAGAGATAAAAAAGGAAGCGAAAAAAGAGGAAAAGAAATCAGGAATCCCAAAAAGATACAGACCCCTGGTTTCAATCCTTTCCGGAGCGGTCCTGTTCCTGGCCGGCTTTCTTGCGATTCATGCAGGCGGTCTGGAAGAGTCGGATCCGAGGCTGCTTCCGCTGTTTGTCATTTCCTATCTGATTCTGGGCGGAAAGGTTCTGATGACCGCTGGCAGAAACATGAAAAAAGGACAGATATTTGATGAAAATTTTCTGATGTCGATCGCCACACTGGGCGCTTTTGCAATTCGGGAATTTCCGGAGGCAGTGGGCGTTATGCTGTTCTATCGGATCGGCGAGTATTTTGAAGACCGCGCCACGGAGCAGAGCCGTTCCCAGATCATGGATGCCGTGGACCTTCGGCCGGAAGTTGTCAATCTGGTGGTTGGCGACGAGATCCGCGTCATGGACGCAGAGGAAGCGGTCGTGGGCGATATCGTGCTGGTCCGCCCGGGCGACCGGGTGCCTCTGGACGGCGTTGTGATCGACGGAGAGACCCGTCTGGACACCTCTGCCATCACAGGGGAACCGGTGCCGGTAAAGGCGGTCGTGGGCGATCTGGTGAGTTCCGGCTGTGTGAATACATCCGGACAGATCAAGATCCGCGTGGAAAAGGTACTGGAAGAATCCATGGTCACCCGTATTCTGGATTCCGTGGAGAACGCCGCGGCCAGCAAACCCAATATTGATAAATTTATCACACGTTTTGCACGGGTATACACACCGTTTGTTGTTCTCTTTGCAGTCCTGGTGGCGGTCGTGCTGCCCTTTGTACTGCCGGGCTGGCATTTCTTCGTAGATACAGGTTATACAGGAGCGGTGGGAGTCGTTTACGGAACATCCGGCACGGCTTCGGTTCTGACGGCGCTGACCTTTCTGGTTATCAGCTGTCCGTGCGCTCTGGTTTTGTCTGTACCGCTGGCATTTTTCTCCGGCATTGGCGCCGCTTCGAAAAAGAACATTCTGTTTAAGGGAGGCGTGGCTATTGAATCCCTGAAAAATGTCAGGGCAGTTGTCATGGACAAGACCGGAACGATTACCAAAGGAAATTTTGTAGTGCAGAACGCAGTCTGCGCTGATCAGGGTCTGACGCCTGAAGAACTGCTGGCGATCAGTGCCAGCTGTGAGCTGTCATCGACCCATCCCATCGGCAGCAGCATTGTGGAGGCGGCAAAGGACAAAGGCCTTAAGATTGACCGACCTTCAAAGGTGGAAGAGATTGCCGGTCAGGGCATCCGCGCCGAGACCGGCAAAGGTGTGGTTCTCTGCGGCAACCGCAAGCTGATGGAAGCAAATGGAGTGGATCTGTCGGGCTATCGGAAAGAGCAGTTCGGTACGGAGGTGCTGACGGCGCTGAACGGACGTTTTGCGGGACATATTGTGATATCGGATACCATCAAGCCGGATGCAGTGAGCGCCATTGCCAGAACGAAGAAATTCGGCATTGTGACTGCCATGCTGACCGGGGATGCAGAGGACAGCGCGAAGGCGGTGGCAGCAGAGGCCGGCATTGATGAGGTGCACGCGAAGCTGCTTCCGGAGGATAAATTCAAGGAGCTGCAGAAGATTCGTGAAAAGCACGGAAGTGTTATGTTCGTCGGAGACGGAATCAATGATGCTCCGGTTCTTGCGGGCGCTGATGTGGGAGCTGCCATGGGAAGCGGTGCGGATGCAGCCATCGAGGCTGCGGATGTGGTTTTCATGACTTCCGAGATGTCGGCGATCCCTCAGGCTATCGATATCGCACGGGCGACCTCCAGAATCTCCTGGCAGAATGTGTATTTTGCACTGGCGGTCAAAGCGGTCGTCATGATTGCGGGACTGTTTGGATTTGCCAATATGTGGGTGGCAGTCTTTGCGGATACGGGCGTATCGGTCCTGTGTCTTATGAATTCGATTCGGATTCTGTACAGAAAATAAAACAACAGCTTCCCGGACGCCAACAGGCGGCTGTGGAACTGACAAAAGGAGAGACTATGTGGAAGATATGCGGACAGGAGCTGAGCTGCGGGGAAAAGCGGCAGATGCTTCTGAAGCCCGGCATGGAGGACTATGAGATACCGGCGACTCTGATCTGCGGACAGGAGCCGGGAAAGACGCTGGTGGTGACGGCGCAGATCCATGCAGGGGAATATAATGGGACGCCGGCGGTGGTCCGGGCGGCGAAGGAAATCGATCCGGAGAAACTGAAAGGCAATCTGCTGCTGATGCACTGCGTAAATACCAGCGGTTTCTGGCAGCAGCACTGGAGAACTCTGCCGGAGGACGACTTCAATCTGAACAGCGACTATCCGGGGCGGCCGGATGGGACTGCGGGAGAACGTCTGGCGGACTGGTTTGTGCAGGAGATCTTTCCGAAGGCAGATTTTCTGCTGGATCTTCACGGCGGCAGTGTGAACGAGATCCTGACGCCCTGCCTGTTTTTTCCAAAAGCAGAAAAGGTGACGGAAGCGTCGCTTTCGGCAGCCCGGGCGCTGGACGTGCCTTATCTGATTGCATCGGAGGCAGCAGGAGGAGAATACAGTTATGCGGCGAATTATCATGAGCTGCCGGGACTTCTTCTGGAACGCGGCTTCGGCGGCTTCTGCAGGGAGGAGTGGATTGCAGGTCATAAGCGGAACATCTATCTGCTCCTTCGCCATCTTGATATGTATGAATCTGACGAACCGGAAGTATCCTTTGAACCGAAGGTTTATGAACGAACCGTCTATCTGGAGAGCGAAAGAGCAGGACTTTGGTATCCGGCGGTAAAGGAAAATGATCCGGTGGCGGGGGGCCAGCTTCTGGGTCGTCTGGAGGATATGTTCGGAAATATACTGCAGGAGTTTTATGCAGAAGGGGACGGCAGAGTCTTTTATTATACCGGAGGACTTTCCGTCAAAAAGGGAGATTCCCTGATTGCCTACGGGCTGGAGGAGCCGCAGGAAGCGGGGAAACATACATGAAAAACCGGTAACAGAACAGGCAGCTGCACTTAGTTGAGAAAGATTATCAACTGTGCAGTTGCTTTTTCTGTACCGATTTGGTATTATGAGTTAGTAATAACTAATTAGCTTGAACTAACCGTGGAAACAGGGAAGGGGAAAGCCAGGAACATACTGGAGGTGTGACGATGAGCGTTGTAATTGTTGGGGGACATGACCGGATGGTCTGTCAGTATATGAAGATCTGCAGAAGTTATAAATGTAAGGCGAAGGTATTTACCCAGATGTCTGCGAATCTGGATAAACAGATGGGAACGCCGGATCTGTTTATTCTGTTTACGAATACCGTATCCCATAAAATGGTAAAGACGGCAGTAGATGAAGCAAAGAAAAAGAAGATTGACGTCGTACGCTGTCATACCAGCAGCGGGTCGGCTCTGGAGAGCATTTTAAAGGACTATGTGGCGTAAAGGGGAGAATGGACGAAAGGGGAAGCAGATTCGGCAAGGAAATCTGTATCGAATTGTGAAAAACCTGTGTATTTCCTGAATTTTACCTTGTCAAATGAAAAGAATATGCGTAAAATGGAAAAGACAGACGCCCTGTGGGTGCATGAGGCGGCTGTTTTTTCCATTTTTTGTTACCATCAAGGAGGACGGGCATGGCAAAACAGTATTGGAAACCGGGCAACATGCTCTATCCCCTGCCGGCGGTTATGGTGAGCTGCCAGAGGCCGGGAGAGAAACCGAATATCATAACCGTGGCATGGACCGGGACGGTCTGTTCGTCGCCTGCCATGGTATCCATATCGGTAAGAAAAGAAAGATATTCTTATGAGATTTTAAAAGAAACCGGAGAATTTGTCATCAATCTGGCGACCAGAGAGCTGGTGCGCGCCCTGGATTACTGCGGTGTGCGCTCGGGACGGGATGTGGATAAATATGAAGAAATGCATCTGACCAGGCTGCCATCCAGGAGAATCGAAGCGCCGGGGATCGCACAGAGCCCGGTGAACATCGAATGCAGGGTGACAGAGAGGAAAGCTCTTGGAAGCCATGATCTGTTTCTGGCGGAGGTGGTCAGTGTGACCATCGAGGACCGGTATATGGATCAGAACGGAAAGTTCGAACTGAATCAGGCAGGGCTGATCACCTATTCCCATGGAGCGTATTTTGAACTGGGGAAGAAAGTGGGGAGTTTCGGGTATTCGGTTCGGAAACCGGGGAAAAAGTCCCGGAATCAGAAAAGAACAGGAGTATGAAAGGCTTTCATGCAGAAGAAGAGGCTGTTTGGAAAAAATTTTAAGTTAAAGTATGCAATGTCGGCAATGGGGTGCTGTACGGCACTTTTATGCTTTGTGCCGATTTTAGGAGATACATATGGAATGGAGACCACCTATTGCGAAGTGCTGCTGGATGGAGAGGTAATTGGCGCAGTATCCGACCCGTCCGTGGTGGATCAGGCATTTCTGGATGCCCGGGCGCAGATTGCCCGGGAGACAAAGGGACTGGTGCTTGCGAATGTGGCCTGTGATTTCCGGCAGGTGGAAAAGCTTGTGGGGAGTACGCTGGAGGCGGACGGGCTTGAGGAGCTGATTTATAATCTGATGCAGGAGAAGGTCAAGACGGCGAAACAGAAATATTATCTGGTAAAGGTCAATGAGTTCACAGTGAATCTGGCGACCATGGAGGAGGTAAAAGCACTTCTGCTTGCGGCGCTTGAACCATATGACCCGGATGGGATGTTTGACGTTGAAGTGGTTTCGGATACCAGTCGGGAACTGAACGCTTTTACAATTGAAGTCATTCCCAAAGGAGAGATTCCGGAAGGGGACGGACTGAAAGCACTGGAATTTTTTGAAAAGGTGGAGATTGCAGAGGCATATATAGATGCAGGGCAGCTGACCGGCCTGGCAGATGCGATTGAGGCTGTCACAAAAGAAAAGGAAAAAAATCAGACTTATGAGGTTCAGGCGGGAGATACGCTTTCAGTGATTGCGAACAGCAGAGGCTACTATGTGGACGAAGTGCTGGCGCTGAACCCGGGTCTGACAAGAGATGCCGTGCTGCAGATCGGAGATGAGATCGTCATCAGCGTGCCGGAGCCGGAATTATCAATCACGTCGGTGGTACAGTCTACATATGAAGAAGATTATTTTGCAGAAACGCAGTACATAGAAAATGACAGCTGGTACACGACAGAGCGGGTGGTCCGTCAGGAGGCGGCTGCCGGACATCATGAAGTGACGGTAATGACGGTCTCGAAGAATCAGACGGAGACCAGCCGCGAGATGATCGCCGAGAATGTGACGCTGGAACCGGTGCCGGAGATTATCGAAAAAGGAACCCAGACACCGCCTACCTATATCAAACCGATTACCGGCGGCAGGTTTACTTCCGGCTTTAAGATGCGCTGGGGACGCATGCATAAGGGTATTGACTGGGCGACGCCTGTAGGGACGGCTGTGCGGGCATCCTGCGGCGGTACCGTGGTCAGTGCGGGATGGTCCAGCGGATATGGATATTGTATTACTCTTCGTCATCCGGATGGAAGGCAGACCAGATATGCCCATCTGAGTAAGATCCTGGTGTCCGCCGGACAGCATGTGGATCAGAATGAGAGGATTGCTCTGAGCGGAAATACAGGGAGGAGTACAGGACCGCATCTGCATTTTGAGATCATCATCAATGGATCGCAGGTAAATCCGCTTTCCTATTTAAACTGATCTGTCCATAGTCAGCGGAATCTGTCTGATGCTGCGGATATATTGCGGAAAATGGATGGATTCCCGGACGGCGATTCTCCGGATGAAGAAAATAATAAAATTCTGCAAAAAAAATGAAAAAAAGGTGTTGACAATACATGGAAGTAGTGCTATTATAATCAAGCTGACTGCGGGAACAGGAAATGCAGCCGCCCAAATAAATTTCTGGATAAAAACTTTTTGAAAAAAATAAAAAAAGGTATTGACAAAGCAGAAAAGATTTGGTAAGATGTTCAAGTCGTCGCGGGAGCGGCGGGAACAAAACAT
>VSND01000090.1 GCA_009774145.1 Lachnospiraceae bacterium | reverse complement strand
GTCTTTAGACTCCAGCGCCGGGAACGAGCCCTTATAGGGCGGACAACAAACCACCGGCTAAGCCGGTGGTGCTGATTGCACTGTTTGGCACGATTCTTCGTATGAGAAATCTCCTGCTTTCTTTTGATGAGTTTAAGGGAAATGAACGGATTTCCGAGCGTGACTTACAGGATTATCTCGGACGCTATCAGGATTTGCGTGACGAGTGGAAGTGCAAACGACAGGAAAGTACAGATATTACAGATGACGTGGTCTTTGAGATTGAGCTGATCCGGCAGATCGAAATCAATATTGATTATATTCTGATGCTCGTAAAGAAATACCATGATACTCACTGTGAAAATAAGGAAGTGCGACATATGGAGATAAATCATAATGAAAAAATACACTGTGATGAAATATCCGGACATGAGAAACAGGGAATGATTTACAGAACAGAAAGGAAGGTACAGAAGGTGAAGAAGGACGGAATCCTGTTGTTTTTTTTAAGCGAATACAGAGAAGGGAACGGTCCGGTCTGGTACATGGAGGAAGAGCCGGACGGAACAGAGCGATATTTTGAGGGAGTTCAGACCAATGACGCGCCGGTGAAATATCTGATCTGCAAAGCGGCTGAAAATGGAGACCTGATTCAGAAGGTCCTGTATATCATTACCGATCGGGTCAGGAGCAGGGGGGACCATAAAAAATTCGAACAGATGGTGGACGCTTATATACAGGAGGATGAAAGGCTTAGAGCGCTCTATGAGGGACAGAAGATCACCTGTGAAGAGATCGCATATACGGATTCCGGACAGGAGACTTCGGTCCGGGCGCTCAAGATCTACCGCCAGATCGCGGCGGGCAGCGGTTTTCGCCAGAAAACGAAGAAAAATGTGTATATTGATTATACAGGGGGCTTCCGGGATATCAGCTTTCTCATGACGGTCATTATCCGGTATCTGGAGTGCCATGATATTTTCTGCAGAGAGATTGTGTACAGCAACTGGAACGATAAAAAAATCTATTCCCTCTCCTGCATCTATGATATGTTCCGGCTGGTGAGCGGGGTCGACCAGTTTGTCAGCACGGGAAATGCGGAGCTTCTGGAAAACTGTTATGACAAAGAAGAAGACCAGGATACAAAGGAACTGTTAAGCCAGATCGTAAAGTTTTCCCATGTGATGAGCCTGTGCGATGTGGAAAAGGTGGATCAGATTATGGACAATCTGCAGAAGGGTCTGGACCGGTATGAAGAGAAAAAGGAAAGGGAAAGCTTTTTTTCAGAGATTTTCAGCGATATGATCTCGATCATCCGGCAGAAGCTGAATATGGAGAAGGATCAGCGCTATACCTATCCCAGACTGATCCGGTGGTGCCTGGACAACAATATGGTGCAGCAGGCGCTGACCCTGTATGTGGAGAAAATACCGCAGTATTATTATGAATCGGGGATGCTAAAGCTGCCGGAGAAAGAGCGCAGGATAAAGCCGGGAGCGACCGAGGCCGGCACGGCATTCTATGTGGAGCTTTACGACAGCATCGGAAAGCCTGAGGAATTAAAGCAGTTTGCAGGCAGACTGAAGCAGGGGTATGAAGCCATGGAACGAAAGTACCGGTCCATGGACAGGCTGGACGCTTCCAGATTCCGGGATCTGGAGGCGTTCATGAAGACGAATCAGGAAAAAAGAGCGGTTCAGAGGATCGTGTATTTTCTGAGAACGAAATATGAGGGAAACAATGCCGTGATTAATCAGCCGTATACAAGAACAAAAATAAAATCCAGACCAAGAACGGTGAATGGATTCGTGAAATGGTTGTTAAACGATATCCACTGGCAGCATTACTTTCTGTGCCAGGATGCGAAGAGCCATGAGGAACTGGAAGCGGGCACCTATGAGAAAAAAGTAAATGCCCTTGACAGGCTTCGATCCCGTGAAGAAGGCATAGAAGAGAGCAACATTTCCAATGAGAAGCTGTACCAGATGATGAAATACTATCTGCCCCTTAAAATGATCCGGAACCGGATCAATCACGCCAGCGAGGAAGGCGCGGAGGAAGATGAGACAAACGCGCTGGAGCGCCTTGAGAGGGACCATGGGATCTGCGCCAGGAGGGAATTTGCCCAGGTGAAAAAGCTGATGTATCAGGGGCTTGAGATCCTGGAGGAACATGTAGAGAACACATAAGCGCGGGTTTTGCGAAGGTGGAAGTCAGGCCGGGCGCTCCCCGGAGCGCCCGACCGCACAGGTGGAAATGCTGCAGTGATGAAGCAGTATATGATCAGAAACAGAAAGGAAAAGAACATGGAACAAAGACACAGACATTTTATCGCGGTCCTGGGAACCAATTTTTATACGGACTGCGTGTATCAGGTAAAGGAGGAGGAGTTTTCGTATAAGACCCCCTATGCGCAGCTTGCGGTTCTGAAGCATGTGATGCCGGATGCCGCAGAAGGAGACCGGATCACGATCCTTCTCACAGAACGTGCGGAGCAGGAGAACTGGCTGGACCGGGATTACAGAGAGCGGGAACTTCAGATCCTCGGGGACCGGGGCGTTTTGGTCCGGCCGGGGGAGAAGAAGACCGGTTTTCGGAAAATTCTTCAGGAAGAGTATCCCCAGATCCCGGCGGAGACCGTCCGGATCCGGGAGGGCAGGAACCGGGAAGAGCTGGATGAGATTTTTGAAAAGATGTACGAGGCGGTACAGCCGGGCGAGACCATCTATTTTGATATCACCCACGGACTTCGGAACATTCCCATGCAGGTGCTGACGGTCATTCACTATGCCCGGGCGCTGAAGGAGATAAAGGTGGGCGGCATTTACTACGGAGCGTTTGAGATCGGAGAAAACGGGGCGGACGGGCTTCGGTATGTAGACCTTCTGGACATGTCCATGTGCAGCAGGCTCCTTGACTGGACCAGTGCGGCAGAGTCCTTTGTCAAGGGTGGCAGCAGCAGTCAGATCCGGGAACTTAAGGAATCCGGTCAGGGAGTCAGCGAATTGGAGCGGGAGGCGCTGAAGAGTCTCCACGATCTGACCGGCTGCCTGAACGCGTGTAAGGGAAAGAGTAATGCGTCTCCGGACAAGAGTATCCGGAAGGCATACGAAGATTTCCGGATGCATTACGACCGGCTTTGCGAGAGTCACACGGGGATCTCGGAAGCGCCCCTTCTGCGGCTGTTCCAGCGGATCGAAAGCGATCTGGACGTATTCCGCCAGAGCCTGTATTTTATAAAGGACGGCCGGAAGATCACTCTGAACTGCACGGCTACCGGAATGGCGGCGGTGGACTGGGCAATCCGCAAGAACCTGACGCAGCTTGGCTTCACGGCCCTGAAGGAGACCATCGTGACCTGCATGTGCGAGCGGTATGAGGTGCCCGCAGAAGACCAGACCGTGAGAAACACGACCGTATGGAGCATACTCCGGGATATGGCCGCACAGTATGAAGCGCTGGAGAGAAGAGGGGAGACCCGCATGGACCGGAAATGGTTCTGCGACCATAAGCTCATGACCACGCCCTACCGGGCGGAACTGACCAGTATGATCATGGAGCTTCCGGAGGAGCTGCTTCGGGTGACCGCACGGATCATGCGGCTGCGGGATGCGATGAATGACTTTGGATTTTCGGAAAATGAGAAGGAAAACGAGGTTGCAGGCTGGCAGGAGCTTCAGGAGCAGCTCAGAGATTTTTATGAGATCCTGAAGGAGATTCTGAGAGGACAGGGGGTGACTTTCGAGAACGTATGAAACAGGAACAGGCACAGATCCCGGTCCCGGACCGGGCTTACACACATGGAGGCATCTTTCATGCAGACGATGTGTTCTCCGCGGCACTTTTGAAATATCTGAATCCGCAGATCCGGATTACCCGGGGGATGCCGGCGCCGGGGGACGAAGAAGGACTGGTGTTCGACATGGGCGGAGGCGCCTTTGACCACCATCAGGCAGACCGGAGATACCGGAAGGACGGGACGCCCTATGCGGCTTTCGGGCTTCTGTGGGAGGCCTTCGGCACCCGGATCCTGTGCGAAGAGGATGCAGAGAGATTTGATCGGGAATTCGTCCGGAAGCTGGATCTAAGCGACAATACGGGCGTTCCTCATGAGATCGCCGGTGTGATCCATGACTTCAATCCCACCTGGGAAGAGAGCATGGAGGAACAGGACCGGATCTTCCAGGAGCTGTCGGACATGGCGGTGAAGGTGCTTGAGAGGCGCTTCTGCCATATCCGGGCGGAGCGGTCCGCATATGAGCAGGTGCGGGCGCAGATCCGGCAGCAGCCGGGCAAGATTCTCTTCCTGGAGCGCGCCCTTCCCTGGAAGGAGGCTGTGGAGGGAACGGATGTTATATATGTGATCTATCCCTCTCTCCGGGGCGGATATTCCATACAGGCGGCGCCGGTATGCGCGGGCTCCATGGAGCTTAAGAAGCCGTTTACGGAGAGCTGGAGAGGGAGGAGCAGAGAGGAGCTGACCGCGCTCACGGGCATTCTGACTTTCGGATTCTGTCACCAGAGCGGTTTCCTGTGTGCGGCGGATACGAAGGAGGATGCAATGAAGGTGGCGGAGGCGGCCGCGAGGTAACAGACAGGGTTCGGATTACGACGAGAGAAAAAGGAAGGATACGACAGAAAATGGAGAATCAGTATGTTTTGGCAATGTATGACATTCGGGGCAAACAGGACTATATATACAAAAGCAATAAGATGAAAGAGATCATCGGAGCGTCTTATATCATCAGAGAATGCTTTGACGCGTACCTGTACCCGGCGGCAGAAAAATGCTCCGGGAAGGGTCTGTTCAGTTATAAAAAGGAGGCGGATCCGGCAGGCTTTTCCCGCGAGGGATTCGCCCGTCATCTGGAAGAGGGGTATATCGGAGAAGTTGTGTACGACGGCGGCGGCAATTTCTTTGTGCTGTATGAAAATGCAGAGATATACAGAGCAGTCAACCAGCGCTTTTATCGGAAGGTGCTGGAAGAAACGTATTCCCTGCGGGTGCTTACCACATATATAGAGGGGATTGATTTTGACAACTATGCGGCGGATCAGAAAAAGCTGTACGAAAAGCATCGGAAGAGAGAGCAGAAGGAGAGTATGCTCCATCCGGTCAATGCCCTGCCCATCGTGCAGGTGGATTATCATGATTCCATGCCGCTGTCCGTAAAACAGAAGATCGCAGGCAGGGATCAGAAGGTCAGCTATGAAAGCAGCCGGAAATACAGAAAATATGAAGAGATCATGGGAAGAAGCGGAAGGGACAGCGTCATCGAAGGCGACCGGCTTCTGGACGAGCTGATCACTCAGAAGGGAGAGGAAAGTCTTCTGGCCGTTATTTATATTGACGGAAACAATATGGGCGCTCAGGTGGAAAAATGTCTGAACAGAACGAAACGGCCGGACGGAGAGAGAGATACCACCTATGAAGCCAGCGTAAGGGCTCTGAGAGAATTTTCCGAATATATACAGCAGCATTATATCGACGCGGGAATTGAAGAGGTAGACCGGGTGCTGGAACAGACGCCCAATCAGAAACGGCGTTTTGTCGTATACGCGGGAGATGAGATTACTTTCATATGCAATGCCAGAAATGCCTGTGATGTGGCCGTAAGATATCTGGAGAAGCTCTCCGAGAACGAGCCGGAGGACGCGCCCCGGACGTCCTGCGCGGGAATTGCGGTCTTCCACAGTCATACGCCGTTCTCTGAGGCATACCGGATTGCGGAAGAATGCTGTGAAGCGGGAAAGAAACTCATGAAAAAAGAGAAGCTGGCCGATGTGTCTCTGATTGATTTTCACTACTGCCAGGGAGCCATCGGCATATCGCTGGACCAGATCCGCGAGCAGGAAGAAACCGTGGACATCAGCAGGCCCTGGGTCGTCAGATACGGAGGCAAAACGGCAGAAAACGAGCAGATAGACGGAAAATTTGTCACGGTCGGGATCGTGAAAGCCATGCAGAAAGAACTGCAGAAAGCAGGCCGGAGTAATGTGAAGGATCTTCTGTTCACCGCGAAAAAAAGCAGGGCAGATTTTATGGGAGAGCTGGAGCGGATCCGGGCCCATCAGCCGGACAAGGAGATCGATTTCACGCTGGGCGGAGTTTTGAAAGACGAAGAGATCATCCGCAAATTAATCTATGATATGGTACTGGTATATGATCTGTGGTTTGATGAGGACAGGGAGGAGATTTGATCATGGGCAGAAAAGAACAACAGCTGATTATTACACTGAAGTCGGATCTGTGCGCCGGTTCCGGTTATTCCTGTGCGGGCATCGTTGACAGCGATCTGTGTTATGATATTTACGGCATTCCGTACATACCTGCAAAGCGGCTGAAAGGATGCTTAAGAGAGGAGGCGGGGCTGATCGGACTGACCGAAGAAGAGACCGGCCGGATCTTCGGAAAAGCCGGTCAGCAGAAAGCACAGGGTGTTTTTCTGGGGAATGCGTACATCGAAGGCTATGAGGAACTGTACCGGGAATTAAAAGAGACCGACCCGGCCGTCCGGAAATATATGACTCCCCAAAATGTGCTGGATCAGTTCACGATGATAAAAGCGCAGACGAAAATCATGGAGAATGGAGTGGCAAAGGACAATTCCCTCCGTTATACCCGGACGATCGACCATTATTCACCGCTGGACAGAGAACGGGAGCTGCGGTTTATCGCCAACGTCAGTTGTACAGAGCTGGATGCGGAAGCTTCAGAGAATTTTAAAAATACGGTAAAAGCGCTGCGGAATATCGGCCTGAACCGCAACCGCGGACTGGGAAGCGTAACGTGCGAACTGTCGGATCCGAAGACGGCGGACAGGATCAGGATTGATTTCAGCCAGGTGAAGGAGGATGAGGATTATGTGCTCACTTATTCCGTGAAGAATCTGGAACCCCTGGTTCTGAACATGAATTATGACGATATCACGGAGAGATACATCAGCGGCCAGACGGTCATGGGCTGGTTTGTCCATGCATATCTGCAGGAAGGGAATTCCGAAGATACGGCGGAATTCAAGGAACTTTTCCTGAAAAATCAGGTCGTCTTCAGCGGCCTGTATCCGGAGGACACAGAGACGGGCGACATCTATTATCCGGCCCCGTCTTATATAAACCAGCTGAAAAAGACAAAAAAGTATGTCAATACAACGAAGCAGCTTCCCGTCAGGCCGGAAGACTGTGCAGAGGAAAATACAGATCCGGAATATGCCACAGGAGAGGGAAACCAGCCGAAGAAACTGAAAGGAAAATTCGTCTGTTTCAAAGAGGACGGAATTCTTGTGAAAGAAGTGGACACAGATCTGGTCTATCATTATACCAAAAAATCAAAGAAGCAGAACGCACGGGACGGAGAACTGTTGTTCTCCTTTGAGGCGGTCAGAGAACGTCAGGATTTTGCCGGTTCGATCCGGGGACGGGGAAAGCATCTCAGGATTCTGGGCCGTCTGCTGGAACAGGGAGAGCTGCGTTTCGGCAAGTCCAGGAGCTCCCAGTATGGAAGATGCGTACTGAATGGAACGCCGAAGGTCAGAGCGGCGGAAGCAGAGACAACGCGTTATCCTGGCGGAAGCCGGATCCTGGTCGTCCTTCAGAGCGACGGGATCTTCGTCAATGAATCGGGTTATACCGTGCGGTGCGGACAGGTACGGGAACAGATCCGGGAGAAGCTGAAGATCCGGGAAAAGAAGGAATGTGGGCAGGACCAGGAGCCGTATTCCGAGCTGGAGGTGCGGATGCTGACGGGATACTATTCCAAATGGAATCTGAGAAGACCGGCGGTTCCGGCAGTCCGCGCAGGAAGCGCGTTCGAGTTTGAGCTGGAGGAGGAGCTGCAGATCACGAAAGAAGACCTGTATGCCGGAATCCGCATGGGGGAAGGCTACGGCAGGCTCTCTGTTGTGTCCAATGACGGAGCGGCCTTTCAGATACAGGAAGCAAAAAAGCCGGTTCCGAAAGTATCCGGGCTGAGACATGCCGGTAAACTGTTTGGAAACATACTGCTGGATGAAATGAAGGAAAAGCTTGGACTGGAGGCATTGAAGTGCAAAGCGTCCATGAAGAATCCTGCCGCGCTGGGAAGGGTCACGCTGATGTTATCCGACAGCCTGTACCGGTATCCGGATGATCCCGATCAGGCATACGAGGATTTCTGTGCCAGAATCGCCTCGATCAAGACGAAGGAGACGAGAACGCAGATCGAAAAAATAAAAAAGGAAAAGATCTGTAAAGAAGACCATCTGTCTGTGGATAAGCTGATGTATCAGGATGAGATCGGGGATCTGAAGAAAACTTACGAAAAGGAACTGCTGTGCGGGGCGGACTCCGGAAAAATGAGAGATGCATTTCACAGGGAACTGAAGAAATTGTGGAGTTATTATCTGATGGAAATTCTGGTACAGGAGAAATACAGGCTCAAACAGAAAGAACGTCAGGAAAATAATCAGGGCACGGACTGAAGAGAAAGGCGGAATAAAGAAAGAGATGATCAGGAAATATTATAAAATCCGGTTTCAGTTGACTTCTCCGCTGTCTGTCGGATGCGGCAAAAATCAGGTGACAGACAGCGACATGATCCTTGACAGCAGAGGGCTGCCGTATGTTCCGGGCACGTCGCTGGCAGGGGTGTACAGGCGGATCTTTTCCGAGCAGACGGCAGAGACTTATTTCGGGACGAATCTGACCGAGGAAAGGATCCGGACGTCCTCCGAAGAGGGAAGAAACGTGCTGACGGAAAGCCGTATCGCCGTATATGACGCACTGATGGCGTCCCCGAAAAATTATGCGCTCACCAAGCGCGATATGGTGGCGCTGGACGAGTATAAGGTGGCCCTTCCGGGCGCAAAATTTGATTTTCAGATACTGGAGCCGGGAGTCGAATTTGTTACCTATATTGAGCAGACGATGGAGACAGCAGAAGAGCAGTATATAGCGGATGAGATCGCGTATGCCTGGCAGCAGGGAAATATCAGACTGGGAGCCAAAACAGGAAAAGGATTCGGCGCGGCAAAGAGCGCAGAGATCGCTCAATGCTCGTTTGACCTGGGGGACAAGAAAGATCTTGAACGCTGGCTGTCCTTCGACATGTACAAAGAGGATCAGTGGTCTGTCATTGACGCGCCCGTCTGCCTGAGCCGGGAGAAGAAAGGCGAAGCGCGTGAGAGGTTAAAAGAGGTCTATGAAAAGAGAGGCATCCATCTGCGGGAAGACCATCTGGTGCGCATCCGGATCCGTCTGAAGCAGGCCGGCGGCATCTCGGTCAGACAGTATACGACCGATGTGGGAGAGGCCGATTATATGCAGATGCGCAGGAAAGACGGCGTGCCCGTGATACCGGGCACTTCCTGGGCGGGTGCGTTCCGCGCGCAGATGGGGAAGCTGAATCCGGACTTTGCGGCGGGCACGGCGATGTCGGAACTGTTCTTCGGGAAAAAGAAAGGAAAGAAGGCGGAGGAGAGCAGCAGGACCCGTATTACATTTTCGGAAAGCGAGCTGAAAAATGAAAAGTGGATCACCTATACGAGAAACGCCATCGACCGTTTTACAGGAGGAACGGTTGACGGAGCGCTGTACACCGAAAAAACCTGTTACGGCGGAACGGCGCAGCTTGTGATCCTCTGTGATTTTGGCGGGCTGGAGGAAGAGAAGATAGAGAAGTTCGGAAAGACGCTGGCAGGCGCGGTCCTGGATCTTCACAACGGCTTCCTGGCCGTGGGAGGGCTCACCTCTGTGGGGCACGGACTTTTCCGTGTGACGGAGGTCACGGCAGGTCAGGAAATCATAAGCTTTCAGGAGGAAGACGACAAGGAGCGGTATCAGAAACTGTGGTCGGCGATTGCGGGAGGGGCAAAGGCATGTTGATTCAAAACAAGGAAGAATTTATAACCGGTTTTCGTCAGGCGGCGATCCGGCTGGGAGAGGGATATATCATCGCGATGCTGACGGACCGCCTGTATATTCAGGAACTGGACCGGGAGCAGCTGGACCGGGACGAACTGTATGAAAAAGCGATGGAAATACGCATGTTCAATGAAGAGGAGGAGGTGAAATGGTTCCGCGGAGCGGATCAGAAACTTCAGTGCCGGGAGAGAAAAGACCAGGAAGACCAGATGGATCCGCTTTTCTTCTGGGACGAATGGCAGTATCTGGATATCAACGAACAGAAATCAAAGCCGGAAAAAGGGATTGCGTACGCCACAGGAGGCGGCAGATACGAACTGCCGCTTAAGGATTATAGGGATGCAAAGATAAAAATCCGCAATTATCTGGAATATGAAGAGGATACCATGCAGCTGTATATCTCCGACTGGAGAATCATCGGATTTTCAAAGGAAAGGGGAGAATGATTCATGGCACAATATGTGAGAAACCGCAGTAATTTTATCAACCCGTATAATTTTGTCCCGGTCGATCTGAAAAACACCAGGCGGGCAAATGCGGCAAAGCGGTCAGAGGAACTGCTCACCGGATATTTTCAGTGCCGGGTCCGCTGCCGGACGCCGCTGGCGATTCCCGATGTGGAACACCGGGAAGACCTGGGACGGCAGCATTATAAATATCCGTTCTTTTCTCTGGACGGCAGTCCCGTGATTCCCGGGAGCGCGGTCCGCGGCGTGATCCGGAGCATCTATGAGACGATCACGGATTCCTGTTTCGGCTCGGTGCAGGGAAACCCTGCGGTCACTGCAAGGAGCAGCAGAGCCTTTAAACCGGGACTGCTGGTAAGAGAGAAGAGCGGGTGGAAGCTGTATCAGGCGAAAAAGTATCTGGTCGTTGTTGACCGCAGGTTTTATGACCGGCAGTCATTGAACAGACATGGAATTGCCTGCTGCGCGGATCTGGCCGATCATTATAAAACGGGCGCCGAGGTCTGCTTTGAACCGGCTGTGGACCAGAGAGGAAAAGAACTCCAGTATGTAAAAGAGAGGAACGGGAGGAGGATTCCCATCGGCCCTTATGTAAAGCGGTTTCAGGCGGATCTGTCCGGCAGTTCCATGCAGAGAGGGTATATCTGTATCGGCGAGAAGAGCCCGAAGAGGCATTTCCAAGGAATATTTCAAAAGGGAGCTCCCGCGCCAAATGGGAAGATTGCGGAAGCTGATATCCAGAAGCTGGAGGATGTGCTGGAAGAATACCGGGATGAGAGGAAGAACAAGCTCTATCCGGGTCCGCACAAAGGATATCCGGACTATGCGTATGCAAAGAAGAACGGAGTGATTCCGGTCTATTATTCCGTCGAGAACGATAAGCTGTATATGACGTTCGCGGCTCTGGGAAGAAAGGCGTACAATAAGAGGTGGAATGATCTTGTCTCTGAAAAAGCGCATGACAAATGTGACAGACGGGAGCATCTCTGCCCGGCCTGCGCGCTCTTCGGGACCGCGGAGGGAGACAAATTCGGAAGCAGGGTCCGTTTTACCGATGCGGGATATACCGGAAATATGGAGAACTGTCTGAACAGCCAGGGAATTACCTTTGGGGAGCTGGGATCTCCAAGGCCGTCCTATATTCCGTTTTATCTGAGAGAAACCGGTACGAACGCGGACTATTCGGTGGGATATGATTCGAATCAGATGGAGATCCGGGGGAGAAAATTCTACTGGCATCATGAGCCGGACACAGACAGAAGGGTTCCCAGAAATAACCGGAACGCCACATTTGAGACGGTCAGGAAAAATGCGGAGTTTAAGTTCCGGATCTATTTTGACGGCATTACCAGGCAGCAGATGGAGCTTCTGGCCATGGCGGTTCATCTGAACGAGAACGATCTGGAAGGGCATATGTGCCATAAGATCGGGCACGGAAAGCCGCTGGGATACGGGAGTGTAAAGATCTGCATCGAAAAATGCATGGTCCGGAAGTTCGATCTGGAGGAGGGCTGGAAGGAAACCGAACGAGAGATTCCCTGCGACGTCACATGCCATACCTGCAATGATGCGACGCTTCGGGCTCTGAAGACCATATGTGATTTTGACAGCCTCAGCCGGTATCGGGGAGTGAAAGTGGAATATCCGGAAATTCTGCTGGATGAGAAGTATAAGGACCAGAGGGGCAGCCTGAATGAGAATGTTCTGGCCTCCCACAGATGGTTTACGCAGAATTACAGACTGGGCAGCAGGACCCCGGAGCGGAAGCTTCCGGAGGTCACAGACCATGACCTGAGGCTGCAGAAATATACGGCTACGCAGATCACAGACCGGGATATGAAAAATGACCGGAGAGGACCGGGAAGAAGATAGAAGAGATGCTGCATGCAGGAGCTTAAGCGAGGATTTGCAGCTCCTGCATCAGGATGTGACCCTTTGAAGAGACTGCGCAAAAAGCCGATATACTCTTCCTGTACAGTCAGATTTTCGGCTTCGTCGCGAATCAGAGCGTCCCATTCATCAATGATGATGATAAATTTATTTCCGGTTGTCTGTTTGACAGCTGCCAGAGTCTCAGACAGAGAGGGTTCGGATACCTCAGGGTAGTATTCTTTTAATTCTTTCAAAACGCATTGTTCCATATGAGATACGACGGTATCTGCTGATCTGGAAGGAGAGAGAAACCACTGAACATCCAGGCGGATCAGATCATACCGATTGAGATGTGTTTTAAAAGAATCCCATTTGCTGATTTCTTTACCGTCGAACATAGTCTCAGAATGACATCCTCTGCTGTAATATGCGGTGAGCATGTCTGCTGTGGTTGTTTTTCCGAATCTGCGGGGGCGGCTGTTGCAGATCAGCGCCTGTCTGGTATCCATCACCTTGTTGGTGTATTTCAGCAGTCCGGTTTTGTCAATGTAGATCTCTGAATTCAGTGCTACCTGAAAGGCGCTGTTATCCGGGTTCACGAACAATCCCATATTCTACATGATCCTTTCTGAAATTTGAGTTGTTTTGGTCTGTTCTCATCTTACTATAAAGGAAAGGCATGATCAAGACTTATCCCGGTTACTTTTCACACTTACGCCATTCGGACGCCCGCCAGGCTGAATACTGGCCGACGTGTGAAAAGTGACTGAAAAATAATAAATTGTTAAGGAGAAGCAGATTTTGCTTGCATTTTTGCAGTATGCGATGTAGAATAAAAATGTGCTTAATTATGAACAAATTGTAAACATGCACAGTTTTGCTCAGAAAATTAGAATTTTCAGAATTTTCTGACAATTACCCCCTGAAAACGGTCCCGGAAACCATTGATTTTATAAGGTTTTTTAAAGGGTACGGTAGAAATGGGATAAGCCCGATGTAGGGCATTGACACATTATTTCTGTTAATTCATCTGTAGGTTCACACCCGGTAGAAATGGGATAAGCCCGATGTAGGGCATTGACACAAACTCAATTGCGGTTGAGCCCGATGGTCCCCACAATCGTAGAAATGGGATAAGCCCGATGTAGGGCATTGACACACTGCTTCCAAAACTTGTTCCATCTTTTCAGAGGAGACGTAGAAATGGGATAAGCCCGATGTAGGGCATTGACACAGACTACTTCAAAGTTTACAGTCTTAGACACATTGCCGTAGAAATGGGATAAGCCCGATGTAGGGCATTGACACAATCATCACGGATTGTGAAAGCACCGATATTCCCTTCAGTAGAAATGGGATAAGCCCGATATAGGGCATTGACACGCTTCGGGCATACCTCTCAGAATCTTACCAGTACGTTTGTAGAAATGGGAGAAGCCCGACACAGGGCATTATGAACGTGTACACAGATGCAGAAATCATCAGAAAGTACAGGACAGAGTCTGTAAAAAAAATCGGAATCACCGGGATTTTTTGCAGGCTCTTTTTTATGATCTATATCTGGATTGTGGCTGTTATACACCAGTTTACAACTTTTGAATATTTTTAAAGCCTGACAATATATAGCCCTCAATGATTTTGATTAGGGAGCAT
>VSND01000009.1:83149-111177 GCA_009774145.1 Lachnospiraceae bacterium | reverse complement strand
ATTAATAAAGAAATTGAAAATTTTGTATGGCATAATGCGATTGAATTTGCAAAAAAGAAAATGTCCATTACATATTTCCTTATGGATGCAGAGGGCGAGATTGCAGCAATCTTTACTTTAACCCATAAGGCAGTAGAAATTGGAAATGCAGATATTTCTTCGACGATGAGAAGAAAACTGTCCAGATATGCACAGTTGGATGGAAATACAAACTCCTACATAGTGTCCGCCTTTTTAATCGCGCAGTTTGGGAAAAATTATGGATTTAAAGGGAATCTGGAATTGTCCGGAAATGCTTTGATGGATGATGCGTTTGAAATATTGGGGCGAGTCCAGAGAGACATAGGTGGGGGAATCGTGTATTTGGAATGCGAGGACCGACCGAAGCTTTTGGGATTTTATCAGAATGACAAAAATCGGTTTAAGATTTTTGGGGAGAGGTATTCGGATGTGGATCAGACAAAGTACGTTCAATTGTTGAAATTGTTTTAAGCAGCAGAATAGACATAAAGAGTGGGCCTTTTGGAGAGAAAAGGAATAAGGTGGAATCATCCGTTTGAACATTTTCATGTAAACGGGTTGAATATAAAATCTTATTCTATAGAAGATATACTTGGAAAAGAAAAAGTGTCAATGAATTTTTTTGAGGGCCCTATCAGTGCTACTTTATTAGGAGCAATATTTGAATTATATAGTGAAACAGAAATGAGAGATTTTATTATTACGAGTGTGGAATGGGATGATGAATCAAAAACTTCTGGGGAGATATATATTGCAGATGAAGCGAGTGGAAAGAGTTGGGTGCTTATCCGAAAATATTTGACAGCTGGAGAGGCGGAGAAAAGAAAGCGGAAAATTGAGTTGAAAGATAATGCAGAGAAAAATAAAAATTCTACGGAATAATTAAGATATTGCTTAGATAGTTGGAAATTCACAATTTAATAGAAATCTTAAGAATAATAGCAAAATAAGCAAACGATTTTGAAAATATTGGAAGAAGAAAAACTCAATATGCAAAGATGCCGGGAAAATAGTTTTTCTTTGCTGAAAAATGATCAAAATTAGTTTGTGGCTATTCCTTTTATAAAAGAAACCGTTGTTTACCAACTTTCAAAGCGATTTTACCAACTTCCGAAATCAGTTGATTCGGAGAAGAAAACAAAAGGCAAAAAATCTGTACCAACCAAAAAACTGGTAACCCAAAGACAGAGTTCCCCTCAACCCCGCATAAATCCGACATTCCGGCGAAAAGTTCGCAAGACAGATGGGGGCTATGTAATATAGCCAAATTAAATTTAATAGGAAAGGTTGAAGGGCTTCAGAGAGATCTGAGCCATATGTTTGGATTACTCAATTAAATAATTGCTTTGGTAATATGCATAAATATAATACTCTTCCTGAAAATTGGGAGGATGTTTATAAAAACATAGCTGATGCGAGGAAGGCTGTTTTGGAATATTTAGAAATTTTGCTTAAGGGGTAGAAAAATTTTATCGCAATGAAAATGCTGAGGTTTTTAAAAGGGATACTTACAACCAAAAGAAAGAATATGTATTAAAACTTACAAAATTAACGCCGTATATTGAGCCTAAATGTGCAGTAGACAAATACGGAATTCGTGATAATAATTATGTGGTGGAAGACAATAGTGAAAAATATTCAAATAGAAGCAGAATAGAAAGTGACAAAGAGCATATATCATATTCATGTCGAGAATATTTTTCATGCATTCATGCTTTTTGCGAGAATGGTGAAAATATATTAATAGATGCTAAATTAAAAAAGCAGCAGGGGCAACAATCCAGATTTGCAGAAAGATGCAGATCATGTGTTTCTCTTTTATGGAGATAACAGTGATAAAGAGAATTCATCCATAAGGCAACATCTTAAAGAGGTTCCAAAGGATGAGAGTCTGATTTTGGTGGCAACGGGGCAGAAGATTGGCGAGGGATTCGATTATTCAAGGGTTGATACCCTGATGCTGGCTGCTCCTGTATCATTTGAGGGAAGACTGGAGCAGTATATCGGCAGATTGAATTGGGATTATGAGGGAAAGAAGGAAGTGATTGTTTACGATTACATCGATTCCCATATCCGGGTTTTTGATAAGATGTATGCCAAGAGGCTTCGTACCTGTAAGAGAACCGGCTTTGAGCTGATTACAAATGGTGTTTTGGAAAAGCAGAATGCGAACGCGATTTATGACAGCAACAGTTATACGGATGTATTTGAACAGGATATTGAGGAATGCGGGAAGCAGATCATTGTGTCGAGTCCGAAGATTACCAGGGACAAGGTAGAACGGTTCCTATATCTTGTAAAAGCAAGGCAGGAAGCAGGCTGCAAGGTTACGGTCATTACGACAGAACCGCAGAATATTACTTATGGCAGTCCGGAGTTTTGCCAGGGACTTATTGATACTATGGGGGAAAATGGTATTCATGTCATTACAAAGGAAGAGGTGGAGGAGCACTTTGCTGTTCTGGATGAATATAAAATTTGTTGACTAACGGGTGCCAATTAGCATATAATATTTAGTACAATAAACAGTACGGTTTTAAGTACAGGAAGGAGTGCGCTATGATTGCAACAAAGCAGATGGATGTAAGAGCAAATATCAAGAAATATTTTGATATGGCTTTTAGCGGGGAGCCGGTAATTGTATCTCGTAAAGAGAATAAGAATGTGGTTATTATATCAGAATCAGAGTACAATGAATTAGAAAAGGCCAAAAAGAATGTTGAGTATCTGGCAAAATTAAACAGGGCAGACGAACAGATCAAAAACGGGCAGGTGGTAACGAAAACCATGGATGAGCTTCTGGCCATGGAGGAATAGTTTATGAAAATCACTTTTGCGGAAGACGGATGGAGTGAGTATCTCTATTGGCAGACACAGGATAAAAAGATATTAAAGAAAATTAATCAATTATTGCAGAGCATAGAACGAGATGGGGCATTACATGAAATTGGAAAGCCTGAACCGTTGAAATATGGAAAATCCGGCTCATTTAGCAGGCGAATCGATGAATCCAATTGTTTAGTTTATGAGATTTCAGATAATCAAATCATTTTGAAATCCTGTAGAGGGCACTATAAGGACTGATTGCTGCCGGCAAAGGAGGCAGATTATCGGATTCTGCAGACAGGTGGTTAATATTGGTGGTGAGTTTTGAGAGAGAAATCAATTATGGTAAATATGAATAGCATAACAGAAGAGATGAAGAAAGAACTGGCATTTACAGAAAAGGAACGGAAGGAATCAGTGCAGAATATCTTGTTGCCATGAAATTGATGTCTGAGAGACGTTATAAAAAAGAGTTGTCTGATATGGTAGGAATCCTGAGTGAACAGGAAAGAAGGTGAGAGCCTTTAAGTTACCGGAAAATTGATTGCGCAGTAAAAAATCTGTATGGAAGATGGGAAAATATTTAGGACTTGTTTACTAAAATTGTGAAAAAGGTTGATTTTATGTTAGTTGAAACAGGAAAAAAATGGGATTATTCACTGGGGATGATTAAGGTGGATGGACTGGAACCCAGTCCGGAGATGAAAGAATTGATAGAACGAGAAAAAAATGGCGAGATTACTATGGACGAGGTAAAAAAAGCTCTTGATCGCAAATATAAAATGAAACGGTGAGGATAGTCTATGAGAGATCCTTATTTGTATCCAGATTCAGAAGTATTAAAGAATTTGTCTGATATTCATAATATGGATTTGCTGAAAAATATGGAAGCAGATTATACTGCATTTCGGCTTACGGAAATAGTGGCAGAAGATGCAGAGAGAAAATATGATTTTATGACTCTTTGTAATATGCATTACCAAATTTTTCAGGATATTTACGAATGGGCAGGGAAACCCAGAGTAATTAATATTGAGAAAGCAGAAATTGTTTTAGGTGAGATATCTATAGAGTATTCAGATTGTTTTGGCATAGTGAAAGATGCAGAATATGTCCTGGATGAGATGAATCGTTATGATTGGCAAAATGCATCTTTTGAAAATGTGGTAAGGAGATTTAGTGATTATATGGCAAAACTCTGGAGGGTTCATCCATATCGGGAGGGCAATACCAGAACAATTGTTACGTTTTGTTGTATGTTTATTGAATCACAGGGGATTTACATTGAGAGCAATTTGTTCAAAGATAATGCTTCTTATATGCGTTCGGCTTTGGTGGCTGCGAATGCAGTGTTTCATGATTTAGGAGATTTGAGAAAACCGGAATATCTTTATCGTATTGTACAGGATGCATTAGAGAGAGGAAATGAAATGAGTAATAGAGTGGAAGATTGCATCCGAAAAGCTGAATTACCAGTAACAGGAGAAAATATTCGAAAAGTTGTATTTTGGAACAGGAAAGAACAAAAAGAGCATTCTGTTGAAGAAATAAGAAATTATTTAAGAAAGTAGAATAAGATTGTTGGAAGTAGTTATGACAAGTTTAAAATTTGGGGGATGAGGCTCTTTTTTTATGGAACTTGAAATTTGAAATTCGCCATATATATGTTTGTGAAAAATAGTTTAAAAATACGCTCTTTTCGGAATTGTGTTCCTATGGAAATGAATCTGTAAATATACATTGCAGGTAATTGACAAATACACCATAATCAGACATGCAAATCTTGTTTTGCTTAGGGGATATTCAGATGAAAAATACTATATTATTAGATATGAACAGTATTACAGATGTATCTGACACATTGTTGAAGTATAAAGATAATGAAAATATTGAACGAATGATTGATCTGAAAGAAAGTGCCAGTATATGGTGGGAAAAGTATCACAAAGAGACTCTTCTGTCAAAGATTATGAGAAAAAAACAAAAATGCAGATATGCGGGGAATAAAGAATTTCGTATAGGTGAAATATCTTACATTGAATTCTATACAAAAAATGAGCAGATGCGTTTTGGCTTAAAAATACCATATACAAAAGAACAAAGTGTTTTAATCCCATTCCTGAAAAAATGGGAAGAAATAAATATAGCATTACACAAAGGAGGCTATTGGCTATTTGGTATGACCTGAATAATTTCCTGCATTGGGAACACTTTTTCGAAAAGGGAGAAAAATAAACTGTTTTGATAATTTTTCAAACTTGACAGGAAGAAAAAATATTTTAAAAGTAGTAAAAATACGAAATAATCTTTACACCTGCATCAGTGGAGAAATAGATGCTCCATTGGAGAACCGTTATCAAATAGCAGGTGCGATCACACCTGCATCCTATCTTTCTCATCATTCAGCAATGGAATATTATGGAATTAGTGACCAGATTTGTTTGATAATATTCAAGCGGTATCTGTTCTTAGAGAAAAACGCATGCTTGCATATTTAAAATGTTATGATAATCAGTTTTTTTAGTAAAAAGTGGGGTTTTTGTTAAAAAGTCAACAGGAACGTATCGGATTATCAAATGAGTTCTTTCAGATATGCGAAAACAGGATTGGGCGTAGTAAACGTTATTTGACGAAAGATTACAATAAAGGAAAGTATGATGCTATATGGAGGCTTGTAGTTCCAGAGCAGATGTATTCAACTCAAAAATGATTTTGTTATTGGAGAAGACCTGAAACGTTTGCAAAACAACTTAGGCTGATACAAGATTGAACCATATTTGCAGAAAAAAATGATGTGAAAAAAGCGGAATGGGAGGAAACGATGAATGGATATCCGAGAATTATATAGCGACTTAAGGCAGATACAGAATCGGGAAGAAACAGGAAAAGCCTATGACGGGTGTGGAACGGTGGAGGACTGGGATGTTCTGGTCGAGTTTTTTGAATATGTGGCGGAAAAATATAAGGATTCCATGTCGCCTTGGGCAGAGGCATTTATGCAGGTTGTCAGCTGGCAGTTTCAGACCATGTACGAGGGGGCAGAGACTTATTACAGCAATGAGTATGGAGATTCCGACTATGTAACAATTACCAGAGTGACAGCATTTTTGCGGGAAAACGGATATGACGAAATTGCAGAGCCCTATGGTTTGGCGGCGGCAGATTGTGAGCAGTATCAATATCCGAAGGATAAAATGGACCTTTTGCCGGATGACTGGATTGAAACTCATGAGCAGGTGATTTGGGATTTTTATGTGGACATATTGGAGAAGCATAAAGAGGATTTGGCTTGAAGAACTTTGCCGGGCGGGCGCACGGAATTCCATATATCAAGACAGGGACATGATATTTTACGAGTGGGTCAATCAGTGCAGCGAAGAAGAGGGTGATGAGATTGTGTATTGCCAAAGATAGAAACTCTCCCAAGCAGGACATGTCCGTATTGCGGGGAGACTGTAACAGCACTGCTTATATCACGGGGCCGAACGGGGAGATCAAAAACAGTTATTAGTATGATGCCTTCGGCAATCTGCAGAACCGGAACATAACCGTTCGGAACCGGATCCTGTACACCGGCCAACAGTATGATGAGATCACCGGGCAGTATTATCTGCGGGCGCGCTTCTGCCATCCGGCAGTTGGAAGATTCCTGCAGGAGGATGTGTACCGCAGGGACGGGCTGAATCTGTATGCTTACTGTGCAAATAATCCGGTGGTGTATTATGATCCGAGCGGGTATGCTAAAAGTCAAACTGATAATGGTAAATGTAGCAATAATGAACAGATTAATAATGATAGAAGAAATAAAGAAAAGGAATTCGAACTCCCGGATACAGTTAGATCAGCAAAAGGAATCGAAGGGAAATTTACAGAAAGTGGATATACATATAGAATAGATACGAACAAAGTTGCTCCCGGAGAAGGCGGATTTCATGTACATATATACCGAAAATTTAAAGAGATTGCAAAAGTGGCAGGAAGAGGGGGATATGTTAAGACTCATAAAAATAGAACTTTATTGAAACCTTCAGAAATGAATAGGACAGTAAGACGAGAGATTAACAGACTTGTGACTCATGTAAGGAAGAAATTATAATGAATACAAATAATACGGAAGAAAATGGATATTATTTTTTCTGCAAAGGAAATGAAAAACTGGATATTGGGGAAATTAAAGAAGCAATACATTTTTATTTAAAGTCGGCTGAAATGGCCCCTCATTTCAAAACGTATGAACGACTGTATGAATGTTATGTTAGATTAAAAGAGTTTGAATTGGCGCATTATTTTATCAGTATGGCTTATGAATGTAACAATAAAAATGATTATGTTTCCTATGTGTACTCAAAATCATTACTAAACGATGGAAAAAAGGATAAAGCAGAACAGATTTTAATGGATATTTTAAAAAGAAATCCAGATTATAAAAAAGCCAGAAAAGAACTGAATTTGCTTTATAATGGTCAATGACACAACTTCCTGACAAAGAGGAGATAGACATTTGGATTCTCAAGTAAATCAATGTTGGGGTCAACAGGTTCCTGATCTTACAATATCTGTTTCAACAGCATCAGAGACAAAAGTCATATCCAGGTGGTGGAAATCGTTCACAATAAAAGCAGGAAAATTAACAGGAGAACCAAAAATATGATTAGAATTGAAAAGTTAAATGAAGATGCTCAGATAGCAATTATGATTATCATAGCAAAAAAGGCACTTTCTTATCTTGAAAAAGATACCTGTACAGCGAAACATATAGTTGAAACAGTGGGCAAAGAGTATCCTGTTGCAGGGGCTTTCAGTGATATCCAGATCGCAGACGCAGCGATTGAAAAATGCTGGGAATGGATTGAGACAAAAAACTTTGCTGTGCTGGATGACTTTGAAAAGATAGTTGATGGCGGAGACTGGCATGCAGATCTGGTGCAGATCCAGTGGGATGCTCCTGAACAGGAGCAAGGTATCTGGGCATGTGTCATAAACTGTGTCTGCTACTGTTACAGAATAGGAGAGGAGCATCTGGATGGTATTATACCACAGTTTCTGGAGATATGTGATGAAGAGTTATATGGATGGATGCTGGATGACTACAGTAAGATAAATCCTGCATATGCCCGGGAAATCGATGAGATCGAAAAATTCTTTGTTGCAAATTATTCAGAAGGATCAGAAAAAAAGGTCTGCAAAGAAGATGTGAAAAGATTTTATGAAAACTGAATGACGCCGTTCTGCCAGCCTGCAGACGCCGGCAGAACCTTTAAAAACGTACAGGGGAGGGAGAAAAAAAGATGTCCATTTTTAACATCATCAGAGCCATATTATTTCTGGGAGCCGGTGCAGGCCTTCTGCCTGTTCCGTACGAGAAGTTTCAGTCATGGTTTCCGAAGGCTCCGGGACCGGCGGCGGTGAAGACTGCAGGGGTTCTGGTTTTGCTCTGCGGAATTGCTGTACTGGCCCTGTCTGCAGTCAAAATCTGAAACTGGTAAGAGATGCAGACGGAAATATTTCTGCTGAAAATCAGATGGACTGTTCATATGGATACTGTCTTGCCCTGCAGGAAATTTTGCAGGGCTTTTTGCAAAATACATGGAAAAAAGGGCAAAGTATGAGAAATATAAACGTATGGGAAGTACGTAATACAACTACAACCGAATATTGCTATCTGGACATAGATGATAAGGATTATTATAATATTTATCAGTGTAATATATTTGATGGGAGAAAAATGTTAGATAATTGGGTGCCGGTGCGTGTGGAACTGATTCAGGAAGATGTGAGGGGAAATAAACTGAAACCTACATGTATGCCATTTATGTCGCAGGCGCACCTTGCTGTAGAGAACAGTTTTCTGGATAAACTGGACGGACTGTGTGGGAACACATATGAAAAGTTAAAACTGAACAGTGATGACGGAGATTTTACTTTAATCAATATCATTAACGTGATTGACTGTCTTGATCTGGAAAATACAAAATACAGGGTTTACAAATACAGAAAAGAAAAAATTCAGAAAGTAGACAAATTTAAATTTATCAGGAGCATAGTCGAAAAGGAAGTGATTTTTAAAATTAAAGCCTATTCGCGTGCCCACATGTTCTGCACAGATATATTTAAAGAGCATATGGAAAAATGGGGGGTTGGAGGACTTGTTTTTGAAAAAGTATGGAGTGCGAAGAAATAGTCGATTTTGCTTTGGCAGGTAAAATGAAAGATTATGCTCGCACAAACGGAAACTGGACAGAGATCATAACACCGGAAGGATACCGGATACTCCGGGGATACGACGCCTGTATAATTATCATAGCAAAAAGGGCACTTTCTTATCTTGAAAAAGATACTTATACAGCGAAACATATAGTTGAAACAATGGGTAAAGAGTATCCTGTTGCAGGGGCTTTCGGTGATATCCAGATCGCAGACGCAGCTTTTCCTGCTCCAAAATGGATGCGGTTGGTAACAAGCCACAGAAATAGCCGCCCTCCCGTGACAAGGTAAGCGGCTATAGCTGTAAACTTATGAATCGGACTAACCGTCTATTGGTAGTTCCCGTGGGGCGTCTGTTACCAGCAGACGTCTCTCTTTGTCTAAAGAATAGCACAATCTGCGGAATAGTTCAAGGATTTTCTTCTGCCGGCGCTGCTCTCCGGAACTGGTTGAGCCGGTCCGCCAGTTGCTGATCCTTATCCAGGTAAAGATGGGAACAGGTGTCCAGTGTGGTCTTCACGGATTCATGCCCTGGCCGATCTGCAATCTCCCGGCAGGATATCAATTCGTTCTGCCATTTTTGGACCTTGATGGTATCTTTCTTTTGGGGCTTTTTGCTGTATGATGGAATAAAAAGCGGAGGGGAGTGATTTGTCATGAAAAGGGAGACAACACTGGCGAAGATTATGGAGCTGTGCAGCAGTACGGTTCCGGGTGCGGCTCCGGTTTATATTCCTGTTAAGGCAGCAGGGCGGGGCCTGCTGAATGAATGTTTCCCAAACGTCCAGCGGATGGTCCGGGAGCATGGCGGGCAGCAGGTCAACGGCTGGGCTGTCTGGCATTGGGCGAATATCTCGGTAACGCTGGAGGCTCATGCCATATGGGAAAGCCCGGAGGATTAGGGGATATATAGGCATATCCCCTAATAGTAGCCGGCAGATTATTTCGGCTCCACCATAGAGGATATGGTTTCTGTATCAGGTATTTCTTCTGTGGGATATTCTTGCCACATGGTTATATTCTCCTGTGGATTGGCTGAATCAGCCTTATCTTGCATGACCGGCATTAAACAGTTGCATAAGTCCATCCTGGAGAACCTGGGAACAGTTTACCCCACGCTTTTCTGCCAGGGTGGCCATCCATGCAGGAAGTGAGACGTTTTTGCGGACTGCTCTGGTATCAGTTGCCGCCCGGTATGCGAATGTATCAATGCGGATGATGGAACAGGTGGCATTTTCCGGAATATCCAGTTTATGCTGGGGAGTGGGAGCCGGGATTTCGTTCCCCTCATCCTCGGCCACAACGAGCCATCCGCTGGCGGCATCGGTAATCATTTCAATGGCATCATCAATACTGCTGCCGGTTGTAATGCATCCGGGAAGATCAGGCACTCTGCAGTAGTATTTGGTTCCGTCCTCATTAGGCACGAATGTTGCGGTATAGATATATTTCATGGTTCAGCCTCCTTTGCTGGCGGCAGGGAGGATTTACCTCCCGCCCTGTTTGATTTCTTTGCGTATGTAGCGGAGATCGTCTTCATCGAAGTGGCCGCGTTTCAAGGGAATGGAATATTTTGTTTGCGGATTGTAGTAGATATCGTGGTTTCCTCCGCTCCGTTTGAACTGATAACCGCTATTGTTCAGGTCTTTGATCGCTGTGTTCCGTGGGTTCATTGCTGTTCTCCTTATAAGAATATTATACACAACAATACACAATATATCAAGGAAAATACACAACAATACACAAATATTTTATGCAAAAAAGGATGAATCTATACACCTGCTGCCAAGTGTTTTCAAGCGTAGTATTTACTGCTGACACTTGCTGTCAATTGATAGCGGATTGCGGGCAACTATTGTATAGTGTGGACAGAGAGTTTTCTGGCAGTAACATTCTGAATTGCAGCGAGGCAGAGATTAACTCTTTTTTAAGTTCTTCAGATTGCTCTTGTTCCAATACTCCAGTAAGCATAACAACGGAATACATACATAGGGGAAACACACCAGTTTCGCATTAGAACATATCAACATTGTACAGATCTCCGCTGTGGAAGGCATAAAATCAAGGAAATGCAGTCTGACTATGATAAAGGGGACGAATTTGTATTTTCATTGATTTATCCTATAAAGATGTATTCTTCTGAATGGGAGAAAAAGCGGATATTAGAAACCTTCTTTATTTTGAGTTCTGATGCAGTTGAAAATAGATATAATAAAAGCTATAATAGATTCACGAGAGAATTGGCGTCAGAATCTGTTTTGAAAAATAAGGACACTATAAAAGCGATACTGGCAAATGCAGAATATTTTTGTAGAGTTCTGTACAGACATATTTAAAGACCGCATTTTTACAATATCTGTTTCAACAGTATCAGAGATAAAAGCCATATTCAGGTGTTGGAAATCGTTCACAATAAAAGCAGGAAAATTAACAGGAGAACCCAAAATATGATTAGAATTGAAAAGTTAAATGAAGATGCCCAGATAGCAATTATGATTATCATAGCAAAAAAGGCACTTTCTTATCTCGAAAAAGATACCTATACAGCGAAACATGTCGTTGAAACACAGGATGCGGAATATCCTGTCGAAGGGGTTGTCAGTGACATTCAGATTGCAGACGCGGCACTTGAAAAATGCTGGGAGTGGATTGAGACAAAAAACTTTGCTGTGCTGGATGACTTTGAGAAGATAGTTGACGGTGGGGACTGGTATGCGCATCTGCCAGAGATCCAGTGTGATGCTCCTGAACAGGAGCAAGGTATCTGGGCATGTGTCATAAACTGTGTCTGCTACTGTTACAGAATAGGAGAGGAGCATCTGGATGGTATTATACCACAGTTTCTGGAGATATGTGATGAAGAGTTATATGGATGGATGCTGGATGACTACAGTAAGATAAATCCTGCATATGCCCGGGAAATCGATGAGATCGAAAAATTCTTTGTTGCAAATTATTCAGAAGGATCAGAAAAAAAGGTCTGCAAAGAAGATGTGAAAAGATTTTATGAAAACTGAATGATGCCGTTCTGCCGGCCTGCAGACGCCGGCAGAACTTTCAAAAACATACAGAGTTTCCTGGAAAGGGGAAAAACGGGGAAGTTTTTGTTTTACAACTTCATAATACAGGCCCATAGTGGAGAGAAGGTGTAATCGTGATATGAGTGAAGAACTGCAGAAACAATATTATCTGATTAAATTTAAGATTTTACAGGAAATGTATTATGCTATTTGGTATACAGATGATATTGACGGGTTTCTGCTTGATAAAGACGGCATGTTAAAGTCCTTTCCGACCAAAGAGGAAGCGATGGCGTTTGCGAGGGAGGAGGGATTGCTGATTAATACGAAAAAAGATGAATTTCTTTTATCCTCAGCAATCCTCAGGAAAAAGAACATCAGAAAAATAAATTGCAGTCTTTTTCTGAATTATTGGAATCTGTTTTCGGATATAGCACATTCCATTAACTGTAAATTTATCGGTGATAGCAGGGAAGAGCATATTCGCCATATTTATGAAAAACTGTTTTATGGATGTAATATACTACTAAAGGAAAATGAGGAACCTTATAGACCCAAATGGAGTAAGAAGGAAAAGTGTCTGATTGCCAGTGTGATGAAAAATGGGTTTAAAATTTTATCGAAAAGTCTGCACAGGAACTGATGTTGGAAATATACCGGGTTGCTTCTGGAATAGTACTTTTGTGGTTCTTTGGAACCGGAAGGCGGATTATTATGCCCAAAAAGCGGAAATGGGAATGATATTTATCGTCTGAAAGCTCCGTAAAGCATGGCTTTGCGGGGCTTTCAGACGGATAAAGCGTTTATTTTCCGGTTAATTCCGACAGGGGCTTAAACGAATATCCCATTTCTTCCCATTTTGTCAGGAGTTCATCCAGGATCTCTCCGTTGGTCTTTGAGGTATTGTGAAGCAGTACGACTGCGCCGGGATGGATCCGTGAAGTAAGCTTGCTGAATGCTTCTTCATGGCTGGGCTGGCTGTCCTGATTCCAGTCCACATGTGCCAGACTCCAGAAGATGGTACAGTACCCAAGCTTCTGTGCCATTTTCAGATTTTCTTCATTGCATTTTCCCTGAGGCGGACGGTAATAAGGTGAGAGCTCTGTGCCGGTGATCTCCTGGAACAGGCTGGCGACATCATCCATTTCTTTCTGGAAGGATTCCATATCGGAGATGGAGGACATGTCCAGATGGTGATAGGTGTGATTTCCTACACAATGACCTTCCTCAACCATTCGTTTTACCAGATCCGGCGCTGTCTCCAGAAAATGTCCGACCACGAAGAACGTGGCAGGGGCATTATGCTTTTTGAGAGCTTCCAGAATGGGTTCGGTGTTGCCGTTTTCATAACCGCAGTCAAAAGTAAGATAGATCACTTTTTCATCGTCGCTTCCCACATAATAAGAATCATACCATGCAAGATCTTCTGCAGGGGCATTGCCTGCGGGCTGGGTGCCTGATTCACCAAAAGACAGTCCCCAGTCTTCGGATGCCAGTTCCAGCTTCCAGCCTTCCGGAGGGGTTTTGACGTCTGTGGCAACTGCAAGCGGACTGTCTTCTTCCGGCTCTTCCGCCGTCTCTTCTTCCGCTTCCGCTAATAATTCGTCTTCTGGAAGTTCGGCGGATTCATCATCGCCGGAGGAGACAGTATCCGTCTCGGCTGTTTCTTTTTGAGGGGCTGTCTGTTCATCTGTCTGCGGAGCGGAAGTTCCGCATCCTGCCAGAAGTGCGGCCAGAAGAAGCGGAAGGATTGCTTTTTTGTATTTCATTGTAATTCTCCTTGTTTACCTGATTCCTGTGATTTTTGAAAGCGGTACAGGAAAGTTTTATGCTTTACATCCAGTTTTTCCAGAAAAGCATTTTATTATTACGGAAAATGTCCTGGAGAGACCGGAAAACGTGTTTTATATGGAAAACCCTGTAAACTGCATGAAAAATGCAGATTTACAGGGCTTATGTCTTTACTTTGAAGTATCCGCCGGCTTTTCTTTGGCAGGAGCATCCGCCGCTTTTTTCGGCGGTTCCGGCGATGGTACCGGCATGGAGTCTTTCATGATACATTTTCCGTCGAAACAGCCGCCCTCATCCACGATCAAAGCTTTTGTCGTAATATTTCCATGGATGTTGCCGGTAGACAGAAGTTCCAGTTTTCCATGGACCATCACGTCCCCGTCTATCTTTCCGGATACCATCAGGCTCTGAGATGTGATGTTGCCTTCGACGGTACCCTCCGGACCGACGATCATTTTCTGCTGGCAATTACAGTTGCCATTCACTGTGCCGTCGATCCGGATCGTTTCTGTACTGGACAGATTACCGTCGAAAACGGCTCCGGGACCGATGATCGTGCTGATCTTGCCCGAGGGCTCCGTGGTGGCAGTGACAGTGGTTTTGGCTTTTCCTAACATGTTGCAATCCTCCTCGCTTATTATCCTTTTGCATCAATAACTGAAAGTGGATCTACGGGCGCTTCCTGATAAATGATCTGATAATCCACCTGAGTTTCATCTGTTGTTATGGTGAGCAAAGTATCTCCGGCCTGAACCTGTGCGCCTTCTTCTGCACTCTGGTCTGCATCCTGCTGACAAAGATAACGGGTCCGGTATCCGTTTCCGTGTTCAATCTCAATGATATGACGATAAGTATCGTCAGAGCTTATGACGGCGACCGTGCCGTTGCCGGCAGCAGTAACGGTACCCCCGGTGTAGGTGCTCAGTGAGAGCCAGGGCTGCTCCTCAGTATAAGAGGACAGAAGAACGCTGGCACCGGAATAGGGGTAACGGGTCGGAACCGCAGGATCTTCTTCCGGTTCTGCTTCTTCCGCTTCCTGCTCCGCTGCCTCTTTTTCGGCCATTGCAGCGACTGCCTCTTCCGCTTCTGCGCGCAGCGATTCATTTTCTGCGATCAGATTCGTCTTTTCTGTTTCCAACGATTCCTTTTCTGTGGTAAGCTGCTGTACCATGGCTTCCTGTTCAGCGAGCTGTGAACGCAGTTTTGATTCGACTCCCTGTCTGCTTAAAAATCCATATACAGACAAACCTGCAGCGATCAGGATCAGGAGCAGCAGACAGAGGAGAAACCGGATGAGCGGTAATGAGACATCAAACTGTCGGCTGCTTTGATCGGCGTTGGAAATCAGGAGTATGGAAAATGATTCCCTGCGTTTATGTCTTTGACTGTTCATAACAAAACCTCCTTGATATATTATACCACAAATACATGGGGAAAAGGAAGCCCTATAAAAACAGGGATGCTGTGTTTTTACAGCATCCCTCGACAAAAATCAGTATTTTGTGTCAGATCACAGCTTAATATTGGCAAGAAGAGAACCAAGACTGGTGGAAATATTCTCGCTCTTTGGCATCCGATAGTCCCGGTCGTTATGAGATTCTTCTTCTGACTTTTCCAGAAGCGCTTTCATGCTGAGAGACAGTTTTCCGTCTTTGATCGCAATAACCTTGACCTTTACCGTCTCGCCTTCCTTCAGGACTTTGGCGGGAGTGGTCACACGCTTATCTGAGATCTGGGATACATGTACAAGTCCGGACAGGCCGTTCTCAAGACGGACAAAAGCGCCGTAGTCTTTCAGGGTCTCTACCGTTCCTTCCATCACATCGCCGATACTGGTCTGTTCCATGGCAGCCTGGCGCTCCTGTGCAGCTTTGGCACGGGCTTCTTCCCTTAACAGCTCTCTTGCAGAGAGAACAAGGCGTTTTTTGCCCGGGTCTGCGGTAATGACACGGACTTTGATCTTTTTGTGCAGCCACTCGTTCAGGTCTTCCACATGCTCCAGAGACAGACGGGATGCGGGAATGAACCCGCGGACTCCTTCCACGTATGCAATGACTCCGGCATTGACGACGCCGCCAATCTTTACCGTCAGAACGGTTTTTTCATTCATATATTCTGTCAGGGTCGCCCATACAGGATCCATCTCATCAGAACTGCCCGCCGCCTGCTCGGCTGCTTCGTAAGAAGCTTCCAGCTCTTCGGACAGATCTGCCATGGTCGTGCTCTCTTCTTTGTTTTCTTCCAGCTTTTCTTCCATTTTTTCTTCCATGTTAAAATCTCCTCATATATATTTTTGCCGCTGTTTCTATTATAGAGGGTAATGCCGGGAAAAGCAAATCCTTTTTGTGAAAACTTTATGGTAATTGCCCAAGTGCCAGTTTTTGGAACACATCTCCCCGCTCTTCAAAATTTTTAAAGATGCCGTAGCTGGCGGCGGCAGGGGAGAGGACACAGGCCGCTCCAGGGGCGGTAAGCGTCCGGGCAGCAGCCACTGCGTCTTCCAGAGTCTCCACAAGAACAAGCCGTTCCGGTGAGGTAAAATCCGGGTATTTCTGCCGGATCTCCTGACAGATGCGTTTTCCGGTGTCGTACATCAGGATGATATGCGGAACGTGATGCTCGGACAGCCAAGTGATCAGGTCGTCGTATTCGATGCCCCGGTCCATGCCGCCGATCAGGACCGAACCCACATTCGGGACGCTTTTGAGCGCCTGGATCGTGGCATCCCCGATGGTGGAGATGGAGTCGTCATAGTAACGGATCTGGTCGCGTTCTCCGATAAAATGCAGGCGGTGAGGAAGCGGCTCGTAGGTTTTCAGCGCCGTTTCAAATTCTTCATCCGACAGCCCAAGCAGATGGCAGACTGCATAGTCAAAGGCAATATCCAGATGATTATGGTGTCCAAGCAGATGGATGTCTCTGACCGGAATCTGAAAATCACCCTGTTCAAAACGGATTCTGGAGCCGTTTAACACAACGTCCGCAGTGGAAAAATGATCGGAGACCGTGTAGATATGCGACGGGCAGGCGCCTTTTGCAGGCAGGCAGGAAAGGCCGCATATCAGCAGGTCTTCCGGTCTCTGATGCAGATAAATCTGCTGTTTTGAGCGGATGTATTTTTCCATGGTGCCGTAATGGTCCAGATGTTCTTCATGGAGATTAAGAAGGACGGCAATATGCGGCGATACGTGGATGTATTCCAGCTGATGGCAGGAGAGCTCGCAGAGGATCCGGGTCCCGTTTTTGATATCTTCCAGGATATCAAAGGCCGGAATTCCGATATTGCCTGCAAGAACTGCATCCCGTCTGTTTTCTTTTAAAATATGATGAAGCAGCGTGGTTACGGTGCTCTTTCCTTTGGTGCCTGTGATGCCGATGATCTGTTCACGGTAGGCGGTGATAAATACTTCCATCTGAGAAGTAAAACGGCATCGGTATTCCGACGGGTCTTTGGGGAGAACGATGCCGGGACTTTTGAAGACCAGGTCATAATCATCCAGGCAGTCCATATATGCCGGACCGGACAGAACCTTTACGGACGGAGCGTCGGGAGAAATCTCTGACTGATCCGCAACCGCAAGCGAGGCATAAGCGCCTGTCTGGAGAAGACGGCGAAGCGTGGATCTTCCTTCCCTGCCATATCCAAGGACCAGAATGTTTTTATCAGTGACAAGTTGTTTCAGAATATTCAGCAAGGCAGTTTTCCTCCATAACATTCTTCTGACAGCAGATGCAAAAATTCTTCAGGAAGCAGGTGCGCGGCATCATAATAACGGTCATAGGCATGGCGGTTCGGAAAAGAAGCGGCATAGACCGGCTGCTTCTGATACCAGGAGAACAGAAGGGGAAGGGGTTCCCCGTCTTTCTGCATGCGCTCTATGGCGAGGCAGACAGCAGCGTTGACTTCACTCCGGCTGCCCACGCATTCGAATGGTTTCTCCTTCTGGATTCCGGTCAGCTTTTCAAAATCGGTCTTTCGGTCTGGGTCGTCTGTCATATCGGTTCCAAAGATATCAACCAGCCTCTTATGGCTCAAAAACGGTGACAGGATCAGGAAGACAAACAGACATTTGGGACAGTGTCCGCACCAGATATCCTGTTTACTGCCGGCGTTGCAGCTTCGGAAAATATCATGATAGGCCTCTGCGCCGGAAAAATATCTGGCAATCTGGAATTCTGACAGGGGCCGCAGCAGGCTGAAATAATGGATGCCGCTGCCAATGAATTCTTTTTCATAGTTATGGAAATCCAGTTCAAATTTAAAGCTTTTGGAATACTGGTGGTTGACCGTGCTGTCTGCCACCGTGCTTTCATTGGCGCTGGACTCATTGGACAGCGCAATGTACCGGAGCCCATGCAGGTATGCAGTGATCAGGGAAGAAAAAGCCACCAGTGCGGAAAACGGGGTGTGCCCATTCAGATACCCTTCTTTATTCAATGCAAGCATACGGGGATCCAGCGTTCTTTTTACATGGACACTGTCGCTTCTGGAAAGCCCGGCAGCCTCCACGGTTTTTAAGGTGGCGCCTCTTGGATTGATGATACAGGTCTTCAGAGGATGACCGCTTTTCTTCAGTATTTCGATGGTGCAGGCGGAATCCTTTCCTCCGCCGACAGGGATCAGACAGCCGTTTGGGGCGGAAGAGGGCATGGGATTCCCGGCTGGTTCCGGTCCGTCGCTTACAAGCTCCATAAAATGTTCCGGATCTGCAGTAATTCCGTTGGTATAAAAGAATTCTCCCAGCCCCAGATAATAAAGCTCTTTCCACCACAGAATCTGAGCCGGGGTCAGAGTTCCGGCAGAGACGACGACTCTTGGAGGGCAGGCAATCTTCCAGTAGCTGATCAGCTCCACCATACCAAGGCCGAACAGCATGGACTGCAAAGTGCGGTTGCCGGATATTTCCACGGAGTAAGAAGCGCTTTTCGGGAAGCTCCAGGATGGTTCAAAAACAGACAGTCCAGGTATCTCAAAATGATAAGTGACCCCAAGCTCCGCCGGTGTATCTGAAACGGTACAGGCTTTGTAAAAAAAGTCGGGATATGCCTTTCGGCAGGATTCATAAGTTTTCATGGTAAAAACCCCTTTGGCAGAATATTTATCTGACCTGATTTTACCACAGGAGGGGTTAATTGGAAAGGGGGAGGATGGGAAAATGGGGCCGTCCGTTTACACGGCGCCCCATTTTATACAGAATCAGTAGATTTTTCTGGCGTGTACCACAAAACGTTTCGTACCGTTTTTGGTACAGGTGGACAGTGTGACCACATAGTCTTCGATACCGACTTCGACGCCTGTATCATACAGGGAAGCAGCCTGCATCGATTCCAGAAAAGCGGCATAGACGTCATCAGGCTGATAGCCGATCGTGTAGCAGTTATCCGAAACAGAAGCTTCATGACAGGAGAAGATCTGGTAACAGTGAGAGCCGTCTGCCAGATCAATGTAAATATAAGGATGCGCGTCCAGATAGCTTTTGGAACTGTAGTCTTTCAGTCCTGCAAACATGGATCCGTTCTTCATGTTGTGCCCATAGATAATGGTATGCAGGTCACTGAAATCGGCACTGTTGCTTGTTTCGAGAAAGATACTTCCGGATTTGTTGCTTTCCTTCCGGAATGTGTGAGACAGATAGTACCGATTATCCGTCGAGTGTACCATCGGATAACTGATGGTGGTATCCGGTATCTCGATCCAGCCGATTGCCTCGGAATTGATCTCCTGAAGGGAATCCAGATCGATCCTTGACATGGGAACCGGAGAATCCGATGACTCCGCATCCGCATCGCCTGCTTCCGCAGAGACCGCTGCGCCGGGCTCCCCGGGTGCGGCAGGTTCCGCCAGAACATACTGTTTCAGTTCCTCATACTCCTTTTCGCCGGAACGGTATCCCATAAAGATGGAAGCAAGCTGGTAGATGCTGAAGCAGAGCAGACAGACACAGAATCCCACAAAGATTCCCTGGACCAGAAGCTGTATCCGGCGTCTGCGCCGGGCTTCTTCTGCGCGCCTGCGGCTTCGGGAAGAGATCCGGTCTCCGCGGTCTGATGGAGCCGCCGTTTTTTTGCGGACATTCTTTTGTGTTGTTTTGCCGGCAGAATATTTTTTGCCGTTTTTTTTGCGTTCGTTCATAATATCACCGCATTCATTCTAACAGATTCTCTGTATAAATACCAGTAGAATTTAATACAATTAAAAAAAACTTAAGGATATTTCTGTGCAGAGTATTTTAATTGTGCTATACTGGTAAGAAATGACATTCAGACAGGGGGAGAATTGTATGAAGGAAACAGATATGCAGAACCAGAAGATTGCCATGCATGTATCAACGGTCAGCATTGCGGTCAATCTGCTGCTGTCCTTGGGGAAACTGCTTGCCGGAATCTTCGGACGGTCCGGAGCCATGATATCGGACGCCGTGCATTCTGCTTCTGATGTATTCAGTACGGTGATTGTGATCATCGGCGTGCGGATCTCTTCAAAAAAATCAGATACCAACCATCCGTATGGACATGAACGGCTGGAATGCGTCGCTTCTGTCATACTGGCGACGATTCTGCTGGCAACCGGGATCGGAATCGGCCTTGGAGGCCTTCGGACGATTCTGTCCGGGGATTATGAGACGCTGGCGGTTCCGGGCGTGACGGCGCTGGCGGCGGCAGCGGTATCAATTGCGGTGAAGGAATGGATGTACTGGTATACCAGAGCAGCCGCCAGAAAGATCAATTCCGGGGCAATGATGGCAGATGCATGGCATCACCGTTCCGATTCCCTGTCTTCCATCGGCGCGTTTATCGGTATTGCGGGTTCCAGAATGGGGTATCCGGTTCTGGATTCTGCGGCATGTCTGGGGATCAGCGTGTTTATTGCGAAAGCAGCTTATGAAATCTTTATGGATGCAGTCGACAAGATGGTAGACAAAGCCTGCGATACAAAGACGGAAGCGGAGATTCGGCGTGTCGTCCTGAGCGAAGAAGGGGTTCTGGGAATCGACCGCCTGATGACCAGGCTGTTCGGGGCGAAAATGTATGTGGATATAGAGATCGCGGCAGACGGGAATAAAACGCTGTATGAGACCCATGATATTGCAGAACGGGTCCACGATGCGATTGAAGAAAATTTTCCGGAAGTCAAACACTGTATGGTACATGTAAATCCTGCGCGTATGCCGGTGCAGGAATGAGGACAGTAGAGGTGGAAAAAAGCATGAACAGAAGACAGTTTTTGGCAGTTCTGGCACTGCTTCTGGTATTGCTGGGCATATGGGGCGGGCTCCGCCTGTCCGGCGGTACAGGAAATACCGCACAGGATTATCTTGAGATTCGGGCGCTTTCTGTGGGGAAAGCGGACGCGCTGATCATACTGGAAGGGGAACAGGTGTTCCTGATTGATGCGGGGGAAAAGGATGACGGTGACGTGATTGTGGAGGAACTGAAACGCAGAGGGATCCGGCAGATTGATCTGTTTCTGATCTCGCATTTTGACAAGGACCATGTGGGAGGTGCGTCGTATGTGATGGAGCAGATGGAGGTGTCAGCGGTTCTTCTTCCGGATTATGAAGGGGACAGACCGGAATACCGGGAGTTTCTGGAACATCTGGACGGACATCCGGACGTACAGAGGGTGGCAGCGCCGCTTGAGATGGTCAGAGGCGGGATGCAGATCACCGTATACCCGGCGGAAGATCCGGCAGAGATTCAGAATGCGGAAGATGAATACGATAACGATATGTCTCTGGTGACCAGCATTACCTATGGCAGCCGGAAGTTTTTATTTACCGGAGATATTGAAAAATCCCGGATCCGTCAGATGCTCGCTTCCGATGTGGACTGGAGCCATGACTGGATCAAGATGCCGCATCATGGACGGTATCAGAAAGCGCTGGAGGACCTGCTGGAGGCAGTTGCGCCGTCCGGGGCAGTGATCTGCTGCTCAGAAAAAAATCCGGCGGAGGAAGAAACACGAAAACTTCTGGAAGAACTTCAGATTCAGGTGTGGGATACCGCGGACCGGGCTGTGGTGACTGTGTGCGACGGGGAACAGGTGACCGTAAGGAACGAATAATATTATTTACAGTTGCAAAATACACCGGACTGTTTTATAATGGACTTGACAAAATAAAAGATATGGAAAAGGGGAGCTGGCTGGAAGCCGGCTGAGAGGAAGCTGAGGCGCTTCGACCCATAACCTGATTTGGATAATGCCAACGTAGGGATGATACCGGATGAAAGAAGAGAGGTGCCTGCGGCATCTCTTTTTTTGAGAACCGTACAGAAGAAGGAATTCGGAAGATGCCTGCAGTGCATCTTCCTTTTTATATGCCGGAAAGAATAAAAGAAACGGAGGGGAGAGAGATGAGAATCACTGGGGAAACACTGAAGCTGTATGCGGTAACCGACAGAAGCTGGCTGAAACCGGGCGAAAGGCTGGAGGAACCGGTAGAAGAACTTCTGAAGGGAGGAGTTACCTGTGTGCAGCTTCGGGAGAAAAACATGGATGACCAGAAGCTTCTGGAAGAGGCCTTTAGACTGCGAAAGCTGTGCAGACGGTATCAGGTTCCGCTGATCATCAATGACCGGCCGGACATTGCGAAAAAGGCCGGGGCAGACGGAGTTCATGTGGGACTTTCCGATATGGGGATCGAAAAAGCAAGGGAACTGCTTGGGGACAATTCTATCATCGGAGGAAGCGCACATAATGTGAAAGAGGCACTGGAAGCGCAGCGTGCAGGAGCTGATTATATTGGATGCGGGGCAGTATTCGGCAGCAGTACCAAGACCGACGCGGCAGCGCTTCCCTGCGGGGAACTGAAAGCGATCTGTCAGGCAGTGGAGATTCCGGTTGTTGCAATCGGCGGGATCTGTCGTAAAAATGTCTGGAGGCTTACAGGAAGCGGCGTTGACGGAATTGCGGTCATTCGCGCACTGTTTGCAGAAGCGCGTAAGGCAGAGGCAGCAGAGGAACTGCTGCAGGCGGTAAGAAGTTTCCGGCAGGAAGCAGCATGCCAGGATGCAGGAGAAGCCCGCTGGCTGAGAGAAAGGGGGAACCTGTGAGAGCCGTATTGACCATCGCCGGAAGTGATTCCTGCGGGGGCGCCGGCATACAGGCTGATATCAAAACCATGACCGCCAACGGCGTATATGCCATGAGTGCGGTGACCGCACTGACGGCCCAGAATACGACCGGCGTGTACGGGCTTGTGGAGGTTTCTCCGGAATTTCTGGAACAACAGATGGACTGTATCTTTACGGATATCTGCCCGGACGCGGTCAAGATCGGGATGCTGCCTTCCAGGGAGTCCATAAGAGCGGTGGCAGGAAGGCTTCGGAAATATGAGGCAAAACATATTGTACTCGATCCGGTTATGGTTTCCACCAGCGGTTCCCGTCTGATGAAGGAGGAGGCAGTGCTGGTTATGCAGGAGGAACTGTTTCCGCTGGCGGAGATCATCACGCCGAATATACCGGAAACGGAGGTTCTGTCCGGCAGAAAGATCCGCAGGGCGGAGGAGATGGAACAGGCGGCGCAGGCGCTGTATGAACGCTGGCATGCGGCGGTGCTCTGCAAGGGAGGGCACCGCATCCGTGATGCCAATGACCTGCTGTGTCAGGATGGAGAGATCTGCTGGATAGAGGGGGAGCGGATCGATAATCCCAATACCCATGGTACCGGGTGTACATTATCCAGTGCCATTGCGGCGAATCTTGCCAGGGGATACGGCCTGAAAGAGGCGGTAGTCCGGGCAAAAGACTATCTGTCGCATGCGCTGTCTGCACAGCTTGATCTGGGAAAGGGGACAGGTCCCATGAATCATGCATATGTATTTACCGCGGGCAGATGAGCCGTACAGAAAACGGACTGCCGCGGGCGCTCCGTTAACAAAAAAGACAGAGAAACAGAGGCACCAGGAAGAGAGGAGAATAAGATGAACAGTTATACCACACAGATGGATGCAGCCAGAAAAGGAATCAGAACCTGGCAGATGGAGACAGTGGCGGCAAAGGAGAAGATGCCGGTTGAACGGCTTATGAAACTGATGGCAGAGGGAAAAGCGGTAATCTGCGCCAACAGACGCCACACCTGTCTGGACCCGGAAGGCGTGGGGAGCATGCTGCGGACCAAAGTAAATGTGAATCTTGGCGTATCCAGAGACTGTAAAGATTACGATATGGAGATGGAGAAAGTGATGAGCGCCGTCAGGCTGGGGGCAGAGTCCATCATGGATCTGTCCAGTCACGGCAACACGCAGCCTTTCCGGCAGAAGCTGACCAGAGAATGCCCGGTTATGATCGGGACCGTTCCGGTCTATGACAGCGTGATTCATTACCAGAGAGATCTGTCCACACTGACGGCAGAAGATTTTATAGATGTGGTACGGCTTCATGCGGAAGACGGTGTGGATTTTGTGACGCTTCACTGCGGAATTACAAGAAAGACCATTGAGCAGATCCGGAAGCACAAAAGGAAGATGAATATCGTCAGCCGGGGAGGAAGCCTGGTGTTTGCCTGGATGAGCATGACAGGCAGGGAAAATCCTTTTTATGAATATTTTGACGAGATACTGAAGATCTGTGAAGAATATGATGTGACCATTTCTCTGGGGGACGCCTGCCGCCCGGGGTGCCTGGCAGATGCCACAGATGTGTGCCAGATCGAGGAGCTGGTCCGTCTGGGAGAGCTGACAAAACGGGCATGGGACCACAATGTGCAGGTCATGGTGGAGGGCCCCGGACACGTTCCGCTTAACCAGGTGGCGGCGAATATGGAGATACAGAAGCGTATCTGCATGGGAGCTCCTTTCTATGTGCTGGGACCGCTGGTGACGGATATTGCGCCGGGCTATGACCACATTACGGGAGCGATCGGCGGTGCGGTCGCCGCCATGAACGGCGCGGCGTTTCTCTGTTATGTAACGCCTGCCGAACATCTGGCGCTTCCGAATGTGGAGGATGTAAAACAGGGGATTATCGCTTCGAAGATTGCGGCTCATGCAGCGGATATTGCCAAAGGGATCCCAGGGGCAGGAGAGATCGACGACCGGATGGCGGATGCGCGCCGTGTGCTGGACTGGGACGGGCAGTTCGCCTGCGCGCTGGATCCGGATACGGCAAAGGCGATTCGAAATGACAGAAAACCGGAGGATGACCACAGTGATACCTGCAGTATGTGCGGAAAATTCTGTGCGGTGCGCAGTATGAACAAGGCGCTGGCAGGGGAATATATCGACATTCTCTAAAAATGAAACGGAAACGGGATCCTGCTTTGAAGATTCAGCGGGAAAGGATGCAGGGCTGTCGGCGCCGCAGAAGGCGCAGACAGCCCTGCAGTCTCCCTGGCAGAATCAGATCCGGTAAGCGACCAGCGCCACACGTTCCTTCAGTTCTCTGGAAAGAGTATCCTCCAGTTCCAGTATTTTCTGACGGCAGCGCTCATTTAAGTCTGCGTACTGATCCTCCTCTGCAAGCACCTGCGCCATATGATCGGCAGCAGATTTGCAGCTGGAAGGAAGGTCTGTGACCGTTGACTGAATATGCTGCATGTGATACCTCCTGTATCGTGGATCGTTATTTTACCGATGGATGTTCCCGACAGCATCAGATGCACAGCCTGTCTGCAGATTTGGAAACCACCGATATTCATTAGTATGTACAGGATCAGGTAAATGTATTTCCCTTTGGGGAAAGTCCGGATGCTTTTGTGAGCAGGGAAAGGCCTTCAGAAGCGACAGATACCAGACTTTCCACATGAATAAAGCCGGTTGCGCCCCGGTCAAACAGGATGTTGGCCTGTGCCGGAAATTCCTCGTCCCTGTCCCAGAACAGAAACTGTACCGGGATGCAGGCGAAGGCATCGATCTGGTATCCGGCATCCGAGTGGGGGAGTTTTTTTCCGCCCAGGGTCCGGCAGGCCTGTTCCAGTTCCGGCAGATGTCCGGAAAAGGTTTTGGCAAAGACATCCGTTACGGTCTTCTGAAAGGCAGGACCAAAAGGCGAGGCATTCTTCAGACTGCGAAAAGGCATCCACTCGCCTGTCAGTGCAGCATGTTCTGTGCAGTACCACAGGAGGGTATAGAGGTTCAGGCGGGTAAAAATGGTCAGGGGATGAGGATCCTCCAGACAGAGGATCTCTCCGGTGTCTCTGCGGATCCCGTACCGGCTGTGATAATAGGAGAGGGTGAGATAATCCCCGTCTGCATCCAGCCCGGGTATCTGATGCAGAAGCCTGTCCTGATCCAGTGTCAGAAAACGCTGCTGCCATTCCGTACACCATTTTTCATAGTTGTCAGGGGAATTTTCCGGTTTCATAAGCAGTACCTCCGTTTTTGAAGTGTTTTTGTATTCTATTCTACAGAGAAATTCCTGTCAGATCAAGAAGCTGTCAGTTCCTGTTAAAAAACTGTGGATACGGACTTTTCTGCTGCATAAAATGGTGTTGTAAGTCTTCGGCATATGGATTATAATAGACAGGATGCAGGCTCCGCTCCATATCCGGAGCCAAAGATCATTATTTTACAGGAGGATACGTACCATGTATCAGATCAATAATTTTACCAATAATAAAAATATCCGTATTCTGGGCCAGAAAGGCGCATTTACGGCGGTAGAGTATTTAAAGGATTTAAGCGTAAGTCCTCAGAATGCGCAGACCGCATATTTCTGCAATGAGATGAACGTGCGTAAGCGTCAGGTAATCTGTGAACTGAGCAAATCTCATGTGACTTTGCAGGCAGGGGCCATGCAGTGGATGGTCGGAAATGTAAATGCGACGACAGGCGTCAAGAGCGTAGGGGACTTTCTCGGAAAAGCAGTCCGCGGAAAAGTGACGGGCGAGTCCGCGATCAAGCCGGAATATACCGGTGACGGCACACTGGTTCTGGAACCTACATATAAATATATTCTGCTGGAGGATCTGAACGACTGGGGCGGATCGATTGTGCTGGACGACGGGCTTTTTCTGGCGTGTGAGTCGAATCTGAAGCATAAGGCAGTCATGCGTTCGAATCTGTCTTCCGCAGTGGCAGGCGGCGAAGGACTGTTTAACCTGGGCCTTACAGGAAACGGCGTTGTCTGTCTGGAATCCGATTACCCGCGGGAAGAGCTGATTGAGATTACATTGAACAATGATGTACTGAAGGTGGACGGCAATTTTGCAGTTGCATGGAGTTCCACGCTGGAATTCACCGTAGAACGTTCCGGAAAGACACTGATTGGTTCCGCTGCTTCCGGAGAAGGTCTGGTAAATGTATACCGCGGCAGCGGAAAGGTGCTGCTGGCTCCAGTCCATTAAAAGCGGGCGCTGTCCTTTTTTGATTTGGGTCTTGCCAGATATTTCACACACTGTTATCATAGACAGAGAAGAATACACAGGAGGCGCAGGGGATGCTTGAACTACAGGATATTTGCTTTCAGGTAAATGAAGATTCTCAGGAAAAGGGAATCCTGAAGCATGTGAATTTGAAAATAGAGGACAGCTTTGTGGCGATTACGGGACCCAACGGCGGCGGAAAATCCACCATGGCGAAGGTGATCTCGGGGATCATTCAACCGACTTCGGGGAAGATTCTGTTCGACGGAGAAGATATCACAGATCTGTCCATTACAGAACGGGCGAAAAAGGGAATCAGTTTTGCATTTCAGCAGCCGGTCCGGTTCAAGGGACTGACGGTTCTGGACCTGATCAATCTGGCTCATGGAGAGGCGCTGTCATTGAACAGGGCATGCCACTATCTGTCGGAAGTGGGACTGTGTGCAAAGGATTATATCAACCGGGAAGTAAATGCTTCTTTGTCCGGAGGAGAACTGAAGCGGATCGAGATCGCCATGATCATGGCGCGGGGAACCAGGCTGTCCATCTTTGATGAGCCGGAAGCCGGGATTGATCTGTGGAGTTTCAACAATCTGATACGGGTATTTGAGAATATGAGGGATAAGATCCACGGTTCTATCCTTATCATCTCCCATCAGGAGCGGATCCTGAACATTGCCGATCAGATCATCGTGCTGGCGGACGGGGAAGTCAGAGCCCAGGGGACCAGGGACGAAGTTCTGCCGGAGCTGCTGCATGCATCCTCCGAAGCATGCAGCGCACTCTTGAATAAAATTGTATAATGGCATCGGAAGAGAAGATGCGGAACTTTAAAAACAGCATCGAAAGGAGAAAAGCCC
>VSND01000009.1:51166-83049 GCA_009774145.1 Lachnospiraceae bacterium | reverse complement strand
GGAACCGTTTCAGAAGGCAGTGCATTCGGAAACGGTTCCAGATCCGGGGCTTTGAGAGAGAAGATGCGGAACTTTAAAAACAGCATCGGAAGGAGAAAAGCCCGGAACCGTTTCAGAAGGCAGTGCATTCGGAAACGGTTCCAGATCCGGGGCTTTGAGAGAGAAGATGCGGAACTTTAATAGGAGAGAAAAAATGGATCAGTTACAGATGCACATGCTGGAGAAGGTGGCGGATCTCCATGCAGTACCGGAGGGGGCCTACAATGTACGGGATAACGGCCAGCTTGTGGGAAGGAATACAACGGCCAATATTGATATTGTCACGAAGAAGGATAAGCCGGGCATTGATATCATCGTAAAATCCGGAACGAAGAACGAGAGTGTTCATATTCCGGTGATTGTCAGCCAGAGCGGCCTGAAAGATCTGGTTTACAATGATTTTTATATCGGGGATGATGCGGATGTGGTGATTGTTGCGGGCTGCGGCATCCACTGCGGCGGCAGCGAGGATACCGGGCACGACGGGATTCATACTTTTCATATTGGAAAAAATGCAAAAGTCCGATATGTGGAAAAGCATTATGGGGAAGGAGAGGGAACCGGGGAACGGATCCTGAATCCCACGACGGTCGTCCATATGGAGGAAAACGGATATATGGAGATGGAGACCACCCAGATCAAAGGCGTGGATTCCACAATCCGGGATACAAAAGCGGATCTGAAGGACGGAGCGACTCTGATCATCAAGGAAAAGATCATGACCCATGAGAATCAGTATGCAGAGACAAATTTTCAGGTCGATCTGAATGGCGTTGGCTCTACGGCGGATGTGGTATCCCGTTCGGTTGCAAAAGGCACATCCAGCCAGGTGTTTCATTCCAGAATCTGCGGAAATAATGCATGCTACGGGCATACAGAATGCGATGCGATTCTGATGGATCAGGGACATGTAAATGCCGTTCCGTCTCTGGATGCGAACCATCTGGATGCAAGCCTGATTCATGAAGCAGCCATTGGCAAGATTGCAGGGGAGCAGATCATCAAGCTCATGACGCTGGGACTGACAGAGCAGGAAGCAGAAGAACAGATTGTGAACGGATTTTTAAAATAAAGAGGATTTTTTTAAAAAGAATAAACAGGTGCAGAATAAAGGACCATCCGGATCAGTTCCGATGGTCCTTTTTCACTTTACCGATCTGTCAGCCCTTGGCAAGCCTGCCCATCACCGCATGGTGAATAGAATTCAGCGGGGCCTGCATACAGACAGCGCCGATTTTAAAGGCCTCCATGGGCATTCCGTATACCACACAGCTGTCCCTGTCCTGTCCGATTGTGTAAGCGCCGGCCTTTCTCATACGAAGCATGCCTGCGGCGCCGTCGGCACCCATGCCGGTGAGAATGACACCAATGGCGCGGTTGCGCACAGTGGAGGCGACAGAATCAAAGAGAACGTCCACGGAGGGTTTGTGTCCGCTGACCTTTTCCCCATCCGAGCAGGTGACCGCATAGCCGCTGCCCATTCGTACTACCCGCATCTGCAGGCCGCCGGGGGCGAGAAGCACCAGTCCCGGCTGTATTTTGTCCCCGTGTTTGGCTTCCCGGACCTGAAGATTGCAGATCCGGTTCAGGCGCTCTGCATACATGGATGTAAAACCGGCCGGCATATGCTGGGTGATGACGATTCCAGGCATCTTTGCCGGGAAATGCCGGACCACTTCCAGGATTGCTTCGGTTCCTCCGGTAGAAGCGCCGATGGCAATGACATCTACATTGGAATGCGCCGGAGCAGCTGCGGTTCTGTGGGCTGCAGACAAGGTATGCTGCAGTCCAATTCCGCCCGAACTGCTGATCGCACTGCCGACAGACGCCGCCTTTGCCTTGTTCAGTATGGCTGACGGATCATGGGAAGGCAGACGGGGATGCGCATTTTTTCCAACGGCAAGCTTGGATCGAAGCGTGCGGATAAAACGCTCTCTGGCACCCGGCTCGCTTTCCGGTTTCCGGACAAAATCTACCGCGCCGGCGGCCAGTGCGTCAAATACCTGCACATTCAGAGAGGACACAAGGATAATGGGTACCGGATGCATGGGAAGTACTTCCTTTAGAAACTGCAGTCCGGTCATCCCCGGCATCTCAATATCCAGTGTCATAATGTCCGGCTTCAGCATGGGAAGTTTGCTCTTGGCTTCAAGGGCATTGGCAGCAAATCCAACCACCTCAAACCGCGGGTCTTCCTGCAGACATTTGATCAGCCAGCTCCGGAAGAGCATGGAATCATCTACTACCATTACGCGTATCTTCTGGACCATGAACGGATACCTTCTTTCTTGTTTAAAGCTCTGTATAAAACCTATCTGGCTGTTTTTTTGTAAATTGCCGGCTGAATATACTCATAAGGACAGGTGCTCTTGGTCAGTCCTTCCGAGTGACCGATAAACAGATGACCGCCCGGTACGGTTGCGTTGTAAAAACGGCGCACCAGAGCGTCTTTTGTATCCTGATCAAAATAGATCATTACATTTCTGCAGAAGATCAGATCAAACTTTTTTTTGAAAGTGATCGGATCCATCAGGTTAAATGGCCGGAAGATCACGTTTTTTTTGAGAGCCGGAGAGACCGTACACTTGCCGTTTCCGGTTTTTACAAAATATTTTGTCTTCCATGTGGCAGGAAGCGGCTCCATACTTTCCTCCGGGTAGCTGGCACGGATGGCTTCATCCAGAATCTTGTTGGATATATCCGTGGCAAGAATTCTGGTATCCCACTGGGAAGATTTTGAACCAAAATACTCCAGAAGGAACATGGAGATTGTATAAGGCTCCTGCCCGGAGGAACAGCCGGCGCTCCAGATGGAAAGGGACTTGTCTGCGGCGTGCTTTTTCTCCAGATCCGGAAGAATGATTTCCTGGAAATATTTAAAATGTGCTTCTTCCCGAAGAAAATAAGTATAGTTGGTTGTCAGTTTATTCAGCATGGCCGTGACCATATCCGTGTCGCGGCCGGAAAGGATCTCATCCACATAGCCCTTGAAATCCCTGAACCCCTGTGCGGCCAGCGTATGTGAAAGCCGGCTTACGATAAGCTGCTTTTTCTTGCTCAGATCAATTCCATAATTCTGCTTAATGTATACATAAAGACGCTGGAAGTCCTGATCGGTAAGCGTCAGCATCTAAATCACCCCATATCGTTTAATATTGCGCTTTGATAAGCGCCTGACAGTCCACAGACATGAAGACACTTCCATCTTCCATGGTTACCATTCCGTCCAGAAGCTTCTGCTGACGCTTCAGCGGAATCGGCTGCACGTTGTTCAGGTCGATGTCGATTACCTGACGGACAGAATCCACAATAATTCCGAGAGAGACAGAGTCAATGTCAAGGACAATAATGCAGGTCTCTGTTCCGCATTCTGCCTCGCATTTGCCCATACGCATCTGGATATCCACAACAGGAAGAACCTGACCTCTTAAATTGATGATCCCCTTGATATAAGGAGGCACCAGAGGCAGATTGGTGATGGAATAATTATTGAGAATCTCGATCACATGCCGGGTACTGATATACAGGATCAGGTCGCCGGACTGAAAGGTCAGGCAGCGTTCCACCGTAGATATCTCATCCTGCTCTGTTGCATCAAAGATCTCCTCATTGGGAGTTGTTTGTTCAGCCATATCTATTCCTCCTGTCTCTAAAAGCTTTCAAGGGTAGCTGTGTGCAGGCTTGGAATATCAAGAATGATACTGATATTGCCGTCGCCCAGAATCGTACAGCCGCCGATACCATAATTCTTAAGTTCGAAGCAGTTCAGGAAAGCGGGGAACGGTTTCACCACCACCTGCTGTTCTCCGATCAGATCATCCACGAACAGGCAGAAGGAATGATCGCTGGTCTCTACCCAGATCAGGATGCCGCCTTCCGGATTCAGGACCTCTGTCTCGATACCATAGAACTGATGGAGACGGACGATCGGATAGAAGCCGCCGATGCGTTCCACCATCTCGTTGCCGTTCTCATCATAGAGAATCTCTTCCGCCGTAATCTTAAAGGACTGACGGATATTGGCAATGGGGATTGTGAAGATCGAACGTCCCACTGTGACCTTCATGCCGTCCATAATCGAGAGGGTGAGAGGAATCTTGATGGAGAACGTGGTTCCCTGTCCTTCCTCGCTGGTGAGGGAGACAACGCCGCCGACGCTTTCCACATTTTTCTTCACCACGTCCATGCCGACGCCTCTGCCGGAATACTCTGTGACGGTCTGATTGGTGGAGAAGCCGGGCAGCATGATGAGGCCGAGGGCTTCTTTCTTCGAATATTCACTTTCCGGTTTCACAAGGATGCCTTTTTCCCTTGCTTTGGCCAGAATCTGGTCGGGATTCATGCCCTTTCCGTCGTCGGCAATAGAGATAATGACCTCATTGCTCGTATGCGTAGCGGAAAGAATGATCTCTCCCTGAGGGTTCTTGCCTGCGGCGATACGTTCGTCTGCCGTATCTTCGATTCCATGGTCCATGGAGTTGCGGACCATATGCATGATCGGGTCCTGGATGCTGTCCACGATGGTCTTGTCAACCTCCGTGTCCTCTCCGATCAGAGTCAGACGGACATCTTTGCCCAGCTTCTGCTTCATGTCGCGGACGATACGGTTCATCTTCTGAAAAACACCGGAGATGGGAACCATTCGCAGGGACATGGCAAGATCCTGAAGGTCGTCGGTCAGCTTGCGCAGCTGGCGGGCGGATTTCATAAAGTTGTCATAGCTGTCCCGGTTCAGCTGATCCAGTTCGGGGCAGGAGGTAACCATGGACTCTGTAATTACAATCTCTCCGACAATATCCATGAGGTCGTTCAGCTTGGTCAGGTTGACACTGATCAGATTCTGTTTGACCGGCGTACCGGCTGCCGGTGCTTTCTGCGGCGTCTCTTTGCGTTCCGGTTTGGGAGCGGGAGCCGGAGAAGGAGCTTCTGCGGGAACTTTTGGAGCTTCCGGCTCCGGTTCCGGCTGCGGAGCCATAATCAGTTCATAGGAACGGATATGTCCCTGGGACTTCAGGAGGTCTTCCGCCTTGGCGGCCATCTCTTCATCCTCGAAAGCGAGATAGAAGCCCTCGTCAATGATGACTGCACAGGTATCCGGGTTGGAATCCATATCCGAAGGATAGTGACGGAAATCCACGTCACATTCTCTTATGGAGTTTACGATCATAAATGCGCGCAGATTCTCCATGCCGATTCCTTCGTCCAGGAATACATGCAGGAAACATATGGCTTTGTCGTCTGCGGGGAGATTCCCTGCGGGCGACAGGCTGTCCGGGGCAGCTTCCTGTCCCGCATCCGGCGCGGCCGCTTCCGGTTCTTCCGATGCAGCTCCGCTGATCTTTTTCAGAAACTGATTAATCTCGGAAGCGAAGGAATCCATATCGGTATCCAGGGGTTCCCCGTTCTCCACCTTTTCCACCTGTCCTCTTAAGGAGTCTTCGGAACGGAACATCAGATTAAACAGTTCTTTCTTGTGCTCCGGATCCAGAGAATCGATGCCCTTGTCACGGATATAGAAGAACAAATCTTCTATATGATGTGCAATACTTGCAAGAGAGCCAAACTCCATCATGGCGGAAGACCCCTTGATCGTATGCATGATGCGGAAGATCTCATTGACGTCATCGGAAGAGAAATCACCGATCTTCTCATCCTTTACAAGCATCTCATCAAGCTGGTCCAGAAGAGAATTCGTCTCGAAGAGGTATGTATCAAGCATACCTTCCATACCGTTATCCATTATAAACACCACCTGTCTTTTTGATATAGTTTCTGCATACGCTTCTAATAATAAGGAATGCATAAAACAAAGAGCCTGCTGTGTACTGTGAAAAAATGTATGGCAGGCCATGGCATACTAGATTATTTATCGGCGGAAATACAGGATGCATAAGAGATTTGTTCCCTGTTTTTAAAAAAAAGTGAAAAAAATATTAAAAACATGTTATAAAAGAAGAAAAGGCGTCGACATATTAAAAGATAGCGGCGGGCTTCCCTGATATGGAGAAGCGAATCCGACAGCTTTTACAAGGAGGGGTTGAGATGAAAAACCTAAAACTTAATGTTAAATTTCTAGTATCCTTTGGTCTCATACTGGCGCTGTTTCTGGTGTCAGTGATCGCTACCTGTTCAGGGATTGCCATATCCAAGGCCGGTTATCAGAGCTTCTATGAAGAGGACTTTGTTGCAGTGACCACGGTGCAGGATATCAAGGTGAAGCTTCAGGAAGCGCTGAAGGAGATGCTGCTCATAGTTGAGACGACGGACCAGCAGGAATATACGCAGAGGTCTCAGATTGTGAATCAGAATGTCTCCGATATCCGTGCGGCGGTTGAACAGCTGTGCAATGAGTATGAAGGAGATACGACTCTGCTCAAGCAGTTTGAGACGCTGATGGTAAATAATGCCAGTGTCAGAGAGAGCATTATGGAGCAGATGGCGCTTCGGACGGAAGCGGGCAATGCAGAGGCGCTTCGGATCATCCAGGAGCAGTACATACCGGTGGTGGAAGAGTATACAGAGGTTCTGAACCAGGCGTATACGCAGATTGGGACCGTGTGTGAGGAGAATTTTGATTATCAGATGTTTGAACTGAGCGGGCTTCTGGCTCTCGGCATTGCCATTGCGGCAGTGGCATTTGCCATTACCGTCTTCCTGGCGCTCCGCCTGAGTATGAACATCGCAGCTCCGGTAAGAGTCATCGAGGCCGCAATGAAGGAAATGGTGAAGGGGAATCTTTCCGTGGATGTGGGATATGAAGCCAGAGATGAATTCGGTTCCATGGCGGACAGCATGCGCAAGGTGACGCAGGAGGTCAGCTCCATCGTGGCAGATATCGAGAAGGTTCTCGGAGCCATGGCAGACGGCGACTTTACGGTTTGTTCCCAGAGCCAGGATGCATATATCGGCGATTATGAGAAGATCTTCCATTCCATGAAGAAGATCAGGGAGACCTTCAACGAGACGCTTTCAACTTTGAACCGTTCGGCAACTCAGGTGTCCTCCGGATCCGACCAGGTATCCTCAGGGGCACAGGCGCTTTCACAGGGTGCTACCGAGCAGGCGTCTTCTGTGGAAGAGCTGGCGGCATCGATTAATGAAATATCGAACAATATCAATCATACGGCTCAGCAGGCACAGGAAGCCAGCGGAAAATCCATGCAGGTTGGACAGAAAGCAGGCGAGAGCAACAACCGTATGCAGGATATGCTTCAGGCAATGGCGGATATCAATTCTTCCTCCGGCGAGATCGGAAAGATCATCAAGACGATTGAAGATATTGCATTCCAGACCAATATCCTCGCACTGAATGCAGCGGTAGAGGCGGCAAGGGCAGGAGCGGCAGGCAAGGGGTTTGCCGTTGTGGCAGATGAAGTACGCAACCTGGCAAGCAAATCAGCAGAAGCATCCAAGAATACGGCTGCCCTGATCGAGAATTCTCTTCAGGCAGTGGAAAACGGAAAGAATATTGCAGATGAGACGGCACAGTCTTTGCAGGATGTGATTTCAGATATTCAGGAAGCAAGCAGCATGATGGATGCCATTGCAAGAGCGGCTACCAATCAGGCAGAGTCCATCTCGCAGATTACCGTCGGTATTGATCAGATCTCCAGCGTGGTGCAGACCAACTCGGCTACGGCAGAGGAGAGCGCCGCAGCCAGCGAGGAGCTTTCCGGACAGGCACAGATTCTGAGCGAACTGGTGAGAAAGTTCCGGCTGGAAGGAGACAGCAGCTATGCGGCATCCGGCGTTTCGTCCGGGGTATCTTCCTACGAGCCGGACTATGGTATGGATATGAATATATCCTATGGCGGAAACGACAAGTATTGATGACTTGCTGAACATCCGCAGTTCAATAATTGATAGAAAACAGAACATTCTCAATGTGTATGACCGCATGAGAGGGATTAAGGAGAGAACATGAAGCGCACAATAAAACAGGAAGTTTTGATACGTGTTGCCCTGGTGTTTCTGGCAGTGATCATCAGCGGGGTGGTAACAGTGACCAGCTTGAATGCAAGCAGATCCTATACAAAGGATATGGAACAGTCGGTGGACATTCATGCACTGGTATTGACCGCACAGAAGGCTCATTACGGCTGGGTTGAAAATCTGTGCTCGGCTGTTTCCATGGGGACGGAATTTACAGGCAGTAAGGATTACCGCACCTGTGTACTGGGCAACTGGTTTTACAGTTCGGATCTGTCGGGTGTGGACAGCAGAATTCTGGAACTGATCGAAGAGATGAAGCCCATTCATCAGGCCATCCATGAGTCGGCGCAGACGGTTCTTGATCTGAATGCACAGGATCCGGAACAGGCAAGGGATATGTATCTGAATGTTGTCAAGGCAAATGTGGATCAGCTCGTGTCGATTCTGGATGAGGTGGCAGAGATCACGGAAAATCAGGTTGCGGACAATCAGAACAGCCTTCGAAATTCCATCAATGTGACAGAGGTTGTGAGCCTGGTGGTTCTTCTGCTGATTCTGATCATGAATGGACTGCTGGTCGGACTGGTGATCCGGCGGATTCTTGTGCCGATCAGAAACATTACGGAGTCCAGCAGGGAACTTGCACAGGGAAAACTGGGCTTCCAGATCGAAGTGAAGAGCCAGGATGAACTTGGCCAGCTTGCAGATTCGCTGAATACTTCTGTTAAAAACCTGAAGCTTTATATAACGGACATTTCGGAGGTGCTGGACGGCATCGCCGGAGGCGATCTTGGAAAGGAAAGTCAGATTTCCTATATCGGCGATTTTGTTCAGATTCAGACTTCCATTGCCACGATCAGCGAACAGCTGAATCAGACGCTGTCTCAGATCCATGTTTCTGCCAATCAGGTGGATTCGGGGGCCAATCAGGTAGCTGTCGGCGCGCAGAGCCTGGCACAGGGAGCAACGGAGCAGGCTTCTGAAGTGGATAATCTGCTTCAGATGGTGGAGCGTATTACGGAGCAGATCAATAATAACGCAGAGACGGCTGCTTCTACCAACAGAGAGGCAGAGGTGGTAGGCGAAAGCATCACGGTCTGCAATGAGCAGATGCAGGAGATGGCAGAAGCGATGAACCAGATCAATGCATGCTCCAGTGAGATCAGCAAGATCATCAAGACGATTGAGGATATTGCGTTCCAGACCAACATCCTGGCCCTGAATGCGGCCGTGGAAGCTGCACGGGCAGGCAGCGCAGGGAAAGGATTTGCGGTTGTTGCGGATGAAGTGCGTAATCTGGCTGCAAAGAGTGCAGATGCTGCCAAAGATACTACCGAGCTGATTGAAAAGACGCTCCAGGTAGTGGAAAACGGTTCTGTCCTGACGGGAAAGACACAGGAATCTCTGGATTCTGTAGTGGCCGGGGCGGAGAACGTAACTGCAGATATCAGGAAGATCTCAGACGCTTCCAGAGAGCAGGAGCTTGCAATCAACACGATCAAGGATGGTATCACTCAGATCTCCACGGTGGTTCAGTCCAACTCTGCCACATCTGAGGAAAGTGCGGCTGCCAGTGAAGAACTTGCAAGCCAGGCTCAGATTCTGAAGAGGCTGATCGGAAGCTTCAAACTGAAAAATTAAGACTGATTTTTAAACAACTACAGGAAAGAGACCCGCAGAATAAAGACTGTGGGTCTCTTTGTCTGCGGGCAGCCTTGTATTTCCTGGTTTTGCAGGGAACGGCAATCAAAAATGACAGCGTTCGTTGTTCCTGATTTTTCCAACGGAGAGGTAATATTACATTTTATTGGCAGTATATAACAAAGATGGAAAGAAGCGCGTCAAAATTCTGCAAAAGACACATAAAAAACACAAAAAAATAATTCCTTTTCTTGATTTTGTGTGTCAGTAATGGTATGATGGTAGGGAACGATAATTGCATCTGAACAGAACTATTTTGACAGGGTGCTGAATATACTGAAGGATAAAAGAAAGTTTTTAGGAGGGACAGGTATGTCGGGTATATACGGAAATGGTGTTTCCTTGACAGAGAAGATGCTGGATTATTTATGGACGAGAGAGACTGTAACACTGAACAATATTGCCAATGTGGACACTCCAGGGTTCAAGTCACAGTACATCACATTCGAGGACGAACTAAGCAGGAGGCTGTCGGAGGCCAGTGCTTCGGGCTCGCCGCGAGAGGCGGTAGCACAGGCAATCGATTCGTCCAGACTGCGTATTCATACGACCCGGTCTGAAACAACCAGACTGGACGGCAACAACGTCGATATGGATCAGGAGCAGGTTCAGCTGGTACGCACGGCTTATGAGTATCAGTATATGCTGAACTCTCTGAGCAATGATATCAGCCGTCTGAAGAGTGTTGCACGTACGTTTTAAGGTTTCGGAGATTCTGTATTGATATGGGACGGTCCGTTGTCAGAACGGAGTTTTTGAAGCAGATGTAAGGAAAGAGGAGAAGAACTATGGAGACGGAATTTATCACCCCTATGTCCGCATGGGGAAATATAGGGAATATTGGCAATGCAGGAGATGTTGCAGGCAGTCAGAGAACCAAAGGACAGCCGAATGATCAGCTGTCGCTCTTTGGTGATGTGTTTAAAAATGCGGTGGATCAGGTCCGTGAGACTCAGGAGGATGTGGAGCTGAAGCAGTATCTTCTGGCTACGGGACAGATTGATGATGTACATACGCTGCCGATTGCCGAGGCAAAAGCAGGACTGACGGTTGATGTGTTGATTACTCTTCGGAATAAAACACTGGAAGCATATAATGAATTGATCAAAATCAATGTCTGATTTTCAGAGTGTGCGGCAGAACAGTCGGATGTGATTTCCTGTTCACTTTCCGTGAGGCATGAATGGGGAGTCACATGGGAATGTGTGCTTTTAATCGGTTTTAATTAAATGGCAGAAGGTTGGATGAAAACGTGCAGAATATAAAGGAAAGCTGGCAGAAAATGTCAGAAAAAACCCGAAGGCTTGTACTGGGAATTGTGGCCGGAACGGTCGGAATTGCTCTGATTGCAATTCTTGTGCTTACTTTCGGGCAGAATAATGATTACAGTGTTTTGTTTTCGGGTCTCAGTCAGGAGGAAGCGCAGCAGATCGGCTCGCTGCTCCAGGACCAGCAAATTGATTTCAAGTATAATGCTTCGGATGGAACCATACGGGTGCCGGAAGCGGTAGTGGAGACTACCAGAGTAACGCTTTTGTCCCAGGGATATCCGAAGAATGGATTTGCATATGACATGTATCTGGACAATACCGGACTTATGACTACGGAGTCTGATAAGAAACAGATCACATTGTATGAGCTGCAGGATCGTCTGGGTGCAACCATACGTTCCTTTGAAGGAGTTCAGGAGGCAAGGGTAAATATTGCGGAGGCGTCCGAACAGAGATACGTACTGGAAGATAATGAAACGCAGGGTGCATCTGCTTCGGTTGTGATTACCATGCAGAATGGAAGTGTTTTGACAGAAGACAAGGCGCAGGCAGTGAAGAATCTGGTTGCCCATTCTGTGCGCGGTATGAATTTTGCGGAAGTCGTCGTGCTGGATGGGGAGACGATGCTGGAAGTGGGAGGCTCTTCCGGCAGCGGTTCTGCGGCAACGGACCTGAACAGCCTGACTTCTATGGTAGAGACCAGCATTGCCGCCAACATCAGGAATGTACTGGAGAAGCTCTATGGTACAGGGAGCGTGGCAGTCTCGGTAAAGGGCACCCTCAACATGGAAAAGCTGATTCAGGAGAGCACAGAGTATTCCACTCCTGAGAAGATCAGCGAAGAAGACAAGACCGGGCTTCTGGAAAGTGAAGAACTGGTGAATGAAAGTTCTCAGGCGTATAATAATGAAGCCGGAGGCGTGGCAGGGACAGAGTCCAATGCAGATACGCCGAGATATACCAATGAGGACGGCGACGAGGAGGAGACAGACAGCTACTACGACGGCAGCGCTTCCAGAGAGTGGCTGTATAATGTAATAAAGGAACAGAGACAGGTAGATCCGGGAATTCTGGAGGATGTGTCTGTCGGCGTGATCATTCTGACCGATAACACAAGCGTGCCGCAGGAGGATCTGTACCGACTGGTGGCAAATTCAGCAGGAATTCCGGTAACGGAGGCGAATGACAAGATCACCATTATACGGGATCCGGGAATGCCGACGGAAGAGGAGGAACCGATTCTCAACCCGCCGGAAGATACGCTGGGAGTCATTACCACTCTGATTCCGCTTCCGCTGCTGATTGCGATTGTGGCGGGTGTCCTTCTGCTGCTTCTGCTGATTCTCTTCCTGCTGCTGCGCAGAAGACGCAAAAAGAAGGACAGCGAGCCTGAGGATGCAGATTTTGAAGGCGGAGATCAGCTCTCTGCCAGTGACCTGGGGCTTGATGAAACCGGATCCGGCGGTCCTCTGGGGGCAGGGGGCCTGGACGATGAAGATGATATGAACAGCGAAGAGATCATGAATCTGCGGATGCAGAAAAGTATGCGCCTGAAGCAGAATATTGCGGAATTTGTAGACCAGAATCCGCAGATTGCTGCAAAGCTGGTACAGAGCTGGCTCAGGGGAGAGGAGGAGACAGATGGCAGAAACAGGGGCTCCGGCCGAAAACACTCCAAATAGCAGTGATGTTTTGACGGATGTAAAAAGTAAGGCGGCACTGGTAGTAGTGTCTCTGGGGGCTGACAGGGCTTCTCAGATCTATAAATATCTGAATGAGGAGGATATTGAGGATCTTACATATGAAGTGGCGAAGCTGGGGAAGACGAATAATAATCAGGTGGAAGCGACACTGGATGAGTTCTATAAGCTTTGTCTGACACATAAGATGATGACAGACGGCGGCCTTGATTATGCAAGAAACGTCCTGGAGAAGGCGTTTGGCGAATCAACAGCCAGAAACCTTCTGGAAAAAGTGTCAAAGACTCTGCAGTCCAGACCGTTCAACTTCTTTATGAAAGGCGATCCCAAGGCGCTCCTTTCGCTTTTGCAGAATGAGCGTGCGCAGGTGATTGCTCTGATCATGGCGTATATGGAACCGGAGCAGGCTGCGCAGATTCTGGAGCAGCTTACGGACGAGAAGCGGATTGCCGTCATTGAAGGCATGGCTCACATGGACCGTGTGTCTCCGGAAGCAATTGCGATTGTGGAAGAGGAGATGAAGCGCAAGTTTGCGACGATCATTACCAGCGAAGATAATATGAGCGTCGGCGGTATTGATTTTGTTGCGGATATGATGAACAATATTGACCGCAGTACAGAGCGGAAGGTGTTCGACCAGCTGGGCAAATCGAATCCGGATCTGGCTCAGGACATCCGCGACAAGATGTTCGTGTTCGAAAATATTCTCGACATGGACGATCGCTCGGTACAGCGTTTTGTCCGGGATCTGGACACCAAGGATGTGGTATTCGCCCTCAAGAATGCTTCCGAGGATATGAAGGCAACTTTCTTCAACAATATGTCCAAACGTATGGCGGATTCGGTCCGCGGCGATATGGAGGTTACTTCCAATGTAAGGCTGAAGGATGTGGAAGAAGCGCAGCAGCGTATTGTAAATGTGATCCGTCATCTGGAAGAGCAGGGAGAAGTAATCATCAAGAAGGGAGGAGAGGACGACGACATCATTATCTAGTCGTGTCATCAAACGCTCGGGCATGTCGAATGTGGGCCTGATTGAGCCTTACATACCTCCTGAGGAAGTCATGAGAAGCAGAAAATCTCCCGAAGCGGCTGTCTTTCCAAGGGTGGACAAAGCGGGAAGGGCAATCGGAGATTTTTCAGGGGAGGATCCGGCTGTTTTTTCCGGGGAATCCCCGGATGCGGCCGAGTCCGTCGACGAAATCGGATCGGAGGCCCGGAAGATTCTGGAAGAAGCCAGAAAAGAAGCGGACGATCTGCTGGAGAATGCCAGAAAACGGGCAGAGGAAGAATTTGAGGCGGCAAGGGAGGCAGGCTACCGGGCAGGCTACAATACCGGTTATGAGGAAAGCCGCAGACGTGCCGAAGGCGAGTGCCGGATGGCATATGAGAAGGAACTTCTGGCGTTCCAGGAAGACATGAAGACTGCGCTTGCTTCCGTGGAGAAAGCCAAGGAACGGTGCCTGAAGAATTATCTGGACGAGCTGAAGGACTGTGCGATTGCGATCGGTGAGAAGGTGATCCAGATCAGCCTTCGTTCCAGCGGAGAAGTGATCCGCCAGATGATCATATCCGCTACGGAAAAACTGAAAAAGACGGAATGGGTAAAGATTTACATAAATAAAAGCGATTATGACATGATGATGGAAGCGGATGCGGATATCATTGATGAACTGTCCCACCTGTCTGACAATATCAAGTTCATTGTCATGGATAAGGAGGACAACGGCAGCTGCATCATTGAGATGCCGGAGGAGATCGTGGATGTAAGCGTCAATACACAGATCGAGAATATCAAGGATATCCTGGAAAATGTGAGAGTATAGTTTATGTTTGAGAAGATACCGCAGCTGATCAGCAAGACGGAGACGATCAGCCATATTGGAAAAATTGAAAATGTGGTGGGAATGTCCATGGAAGCGTCCGGCGGCCGTTCCAGCATCGGCGATATCGTCATGATCTACAATGAGGAGCAGAACCGCCAGATGCCGGCGGAGGTTGTAGGCTTTAAGGACGGAAAGATTCAGCTGATGACCTATGAGGCTACAAGCGGCATTGCATCCGGCAGCTTTGTAAGGAACACCAGACGCCGTCTGAAAGTGCCGGTGGGGGATTTCCTGCGGGGCAGAATTATCAATGCCCTCGGGGATCCGATCGACGGAAAAGACCCGTTTCAGTCAGTCCGGTATTATACGGTCAACAGTCCCTATATCAATCCGCTGGCACGTCCTCCGATCCGGGAACGTCTGGAATTCGGCGTTAAGGCGATCGACGGTCTGAACACCATCGGAAAAGGGCAGAGAATCGGGATATTTGCCGGGTCCGGTGTGGGAAAGAGTACCCTGATGGGAATGATCGCCAAAAATGTAAAGACAGACATCAATGTGATCGCACTGGTGGGAGAGCGTGGAAGAGAGGTACTGGAATTTATCGAGAAAGACCTGGGGGAAGAAGGGATGAGGCGTTCGGTTCTGGTGGTTGCAACATCGGATCAGCCTGCCATGCTCCGTATGAAATGTCCGCTGGTGGCGACGACCATTGCGGAGTATTTTAAAGATCAGGGCTATGATGTGCTTTTGATGATGGACTCCCTGACCCGCTACGCAATGGCGCAGCGTGAGATCGGCCTTGCAATCGGAGAACCGCCTATTGCAAGAGGATATACCCCCTCAATCTATGCAGAATTTCCAAAACTTCTGGAGCGCAGCGGAAATTTTGACACAGGTTCCATCACAGGTGTATATACTGTACTGGTGGAAGGCGATGATACGAACGAGCCGATCTCGGATACGGTAAGAGGTATTCTGGACGGACATATTGTGCTGAGCAGACAGCTTGCCAATGAAAATCATTTTCCGGCTATTGATATCGGAGCCAGCATTTCCCGACTGATGGTGGAGATCGTACCGCCGGAGCATCAGAAAGCAGCTTCGAGAATGCGGAATCTTCTCGGGCTTTACCAGAAGAATTCGGATCTGATTTCCATAGGGGCCTATAAAAGGGGTACGAACCCGGCGCTTGATGAAGCGGTTACGAAGATCAATGATATCAACGCCTTTTTGCGTCAGGAAATCGGAGAACGTTTTTCTTATGAGGATACACTGCGGATTATGGAGGCGATTGCAGGATGATAACGGAGGATGAGGCGGGTTGAAGAGGTTTGCGTACAGACTGGAGACAGTGCTGGACTATAAGACACAGGTGCTTGACAATCTGAAAACAGAGCATGCAGCGATCATGCAGAATGTGAACAGAAAGCAGGAGCAGATCAGAGGACTGAAAAGAGAGCTTACAGGTTATGAGAGCGGGTTTGATCAGATCAAGACAGAAGGGGCCACAATCGAGAATTACCGGCTGTTTGATATGTGCATCGGCCGGATGGAGACGATCATTGATGAAGAGAAAGAACGTCTGAACGTTCTGAAAAAACAGGAAAATGAGAAAAAGCAGGAAGTGATCGAGGCAAAAGTGGATACCTCGAGATATGAAAAATTAAAAGACCGAAAATTAAGGGAATATCAGAAAGCGGTGGCCAGGGCAGATGAGACATTTATTGAAGAATTTGTTTCCAGTGCGGCCATACGGATGAGACATCAGCACAGAGGCTGATACATAAAATGGGTAATCACAGTTTTTATACTGTTGATTATAGATAAAACAATCAAAAAGAAAGGAGGAACTGAATGGAGAAGATTGTGAACATGCAGGTGCAGGCCAGTATGCCGGCTTCATCGGGCATACAGCGCCGGGTACAGAACCGTGTTCAGGATACGAAGGATGACTTCGTCAGGCTCCTGCAGCAGAAGGAATCTGCCGGAAAGCCGGAAGATGCCGGGAACGCCAGAAAGGCAGAAGATGCGTGCAATACCGGAAAACCGGAAGAAAAGCAGACAGAAGAAGCTGTAGAAGAGCAGGTGGAGGAGCCGGCAGAAGAGCCGGATGGGAAGGAAGAACTTCCGGATCTTGTACAGATGGAGCTTCAGCAGAGTATCCTTCAGCAGGCAGTTGTCCAGATTGCAGACCCGGCAGTTGCTGATCAGCAGATCATGCCGGAAGCCGGAACAGAGAGGCTGGATACGGTTATTCCTGAAGCAGTTCAGGAATCTGTAGAAGTCTCGATGGAAGTATCTGTACTGCCCGGGCAGCCGGAAGCAGAAGCTGTGAAGCCGGAGGTGAAAGCGGAAGCTGTGAAGACAGTCAAAGCAGAAAAAGCAGACACTGGCGCGGCAGATGCAAAAGCGGATGCGGTAAAGGCGGAAGTTCCGGAACATGCGGCTGTGCTTCCCAAAGAAGAGCAGCACGAAGGAACGGTGACAGAGCAGCGGCCCTGGAACACGCAGGCAGTATCGGAGAAGAAAGATGCCGGTCAAAATCAGGAAGATTCTTTCCGAAGTGAGCTGTCCGTGCAGGAGCCTGATCAGACAGCGCCCATGCAGGCAGCAGAAGCGCCGGTGCAGGTGACACATCCTCAGAATGTATCACATCCAGGATTCCAGGAGGGAGAACATACAGTAAAATCCACCGTGGAGGAACTGCCTCAGGAACTTGGAAAAGCAGTGGCTGCCGGAAAGCCGGGCGACAGTCAGGTGCTGACGGTGGAACTGGAACCTGTTTCGCTTGGAAAGCTGACCATCCGTCTGGAGTATGAGGCGGGAAGGACCATGGTATCCGTGATGGCGTCCAATCCCAAGACACTGGAGCTCTTGAGCCAGAAGGCGTCTGAGATCGCATCGATCTTAAAGGAGCATACGGGAGAAGAGACGGTCATCTATACGGAACAGCCGCAGAAAGAACCTGGAGAAGAAGCACAGGAACAAAGCGGCCGCGGCGGTCAGCAGCAGGAAAGACAGCAGCACAGGCAGGAGGAGCAGCCGCAGACAGATTCCTTTATGCAGCAGCTTCGGCTGGGACTTGTGTAAAAAGATATCCGGCAGGAAAATGAGGAATGTAATTGAAGAAAGGAGAGAGAAGGGATGGCAGGTGTACCAAATGTAAGCGGAACCAGTAATCCGGATGTGGTTCAGAGTTATACAGTGGAGTCCAATGAGAAGAATACTTTGTCGATGACAGATTTTTTTCAGTTGTTGGCAACTCAGCTTCAGAACCAGGATGTGACGAACCCCATGGAGACTAGCGAGATGATGGCTCAGCTGACTCAGATGGGTATGATGCAGGCGATGAGTTCCATGACCGAAGCCATGGAGGCAAGTACAGCAACTACGACACAGACCTATGCGGGAAGTCTGTTGGGCCAGGAGGTGACCGTAATGGTTACTGAGGAGAAGGGAGGTACTGAAATTCCGACAGGTGTCAAATACGGGAAAGTGGAATACGTTAGTTTTGTAAACGGCAATCCTGTGTTCAAGCTGGAAGGGGACAGTAAGGAATATGTTATGGCCTATCTGGTAGGTGTGGGCAAGATTCCGGATCCCTATGCGGACAAAGAAGATGGTGACGGAGAAGATGTGGGAGATTCGGATAAGGTCGAAGGCGGTGACGGAGAATCCGGAAACACAACGGAAGGAACGAAAGATCCGACGGATGCTGCAGATGGAACGGAAGGAGTGAAGAATCCGACAGATGCTGCAGGAGAGACGGCAGGATCTTCGGAAGCATCAAAGGAAACTGGCGACCCGTCTGAAACGGACGAGAACAAAGGTGCCGATGAAGGTGCAGCCGCAGTAGCGGGCGCTACAGTCTAGGAAAGGAAAAGAAGGGATTGTCCGGAGTGCATGATTTGCAGACGGACAGAGGTTTTTTTGGAAGAAAGGAATACATATGGAGATGAACGGAGTTCCGCGTTTGGAAAATGGGCATGCCGGTACCGGCAGCAGAAAAACGAACACGTCGCAGACTGGCGGGAACCAGGTATCATTTGAAAAACTGCTCCAGGAGAGTGCCAGGGAGGGCCTGAATTTTTCCAAACATGCCGCAAAACGTATGAATGAACGGGGAATCGCCGTGGACAGTCAGCTGATGAGCAATCTGGAGCATGCCGTGGAAGGCGCAAGAAAAAAGGGAGCCAGAGATGTGGCTGTGATCGGAGCCCAGGGCGTGTTTATTGTGAATGTCCCCAATAATACAGTTGTTACTACCATGTCTCAGAGTGACATGAGAGAACGTGTGTTCACAAACATTGACAGTGCCGTCCTGATGTAGCAGGCCCTCGTATGAGGATGTTTCAGTCTGCCTGCCTGACTGACAGGCGGACGATGGACGGAAGAATGGAGAAGAAAGGACAGTAAATATATGTTAAGAGCAATGGATTCAGCCGTTTCCGGCCTTCGGGCCCACCAAAACAAACTGGATGTGATCGGGCATAATATCGCCAATGTTAATACGGTTGGTTATAAATCACAGAGCTATACTTTTAAGGATACCATGTATCAGTCGTCAACCGCATCAACTGCAGGTACAGCGACTGCTGGCGGCGTTAATGCGGCTCAGTATGGTTATGGTTCTCTGATGGGAACGATTTCCATGGATATGACGGCAAGCACTCCAACTTATGTAGGAGGTTTTTGCGCTACGATTGACGGAGAGGGATTCTTTGTGACTAAGCCCACGAAGTTGACGAATACCTTTGCAACGACAGGAGTAGCAGCTACTGATACTACTAATATTAAACAGGCAGATTTTTCCTATACCAGAGTCGGTCAGTTCAGAAAGGATAGCAACGGGTTTATAACGGACGGTCAGGGTAATTTTGTATATGGATACAGAAGCAGTGACGGATCGACTGTTAATAATCAGCTGGTGCCTCTGCGTATTCCCAACAGCGTGACTGTTGCTAATAATACGGTTAATATAGGCTATGCGGCCGATACTGCTGTAGGGGTTGCTGATTCTCTTCAGTGCAGTGACATTCAGATTAATAAAGCAGGAAATATAGAAGCGACGATAATTGATCAGAACGGTGATTCCAGAACCGTTATGATCGGAACAGTAGCGATTGTCACATTCCAGAACCAGGATGGTCTGACAAAAGACGGCAGTAATTATTATAAGGTATCGGAAAATGATAATACAGGTAACTGCAGTGCGGATGTTCCCGGTTCCAACCGTGCTTCCCTCATGCCCGGTTACCTCGAAGCATCCAACGTGGACATGGCGGTAGAGTTCTCCGAGATGATCATGGCAGAGAGAGGCTTCCAGGCCAACAGCAAGATTATCACGGTAAGTGACGAGATCCTTTCAGACCTCATTAATATGAAACGTTAATGATATGGCGTAAAAGACGCAGCGCCGACCAGAAAATCATGGATCGGGCCCGTGGGGCCCGTAAGGCAAGGATTCATATGGAGGAGCAAAGCTCCTCCTATGGTTCTGTACCTGCATGGAGTGCGGAAGGTGGTAGAAGAGACATGATCAGGGTAACGCGGTTGAGTGGTGAAGTGCTTTATTTGAATATATTGCAGATCGAGTCGATGGAATCCATACCGGAGACAAAGATCAAGATGATGAACGGCTATTACTATCTGGTGAAAGATACGGCAGAATCCGTGATGGAGCAGTTAAGAGGCTTTTATCAAAGCTGTATCAGGCCGGATGTCAGAGATAAATAACAAATTGCTGATACAGAGCAAGGAGGAATGAAAATGGATATAACAACGCTTCTCGGTATCGTGCTGGGAATGGCACTGGTCGTATGGGGAATTACTGTCTCAAAGCTCGGAAACTTTTGGGATCCGCAGAGTTTGGCGTTGGTGCTGGGAGGAACAGTTGCGGCGATTCTGGCCAGTTATCCGTTTCGGATACTGAAGGATATACCGAAGCATCTGATGGTATTGACCAGAGGAAAGAAATTTGCAATCCCGAAGCTGGTGGATGAGCTGGTGGATCTGGCAATGCTGGCAAGGCAGAGCGGTCTGCTTGCTCTGGAGGAGAAAGCAGAGGAGATCAAAGATCCCTTTTTGAAACAGAGCGTTCTGATGATTGTGGATGCGAATGATCCGGATAAGGTGCGCACCATGCTGGAAAAACAGATGGATGACATGATTGCAAGACATGATGAGGCCGCAGGACTTTATGAAAAGGCATCCTCCTACTGTCCTGCATTCGGTATGGTTGGTACGCTGGTCGGTCTGATCAACATGCTGAAAGGTATGGACCTGGAAGGCGGCGGCGGAGCCAGCACACTGGGACAGGATATGAGTGTGGCGCTGATTACGACCTTTTACGGCAGTCTTTTTGCAAATCTGTTTTTTCAGCCGATTGCGAAAAAACTTCGTGTGCGTCAGGCAGAAGAAGAGTTATACTGTATGACGGTGATCGAAGGAATTATGGGAATCCAGGCGGGAGAAAATCCCAAGTTTCTCCGTGAACATCTTCTGTCCTGTCTGAAACAGTCTCAGCAGAAGAAGCTGCTCCTGAAAGCAGGAGACGCTTCCGGAAGCAGTGAAGGAGGCGGGGCGGCATGAGCAGGCGGAAAAAAGGCGGAGGCGGTGAAGACTGCGGAAGCTGGATGGACACTTATGGTGACATGGTGACGCTGCTTTTGTGTTTCTTCGTTATGCTGTATTCCATGTCCAGTCTGGATCAGCAGAAATGGGAGGTATTTGTAAAGAGTATCTTCCCAAGTTCCGGTGATACCGAACAGATTGCGATCAATCAGGATATTTCGGAAGCAGAGTATGATGTATCAGGAAACATGGAGTTCGACGAATCGGTTTCTGACCCGGAAAATCCGGAAGAACTGTATATTGCTTTAATGGAGGCGCTTTCTTCCAGCGGTATTGAAGGTGTAAGCATATCCAGGGAAGACGGTTATACCTTCCTTGTGTTTGAAAATCAGGCATTTTTTGAGGGAGATAAATCCGATCTGACCAGTGAAGCAGTGATGATTCTGGATATCCTCTGCAATGTAGTTCAGCAGTATGAGGCCAGTATTGCACAGATCAATATCATGGGGCATACGGCACAGGCAAGGGCGGACCGGGCGAACAATGCCAGAACAGACCGGGTTCTGTCAGCGATGCGTTCTGCGGAAGTGGCAGCCTATATCCAGAACAAGAATATTATTGATCCCAGCAAGCTGGTTGGTTTAAGCTATGGACAATATCGTTCGGTGAGTGAGAATGACACCAGTGAAGGCAGGGCAAAGAATCGTCGGGTGGAATTTTTGATCATAGACAGTGATGCAGACATCAAATCCATGAATGATTACTATGACGAACTCACAAACAGTATCAATGCAGGTTCCGTGCTGGTGACAGGGGAAGAGGCTTTTGATACGGTTGGAGCAACTTCTGAGGGAGCGGCCAGTACAGTTCCAGAGGAGGAGATCAATCCTTCGGATGATTCGGCAGAACCGGCTGAGGACGCTGCCGGAGATACCGCATCAGAATAACTATTGAAGAAAAGGTGGCTTTTTAGATGGCAGACGTATTGTCCCAAAGTCAGATTGACGCCCTTTTGAAGTCCATGGGCTCCGGCGGAGACAGCGCCCCTGAAGAGACGGAGAAAGAGGTAAAAAAAGAAAAGGCTGTAACAGAAGAGATCAAGTACAGCAAGTACGATTTCTACAGTCCGAGAAAATTTACAAAAGATAAGATGAAGATACTGACCAGCGTATTTGAAAATTATGCGCGGATCATCACTTCACAGATCAATGGTGTGTTCAGAGTCATGACGGATATTACCGTTATGGAGGTACAGGAGCGTCGTTATTACGAATATGTGAATTCTCTGAACGAGAATGATGCAGTGACTCTGGTGGATGCCACGATTCAGGATGTAAGTAAAAATCTGGTTCCGCTTATGATCTATGTATCTCCGGGGCTGGTGATTACACTGGTGGATCATATGCTGGGCGGTTCGGAGGAGGTTATTAAGGTGAAGCCGGGATACCGGTACTCCGATGTGGAGATTGCTCTGTACCGCAGGATCCTTTCCTATCTGATTCAGGCTTTGAAGGACGGTTTTGCCAATTATCTGGCCATGGAGTTCAAGGCGCAGAGGATTGAAGATAACCCCAGTATGATGCAGGATGTAGGTCTGGATGAGACAGTGGCAATCATTCATCTGAATGTGGATCTGGCAGGTCTGGCATCCGAGAAGGTTCGGATCTGTATGCCGGGAACGCTTCTGGAGAGTATTTTCCAGACAATTGACAGTCGGAAGCATCTGGCGAGGGGTTACGATTATGAGGACAACAGAGATACGATTCTGGATAATATCCGGGAGTCTCTGCTTCCGATTACCGGTCAGCTTGGAACGATTGCGCTGGATCTGGATGACATCTATCATCTGAAGGAAGGCGATGTCATTGACATGAGCAAGCCGAAAGATCATGATGTACGATTGTTTGTCGGCAGGCAGGCATGGTTTACCGGTAAGATGGGCATATATAAAAAGAATGTGGCGGTGCGGATCAACCAAAGGCTTTACGAAGAAGAAGAGCTGGAGGAGGAGCTGGAAACAGCCGCATCTGAATAAAGACTACATATAATATTTTTATGAGAGAGAGGAAAAGACAATGGCAAAGATTATGCTGGTTGATGATGCTGCATTTATGAGGATGATGGTCAAGAAAGCGCTGACAGACAGCGGATATGACAATTTTGTAGAAGCTCAGGATGGAGCAGAGGCGGTGAAAAAGTACGAGGAAGAAAGTCCGGATATGGTCATCATGGATATCACCATGCCGAATATGGACGGACTTCAGGCATTAAAAGCAATCCGCGGAAACCATCCGGATGCAAAGATTGTCATGTGTACGGCTATGGGCCAGGAGAGCATGGTAGTGGATGCCATTAAATCCGGGGCGAAGGACTTTATTGTAAAACCGTTTAATCAGGAACGTATTGTAGAGACAGTAAAGACGATCCTGGGACAGTGATCAGTCAGGAGGATGGAAAGGAATGGCTTTTTTAAGTTCGTTTGATATCTGCGCCTCCGGGCTTAGTGCACAGAGACTCCGGATGGAGATCGCTTCGGAAAATATTTCGAATATTGATACAACAAGGACGGAGGCGGGCGGCGCTTACCGCAGGAAAGAGGTAGTTTTTGAGAGCTATGGGACGAATTCGTTTCGGGACGCTCTGAGGAATGCCGCAAAAGGAAAGGGAATCAGCAGCACCGGGGTCGGTGTGCGGGTTGCCGAGATTGTGGAAGATGACCGCGAGATGAAGATGGTCTATAATCCGGAACACCCGGATGCTGATGAGAATGGTTATGTTGAGATGCCCAATGTCGATCTTCTGAAGGAGACGGTAGACTCCATGTCTGCGACCAGATCCTATGACGCAAATGTTACGGCATTAAATGCGATGAAGTTGATGGCGCAGAAAGCGTTGGAGATTGGTAAATCATAATCCGTCTGATAAATAAATATGGACAAAAGGAGATTGAAAAATGGGCGCTAGCAGCTTTAATGAAATGGAAATAGATGCCATAGGCGAGATTATGAATATCAGTCTCGGCGCCTCGGCAACGGCAGTTTCCACTTTGCTGGGTACGAAGGTAGATATCACCACTCCGGTCGTGCGTGTTCAGAGCCGGGAAGAGTTCGAGTTCAAAAAGCTGGAACCGGCAATTGGCGTGGAGATAGCCTACGTTGAAGGTCTGGCAGGAAAGAATGTCATGATGTTCCGCAAGGAGGATGTGCGTATCATCGTAGGTACTTTGTTGGGATCCGTTCCCGATGAAGAGGCCTTCGAGATGGATGAAATCTGCATCAGCGCCATCTGCGAGATCATGAACCAGATGATGGGAGCCTCGGCGACTGCATTGTCGGAGTTTCTGGGCTTTCCTGTAAATATATCTACTCCAAAGTCTTTTGACGTTGGGGAGCCGGAGGAGTTTAAGGAGAAGTATTTCCCGGATGAAGAGGGAATGGTTGTGGTTCGCTTCCGGCTGGAGATTGAAGAGAAACTGAACAGTGAATTTATGAATATTATGTCTGCCGACCTTGCGAAACGTCTTCTGACGCCGTTCGGGCTTGGCGGAGACAGTGCACCGGAACCGGTCCAGGAGAAAGCGCCGGAACCGGCTCCTCAGCCGGCAGCGCCGGCAGCATCCGGAGACGGCGGAAGCATGTCTCAGGAAGAGATGGATGCGCTGATGGCATCCATGAGTGCACCGGCAGCAGAGCCTGCACCTGCGGCATCCGGCGGCGGAAGCATGTCGCAGGAAGAGATGGATGCACTGATGAATTCCATGAGTGCACCGGCAGCGGAACCCGCACCTGCGGCATCCGCAGGCGGCGGAAATATGTCTCAGGAGGAGATGGATGCATTGATGAATTCCATGAGTGCACCGGCAGCGGAACCCGCACCGGCAGCGCCTCAGGCGGGAGCAGTACCGCAGCAGCCATATTATCCGTATCCGGCTCCGGCAATGGATCCGATGATGCTGCAGCTTTTGAACCAGATGCAGCAGACACAGATGCAGATGATGGAAATGATGAAGCCAAAGCAGCAGGAGTCATCCAGAAAGGAAAGTTCGATTATCCGTCCTTTGTCTTCCGAACAGATTCGCGACGAAGCCGGGGATGGTATGGAAGATAAGACGAATCAGGAAATGCTGATGAAAGTGCCGCTGGAGATATCGGTGGAGATCGGCAGGACCAAGAGACTGGTTCGCGATATTCTGGAATTTACGCAGGGTACGCTGGTCGTTCTGGATAAGATGGCAGGAGAACAGGTTGATCTGTTCGTGAATGGACAGTGTATTGCAAGAGGCGATATCGTCGTGGTAGAGGATAATTTCGGTATCCGTATCACGGAGATTGTTTCAAAAGAAATCAATCCGGAAAGTCTGTGACGATGGGAATCTTGTCTTTGTTTCATGCGGTTCTGGCGGTCATCGGCGTGCTTTTTCTGGCATACTGGTGCAGCCGTATGCTGGGAAAACAGTGGGGGATGAACGCCTGTTCCGGAAATATGAAGGTGATCAGTCAGCTTCAGGTGGGGCAGGACCGGAGAATCCTCCTGCTCCGTACAGGAGAACATCATTATCTGATTGGCGTCAGTCAGGCCGGCATTCAGCTTCTGGCTGAAGTAGAGGGAGATTTTGAGGAGGACATGCCGCTGTATCCGAAGGATATGGTGAAGCCTTCCTTCCAGGAGATTCTGGACAAATACAGGAAGTTTCGTGATGAAAAAAAGGGAGTTGACCGATGAGTGATCTTTTGACACAGTTAAATGGCGGGAGCGTTCCTACTCTGGAACTGCTCTATATGCTTACGCTTGTGGCGCTGCTTCCTTCCATCGTGATTATGATGACTTCGTTTACCAGAACGATCATCATCATTTCCTTTACAAGAAATGCACTGGGAGTTCAGCAGTCGCCGCCCAATATGGTTCTGGTGGGCATCGCGCTGTTTTTGACTTTATATATTATGAGTCCGGTGGTTGACAGAATCAATGAAGATGCTTACCAGCCCTATCTGAGGGGAGAATATACGCAGGAAGAGGCAATCGAGCAGATGACGGTTCCGCTGAAGGAGTTTATGCTGCGCAACACGGAAATCAGTACGCTGGAAAATTTTATTAACATGTCAGGCACAGAGATTGAAGAAGATCCGATGGATTATTCCCTTACGGTTATTGTTCCGTCCTTTTTAACATCGGAACTGAAGCGGGGATTTATGGCAGGCTTTTTTATTTATCTGCCGTTTCTTCTGATTGATGTGATGGTGGCCACGACTCTGATGTCCATGGGTATGGTCATGCTGCCTCCGGCGATGGTTTCGCTTCCCTTCAAGCTGCTGCTTTTTGTGACGGTAGACGGTTGGGAACTTGTATTTTCAGGGATTGTCGCCAGTTTTCAATAATATCCGATGTGACATGGAAAGGAGCTGCGGATGACAGAGGTAGAGGTACTTGACATTTTATATCAGGCATTTTTGCTTGCACTCAGGCTGTCGCTTCCTTTTCTGCTGGTCAGCATGGTGGTGGGAGTTGTGATATCCATCTTTCAGGCAGCTACGCAGATCAATGAGCAGACACTGACATTTGTTCCCAAGTTTCTTGCCATACTGGCAGTGATGGGATTCCTGGGGGGGACGATTTTGACCATGCTTCAGGATTTCTTAAGACAGATGGTCGGACTGATCGCAGGAGGCTGACTGTATGTTCATCCTTTTTGCGCTGGTGTTTATGAGGATGACGGGTGCGATTGCGCTGAATCCCATACTGGGACGTTCCAATATTCCGAATCCTGTGAAAGGGGCTATGATTCTGGTCCTGTCTTTTTTGCTGTATGGGGGGACGGACGGCGTTCTGACTCATGAACCGGCATTTATGCTTGAATTCGGATTCATGCTGATCAAGGAACTGATGGTGGGTTTTGCAATCGGATTTTCCATGGAGCTTTCCTTTGCGGTGGTCCGTTTTGCGGCTGCGGTTCTGGACTACATCATGGGACTGTCCATGGCGCAGACCTATGATCCTCAGTACAATACGCAGATGACGATCACATCGGGAATGTTCTACACGTTTCTGGTGCTTCTGTTTCTGGCTGGAGACGGTCATGTGCGTCTGATGGCGCTGATCTATCATTCGGCGCGTCTGATCCCTTTTGGCGAAGTGATGATCCGACCGGAGCTTTCCACGCTGATGGTGGAGATTTTTAAGACCAGCATTGCAACAGGGCTTCAGCTTGCGTTCCCGATCCTTGCCATGGAACTGGTGACCGAATCGGCAGTGGGAATCCTGATGCGTATTATTCCGCAGATCAATGTGTTTGCAGTAAATTTTCAGCTGAAGATTATTGTCGGTCTGATGATGCTTCTGTACATGTTCAGTCCGATTGCCAGTAAGATGTATACCATTATTGACAATTTATTCTTGTATATAGAAGAAGCACTGCGGCTTATGGTATAATGTCACCGGCTGGAGCGAAGCGTAAACGGATGACCTGCGCGGGCATCAAAGGGCTTTCTTATAAAATGATACCGGCAGCTGAAGGGAGTGGTGAGCTTGGCGGAAGCAAATGGACAGGAAAAAACCGAACAGCCAACCAGTAAACGGCGAAGAGACGCGAGAAAAAAAGGAAATGTGTTTCAAAGCAAAGATATTGTTACAGTTGTGATGCTGTTTGGCGTTTTCTATATGACAAAGCTTCTGCTTCCTCTGATTTATGAGACGCTGCAAAGCTATATGGAATTCTTTTTTTCTGCCATAAGCCAGGATGCGCCGTTTGAGGAAGCCCCTCAGATTTACGTCTATTCGATGGTTTCTTTGCTGAAATGCGCGCTGCCGCTTCTGGCGGTTTCCATGGCGCTTGGGATTCTCGGGCACGGGATACAGACCCGTTTCCTTTTTACGATGGAATCTGTGAAGCCAAAATTCAGCAAACTGAATCCGATCAGCGGGATCAAGAACATGTTCAGTCTGAAGAAGGTCGTGGATCTTGTAAAAAATCTGATCAAAATCGCAATTCTGCTGGCTCTGCTTTACAACCTTGTAATCAGCGACTTAAGTCCGATTGCCCGCATGATCGATACGCCGATCTTCCGCTCTGCTACACAGACGCTGTCGATGGTATTCGAGCTGGTGAAGAAGGTCTGTATTGCTTTTGCGGTGGTGGCGTTCTTTGATTTCCTCTATCAGAGATGGGATTATGAGAATAATCTGAAGATGACCAAGCAGGAAGTAAAAGAAGAATACAAGATGACGGAGGGAAACCCGGAGATCAAGGGAAGAATCCGCAGAATTCAGAGACAGATGGCCATGAGCAGGATGATGCAGAGTGTGCCGGAGGCGGACGTGGTCGTAAGAAACCCTACGCATTTTGCGGTTGCGCTGAAGTATGATCCGGAAAAACACGGAGCTCCTGTCGTACTGGCCATGGGGCAGGATCATCTGGCGTTTCGAATTATAAAGGTGGCAGAAGAACATGGTGTGTCCGTATTGGAAGACCGGCCTCTCGCAAGAGCTCTTTATGCCTCCTGTGAAGTGGGGCGGGAGATACCCCCTGATTTTTATGGTGCGGTGGCAGAACTTCTGGTATATATTTACCGGCTCAACCACAGAGACGAGATGCTGCAGTAGCATCCTCTTTTCCAGACCGTATGGAAAGAGCGGCGTCCGCATATTTTATATAGATATCTGGTATTTGAAAACTGCCGGAAAAGTATGATAAACGGCACGGGATCAAAGCTCTGTGCGTGCAGGAATTGAGTGCCGTTTATAATAGATGGATGGAGTCTTGAATGAAGAAATTATTAAGCTATTCGGTGGTACTGTTTGTACTGACAATTATATTGTTGCTGATCATACCGATGCCGGCAGCAATTGTCGACATTGCGATCATTCTGAATATGTCCCTGTCACTGATGATCCTTGTCATCACCATGACGATCAGGGAGCCTCTGGAATTTGCCATATTTCCGTCGCTTCTGCTGGTCACAACCCTGTTCCGCCTTGGTATTAATGTGTCCACAACAAGAAACATCCTGACGAATTCCGGTTCTTCCGGACAGATCATCAAGGCATTTGGTGATTTTATCCTGCAGGGGAATGTTGTCGTCGGTCTGGTTATTTATCTGATCATTGTTTTGATGCAGTTTCTGGTTATTACCAAGGGTGCAGAGCGTGTTTCTGAGGTTGCGGCAAGATTTACGCTGGATGCCATGCCAGGTAAGCAGATGGCGATTGATGCGGATCTGAACTCCGGGCTGATTGATGAACAGCAGGCGAAGATCAGACGTGAGAAGATCCAGCGGGAAGCAGACTTCTATGGTTCCATGGATGGTGCAACAAAGATCGTAAAGGGTGATTCCGTCATGTCGCTGATCACGACGGGTATCAACCTGATCGGAGGTATCATCATCGGCATGGTTCAGGGAAGCGGAACGCTTGGAGAAGTAGCGGTTACGTATTCCATTGCAACGGTAGGCGACGGTCTTGTAGGCCAGATTCCCTCCCTTCTGATCTCGACGGCAACCGGCATGATCGTTACCAGGGCAGTTGCCGAAGGAAGCCTGAATGAGGATATATCCAAGCAGTTTACAGCGCAGCCGACGGCGATCATGATCAGCGGAGTGGTGATCGGCGTTCTGAGTGTGATCCCGGGTATGCCGGTGCTTCAGCTTCTGATCGTATCGGTCGGGCTGATCGGAGGCGGCTACTATCTGTCCAGAAGAATTAAAGAAGAACCGTCCATGGCAGCCGCTGGTTTTGCTTCCGCACCGGGGGCAGAGGCTCCTCTGGAGGATATTCCGGGAGAAGCAGGCGGCGAGACCCTGAGGCAGGTTACAGAGGAAGAATATTATAAGGATGTAAATAATGTATATAATCTGCTGACTGTGGAACCGATCGAGATGGAATTCGGATACAGCCTGATCCCGCTGGTGGACGAATCGGTGGGCGGAAAACTGATAAACCGAATTGTCATCTTCCGAAGACAGTATGCCCAGGATATGGGTTTTGTAATTCCGTCCATTCGGCTTCGGGACAGTTCGGGACTGAATACCAATCAGTACTGTATCAAGATCAAGGGCGAAGAGGTGGCAAAAGGAGAGCTTCTGGTTGATTACTATCTGGCTCTGGATCCTGAGAATCCTGAAAAGGAAATTGATGGTATTGAGACGATCGAACCGGCATATGGTATTCCGAGCCGCTGGATTCGTCCGGAGGATCGGGAGATGGCGGAGATCTATGGATATACGGTCATCGATCCGCTGTCGGTGCTGGTGACGCATCTGTCAGAGGTTGTCAAGCAGCATGCGCATGAACTTCTGACCAGGCAGGAAATCATCCATCTGGTAGAAAATATGAAGAAGACATCTCCGGAGCTGATTGATGAAGCTTTCCCGAATTTCATCAATTACAGCCTGTTCCAGAAGATCCTGACCAGCCTTCTGAAGGAAGGGGTACCGATCAAGGATCTGGAGACGATCATTGAGACTGCTCTTGAAAGCATCTCGGAGACAGGGCTTCCGATTAAAGATGTGGATGGACTGATTGAACATATCCGGACAGCTTTGAAACGTACGATTACCCGGCTGTACTGCGAAGACGGAAGCATGAAAGTGCTTACGCTGGATTCCGAACTGGAACGTACCATGGTGAGCTGTCTGTCCAAGGGAGAGAGAGGCTATTATCTGGCGTTAAATCCGGATGTACTGCAGAGTCTGATCAACCAGATTACCGTGCAGCTTAAAAAGTTTAACAGTCTTTCACAGAATCCGGTTATCTTAACGTCTCAGGTGATGAGAGTTCATTTTTACCGGCTGATTGATCAGTTTTATCCAAATGTCAGGGTACTGTCTTTCAATGAGATCGCAAATAATATCCAGATACAGTCCATCGGCAGCCTGACACTTGAGAATCCTGAGAGGAGGGGAGCCTGATCTATAAGGGGTTTAAGGTATGATGCTTCAGACAGAAAATCTAAAAGATAAGACAAATGAAGAACTCCTTGCCTTATACCAGAAAAGCGGGGAGCTTTCCATCAAACAGGAACTGGTTATGCGTTATCTGTATATTGTGAAAACAATTGCTTCACAGATGCGGGGGGTGTATGCAGGTTCTCTTCAGATGGAAGATATTATCAATGAAGGCGTCATTGCCATCATGAAAGGGATTGACAGATACGACGCGGAGCGGGATAATAAGTTTGAGACGTTTATATCAAGACGTATCCGGGGTATGATCATCGATCTGGTCCGCAAGAATGACTGGATGCCGAGAGACTTCCGCAAGCAGGTCAGGATGATGGAGGATGCCAGAATTGCTCTGGGAGGTGATGCCACAGACGAGGAAATTGCAAAGCATATCGGGATGGATATAAAAAAATACAGAAAGCTCCAGCGCATGAGTGTCATTATGAATGTGCTTTCCCTGGATATGCTGATTGACGATGAGGATGAACACCAGTCGTTACAGCTTTCGAGTCCTGATAACCATTCTCAGCCGGAGAAAGCATTCCTTCAGGAGGAATCCAGGCAGATTCTGGCCCAGGCGGTCAAAAGCCTGAAGGAAAAGGAGCAGATGGTAATCTCCCTGTATTATGTGGAAGAACTGAATATGGGGCAGATTGCAGCAGTGCTGGGGGTCAGCGAACCCCGGATTTCACAGATTCACAGCAGTGCAATCCAAAGACTGAAGGACTATATGAGCAACTATATTTAGGATTTGACAACGATTTCGAAACGCATCCGTCTGGACACAGAGTATTGTGAGGGCTGATGCGGAACGGTAATTAAAAAACTGCATCCGCCGGGATCCTTCCAGACAAGGGGGCATTCTTCGGGCAGATGCGGAACTGAAATTAAAAAAACAGCATCCGC
>VSND01000009.1:0-51066 GCA_009774145.1 Lachnospiraceae bacterium | reverse complement strand
GGGGCATTCTTCGGGCAGATGCGGAACTGAAATTAAAAAAACAGCATCCGCGCGAAGAATGCCCGGAAGGAAATCCGGACACAGGTGTGGCCGGGATCCTTCCAGACAAGGGGGCATTCTTCGGGCAGATGCGGAACTGTAATAAGGAGGAACGGGAATGTATCAGGGATTTTACAACCTGACATCCGGTATGCTGACGCAGAACAGAAATCTGAATGTTATCAGCAACAATATGGTAAACATCCAGACGGCCGGATATAAGAGAGACCGGATGGTCAGCAGCACCTTTGAAGAGGAGATGCTTTATCGGACAGGGCGTACCAACAAGGACAATCCGGTAGAACTGGGAGTGACCTCGAAGATCAAGACAGCAGAAAGAACCTATGTGAATTATAATCAGGGAAGCTTTGATACAACAGGAGGCATCTACGATTTTGCTCTGAGTGGCAATGGATTTTTCTGTATTGATACAGCCGACGGAGTCCGCTATACCAGGAACGGTTCTTTTAATGTGGACAGCGAGGGGTATCTGATGCTGAACAATGTGGGCAGAGTACAGGGCGAGGGCGGACAGCCGATTCAGATCGATAACGAAGATTTCCAGGTGAGCGGGGACGGAACCATCCGTGTGGTGGATCGGGACGGCGGTACCCGGGAGTTTGGAAAGCTGCGGATTGTGGATTTTGAAGATTACGAACAGCTTCACAAGGAAGACAACGGGGTATTTTCTACAGACCAGGCCTCCAGAGAACTGACAGAGGGAGAGACCTCTGTGCTGTGGAAGACACTGGAGAAATCCAATGTGGATATGGTGGAAGAACTGACAAGCATGATGTCTGCCCAGAGAGCGCTGCAGAGCGCTGCCCAGGTGCTTAAGATGTACGATCAGATTATGAGCAAATCAGCAACAGAGATAGGCAGGTTATAACCGTATCTGCCCGAATGACGGGTAGGGCAAAGCGGATACAAAATGATAATTAGGAGGCAGTATGTATCAGTCATTTTATACGGGGGCTCTTGGAGCCGGGAGTTTTCTGGCAAAATTAAGTGTGGTTTCCAACAATCTTGCCAATATTAATAATAACGGATATAAGGCGAAGAATGTGGCATTTTCTGATCTTATGAATTATAATCTGAACGATTCAGAAGATGCGGTCACAGATCTTATGGCGGGCAACGGCATGCGGGTACAGCGGACGTATACGAATTTTGGAACGTCGGCGATTACCCAGACCAACAGAGAACTGGATTTTGCGATCATGCAGGACAATGCCTTTTTCATGGTGCAGGATGTGGGGACCGGCGAGATCACATATACAAGAAGCGGACGTTTTCACAGAGGAGAGCTGAACGGAAGCTTCTATCTGACGACCGAGTCCAATAAGCTGGTGCTGGATCAGAATCAGCAGCCCATTGAGGTTGGACAGATGGCGGATGCCAATGGAGAGGGCGCAGAGGATATGGCGGAGATTCAGAGCCGTATTGCCCTGTATACCTTCAATAATCCCAGCCGTCTGATGAATGTGGGGGATAATGAGTTCGCACCTTCCGATGAAGGAGCGCAGCCCATACTGATCGAAAATCCTGCTTTTACTTCCAGTGCGCTGGAGTCTTCCGGAGCGAGTATGGCGGAGGAGATGGTAAAGGTCATAGAGACGCAGCGCGCATTTTCCTATGCGCTCAAGGTTGTGACAACAGAGGATGAGATAGAATCAACCATTAATTCCCTCAGGGGATAATTACAGCATCAAGAGGTGGCTATGAGAATTAAAAGTTATGAAGAAATGAACCTTCAGGAACTGGATGTCATGAAGGAAATCAGCAGTATCGGTACCAGCCATGCTGCCACATCCCTGTCAAAGCTTCTTCAGAAGGAGATTCGGATCTCGATTCCGGAGGTAAGCGTCCTTGGCTATGAGGAGGCAGTGGAGAAGATCGGGGAGATCGAGGAACTGGTGGCGGCAACGCTGGTTCAGATGTCCAATGATGTAAACGGCCTGATTTTATTTATCTTTAAGATGGATATGGCCAATGCAGTGCTGGAAAAGCTGATTGGAAAAGAATATACTTCTTTTGAAGATATGGACGAGATGGACTATTCCGCACTGGAAGAAGTGGGAAATATTATTATCTGCTCTTATGTGAATGCATTTGCACAGCTGGTAGGAGTGGACATTGATCTGTCCGTTCCGAGTTCTACCGTAAATATGCTTGGAGGAATACTGACGGTTCCGATTGCAGAATACGGTTATGAGACAGATAAACTGATGTATATTAATGCGGAATTTATCATGGATGGTATCAGGCTTTCCGACGGGCTTCTGATGTTGCCGGATATTGAGTCTCTGAACAGGATATTAGAGAAACTAGGTGTAGCAAATTGACGGGAAAAGATATAAAAGTAGGAATCGGTGATATGAAATTTGCCAGGGGGGAAGGGCAGATTATTACATATGCGCTGGGTTCCTGCATCGGGATCACAATGTATGACCCGGCCATCCGGCTGGGCGGACTCTTGCATATTATGCTGCCTTCCAGAACAGATCCGACGGATCCGAAGGTATTTAAATATGCGGACAGCGGGCTTCAGGAGATGATCCGCAAGATGACTGCTTTTGGTATGCTCAAAAGCAGAACCATCGTAAAGATTGCGGGAGGAGCCAAGATGTTCGAGATTCGGGGGAATTCGGATTTTGGAAATATTGGTCAGAGAAATGCAGCAATGGTAAAAAAGTTATTGATGCAGGAAAGGATGCGTATTGTGGCTGAGGATACCGGCGGCAGTTATGCCCGGACCATGCTCATCAATATTGCCAATGGGGATGTTATCATCAGAACGGCAGGCAAGCCTGAGAAACATCTGTAATGAAAAGGCATCTATAAAGGAAGGAGCGGATACAAGTGGAGAAAGAAAAAGATGGTATTCTTCTGGAATCAGGTACCAATGAGATCGAGATCATGAAATTCAAGATTCAGGGAGAATTCTACGGAATCAATGTAGCCAAGGTCAAGGAAATCATGATGAGCGAGAAGGTAAAGATCATGCCTCATGCACATCCTGCGGTAGAGGGAATCTTCAAACCAAGGGATATTCTGATCACGGTGATTGACCTGGGATATTATCTGACCGGCGAGGAGCTGGGGCATAAGCCGAGGGATCTGTTCATCGTGACAAATTTCAATAAGATGACGGTGGCTTTTCGTGTTCAGAGCATTGAAGGAATCAGCCGTATCTCCTGGAAGGATATACAGAAACCGGATAAGACGCTGTCTCATGGAGAAGAAGGCGTGGCGACCGGTATTGCTCAGTGCGCGGGAGAACTGGTGACGATTCTGGACTTCGAGAAAATCGTGGCAGAGATCGCTCCGGAAACGACAATTCAGATTTCTGAAGTGGAGCAGATGGGAGACCGTCCGCTGTGCGACAGTCCGCTTGTAATCGCAGAGGATTCGATCCTTCTGCAGAAGATGATCGATGATTCTCTGGAGCGCGCAGGCTTCATGGATGTAAAGAATTTCAACAACGGTCAGGAAGCGTGGGATTATCTGGAGGCGCTTCGTAATGCTCCGGATCTGTATGATAAGGTTAATCTGATTATTACAGATATTGAAATGCCCGAGATGGACGGACATCGTCTGACCAAGCTTGTGAAGGACGATCCAAGACTGAAGAAGATACCGGTGGTCATCTTTTCTTCCCTGATTGATGATCAGATGCGGCTCAAAGGAGAGGCGCTTGGCGCAGATGAGCAGCTTACCAAGCCGGAGATTGGTCATCTGGTGCATGTGATCGACAGGCTGCTGGATCGTTTTCATGAGGAAGTTCACGGGTAAAAAGGTTCACCTGCGGGGGTATGTACGGCCCTTGCAGGTGTTTTTTTCCAGTTTCGGACTTTCCAATTTCAGACAAAGAGAGGTAATTTCGTGGCAGAACTTACACCAATGATGCAGCAATATATGAAAACCAAAGAAGAATACAGGGACTGCATCCTTTTTTATCGTCTCGGAGATTTCTACGAGATGTTTTTTGACGATGCAAAAATCGTTTCCAGAGAGCTGGAGCTGACTCTGACCGGCAAGAACTGCGGACTGGAAGAGCGGGCGCCCATGTGCGGAGTTCCGTTTCATTCGGTGGACGGTTATCTGAGCCGTCTGGTGTCCAAAGGCTATAAAGTGGCGATCTGCGAACAGACGGAGGATCCGGCGCTGGCCAAAGGACTGGTGAAGCGGGAAGTGATCCGGGTCGTGACACCGGGAACCAATCTGAATGCTCAGGCACTGGATGAATCCAGAAATAATTATATCATGAGCATTGTGTATGTCAGCGATCGGTTCGGAATCTCATTCGCGGATGTGACAACCGGCGACTATTTTGTTACGGAGCTGGATTCCGTCAGAAAGCTCGTTGACGAGATGTGTAAGTTCTCTCCGCGGGAAGTGATCTGTAATGAAGCGCTTATGATGAGCGGCGCAGATATGGAGGAGCTGAAGGAGCGCCTCGGCATTGCCATGTATTCTCTGGAAAACTGGTATTTTGATGATGAACTGTGCCAAAAGGAGCTGCTGGAGCATTTTCAGGTAAAGTCCCTGGAAGGTCTGGGGATTGCGGATTTCGGCTGCGGGATCATTGCAGCGGGAGCGCTGCTTCGGTATCTGACAGAGACACAGAAGACATCGCTTGCCCACATGTCCAGGATACAGCCTTATATATCCGGAAATTATATGATGATTGACAGTTCCAGCCGCCGGAATCTGGAACTGGTGGAGACACTGAGGGAAAAACAGAAGCGGGGTTCCCTTTTATGGGTGCTGGATAAAACAAAGACCGCCATGGGTGCAAGGATGCTGAGAAGTTATCTTGAGCAGCCTTTAATCCATCAGGAGGAGATTGAGAAGCGGCTGGAGGCGGTGGAGGAGCTGAACAGTCAGCTGATCACCAGAGAAGAACTCCGGGAATATTTAAGCCCGATCTATGATCTGGAACGCCTGATCGGCCGGATCAGCTATCAGACTGCAAATCCGAGAGATCTGATTGCCTTCAAGACATCTCTTCAGATGCTTCCCCACCTGAAGACGCTGCTGACAGAACTGAAGAGCCCGCTGCTCCAGGAGATCCAGGGAGATCTGGACGGACTGGAGGATCTGTATGAGCTGATCGACCGTTCCATTCAGGAGGATCCGCCCATTACGATCCGGGAGGGAAATATGATCCGGGACGGTTATCATGAGGATGTGGACCGGTTCCGCACCGCCAGAACCGAGGGGAAAACCTGGCTGGCGCAGATTGAAGCGAAGGAGCGGGAGCGGACCGGCATCAAAAACCTCCGGATCAAATTCAATAAAGTATTCGGATATTATCTGGAAGTGACCAATTCCTATAAGAATCTGGTGCCGGCGGACTATATCCGCAAGCAGACGCTGACCAATGCCGAGCGTTATATTACGCCGGAACTGAAGGAACTGGAGGACACGATCCTTGGTGCGGAGGAGAAGCTGACGGCGCTGGAATATGAGCTTTTTACCGGTATCCGCGATCAGATTGCCTCGCAGGTTCTGCGTATCCAGAAGACGGCAAAGGCGGTGGCAAAGCTGGATGTATTCACAAGCCTTGCCTTTGTGGCGGATAAAAATCATTATGTGCGTCCGAAAATGAACAGCAGGGGGCTGATCGATATCCGGAACGGCCGTCATCCGGTGGTGGAACAGATGATTCCGGGAAATATGTTTATAGCGAACGATACCTGTCTGGACAGTGATTCCAACCGGATCTCCATTATTACGGGGCCCAATATGGCAGGAAAGTCCACCTATATGCGCCAGACTGCGCTGATTGTGCTGATGGCACAGACAGGAAGCTTTGTGCCGGCAGAAAGTGCCGATATCGGCGTGGTAGACCGGATTTTTACCCGGGTGGGGGCTTCCGATGATCTTGCCAGCGGGCAGAGTACCTTTATGGTGGAGATGAATGAGGTGTCCAATATTCTGAGGAATGCCACGGCAGACAGTCTGCTGATTCTGGATGAGATCGGGCGGGGCACCAGCACCTTTGACGGGCTCAGCATCGCCTGGGCAGTGATCGAGCATATTGCGGACAGGCACATTCTGGGCGCAAAGACTCTGTTCGCAACCCATTACCATGAACTGACCGAGCTGGAAGGAACCATGGAGGGCGTGCATAATTACTGCATTGCGGTAAAAGAAAAAGGCGATGAGATTGTATTTTTAAGGAAAATTGTAAAGGGCGGCGCGGACAAATCCTATGGAATCCAGGTGGCGAAGCTTGCCGGAGTGCCGGACAGCGTGATTGCCCGCGCCAAAGAGCTGGTGGAAGAGCTGAGTCAGGCGGATATATCCGTTCAGGCGAAAAGTATTGCAGAAGAGAGCCGCACCAGAGCGAAGACGAAGCAGAAGACAAAAAAGTATGACGAGGTGGATCTGGAGCAGATCTCCCTTTTTGACACCGTCAAAGACGATGATGTGGTAAAGGAGCTTCAGGAACTGGACATCTCCAACATGACGCCGATGGACGCCATGAATACTCTTTACCGGCTGCAGAACAGGCTGAAGAACAGATGGTGAGAAAAAGATGGGAAGAATCGCAGTATTAGACCAGCAGACGATTGACCGGATTGCCGCCGGAGAAGTGGTGGAGCGGCCGGCATCCGTCGTAAAAGAACTGGTGGAAAATGCCGTGGATGCAGGCGCTTCTCAGGTGACTGTGGAGATCCGGGAAGGCGGGATCGGATATATCAGGATCACAGACAACGGGAGCGGAATAGAGAAGGAGGATATTCCGCTGGCCTTTCTCAGACATTCCACCAGCAAGATCCGAAGCGCGGAGGACCTGACCGGAGTCACTTCCTTGGGATTCCGCGGAGAGGCTCTGTCCAGTATTTCCGCCGTCTCCATGGTGGAACTGATCACGAAGACCCGGACAGAGCTTCTGGGAAGCCGATGCTGTCTGGAAGGCGGCATAAAAAAGAGTCTGGAGGAGACAGGCGCTCCGGACGGAACCACATTTATTATTCGAAACCTGTTTTACAATACGCCTGCCCGGAAAAAATTCTTAAAGACAGAGATGTCGGAGGCGGCCGCTGTTCATGAGCTGATGACCCGTCTGGCGCTCTCGCATCCGGAGATTTCCTTTAAGGTTTTCATCCATAACCAGATGAAACTTCAGACAGCGGGAAACGGCAGCCTGAAAGACGTGATCTATCATATCTACGGAAGGGATATTGCCATGCGGCTTCTGCCGGTGGACCGGAGGGAAGGCCCGCTGCATCTTACCGGATTTATCGGGAAACCGGAGATCTCCAGAGGCAACCGCAATTATGAGAATTATTTTGTCAATGGAAGATATGTAAAGAGCAGGATCATTGCCAGGGGGATCGAGGACGGGTATAAGACCTTTATGATGCAGCACCGTTATCCCTTCGTATGCCTGAACTTCCATATGGACGGGACCATGCTGGATGTCAACGTGCATCCTGCCAAGATGGAACTGCGGTTCAGCAGACAGAATCTGGTCTATGATATGGTTCAGCGGACGGTCAAAGAAGCATTGTCCGGTAAAGAGCTGATCCCGGAGGTGACGATCGGGAAGGAGACGAAAGAGCCTGCTTCCATACAGGACAGAAAAGCGGCTGTTTCTTTACAGGCAGCAGTTCAGGAGCCGGTATCTTTGATGGAGGAGCCGGATCAGAAACCGGTATTGCCGGTGCGGAAACCGGATCAGAATCCGGTATCGCCGGTGCAGGAACCGAATCGGAAGCCGTTATCGCCAGTGCGGGAACCGGAGCAGGAGCTACCGGAGCCTGTGAAAGAACCGGACGCCCCGGCCGATCAGGATCTGGCCTATTTTATGGCAGAGATGAAAAAGCGGGTGGAGGAGCGCCACCGGCGGGAGCAGCAGATGCTGAAAGAAGATAACGGCTATCAGGCAGAACCCGAAACCGCCCGGATGGAAACCGCCGCCGAAGCGGTACCGGAGCAGCTCAGCCTCTTCGACGGGAAACTTCTGTCAAAGGAGGCGGTCATCCGGCATGAGATCATCGGCCAGCTGTTTGACACCTACTGGCTGGTACAGTATGGGGACAGACTGTATATCATCGATCAGCATGCCGCCCATGAGAAGGTGCTCTATGAGCGGCTTATGAAGGACCTGAGGGAACAGACTTTTCAGTCTCAGCTTCTGTCGCCGCCCATCGTACTGAACCTGAGTATGCAGGAGGAGCAGCTCTTCATAAAATACCGGCAGAACTTTGCGGACATGGGGTTTGAAATCGAGGAATTCGGAGACCGTGCCTACGCGGTCCGGGCGGTGCCTTCCAATCTGCCGGGGATTGCACGGCATGAGATTCTGCTGGATCTTCTGGACAGCCTGTCGGAGATTTCTCCGAACATCAGTTCCGATACGCTTCTGGACAAGATGGCATCCATGTCCTGCAGGGCGGCAGTCAAGGGCAACCGTCAGATGACCGCCATGGAGGCAAAAGCGCTGATTGACGAGCTTCTGACGCTGGAAAATCCCTACAACTGTCCGCACGGCAGGCCGACGATCATCTCCATGACAAAGCATGAACTGGAAAAAAAATTTAAAAGAATCGTATAAAGGATTGTGCAGATGAAAAAAGAACCTTTAGTAATCCTGACCGGACCCACGGCTGTGGGAAAGACCAGGCTTTCCATCTCTCTTGCAAAGGCCATCGGCGGAGAGATTCTGTCGGCGGATTCCATGCAGGTATATAAACATATGGATATCGGGTCCGCAAAGATCCGCCCGGAGGAGATGGAGGGAGTGCCGCATTATCTGGTGGATGTGCTGGAGCCCTTTGAGGAATTCCATGTGGTCCGTTTTCAGCAGATGGCAAAGGAGGCCATGGCCATAATCCGCAGTCATGGCCATATTCCGATCCTGGTGGGCGGCACCGGTTTCTATATTCAGGCGATCGTTGGAGATGTGGATTTTACGGAAAATGAAGCAGGTCCGCACCGGCAGGAACTGGAGCGGCTGGCAGCGGAACAGGGCGCGCATGTGCTGCATGAAGAACTGCGGAAAGTGGATGAAGCGTCGGCGGCGGCCATTCATGAACATAACGTAAAGCGGGTCATCCGCGCGCTGGAATTTTACCGGCTGACCGGAAAGAAAATATCGGAACATAACGAGGAGCAGCGGGAAAAGGAATCTCCGTACAACAGTGCATATTTTGTTCTGAATGACGACCGCGCCAGGCTCTACGCCCGCATCGAGCAGCGGGTCGACGAGATGCTGAAAGAAGGTCTTCTGGAGGAAGTGGTCCGTTTAAAAGAGATGGGATGCCACAGGGGCCTGGTATCCATGCAGGGGCTGGGATATAAGGAAATGCTGGCCTGTCTGGACGGAGAATACACTTTTCAGGAAGCAGTGGATGTTCTAAAGCGGGATACCCGCCATTTTGCAAAGCGGCAGCTCACCTGGTTCCGGCGGGAGCGGGGTGTGATCTGGCTGAACAAAGAGGAGTATGGATATGAGGAAGAAAGGATCCTTTCGGCAATGCTCAATGTATTAAAAGAAAAGGAAATCATCAGATGAATCTGGAAACAATCTATGAAAGCATGGGAATCAGCAGCGCAGTCTATGCGTATGGAAAAAAGACGGAAGAAGCATTGAAGGAACGTTTTCGCGCCATCGATGAAAACGCGGAGTACAACCAGCTGAAAGTACTTCATGCCATGCAGAAATGCCGGGTCAGCGATATTCATTTTGCAGGTACCAGCGGCTACGGCTACAACGATCTGGGAAGAGATACGCTGGAAGCAGTGTATGCAGAGACTTTTCATGCGGAAGCGGCGCTGGTCCGTCCGCAGATCACCTGCGGGACTCATGCGCTGGCAGTGGCGCTGGCGGCGAATCTGCGGCCGGGAGACGAGCTGCTGGCTGTCTCCGGCAAGCCTTATGACACGCTGGAGGAGGTTATCGGCATCCGTCCTTCCAACGGAAGTCTGGCAGAATACGGCGTTACCTACCGTCAGGTAAATCTGCTGCCCGATGACCGGTTTGACTTGGAGGGCATCCGGGCGGCGATGAACGGGCATACAAAGATGGTGCATATTCAGCGTTCCAAGGGGTATCAGACCAGAAGGACCCTTTCGGTGTCGGAGATCGGAAAAGCCATTGACTTTGTAAAGTCCCTGAATCCGGATGTGATCTGCATGGTCGACAACTGCTACGGAGAATTCGTGGAGCGGATCGAACCGACGGATGCGGGGGCGGACCTGTGCGTGGGATCTCTCATAAAAAATCCGGGCGGAGGACTTGCGCCGACCGGCGGGTACATCGTTGGAAAAAACACCTATGTGGAAAACTGTGCGTATCGTCTGACGTCTCCGGGCCTTGGAAAAGAGGTTGGCGCAACCATGGGGCTGATGCAGTCCTTTTATCAGGGCCTGTTCCTGGCGCCGACGGTAACGGCGGGCGCGCTCAAAGGCGCTGTCTTTGCGGCAAATATCTATGAGAAGCTGGGGTTTGACGTGCTGCCGGACGGACAGGAGAGCCGCCACGACATTATACAGGCGATCACTTTCGGAACGCCGGAGGGAGTCATCGAGTTCTGCAAAGGCATTCAGGCGGCTGCGCCGGTGGACAGTTTTGTGGAGCCAAAACCCTGGGCCATGCCGGGGTATGACAGTGACGTGATCATGGCAGCAGGCGCTTTTGTGCAGGGTTCCTCCATCGAGCTGAGCGCAGACGGCCCCATCAAGCCGCCTTACGCAGTTTATTTTCAGGGCGGGCTGACCTGGGATCATGCCAGATTCGGGATTCTGATGTCTCTTCAGAAGCTTACGGAGGCAGGAATCGCGAAGCTGCCCGCATAAAACGGAGATCCGGCGTTTGAAAAGCAGGAACTGACCTGTGCAGAGCTGAAAGCCCGGGGAATCGATCTGCTTCTGGATCGGGTAAAGGGAAGCCTGCGCCTGGCAGCAGAGACGTGACAAACCGTAGAAAAAGAGAGGTATGGATTTGAAGAGAGTGATCGTGATCGGAGGCGGCGCTTCCGGACTTATGGCGGCGATCATGGCGGCCAGAGGGGGCGCAAAGGTGACGCTGGCAGAGAAAAACAGACAGGCAGGGAAAAAGCTTCTGGCGACGGGCAATGGGCGGTGCAACTTTACGAACCGCAGGCAGGAACTGTCCTGTTATCGGGGGGAACACCCACGGCTGATTAAAAAAGTGCTGGAAGCTTTTTCTGCAGAGGACACAGTTGCCTTTTTTGAAGAGCTGGGGATTCTCGTCAAGGACCGGAACGGTTATCTGTATCCCAACAGCGGACAGGCATCCTCCATTGCCGATGCGCTGCGGCTGGAGGTGCAGCGCCTTGCACGGGAGCATCTGATAAAAGAGGCGTACAATACAGAGGTTCTGGCAGTGGAAAAGCAGGGCCGCGTATTCAAAGTGCGGACAGAGGGATGGACCTGTGAGAGTGAGGCGGTGATTCTGGCCTGCGGTTCCGAGGCGGGTCCAAAGACCGGTTCCACCGGAGACGGATACCGGTTTGCCCGGGAGCTGGGGCATCAGGTGATCCGACCGCTTCCGGCCCTGACCGGAGTGTATGCCCGGGAGGCTGACCGGGGGACGCTGGCAGGCGTCCGTATGGATGCCCGGGTGACGCTCTGGATCGATGAGGAACTCTGCATCGCGGAGGAAGGAGAGGTGCAGTTCGCGTCCTACGGACTGTCCGGAATTCCGGTCTTTCAGGTGAGCCGGTATGTGTCCAGAGCGCTGGAGAAAGGCAGAACATGCAGGATCGATCTGGATGTATGTCCTGCATACACTGCAGAGGAGCTGGAAGCGGTATTTGTGAAGCGCGGAGAACGGATGAAGGACCGGAAGGGCACGGAGATCCTGATCGGGATGTTTCCGGAGAAATTATCGCAGGTACTTTTGGGACGTGCAGGCATCTCTCTGAAAAAGAGCCGGAGGGACTGGACGGCTCGGGACTGCCGGCGGCTTGCCGGACAGATCAAGAAGCTTTCTTTTCAGATCTTCGGATGTCGGGGCTACGAGCAGGCGCAGGTATGTACCGGAGGCGTGCCGCTAAGTGAGCTGAAAGGAATCTCCATGGAGTCTGTGATCATACCGGGGCTGTATTTTGCCGGCGAACTTCTGGACGTGGACGGGGCCTGCGGCGGATACAATCTGCAATGGGCCTGGAGCAGCGGTTTTCTGGCGGGCACTCATGCGGCAGGATCGTGAGTTTATCTATGAAAAGAAAGAAATGGCTGTTGGGCGCAGGTGTTCTTCTGGTAATGACTGCGGCCCTGATTCTGACAAAAAGATGGAAACCAAATAGCGTGGCTGCCGGCAGGTATCCGGTACAGGGGATCGACGTCTCTCACTATCAGGGAGAGATCGACTGGAAGCAGATCGAGGCACAGGGAATCGATTTTGCATGGATCAAGGCAACCGAAGGCAGCAGCTATGTGGACGAATATTTCCAGGCCAACTGGAAGGCTGCAGAACAGACAGCGCTGTATATCGGCGCTTATCATTTCTTCAGTTTTGACAGCGATGGCGGGACGCAGGCGGATTTGTTCATCCGGACGGTGGGCGATCTGTCAGGAAAACTCCTGCCGGCAGTGGATGTGGAATATTACGGCGATAAAAGGAACAGTCCGCCGGACAAAGAGGCGGTCATCCGTGAGTTAAAAGAAATGCTGGAAAGGCTGGAGGCAGAGTATCAGGTAAAACCGGTAATCTATACAACGTACAGTGTATATAAAAAATATATTAGAGGAGACTTTTCAGACTATCCGCTTTGGATCCGGAATGTCTATGTTCCGCCCGGTCCGTCTGTGCGGGACTGGACCTTCTGGCAGTATACGGATACGGCGGTATTGGAAGGTTATGAGGGATCAGAGAAATATATTGACCGGAATGTGTTTCGGGGTACGAAGGAAGAGCTGAAGGAAATGCTGGTAAGCCCATGAAGAGTATTGAGAAGAAGGGAGAACTTAAATATGCGCAGGATTATATGTTTTCACAATCCGGATGAAGAGAACGGATATCTGAGCAACTGGTATCTGTCGCAGTTTGAGGCAGACGGAAGGACATTTTCCTCCATGGAGCAGTATATGATGTATGAAAAAGCATACGTTTTCCGGGATATGGAGATTGCTGAGCAGATCATGGGGACAGATCAGGTGGGAAAGATCAAAAGTCTCGGGCGTTCGGTGAAAAACTATGAGGAATCCGTCTGGAACGGGATCCGGCAGCTACGGGTGTATGAAGGGCTGCTGGCCAAGTTCAGCCAGAACACGGAACTTCGGGAACAGCTTCTGTCGACCGGAGACGCCGTTCTGGCGGAATGTGCGGTGCAGGACCGCGTGTGGGGGATCGGACGGTCCATGAAGGATGAAAAACGCTTGGTCATGCAGGAATGGAAAGGGCAGAATCTTCTGGGGTATGCACTGATGGAGACAAGGCGCAGCCTGGTATCTGCCGGCCGATAACGGAAAAAGGAAAATTCAGGCTGTGCCTGCAGGTTAACAGAGAAACCTGCAGGCACAGCCTGTCTGCTCCTGAAATGCTTCTTCCACTTCCCGGAGCTTTTCCGGCTGATCCGGTGCCTGAATCCTTAACTGGACGATCTGTTCCTGCGGCATCCAGGACGGATTTTTGATCAGAGTGATCCCCGCTTTCCTACAGAGGAGCTGGGCAGCCTTCATAAGCTCCATCTGATTGATTTTCTCCGAGATGCGTATACGCCAGCCGATCTGACTGGAGAGTGTCTGCAACGTTTGGGCATACCGTCTGCCAATGGCAGGAGAGAGAAAAGCCAGTTCCAGATATTTGCCGGAGCTGTCATTTTTCAGGCTTTTTTTATCCGGCCGGTGGGGAAGAGACTCAAAGGTCTGGTCAATACAGAACAGTGCAAGGTTCTGTTCCGCCGGCTCTGCTGTTCTGCCGGAAGGAACAAAAAAATCTCCCGGACTGCTGTCAGAAGATTCCGCAGAAGGAATCGGACTGTCCGCAGAAGAAGTCCGGCCATGGATATGCAGCGTCCAGCCCGTCGTTGTCCGGAAAAGCTCTGCCGCTTCCTGATCGGAGGCCGAGGGGGCATCCTTTGCAGACAGACTGACGGAATAACACTTTTTTTCCGGATAATAGGAGGTTTTTGACAGCCTGCTGCCGAACAGACTGGACAGAAGGAGCAGAGCCGCATTGTGATTCATGGAAGGACGGATGCGGATCGTCCATCCGGTATCCGATGTGAAGGCTTCTGCTGTTTTCTGAAACTTTTCCGGATCCTGGCTGTCGGGATAATCAAACTGCAGCAGAAGCTCCCGGCGCTCCCTGTGACAGCTGATCTTCCGATAGGGATATTCAGAAAACAGAGCCTGCACGCGGGTTTCCAGCTCCTGTATGGTCCATTCCTTCGGGGCAAGAGCCTGTGCGACCGCCTCCGGCGGATTGGGTTCAAACAGGAACAGCCGGCGCGGATTGGGGGAAAACCAGGCGCTGTGCAGAAAAATTTCCTGCATATGTTCCGGCAGTTCCTGCACGGGTCTGCCGTACCAGATATGGGCGATCTGCGCCAGAGAAAACGCCTTGCCCGGATAATGCGCCTGCCAGTAATCCCATAAAAGCTTTTCATCCGCCGAAGAGAAGGCACGGTTCATCTGCATGGTGTCGGGCGGCTGAAAAGAAAGCTGCTTCCGTTTTCCATGCAGCGTCAGCTCATACCCCTGTCCGCATGCAGGCAGATAGACCTGTCGGCGGCAGTCTCCGGCGGCAAGTTCCTTGCCCAGATCTTCCATGGCGTCCGGGTTTCCGTGTACCAGAAAGATTCGGCGGGAAGAAAGGCGTTCCAGAAGAGAGAGGATCTCCGTTCTGTCTCCGTGGGCGGACAGCCCCACCTGTTCGATGCGGCAGCGGACAGGAATTTTGTTTCCGTTCAGGACGAGCGATTTTTCTTCCGGATGATTCAGAAGGTTCAGAAGCTGTCTGCCGGGAGATTCCTCGTCCTGATAACCGGTGATGATGATGCAGGCATCCTCCCGGGGCGCCAGAAGTCTGGCGTACTGGGCGCTTGGCCCGCCGGTCAGCATGCCGGAACTGGACAGAAGGATCACCGGTTCGCTGCCGGAGAGCAGTTCTTCCCGGTTTCTGCCCTGTACAGGAGTGACGGGCTGTATTTCCTTTGTATAGAACGGTTCATTTCCTTTCAGGATCCGTCTGCCCAGTGCGTGCTTCAGAAACGTCGGGTTGCGGGTGTACATGGTGTTGATATCCCGGACCATGCCGTCTGTGTAGACCGGGACTGCAGGAATCTGCTGATTCTGTATCGCAGTACGCAGAATCAGGAGGACCTCCTGTGCGCGTCCAAGGGCAAAAGCAGGGATCAGGATCTTCTTTTTCTCAAGGATGCATTCCCGTACCAGTTCGATCAGCCGGTTTTCTTCGATCTGACGGTTGGAGTGCAGCCGGTTTCCGTAGGTGGTTTCCACGATCGCCACGTCCGGACGCAGCTTCGGAATCCGGATGCCCTCGATGGTACGCTGGGAAAAGGCGGAAAAATCTCCGGAATAGAACAGGCTTCCTTCTTCCGTGACCAGGTAGACGCATGCGGCGCCGGCAATATGCCCCGCCGGGTAGAAGGTCAGCGTAAAATCATCAAAGATGGAGAAGGGCATATGGTAATGAATCGGGTGGATGCGCCCCAGCATGGCAAGGACGTCCTGTTCCGAATAGTGCGGGATCTCATCCTCCCGGGAGTTCATGATCTTCAGACTGTCATACAGAAGAACCCGCGTCAGATCCGCGGTCATGAGCGTCATATAGATGGGAGCGTCCGGATAGGCCCGGCTGATGATCGGAAGCGCTCCGATGTGATCCATATGCGCGTGGCTGATGAGGATGGCATCCACGCCGCCCTGCTCCTGGATCGTACGAAAGTCAGGCAGAGGATCCTTTGCTGCAGACTGCCGTATTCCGCAGTCCAGAAGAAGCTTCCTGCCGGAAAGTCTGATGTATATGCAGCTTCCGCCAATTTCCATGGCTCCGCCGGAAAAATATAAATGCATGTCCGTGTTTTCCTTTCTCTGGGGAAATCTGTTGTATCCAGTGTAATGGCGGAAGCGGAAAAATGCAAGCGAAAGCTTTACACGTTCAGAACATATTGTTATAATGGGAAAACGTGCTAAAACAGACAGAAAGAGGAAGGGACAAACTATGCAGAGAACAAAAACTTTTTTTCCGTTTGAGGTAAATTTTCTGGAAGGGCCGATCTTTCGCGCACTGGTCCTTTTTGCCATACCGCTGTTTATATCAAATATTTTTCAGCAGCTCTATAATACCGTTGATACCATGATCGTAGGCAATTACCTGGGGGATCTGTCGCTGGCTGCAATCGGATCCTGCGCGGCGATCTTTGATCTGCTGGTCGGATTTGCACTTGGCATCGGAAACGGACTGTCCATCGTGACGGCAAGAAGCTTTGGGGCAGGAGAGGAGAGCCTTTTGAAAAAATCCGTGGCATGCTCCATCGTAATCGGGACCATTTCTTCTGTGGTGCTCACAGCGGTTGGCATCCTGATTTTGCGGCCGCTTCTTGTGGTTCTGCATACGCCGGAAGAGATTATTGCAGAATCCTACAGCTATATTTCGGTGATTACCTGGTTTATCATCGTGATGTTCGCCTACAATCTGTGTGCCGGACTGATGCGCGCCATCGGGAACAGCGTGATGCCGCTGGTCTTTCTGGTGGTCTCTTCGCTTGCCAATATTGTGCTTGATATCCTTCTGATCACACAGTTTCATATGGGGATCCGGGGAGCAGCGGTGGCCACGGTCATCTCTCAGGGGATCTCGGTCATGCTCTGTGTGATCTACATATGGAAAAAGGTACCGCTGCTCATACCGGGGAGAGAACATTTCCGGTTTGACCGCGACCTGTATATGGAGATGGTCGGCCAGGGACTGTCCATGGGCTTTATGAACAGCATTGTTTCGGCAGGCTCCGTGATTCTGCAGTACGGCATCAACGGGCTGGGGACGCTGATCATTGCGGGCCATACGGCGGCAAGAAAGCTGTATATGTTCTTTAACATGCCGTTTATCGCCATGTCCCTGTCTTTGTCTACCTTTGTGTCGCAGAACCGGGGAGCCAATCAGGGAAAAAGAATCCGGAAGGCCCTCAGATACAGCTATCTCTTTGATGTGGCGGCAGCAGGCGTGATCACGGTGCTTCTGCTGTCTGCCGCGCCGGCACTGGTAAAACTGATATCCGGATCCGGGGAGCCGGAGGTTCTTCATAACGGCGCCCTGTATCTGATGGTGGTCGGTCCCTTTTATGCTGTTCTGGGCGTGCTGATCCAGAGCCGGTCCGCGCTGCAGGGAATTGGGGAAAAACTGCTGCCGCTGATCTCAAGCGTGATCGAACTGGCCGGCAAGATCCTGTTTGTTCTGTTCTTTATTCCGCAGTTTCAGTATATGGCGGTCATTTTCTGCGAACCGGTGATCTGGTGTGTGATGACGGTGCAGCTTCTGTATTCGCTGTATCGGAATCCGTTTATCCGGAAGGCGGGCGGAAAAAATTTATGAAAAATTTACCAATCAGTTACCAGAATATGATATAATCCAGAAGAAATGAAAGATTGCAGTCTGGTGAGAGAGGAGATCTATGTTAAGAATTCATCAGCTGAAGCTTCCTGTACCGCATACCGTGCAGGATTTGGAGGATAAAATCAGAAAGATACTGCGGATCCGTCCCGGGGATCTGTCCGGCTATGAGATTGTCAAAAAATCGCTGGATGCCCGCAGGAAAAGGCTGGAATATGTCTATGTGATTGATGCAGACGTCAAAAACGAACAGACGGTTCTGAAGAAAGCTCCGGTTCAGGTGTCCAGAGCAGTCCGTGCCCGTTATCAGTTTCCGCATCCGGGAAAGGAGAAGCTTTCCCACCGTCCGGTCATCATCGGGACAGGCCCTGCGGGGCTGTTCTGCGGACTGATGCTCGCCCGGGCAGGATATGCGCCGATCCTTCTGGAACGGGGACAGAGCGCACGAAAGCGCGCCAGAACCGTGGAGAATTTCTGGAAGTTTGGGATTCTTGATCCCCAGTCCAATGTACAGTTCGGAGAGGGCGGTGCAGGTACTTTTTCGGATGGAAAGCTGAATACGCTGGTGAAAGACCCGGCAGGGCGGAACCGGAAAGTGCTGGAGCTTTTTGTAGAGGCCGGAGCGCCGGAGGAGATTCTGTATGAGACAAAACCTCATCTGGGAACGGATCTGCTGATCGGCATAGTCCATCATATACGGGAGGAGATCCGAAGCCTTGGAGGGGAAGTCCGGTTTGGATGCCGGATGACGGATCTGAAGCTGGAAAACGGAGCGGTCAGAGGCGTCTTTTACCGGACTTCGGAAGATGCGAAGGAGCAGGAACATTTTCTGGAAACAGAACAGGCAGTCCTCGCCGTGGGGCACAGCGCCCGGGACACCTTTTCCATGCTGAAGTCGCATCAGGTGCCCATGCAGGCAAAGGCATTTGCAGTCGGCGTGCGTATGGAGCATCCGCAGGAAAGGATCAATCAGAGCCAGTACGGCCTGGATTATCCGTCTGTGCTTCCGGCTGCCTCCTATAAGGTGACCCGTAAGACGGCATCGGGAAGAGGGGTCTATTCGTTCTGCATGTGCCCGGGCGGCTATGTAGTGGATGCTTCTTCCGAAAAAGGCGCCTTGGCGGTGAATGGAATGAGCTACCAGGCAAGAGACAGCCGCAATGCAAACAGCGCCATGATCGTGACGGTAACGCCGCAGGATTATGCCGGCACGGATGTGCTGGCCGGCGTGGAGTTTCAGAGGATGCTGGAACGTGCAGCATACAGGCTGGGGGACGGAAAAGTCCCGGTACAGACTTTTCAGGATTTTTGCCGGAATACGGCGTCTTCTGTGCTGGGGGAAGTGGAGCCCTGCATCAAAGGAAGGTATATTTTGTCCAATGTAAGGGAAATCTTTCCACAGGAGCTGTCTTTGGCGCTGGAAGAAGGAATCAGAGGCTGTGAGGCGCTGATTCCCGGATTTGCAGGAAAAGATGCAGTGCTTTCCGGAGTGGAGAGCAGAACTTCTTCCCCGGTCCGGATTCTCAGAAATGAAATGCTGGAGAGCGCGGTCACCGGGCTGTATCCATGCGGAGAAGGGGCCGGATATGCCGGCGGCATTACTTCCGCTGCGATGGACGGGTTAAAGATTGCAGAAGCAATTGCAAAAAAATATGCACCATGGTATGATAACAGTTAGTGTTTGAAAAACCGGAGGTAAGTATATGTTATGAGAACTTCAAAAAATGGCTGGACACTCCTTCTGCTCATGCTGGCAGGAATCGTGTTCGGCGGATTCATCGGCACGCTGGCAGCCGACATGCCGGGTCTGGACTGGCTGAATTACGGACAGTCTTTCGGACTGGAGGAACCGGTTGTCCTGTCGCTGGGACTGCTGGTTCTGACCTTCGGGCTGACGATCCGGATCACGGTCGCCAGCATTATAGGAATCATGCTTGCGATATTTATATACAAAGCCGGAATCTGAAGAACCATGAAAAGTCTGATAAACGGCACACCTGGGGTCTGAAGAATCAGAAATTCAGTGCCGGAACTGTACATCGCCGGATATAGAAATAAAAAAGGAAGATACTAAAGAGGATAACTGACGGGGTATCTGGAGAGATGAAACGGAGGTTATCACAGTATGAATGAGAATTTTAACCGTCTGCCGAAGGATGAACGGCCATATGAGAGATGTATGCGCCACGGCGCGGAGCAGTTAAGCGACAGGGAGCTTCTGGCGGTTCTTCTGCGGACCGGGGCAAAGGGGCGCAGTGTTCTGGAGCTTGCAGGCGAGATCCTGAAGCTTGCCCCTGAGAGAAAAGGATTTACCGGACTTCGCAGGCTGAGCCTGGAGGAACTGTCAACGGTGCAGGGAATCGGAAAGATCCGGGCGATTCAGCTGAAATGCGTTCTGGAACTTGCCAGACGCATGGCAAGGGAAGAGGCCGGAAAGGGCGTCTTTTTCAGAAGTCCGGATGCGATCGCGGAATATTATATGGAAGACCTGAGGCATCAGGAACAGGAGGTTCTGCTGCTTTTGATGCTGAATCAGAAAGGCAGGCTGCTGAGAGAAAAATATATGTTTAAAGGGACGGTAAACGCGTCCATGATCTCACCAAGGGAGATCTTTCTGGAAGCGCTGTCTGCAAGGGCAGTCCAGCTGGTCCTTCTGCACAATCATCCGAGCGGGGACCCGCATCCAAGCAGGGAGGATCTGAACGTGACCAGACGGGTGGCAGAGGCAGGAGCGCTTCTTGGGATTCATCTGACGGACCATATCATTATAGGGGAACATACCTATATGAGCTTTCGGGAAAAAAATTATCTGTAATCAAGAGAGAAAGAGGGAAATGTACCATGAATAATCATAATTTCGGCTGCGATTTCGGGTCGTACCATCTGAAAATCTATCACAGAGATGCGGATGCTTATCTGATTCAGCACAATATGGTGGCTGTGCAGGACAAAAAAGGGCTTCTGGCTTTTGGAGACGAGGCGTATGCCATGTATGAGAAAGCGCCGTCCAATATACAGGTGACCAGCCCCATGTCCTATGGAAACCTTGCGAGCATCAGCAACATGCAGGCGTTTTTGCGGAACCTTCTGGAAAGAAATATCAAGGGGCAGCTGAAGGGGGCTGAATATTTTGTGGCACTTCCGACAGAGATGCAGGAGCGCATTTTCACAACGCTGATCCAAGATTCCAATATGAAGCCGAAGGGCGTCTATCTGGTGGATAAGCCGGTGGCGGCAGGGCTTGGGCTCGGCATCAACGTGAAGGAAGCACAGGGTGTCATGCTTGTGGATATCGGAGCGGAGACAACCGAGATATCCGTATTGTCCCTTGGCGGAATTGTCATCAGCCGCCTGATTCAGAACGGCGGCCGCTCAATTGACGATGCGATCCAGAGCGCGATCCGCAAAGAGTATAATTTTTTCATCGGAAGCAAGACGGCAGAGACGATCAAGAAGGAACTGGCCTACGCCGTGGAACCGGAGCAGGCTTCCATGCAGATCTGCGGACGGAATATGGTCATCGGACTTCCGCAGATGATGGAAGTGACCTCTGATTTTGTCTATGAGGCGATCAAGGAACAGCTTGGCATCATTATGGATGCGGTAAAGACCATTCTGGAGAGAACACCGCCGGAACTGGGGGTGGATATCATCCGCAACGGCATCTATCTGACCGGAGGCTCTGCAAGGATACACAAGCTGGATCAGCTTCTGGAACAGAAATCCGGCATCAGGGTTATTGTGGATGAGGAACCGGAGACAAGCGTTGTAAGGGGACTGGCAAGGGTCATGGGAGACCGCGAATTCCGTTCTCTGGCATTTGTTACCAAAGAGCAGAAATATGAATAACGGCGGGAGCTGCAGCGGATGAGACGAAAAGAACGTTTTACGATTCCCGGAAAATATATTCTGTTTGTTCTGACTCTTCTCTGTGTGGGAACCATGTCGCTGTCCTTTTTGACGGATTTTGACGGAGGAGTTCTGAATGTGGTCTCCGGCTATGTACTGATCCCGATTCAGAGGGGAATCAATTCTGCCGGAGGGTGGATGCGCAGCAGAGTGGAAAATCTGGAAGACCTGACGGCGGTAAAGGGTGAAAACGAACGTTTGAGGGAACAGATTGCAGAGCTGACGCTGGAAAACAACGCCATGCTCCAGGAACGTTACGAGCTGGAGGAACTTCGGGAACTGTATGATCTGGATAATGAATATTCCAGTCTGGACAAGATCGCGGCGAATGTGATCGGGAAGGACACCGGGAACTGGTTCAATATGTTTGTGATTGATAAGGGCTCCAATGACGGGATCCGTGTGGATATGAACGTCATAGCCGGCGGCGGCCTGGTGGGTATCGTGACCAAGACGGGGCCGGACTGGGCACAGGTCCGTTCCATTATTGACGATATGAGCAATGTCAGCGCCATGATCCTGAAAAATTCAGATCTTTGTTACGTGCGCGGAGATCTGCAGATGATGACGGAAGGAACGATGCAGATGAACGGGCTTCGGGATCCGAACGATGAAGTGGAGCAGGGCGACAAGGTAGTGACTTCTTATGTGAGCGCCAAATTCCATAAAGGGATCCTGATCGGATATGTGAATGAAATCTCCACGGATGCCAACAACCTGACAAAATCGGGAAGTCTGACGCCGGCAGTGGATTTTGAACACCTGAGTACGGTACTTGTGATCACGGATCTGAAACAGCAGGTAGATGTGGATGCAGATGTGGAGGAATATACATCAGAGGCTTCTGCAAAGGAAGACGACGGGGAGACAGAAAACGCTTCGGATGAGACAGAAGGCGGGAACGAGACAGAGTCTTCGGATTCTGCGGAACCGGAAGGGGAAGCGGCAGAATAACAGCGATGGAAAGGGGCCTTAAAAATGAAGCGCAGGATTGTGACCGTACTGATCATACTGATTGGATTCCTGTTTCAGTGTACCGTATTCAAGACCTTGTCCATCGGTTCCATCAGTCCGAATCTGATGGTAATCATAACGTCGTCTTTCGGCTTTATGAAAGGGAAAAAGGAAGGGCTTTGGGTGGGCTTTTTCTGCGGGCTTCTGGAAGATATCTTTTATGGAAGACTTTTGGGAATGCATGCGGTGATCTATATGTACATAGGCTACGCAAACGGATATTTCAACCATATTTTTTATGGAGAAGATATCAAACTCCCGATCTTTCTGATATCGGCCAGCGAGCTGGCGTACGGACTTGGGCATTATGTGATCATGTTCATGATGAGAAGCCGCTTTGCATTTTTCTATTATCTGACGAGGATCATATTGCCGGAGCTTTTGTATACGATTGTTGTGACGCTGCTTTTTTACAGGCTGATTTACGGAGTAAACCGAAGACTTGATAAAGAGGCCTGAGAGGTGGATGGATTGTTTGATGATTTTAAAGAGTCTTTTATCAATTTTATAACTTCCAGAATCTTCGTCCTGATGCTGGTCGTTCTGCTTTTCTACGGTATTCTGCTGGGAAGGGTATTTCTGCTCCAGATCATCCATGGTGAAGATTATGCGGAAAGCTTCACCATGCGGATCAAAAAAGAGATCAATATTGCCAGCACGAGAGGGAAGATCTATGACAGAAACGGAGAGATACTGGCAGATAATGTTCTGTCCTATTCCATTACGATTGAAGATAACGGAACCTACCAGAGCGACCGGGAAAAACAGGCGTCGCTGAACCGGATCATTTCCAGGGTCATTGAGATCGCGGAGTCTCACGGGGACAGTATCATCAGTGATTTCGGAATCATCTGCGAGAACGGAAGATACGTGTTTACCCAGGAAGGGACGGCGCTTCTGCGGTTTAAGGCGGATATTTACGGCCGCAGGACCATCGAGGAGCTGGAGCCGAAGGAGTCGGCGGCGTCTGCGGAACAGATCATGGATTATCTGTGCGGAAAAAGACGGTATTACATTTCCTGGGATGCCTATACGCCGGAACAGAGGGAAGCCTATGGCATTTCCGAAGAAGATCTGTCTCTGGAAGAGAAACTGAAGATTGCGACCGTCCGGTATGCCATGAGCCTGAACGGGTACAAGCGCTATGTTGCCACGACGATTGCATCGGACGTGTGCGACGAGACGGTGGCGGAGATCATGGAGAATCTGGACAGCCTTCAGGGCGTGGATATTGCCCAGAGCAGTCTCAGAGTCTATAATGATGCAGAATATTTTGCATCTCTGATCGGCTATATCGGCAAGCCGTCCCAGGAGGAACTGGACAGCCTGCTTCTGGAAAATGAAAACTATGAACTGAACGATATTGTGGGAAAAGCAGGCATCGAACAGTATATGGAGACAGCTCTCCAGGGGACCAAGGGCAACCGTACGATCTATGTCAACAGCATGGGAAATGTTCTGGAGGTGGAGAAGGAGACGCAGCCGGAATCGGGGAAGGATGTGTATCTGACCATAGATAAAGATCTGCAGATGGCGGTCTATGATATTCTGGAACAGCAGCTGGCAGGCATTCTCCTGTCCAAGATTCAGAATATAAAGGAATATGTTGCCGCGCCGAATGCTTCGGCTGCCAGTATCCGGATCCCCATCTACGACGTCTACTATGCGCTGATCAATAACCGGGTGATCGACACCTCCCATTTCCAGGCAAAGGACGCGACGGAACTGGAACGGTCTGTTCAGCAGAGGTTCGAGGAGCGTCTTTCCCTGACGATTGAAAGGATCATGTCGGAGCTGCATTCGGAAAATCCTGCGGCCTATCAGGATCTGCCGAAGGATATGAAAAATTATATGAGCTACATCGTGTCGGATATCCTTATGGGGGACCGCAACATTCTGATGAGTGACGCCGTCGACCGGAAGGATGCCACCTATATCGCATGGACCACGGACGAAGTGATCGGCCTGAAGGAATATCTGGAGTACGCCATATCCATGAACTGGGTGGATGTGTCCGGCCTTGAGGTGGACAGTCCGTATCTGAATGCAGAGGAAATCTATGCGGTTCTGATGGATTATATTTCGACAGAGCTTCAGAATGATGTCGATTTTCAGAATATGCTGTATAAATATATCCTGCTGGACGATATCGTGACGGGAAAAGAGATCTGTTTGCTCTTGTATGAACAGGGTGTTTTGGAGTATGATGAAGAGGCGGTGGGAAGGCTTCAGAGCGGAAGCTGGTCTGCCTACAGTTTTCTGCTGGACAAGATTCGGAATCTGGAGATTACGCCGGCGCAGCTTGCACTGGAACCATGCAGCGCCGCCTGCGTCATCGCAGATCCCCATACCGGAGAGACGCTTGCCTGCGTCAGCTATCCGGGATATGACAACAACCGCCTGACGAATACGATGGATTCTGCTTATTTTGCGGCGCTGAACAAAGACCGGTCCAGACCGTTGTACAGCCGGGCCACGCAGGAGCAGACAGCGCCCGGTTCCACCATAAAACCGGTGATCGCAACCGCCGGCCTGGAAGAAGGCGTGATTACCCCTTCGGAGATCATGCATGCAACCGGTGTCTATACGGAAGCCTATGGTTCTCCGACCTGCTGGATCTACAACCAGTACCGGGGCAGCCATGGAAATATCAATGTGGTGGATGCCATTCGGGTGTCCTGCAACTATTATTTTTATGAAGTGGGCTTCCGGCTGGGCGGAGGCCGTACGACCGGGTATTCTTCGGACCGGGCTCTGGAGACGATTGCGAAATATGCAGAGGAGTTCGGACTTACGGAAAAATCAGGACTTGAGATTCCGGAAAATTCTCCTCATCTGTCCGATACGGACGGAATCCGTTCTTCCATTGGACAGGGTACCAACCTGTTCAGCGTGTCGCAGCTTGCAAGATATGTCAGCGCGGTGGCGGACAGAGGAACCGTGTATAACCTGACCCTGCTGGACAGGCTTACCGATTCGGAAGGAAACACTATTGAAGATTATCCGGTGTCAGTATATAATAAGATCCATATGGCAGACAGTTCCTGGAATGTGATTCAGGAGGGCATGCATCAGGTTGCCCTGAATACAGACGCTTTTGACAGTCTGAACCTGACGGTGGCAGGGAAGACCGGTACGGCGCAGCAGTCACTGCGGCATCCGAACCATGCGCTGTTTGTAGGATATGCGCCGTATGAGAACCCGGAGATTGCCATAGCCATCCGCATTGCAAACGGTTATACATCGGCAAATGCCGCTGCCATGGCGGCAGATATTTTCCGGTACTGTTTTGACCTGGTGGATGAAGAGGAGCTGCTGACAGGAACTGCTTCCGAGGCGACGACAGAGGTAATCAGTGATTAGGGGCATATTTTGCGGGCGTTCGATTGGTATGAAGGATTAGGAGAACATCATGAAACAGCAGACAGTTGTGATTAAGAGCAATAAATACGGCATTACGTTATTTCTGGACAGGAACATTCCTTTTCGGGAGCTGCTTGCGGATATTGCAGAACGGTTTAAGGCCTCTTCGGAGTTTTTCCGGGATGCCCGGATGGCGCTTGCCTTTGACGGGAGATGGCTGAGCCGGGAGGAGCAGCTGGAGATCATTCGGGTGATTCAGGAAAATTCTTCTCTGGAGATTCTCTGCGTACTGGATCAGGACGAACTGAAGGAATCCTATATGAAGCAGGTCGTGGAAGGCAGGCAGGGGGACCGGGACTTTAATACCGGCAGATTTTATAAAGGAACGCTCCGTTCGGGACAGGTGCTGGAGTCGGAGACGAGCATTATCATACTTGGAGATGTGAATCCGGGCGCAACGATTGTTTCAAAAGGCAATGTGGTGGTGCTCGGGAGCCTGAAGGGGACAATCCATGCAGGAGCCGTGGGAAACGAAGATGCTTTTGTGGCAGCTCTGAATATGTCCCCGGTACAGATACGGATCGCGGATGCGATCGCGCGTTCCGGTGACGGGCCGATCCACATGAAAGGAACAGCCACAGGCCCTATGATCGCATATGCGGAGGAAGGCAACATCTATATGGAGCCGATTACAAAAGAAGTAATCAATGACATCCGGATTTGATGATATATCGTCACGCGGATTCAGACTGCCGGTGACAGGAAAGGTTGGAGGAGACAATATGAGCGAAGTAATTGTGATAACATCTGGAAAGGGCGGTGTCGGTAAGACAACCACGACTGCCAATGTGGGTACCGGACTGGCGAAGATGGACCGGAAGGTGGTTCTGATCGATACCGATATCGGACTTAGAAATCTGGATGTGGTTATGGGACTGGAAAACCGCATCGTATACAATCTGGTAGATGTGGTGGAAGGAAACTGCAGGATCAAGCAGGCTCTGATCAAGGACAAGCGTTATCCGAATCTGTATCTTCTTCCGTCTGCCCAGACCAGGGACAAGACAGCCGTGAATCCGGAGCAGATGATCAAGCTGATCGATGAGCTTCGGGATGAATTTGATTACATACTTCTGGACTGCCCGGCAGGCATTGAGCAGGGATTCAAAAATGCGATTGCCGCTGCCGACCGCGCGCTGATTGTGACGACGCCTGAAGTATCGGCCATTCGCGATGCAGACCGGATCATCGGCCTTCTGGAGGCAAACGATATCAGAAAGTCCGATCTGATCGTCAACCGGATCCGTATGGATATGGTGGAAAGCGGGAATATGATGTCCATGGACGATGTGGTCGAGATCCTTGCCATAGACATGATCGGAGCAGTTCCGGACGATGAAAGCGTCGTGATTGCGACCAATCAGGGGGAACCCTGCGTGGGAGATGGCTCTCTGGCCGGACAGGCCTACATGAATATCTGCCACCGTGTACTGGGAGAAGAGGTTCCGTTCCTGGATTTAAAGATAAAAGGCGGATTTTTTGGAAAACTGAAAAAACTGTTCAAATAAGAAGGGAGCAAAAATATGGCGTTCATGGATTTCTTTCGGAAGAAGAATTCAGGAGAGGTTGCAAAAGACCGTCTGAAGCTTTTGCTGATCTCGGACCGTGCGAATTGCTCTCCCGAGATAATGGAAGCAATTAAAAATGATATCATAAAGGTGATCACGAAATATATGGAGATAGACAGCGAGGGGCTGGATATTCAGATTACGCAGACCGAGTCCGAAGGGGGGCATGGCAGCGTTCCGGTGCTCTGTGCGAACATTCCGGTAAAAGATATAAGAACGAGATCATAGAAATCAGGTGAGATATGTTCAAACAATATCAACTGCGCGATTTCCGGCTGCGGCTGGTTGTATTTGTCTATACAATTACAATCCTTGGAATTCTGGTCATTGGGAGCGCCAAGTCGGAATATCAGAGTCAGCAGGTCATCGGAATGGCGCTGGGAAGCGCTGCCATGCTGGTATTTGCACTGGTGGACTATCATCTGATGATGAATATGTACTGGCTGGTCTATGTGTTTAATCTGGGGCTTCTGCTGGCTGTAAGATTTGCAGGGACGGAGGTAAACGGTGCAAAACGCTGGCTGGATATCGGCTTCCGGTTTCAGCCTTCTGAGCTTTCCAAGCTTCTTCTGATTCTGTTCTTTGCCAGATTTTTCACAAAGTACAGCGAGTCCATCAATCACTGGAAGACGCTTGTCTGCTCCGGTATCCTGATTCTGATTCCGCTTTATCTGGTCAAGGAACAGCCGGACCTGTCCACAACGATCACGATCGCTTTTGTTTTCTGCGTTCTGATCTTTATCGGCGGGCTCAGCTATAAAATTATTGGAACAGTACTTGCAATTTTGATACCATCTGCTATTATATTTATAAACCTGATTATGCAGGAAGGACAACAAATCCTGGACAATTATCAGTTCAGGAGGATTATGGCATGGCTGAATCCTGCGGAATACGCAGACGATGCGTACCAGCAGCAGAATTCGATTATTGCCATCGGATCGGGACAGCTGTATGGAAAAGGCCTGTATAATAATGATATATCATCTGTAAAAAACGGAAACTTTATTGTAGAACCACAGACGGATTTTATATTTGCCGTGACAGGAGAGGAGCTGGGATTTATCGGCTGTGCGGCAGTCATTATTCTGCTGGCCCTGATCGTGATGGAGTGCCTCTGGATTGGAAAGAATGCAAGAGAGCAGGAAGGTACGATCATCTGCTGCGGGTTTGGAGGGTTGATCGCTTTTCAGAGTCTTGTTAATATCTGTGTAGCCACAGGCCTGATGCCGAATACGGGTATTCCATTGCCATTTGTCAGTTATGGACTGACATCGCTTGTTATGCTGTATATGGGGATAGGTATTGTTTTAAATGTCGGGCTTCAACCTAAAAAATACTGACAAGGGGGTCAAACAATGAACATTGGATTGATTGCGCATGATGCAAAGAAAGTCCTGATGCAGAACTTCTGCATCGCATACAGAGGAATCCTCTGTAAAAATGAACTTTATGCAACAGGAACAACGGGCCGTCTGATTGAGGAAGTGGCGAATTTAAACGTTCATAAGTTTCTGGCGGGGCATCTTGGGGGAGAACAGCAGCTCGGTGCCCAGATCGAGCATAATCAGATTGACCTGGTTATCTTTCTTCGGGATCCGATTCAGCCGAAGCGGCATGAGCCGGATGTGAACAATGTGGTGCATCTGTGCGATGTACATAATATCCCGATTGCGACAAACCTTGCAACTGCCGAGCTGCTGATAAAATCACTTGACAGAGGAGATATGGAGTGGCGTGAGATGTATAAATAAAGGGCTTGGACGTATGGCAGGTCTTTTTCCGGCAGCGCTTGCGTGCTGTATGATTTTGAACGGATGCTCTCAGAATACGAAGATTGAGGATGCGTTTACTGCAGACCGGCCGGGCTTCGGCATCCAGGGGCAGAGCGAAGATGCGGATATATCCTGGTTTGCGAAAGATCTGTGCGTGGCGGATGAAGATGTGCAGCAGATCGAGGCAGAGGCTTCCGACGCGCTGGCAGCCTGTTTTTTTAATCTGGATACGAAGGAGATCCTGTATGCAAAAAATATTCATGCCAGGCTCTATCCTGCCAGTACAACCAAGATCATGACAGCGCTTGTTGCGCTGGAGCAGGGGGAAGGAGATCTGGATGCCCAGACTGCCGTGAGCCAGGAAGCCATCACGTTTCATGAGAGCGGAGTGGCTACGGTGAAGCTGAAAGAAGGCGATGTGCTGACGCTTCGCCAGCTTTTATACGGGCTTCTGACCGTGTCCGCAAATGATGCGGCAAATGTAATTGCGGAGATGACGGCGGGAAGCATGGACGAATTTGTTGCCCGGATGAATGAAAAAGCAGTGCAGATCGGAGCAACCAATACACATTTTGTCAATCCCAACGGGCTTCATGACGAGGAGCATTATACAACGGCATACGATCTGTATCTGATGTTCCAGGAAGCCATGAAATACGACACTTTTCTGGAAGTATTAAAAGTACCATCTTATGATGTGTCCTATATGGCGGCGGACGGGACGGAAGTAACGGCAACGTGGGCAAGTTCGAACCAGTTTACAAAGGGCGATGTAACGGTTCCGGACGGGGTGACTGCGGCAGGCGGAAAGACCGGCACCACATCAGCGGCGAAAAGCTGTCTGGTGCAGCTGTTTGAGGATGCACAGGGACAGCAGTATATTGCAATCATTCTGGGATGCAGCGACAGGAGTGTGCTGTACCAGGAGATGCAGAGCTTTTTATCTGATTTGAACAATTAGTTCTTGTATTCTGCCCTTCTGAATGGTATAATTAGAGAAACTCAGGAACCTAAGGAGGGCAAACTATGGTACAGTTAATAACAGGGGAAAAGGGCGAAGGCAAGACAAAGAAGATGCTGGACTGCGTACATGAAGCAATGAAGACAGCCACAGGCAATCTCGTATACCTGGATAAGTCGGCCCAGAACATTCATGAACTCGACAATAAGGTTCGCCTGATTAATGTATCGGAGTATCCGATTCAGAATACAGATCAGTTTCTCGGTTTTCTCTGTGGCATCTGTTCACAGGACTACGATCTTGAAGGGATGTATCTGGATGGATTTTTAAAGATTGCAAAGCTGGAAGGGCAGGATATTTCCGAAGCTCTTACACAGCTGAACAGGATCAGTGATCAGTTTAAAGTAAAGATGGTGCTCAGCGTTTCATTAAGCAGAGAGCAGTTACCGGAATTTGCCAGAGATCAGATGATCTGAAGATCAGATAAACGTACATAACAACGGATGCCCATATACGGACATCCGTTTTTCATATGTAGTGATATTTCAATGGATTCGGAGGAAGTTGCTGATGGCACAGCGCCGCAGAAGGAGTAAGATTGTCAGCGTACGGGGAAAGCGCCCGATCAACATTGACATTGTGTTTTTTGGTGCAGTAGCAGTCTATATCTGTGTGATCTGTTATATGGCAATGAGCTCCGAACATATTGCAGGGTATGAAGTCAATACAGGAAGTCTGTCCGTAAATCATACCTATACAGGATTTGCGGTCCGTGAGGAAAGGGTCTGCACTGCAGATACCACCGGCTATGTGAGTTACTATGCAAGAGAAGGAGAACGGGTGTCCGGTTCCTCCCTGATCTATACCATTGATGAAAAAGGGGAGATCAATGCGCAGATCCGCCAGAATGCCGAAGGCGTGGATCTGACAGATGAGAATTTTTCCACTCTCCGGGGCAGCATACGAAGCTATATCAGTGAATATGACAGTATGGAGTTTTCGAAGGTGTATGATTTTCAGACCTCTCTGGCGGGGTCTGTCATGGATCTGATGAACCAGAACATGCTGGACAGCCTGGAGGACACGGGAGAGGATTCGATGTTTTCGCGCGTTTATGCAGATGATATCGGTATCCTGGAATATTATACCGATGGCTATGAGGATGTGACCGTGGAGAGCATGACGGAGGAGATGCTGGATTCTTCCGGTTATGAGAAGCAGAATCTGAAAAAAGAGCTGGTTCAGGCGGGAGAACAGATCTACAAGCTGTCGCTTTCTGAAAAATGGAGCCTGGTGGTGCCGCTGACCGAAGAGGAAGCAGCCGGTTTTCAGGAAGAGGAACGAAAGTTCATGGAAGTGGAATTCGATCGGGACCACACGACTGCCTGGGCGGATTTTTCCATTATCCATGTGGGTTCGATTCCATGTGCAAGACTGGATTTTAATAATTCCATGGTTCGCTTTGCAGATCTTCGGTATATCGAAGTGGAATTTCAGGTGGAAGATGAAACCGGGCTGAAGATTCCGAATACGGCAATCGTGGAGAAGGATTTTTATCTGGTTCCTCAGAATTTCCTTGTGGAAAATGAAGGGGGACGGGGATTTATGAAAGAAGTCTATGATGAAAACGGACAGGCGAATGCAGTATTTGTGGACATGACGCTGTATTATGCGGATGAAGAAAATTATTACATTGATCCGAAGGAATCGGATTCGGTGACCGGCCAGATCAAGATTCCCATCGGTACTTTTCTGGTGGAACCGGATTCACAGGAGCGCTTTCAGGTCGGAACCAACCGCACACTGCAGGGCGTGTATAATATCAATAAAGGCTTTACGCAGTTCAGGCAGATCAGTATTCTGTATCAAAACGAGGAATTTGCACTGGTCGAAGAAGGAACGGGCTACGGGCTGACGGTTTACGACCGGATCGTGCTGAACGGAGAAGCGGTGGATGAGGATGAAGTAATCTATAAATAAGGAGAGAAGTAAGATGATTGCAGAAAATTATCGGGATGTGAAAGAAAGAATACAAAGAGCATGTGAAAAAAGCGGACGAAATCCCTCGGATGTGACATTGATTGCAGTGAGCAAGACAAAACCGGTTGAGATGATCCGGGAGGCGATGGAAGCGGGGGCGGCATTCTTTGGAGAAAATAAAGTACAGGAACTGTGCGAAAAATACGAGGTGCTTCCAAAGGATCTGCACTGGCATATGATCGGACACCTGCAGCGGAATAAAGTAAAATATGTTGTGGACAAGGCGGAGCTGATTCATTCGGTGGATTCCATTCGGCTGGCGGAGGAGATCAGCAGGGAAGCAGTGAAAAAAGAGGTACAGGCAAATATTCTGATTGAAGTCAATGTGGCGGAAGAAGAGAGCAAATTTGGAGTCCGCACGGAGGATACGGAAGAGCTGATCCGAAAAACGGCGCTTTTGCCGAACGTATGTATCAGAGGACTTATGACAATTGCTCCATATGTGGAGGATCCCGAAGAAAATCGGCTGGTATTTCGTACTTTGGGGAAATTGGCTGTTGACATCAAAAAGAAAAACATTGATAATGTATCTATGGATGTACTTTCCATGGGTATGACAGGAGACTATGAAGTGGCTGTTGAGGAAGGCGCAACCATGGTGCGTGTCGGAACCGGAATCTTTGGAGAACGCAGCTATGCTTTGTAAAGGAGAGTGAATATGGGCTTTTTGGATAAAATCATGGATACGATGCATCTTGGCGGTGATTATGACGATGATTATGATGACTACGATGACGATGATTATGAAGAGGACAGACCGAAGAAAGGGATTTTTAAGAAGAAGGAAAAAGAATTTGACTATGACATGGAGGATGATGTAGTTACAGAGTCAGGTAAGGTAAGACCGATCAAGCAGCAGTCCAGGATTACGCCCATGCGTTCCAGAAAGACCAGAAATGGCATGGAGGTATGTGTGTTCAAGCCGACCCTGTTTGATGAGGCGCGGGAGATTACGGATACACTGCTCAGCAACTGTACCGTTGTCATCAATTTTGAGGGACTGGATGTGGAAGTGGCACAGCGGATCATAGACTTTACCTCAGGCTCCTGTTATGCCATTGGAGGAAATCTTCAGAAGGTTTCCAGTTACATATTTATTGTAACGCCGAAGAGCGTGGATATCTCCGGCGATTTTCAGGACATTCTTTCAGGGGCGTTTGATATCCCTACCGTATAGAAACATAAGGGCTGTTACAAAGGAGTGGCTCCCGTTGTCTGACGATTTGCGCAAGGCTGGTCTTGAGGACATCAGGAGCTGTATTTTTCTGTCTGTTTTGCATCCGTCCGGATGCCTCCATGGGCTGATATTCCTTCCGGACCCCGCTTGCGCTTAATGAAGGAACATCAACCCATAGCCGGCGGAAACAGGCGGATGACCAGGCAGTAATTATATGATTTTCGTAATAAAAAAGTGGAGGAACTATGGAGAAAAAGACCAGAAACATAGAGGTGAAAAGAGACGGCAGGGTCTGTTACCACATCTGGCTGGAGCCGGATTTTGGAAATCTGCCGGCGGCGCTGAAAGAGCTGGGGACGGAGAAGAAAAAACTGTGTATTGTGACGGACACGACGGTGGCAGAACGGTATGCAGGACAGCTGCAGGAGGTTTTGCAGCAGTGCTGTAACAGCGTCTCTCTGTTTGTATTTCCTGCGGGAGAGGAGCATAAAACACTGGATACGGTCAAAAAGCTGTATGAGCATCTGATCCTTGAGCAATATGACCGGAAAGATATGCTGGTTGCGCTGGGGGGCGGCGTGGTCGGAGACCTGACCGGCTTTACTGCGGCCACTTATCTGCGGGGCATTGATTTTATTCAGGTGCCGACGACGCTTCTGTCTCAGGTGGATTCCAGCATCGGCGGCAAGACCGGGGTGGATTTTGACGCTTACAAAAATATGGTGGGCGCCTTTCATATGCCCAGACTGGTTTATATGAATCTTGGCGTGCTGAAAAGCCTTCCGAAACGGCAGTTTTCTTCGGGCATGGCAGAGATCATAAAGCATGGACTGATTCAGGACGGCGAATATTATGACTGGCTGGGCAGAAACCGTGAAAAAATCATGGGAGGAGAGTACGAAGCGCTCCTTCACATGGTGGGAGAGAGTTGCCGGATCAAGCAGCATGTGGTAGAGGAAGATCCAACAGAGCAGGGGATCCGCGCCTGGCTGAATTTCGGGCATACCGCAGGCCATGCGATCGAAAAGCTGAAGGATTTCAGCCTGAGCCATGGAGAATGTGTGGCAATTGGCTGTGCAGCTGCAGCATGGCTTTCATGGAAAAGGGGAAAGATAACCGAAGAGGCATGCAGGAAGGCAGAGCAGCTTTTGAAGGCTTATGGACTGCCGACTCGTGCAGCGGGCCTTGTGCCGGAGGATATCCTGAAGACAACAAAGCTTGACAAAAAGATGGAAGCGGGAAAGATTAAGTTCATACTGCTCCGTCAGATCGGTGAGGCATATGTGGCAAAGGATGTATCGGATGAGGAACTGCTGCAGGCTATCCGGTATGTCTGTGGTGAAAGTTTTTCGGATGAGGAGAAGACAGAATGAATAAATATTTATGCCGTCCGTGGGTGATTGCCATGATGACGCTTCTGCTGATTTTTTTTGACCAGGTGACCAAAGGGCTGGCAGTACGGTTTCTGAAAGGGCAGGAGCCTTTTGTAATATGGGACGGAGTGTTCGAGCTTCGGTATCTGGAGAACAGAGGAGCGGCCTTCGGCATGCTTCAGGGGCATCAGGCATTTTTTCTGTTTACCGGGTTTCTGGTATTTGCGGCGGCCCTGTATTTTTTCCGCCATGTATCTGCGGACCGGAAATTTTTTCCGATTCGGATGATTGCGGTATTTATTCTGGCGGGTGCCCTGGGAAACATGGCTGACCGCCTGAGGCTGTCCTATGTAGTGGATTTTTTTTACTTTCGTCTGATTGATTTTCCGATCTTTAATGTGGCGGACATCTATGTCAGTGTGGGAACCGCAGTTCTGGCAGTACTGATTCTGTTTTACTACAAGGAGGAAGAACTGAATCGTCTGCTGGACGGGCGGAAGAAAGGAGCAGTATGAATCTGGTACAACTGGAAGCGGATGAAGCGTTTCTGAATGAAAGACTGGATAAATATCTGGGGGCTGTTCTTCCTGGGCAGTCCCGTTCTTATGTGCAGAAGCTGATCAAAGAGGGCGGTGTGCGGGTCAACGGAAAGGCAGAGAAGGCAAGCTACCGGCTCGGGGCAGAAGATCGGATCCAGGTGGATATTCCCGGGCCGGAGGAGCCGGAGATTCTGGCGGAGGAGATTCCGCTGGATATTCTGTACGAGGACGAGGATCTTCTCATGGTCAACAAACCGAAAGGAATGGTGGTACATCCGGCGGCGGGACACTGGACCGGGACGCTTGTAAACGCGGTGATGTATCATTGCAGAGGACAGCTTTCAGGCATCAACGGGGTGATGCGTCCGGGGATCGTTCACCGGATTGACAGGGATACAACAGGCGTGCTTGTCATCTGCAAAAACGACCACGCTCACAACCATGTGGCAGAGCAGCTGAAGGAGCATTCGATTACGCGCAAATATACGGCCATTGTAACCGGAGTTCTGAAAGCGGATACGGGAACCATAGACACAGTCATCGGGCGTCATCCCACAGAGCGTAAAAAGATGGCAGCAGGGGTGAAGAACGGAAAGCGCGCGGTGACGCATTACCGGGTGCTTCAGCGCTTTGAGCGCCATACGTTGATTGAATGTCAGCTGGAAACCGGACGCACCCATCAGATTCGTGTGCATATGGCTTCGATCGGGCATCCGATTCTGGGCGATACGGTATATGGTTCTTCCAGAAATCCCTTTCATCTGGAAGGGCAGGCGCTGCATGCACAGGTACTGGGGCTGATCCATCCGGTCAGCGGAGACTATGTGGAGGCGGAAGCGCCGCTGCCGGAATACTTTCAGCTGTTGCTTAAAAAACTGTAGCGAAAAACCCTTGAAATCTTGCAGGTAATGTACTATAATGGTTAGTAATCTTTTAGAAAATTAATAAATATTTCATTTTTGAATATTTTTTTTAATATATTCAGCAGGAGTCTGGTGCCGTTGATGCGAAACAGAGGACAGGGAGAACGGATGCAGTATACAAGGGAGACGGCGATTGCGCGTCTGATGGAAAGCTATAAGGCATATTATGATATTCATATGTTCAGCGACGGGCAGATTCCAGTCAAAGCACGCTGCGATTTTTTTGAACATTCACAGAAGTACGTCCTGTCTAAAAAGGCGGAGCTCTGGTCTGCGGACTGCGAGGAATTTTTATATCTGCTGGATATCCCGCATCTGACGCTTGCGCAGTATGAGAAATGGCGGGACTACATATACGAGGACGGAATGGGACGGATGCAGATCGGTCCTGGACATATGTATTCCTTCATCACGCCGGTGTTTATCTGTGACATCTGTGATGAGGATGCAAGAAAGGCATTGAAGAAATGCCGCATTTATAAAAGTTTTCATTTTTCGCTGCATGGCTGGATGGATTTCCACGTGGCAGTGGTGGAGCTGTCAGAAGGCAGGGTCGATGCGAACCGCAGCGGCCACGATACAGCGAAAATTTTGAAAAAAGTACTTTATTCGCAAACCAACAAAAACAGAAGGGAGAGTCAGTTATGAATTCATTAGTACTTTTGATCGTCTGCATTGCTGTACTGGCTGTCGGCTACATATTTTATGGCGGCTGGCTGTGCAGGCAGTGGGGCGTAGGCGAAAGCAAAGAGGAGACACCGGCACACAGTATGGAGGATGGTGTTGACTATGTACCTGCAAAGGCGCCGGTCCTTATGGGACACCATTTTTCATCGATTGCAGGAGCTGGTCCGATCACCGGTCCCATCGGCGCTGCCATGTTTGGATGGCTGCCGGTTACCCTGTGGATCCTGGTGGGAGGTATTTTCTTTGGCGGCGTTCATGATTTTGGTGCACTGTTTGCGTCTCTTCGCCATAAGGGACAGTCTATTGGAGAGGTTATATCTGCAAACATGAGCCGCCGCGCGAAGAGACTGTTTATCATTTTCTCTTATCTGACCCTGATTCTGGTGGTTGCAGCATTTGCATCCATCGTGGCCTCCACCTTTGGCGCGGTATACGACGAATCCGGCGTTCTTGACATGGCAAAATCCGCTACTCCGGCATCTGTTGCAATGATCTCGGTTCTGTTTATTGCAATTGCGATCGTATTCGGCTTCCTGGTATACAGGAGGAATGCTCCCATGAGCGTGGCTTCCGTGATCGGCGTGCTGGCGATCATCCTGATTATGGCAGTCGGCATGAACTGGCATCCGATCTATCTGTCCACCAGTACATGGATGTGGATTGTGGGAATCTATATTGCGATTGCATCCGTAACACCGGTATGGATCCTGCTCCAGCCCCGTGATTACTTAAGCTCTTTTCTGCTGTATGCCATGCTGGCAGTTGCTGCGTTCGGCGTGATCTTTGCACATCCGACCTTTGACAGTACCTTCCCGGCATTCTCCGGTTTTGCAGTAGACAATGGAAACGGCATTCAGTATCTGTTTCCGGTGCTGTTCACGACGGTTGCCTGCGGCGCGATTTCCGGTTTCCATTCTCTGGTGTCCTCCGGTACGACTTCCAAACAGCTGGACAGAGAGACCGATGCAAAACCAATCGCTTACGGCGGCATGCTTCTGGAGTGCGTGCTGGCAGTACTGACTCTGTGTGCAATCGGTTATGCCTACAAATGGAATGCGGCAAATCCGGACAATGCGCTGACTGGTGCGACGGCGATCTTTGGCGGCGGCATAGCTCATATGATCGACGATGTGATTCCGGGAAGCTATCATATCCTGAATTCTCTGCTGGTACTGACTTATTCTGCATTCTGCCTGACTTCTCTGGATACGGCAACCCGTCTGGCACGTTTTATGTTCCAGGAATTCTGGCTGGAGCCCGGACAGACGGTGAAGGATATTGACAGCGGATGGAAGAAGCTGATGGTGAATCCGTATTTTGCCACTGCGCTGACAGTGGTTCTTGGTATCCTGCTCGGTATGACCGGATACGGCAAGATCTGGGGCCTGTTCGGAGCAGCAAACCAGCTTCTGGCAGGTATCGGCCTGCTTGCAGTCGCTACATGGCTGGGCAATATTGGAAGAAATAACAGGATGTTCCTGGCTCCCATGGCGTTCATGATTGTGGTGACGATCTGCTCGCTTGCCCTGACGGTTAAGAATCAGCTTGGCATGATTCGTGCAGGCGGAGCCGACTGGGGTCCTTATGCACAGGTAGTCCTTGGGCTTCTTCTGATTGTGCTGGCAGTAGTCCTTGTAATTGAAGGTATTCAGACACTTGCCGGGAAAAATACGAAGAGCGCATCATAAATTGAAAAATCTGGTTGAAACCTGAGATGAGATATGCTAAAATATAGCTGTTTGTATATCCGGCATTAAAAATTGTCGGAAAAGCATAAGAAACGGCATATGGACCAGTCTTCTGTGAGAACAGGAATTCCGTGCTGTTTATATAACGCATAGGAGGTGTGAACATGGCGATTTTAAGAACGATTCTTACCATAGTCTTTGTACTGGTTTGTGTGGTATCCGTTATATTAGTATTACTTCAGGAAGGCAAGTCCGCAGGGCTTGGTGCGATCGCAGGAGCGGCAGAGAGCTATTGGGGCAAGAATAAGGGGCGTTCCATGGAAGGGAATCTCGTGAAAGGTACGATTGCTCTTGCTGTTGCGTTTTTTGTACTTGCAATCATTTTGAATCTGAACTTTTAAACGGATGATATTCAGGGCACTCTTTCCGAAGGGTGCCCTTTTATGTACAGGTCACCGGCCGCAGGCTGATGACCTGCGCGCACATCAGTGCGCTTCCTTGCGATACAGGTCATCGGTCGCGGGCTGATGACCTGTGCGCACACCGGGCTGACAAACGGTATGGAGGGACAGAATGGGGAAAGAAGACAGGCTCTTAACAGGCATTTTTACAGGTCACGTGAAAGGATTCGGTTTTGTAACAGCAGAAGGAATGGAGGAAGACCTCTACATCCGTGCGGAGAATGTGAACGGCGCCATGCATCAGGATGAGGTTCAGGTCCTTCTGAAAGCCGCACAGGAAGGAAAGCGAAGAGAAGGCATTGTGAAAAAGGTGCTGACAAGAGGTACCATGCAGCTGGTCGGCACCTATCAGGAGAGCAAACATTTTGGATTTGTGATCCCGGATAACGGGAGGTATACAAGAGATATCTTTATTCCCAAAGAGCATTCAAAAGGCGCTGTGAACGGACAGAAGGTGGTGGTGGCGCTGACGGATTACGGTACGGAAGAGAAGAGTCCGGAAGGCAGGGTACTGGAGATTCTGGGACATGTGAGTGATCCGGGAACCGATGTGCTGTCTGTTGTGAAAGAGTATGAGCTGCCGGTGGAATTTCCCGAAAAGGTTATGAATCAGGCAGAGCGGACGCCGGAGCAGATCCGTGAAGCGGACATGCAGGGGCGGATGGATCTTCGGAAGGTTCCGATGGTGACAATTGACGGAGAGGATGCGAAAGACCTGGATGATGCGGTGTCCCTGCATATGGAGAACGGGCATTATGTGCTGGGCGTACACATTGCAGATGTGGCGAATTATGTGCAGGAGAGAAGCGCCATGGACCGGGAGGCGCTGAAACGGGGAACCAGCGTCTATCCGGTGGACCGGGTGATTCCCATGCTGCCGGAAAAGCTGTCCAACGGGATCTGTTCTCTGAATGCAGGCGTGGACCGTCTGACGCTGAGCTGCATCATGACCATTGATAAAAAAGGGAATGTCATAGACCATGTGATCGCCGAGACTGTGATCCGCGTGGATCAGAGAATGACCTATACCAGTGTGAAGAAGATTCTGGAAAAAGATGAGGAAGAGACGGCGCGTTACAGGGAGCTGGTCCCCATGTTTCTGCGGATGGGGGAGCTGGCGCAGCTTCTCAGGGAAAAAAGAGGGAAAAGAGGCTCCATTGACTTTGATTTTCCGGAGACGAAAGTGAAGCTGGATGAAGAAGGCTGCCCGGTGGAGATCATGCCCTGCGAGCGGAATGCGGCGACCAGGATCATCGAAGACTTCATGCTGATCGCCAACGAGACGGTGGCAGAGGACTGCTTCTGGCAGCAGCTTCCGTTTTTGTACCGGACCCATGAAAAACCCGATCCGGACCGTATGAGAAAGCTGGTTACGTTCCTGCACAATTTTGGCTACACGCTTCGGCTGAAAGACAATGAGGTGCATCCAAAGGAGATTCAGAAGCTTCTCGCAAAGCTGGAGGGGACTGCGCAGGAAGCACTGATTGACCGGCTGACCCTGCGTTCCATGAAGCAGGCAAAATACACAACAGAGTGTACCGGGCATTTTGGGCTGGCGGCGAAGTATTACTGTCATTTTACATCTCCGATCCGAAGATATCCGGATCTGCAGATTCACCGGATCATCAAGGATACGCTCCGGGGCAGGATGAAAGAAGAGAAGCTGCAGCACTACCAGATGATACTGGATGAGGTTGCAAAACAGTCCAGTGAACGGGAGCGCAGGGCGGCGGAGGTGGAACGGGAGACCATCCGGCTGAAAAAGGCAGAGTACATGAGCCGCCATCTGTACGAAGAATTCGACGGGGTCATATCCGGGATGACCGCATGGGGCATCTACGTGGAACTGCCCAATACGGTGGAGGGGCTGGTACGGGCTTCCTCTTTACAGGGCGATTATTTTGAGTATAATGAAAGTACGTACGAGATGGTCGGCGCCCATACCGGGAAGACATGGAAGCTGGGGCAGTCTGTCAGGATCCGCGTGGCGGGAGCGGATACGAAAGCGCGAACCATAGATTTTGAAATGGCAGAATCACAGGAAGAGTGAGGAAGATATGGCAAAGGAAACTATTAAACTGATCGCAAATAATAAAAAAGCATACCATGATTATTTTATTGAAGACACATATGAGGCGGGCATTTCTCTCCACGGAACGGAGGTGAAGTCCCTGCGCATGGGAAAATGCAGCGTGAAAGAAGCATTTATCCGTATGGAAAGAGGAGAGGTTTTTGTATATGGCATGCATATCAGCCCCTATGAGAAGGGAAATATTTTCAACCGGGATCCTCTGCGGGTAAAGAAGCTTCTGATGCACCGGGCGGAGATCAGTAAGATTACAGGAAAAATTGCCGAGAAAGGCTATACGCTGGTCCCGTTGAAGGTATATTTTAAGGGAAGCCTGGTCAAAGTGGAAGTTGGTCTGGCACGGGGCAAGAAGCTCTATGACAAGCGGGCGGATATTGCGAAAAAGGATATGCGCAGGGAAGCGGAGAAGGATTTTAAAATCCGGAACCTGTATTGAGTGAGAAGGTCTTTAATTGGACTTGACAATTGGCAGTGTTGCGTATAAGATAAAGATGCAGGCAATTTCATACAGCGCTTGTTTTACATGTCTCAGGGCTTGTAAAGGTTTCGACGGGGGTTTTGAAATTGTGGCAGCCATCCGAAGGCACCGCGCAAGGTGCAACCATAAATATAAACGCTGAAGATAATTTAGCAATCGCTGCCTGAGGCAGCTGTCTGACGCAGGGCACCTGCACCCTGTGACCCAGGCATCGATCATGCAGGAAACGACGTATGCTAAGCTTTGCGCATGCGGGCGTATCATGAAGCTACTGAAGCTGTAAGCCTGTCGTCTGGCGTGCAGTGGAGGGAATGACAAAGAAACGACTGTGATGGGAGACACCGCAATGGATGGGCTTTCGGACAGGGGTTCGATTCCCCTCAGGTCCAGTACCTGTGGCAGGGTATTGCAGAACAGACGGATTCCCTACCATATGCCGGCAGGAGACGATTGGAGAGAGATCGGCTTGCTGCCGGTATTTTGTTGCAAAAGGAGAGGAAAACTATGGATTTAAAAGAATTTTACACAAGCATTAACGGTGACTATGAGGGAGTGGTTTCCCGTCTTCGCAGTGAGAAGATGGTCCGGAAATTTGTACTGAAATTTCTGAATGATTCCAGTTATGATAATCTTGTAAAAAGTCTGGAAGAGAACAATTATGAGGAAGCTTTCCGGGCTTCTCATACGATTAAAGGTATCTGCCAGAATCTTGGATTTACCGTTCTCGGGGATTCCAGCAGCACGCTGACAGATGCACTGCGCAATGGGTGGAGCGAAGGTGCAGAGGAGCTTGTCAAAAAGGTGAAGGAGGACTATCGTCAGACTGCAGAGGCGGTTAAAGCGCTGGAGGCAGAAGGCTGAGACAGACGGGGCCTGATGTCTGAGGGGGCAGCAGCTTCCGGAGGTGATACGAAGTGAAAAAAGATACCATGCGTTTTTTTAGGTTCAGTGTAATACTGGTACCGGTTTTCTGCGTGCTTGTTTTTGGCTTTCTTGCGGTTGTTATGAATAAAAGAAGTTCGGAGACGATCAGTGAGATCGGCACGAATTACATGGCGGGAATGAGTCAGGAGATCTCCATGCATTTTGAGACTACCATGGAGCTGCGGCTTTCTCAGGTGGAGGCGCTGATAAAGACGAATCTGCCGGGGAATGCGCAGGGGCAGATCCTGAGGGATTCCCTTACCTACAGTGCGCAGGTGAGAGGGTTTGCATATCTGGCTCTGTATTCCGCAGAAGGCAGCTTTGACATGATCTATGGAGATTCTGTGGAGCTGATGGATCCAAAGCCTTTTCTGGAGTCTCTAAGCCGCGGCGAGAAGAAAATTGCAGTTGGGACAGACGCCGGCAATGAACGGGTGATTCTGCTGGGAATTCCTGCGGATTATGCAACGGAACATGGGGAACCGTACATTGCGCTGGTAGCGGGGCTTCCGGTCAGTGATGTTGAAAATGAGCTTTTCCTGAGTGAGGATGATTCGATTGTATATTCTCATATTATCCGCCGGGACGGAAGCTTTGTGATCCGCGGCGGCGACGCATACAGGGGAAATTATTTTGAACGGATCAAATCGGATTTTGAGGAGCTGGACGGAAAGAATGCCGACATGTATCTGGAAGCTCTGAAAACGGCGATTGAGAAAGAGGAGGATTATTCTGATATTTTCCTCATCGGACATGAGAGACGCCACCTGTACTGTACGCCTCTGCCGTTCTCGGAGTGGTATCTGGTGACAGTAATGCCTTACAATTCCCTTGATGAATCCGTGAAGAGACTGAATATGCAGTGGAGCTGTATGGCAATCGGAAGCTGTGTGGTGATCCTGCTGATTCTGTCCCTGATCTTCTGGCGGTATTTCCAGCTGACGAAAAAACAGCTGAACGATCTGGAGGAAGCCCGTCTGGAGGCGATCTATGCCAATGAGGCGAAGAGTGAGTTTCTCTCCAATATGAGCCATGACATCCGGACTCCGATGAATGCAATTGTAGGAATGACTGCGATTGCCACTGCGAATATGGATGATCAGAAGCAGGTACAGAACTGTTTAAGAAAGATTACACTGTCCAGCAGACATTTGCTGGGGCTGATCAATGATGTGCTGGATATGTCCAAGATCGAAAGCGGGAAGATGACCCTGAATATGGATCAGGTTTCTCTGCGGGAGGTCATGGAGAGCATTGTAAGCATTGCCCAGCCTCAGATCAGGGCGAAAAACCAGAGATTTGATGTATCGATTCATGATATTTTTGCGGAAAACGTGTATTGCGACAGTGTACGTCTGAATCAGGTAATCATAAATTTCCTGTCCAATGCGATCAAATTCACACCGGAAAAGGGGACAATCCAGGTATCCATGTGGGAAGAGCAGTCTTTGAAGGGCAGCGCTTATGTCCGCATCCATCTGACGGTGAAGGACAATGGAATCGGCATGTCTCCGGAGTTTAAGGAGAAGATCTTTGACTCCTTTGCCCGTGAGGACCGCGCCCGGGTGCATAAGACCCAGGGGACCGGGCTTGGCATGGCGATCACCAAATATATTGTAGATGCCATGGGCGGTGTGATCGAAGTCAACAGCGAGCAGGGAAAGGGAAGTGAGTTCCATGTGATTCTGGATTTTGAACAGGCGGATATACAGGAAGTCGACATGGTTCTTCCGGACTGGAACATGCTGGTGGTGGATGACGACGAGCAGCTCTGTCTGAGCACGGCCGACGCCCTGGAGTCCATCGGTGTCAGGGCAGAGTGGACGCTGGATGGGGAGAGTGCTGTTCAGATGGTGAAAAAGCGCCATGAAGAGCACAATGATTATCAGGTGGTTCTTCTGGACTGGAAGCTTCCGGGGATGGACGGAATCCGGACTGCGAAGGAAATACGGACCTATCTGGGAGAGGAGGTTCCGATTCTCCTGATCTCTGCCTATGACTGGAGTGAGATCGAGGGAGAGGCGCAGGAAGCCGGGGTGAACGGTTTTATCTGCAAGCCATTGTTTAAATCCACGCTGTTCTACTGTCTGCGTCAGTATGCCGGACAGGAAGCAGAGCTTATGGAATCTTCAGAGGAAAAAACGGATCTTTCAGGAAAGCGGATTCTCATTGCGGAAGACAATGACCTGAACTGGGAGATTGCGGAAGAACTGTTCAGCGAGGAAGGGTTGCTGCTGGAACGTGCGGAGAACGGACAGATCTGTGTGGATATGTACCAGAAGTCAGGAGAAGGATATTATGATGGAATTCTTATGGATATCCGTATGCCGGTGATGACCGGTTATGAAGCGGCCTGGACGATCCGGGAGCTGGAGCAGGAGAACTCTCATATCCCGATCATTGCCATGACGGCCGATGCATTTTCAGAGGACGTGAAGCGATGTCTGGACTGCGGTATGGATGCGCATGTGTCAAAGCCGGTTGATGTTCAGGAAGTGATGCGTCTGCTGGAGAAATTTATAGGACAGAAGAAGGATACCGGGGAATGATCATACAGGGGTGCTGCATTTTGCAGCACCCCTGTTAATGAAATTACATGATTTTGATATCTATGGAAATAGATGGAGAGCCGGCGGAGATTCCGGTACAGGAACTTTGAGCATATGCAGCCTGTGCTTTTGCACGGCGGACTTTCCGGGCTTCCGGAGTAACTTCTGCTTCCATGCGCGTCTTTTCCTGACCGGCGACCGCTCTTTTGGCGGCTTTCAGTTCCGTCTCGGTGGGGGCAGATTCTTCCGGAGCTCTGGATTCGGTTTTTGCTTCTTCCACAGCTTCTTTGTTGGTGGAATCTGCGGTTTCCTCTGCGGAATCATCGGTTCGGTCTTCGATTCCCATCTCGGCTTTTTCGGCCTTTTCCAGTTCTTCCTCTGCTTTGCGCTTTTCTGCTTCCGTCGGCAGGGACTGATAGTCTTTGCTCTGCATATAGGCCCGGTCCGTATCCGACATGGCATTGAATTTATGAAGCTCCTGCATGATCAGTGCCAGCTTCTGGCCTTTGGGGATGCTGGGATTGGATTCCACATTTTTGACTGTTGCAAGAGAAGAGGCTGCCTGGCTGAACTTGACGCGCTGAACCTCCTCTTTGGTTCTGCACTGTTTGAGCCGCCGTTCATAGGCTTCCCGCTCCATCTCGATGGTTCGGGCCTTCTGGTAGGTCTGCGGGTCGTTTTCCTTCAGGTATTCCATCTCTGCGGAACTCAGACGCTTGCCGGCCATCATCTTGGTGGAGATCTGCTGTCTCATACTGGCGGATTCGTCCGGCTTCATGGATTCTAAGAGACGGGACTGGGGATCCTGAAGTTCCTGATCTTTCTGACTTTCTTTTGTGCCGGAATATCCCTTGGTGAGATAGTCTCCGGAACTTTTCCGCTGCTGCCATTTCATCTGCAGCTTCATGGTCTGTGTACAGGTATTCATGGAACACATCATTGCGATATTCAAAAGGGTCACCTCCTTCCAGAGTACTGTTCGGTACTGTGCGCTGCCTGTTTCTGGAAATATCTATATGTATCATATATCGGCAGTTTTGTCAGAAAAGTTAATACACAGATGGGCGCCGTTTATCCGAATCTGCTTTTTTGTTCACAGAACAAACATAATTTACTGCTATAATGACGGCAATACACGTAAAGACGAGGTTTTTAAGATGGAGAAGCTGAAAATACTGGTCGTGGATGACGAAAGCCGCATGCGCAAGCTGGTGCGGGATTTTCTTGTGAAACAGAATTATGAAGTTCTGGAGGCGGGAGACGGTGAGGAAGCGCTGGACGTTTTTTTTGAGCATAAGGACATTGCGCTGGTCCTTCTGGATGTGATGATGCCCAGAATGGACGGATGGCAGGTCTGCCGGGAGATCCGCCGTTATTCCAAAATTCCGATCATCATGCTTACAGCAAAGGGAGACGAGCAGGATGAGCTGCAGGGATTTGATCTGGGAGTGGATGAGTATATCACAAAACCATTCAGTCCGAAGATTCTTGTGGCACGGGTGGAGGCCATTCTGCGCAGGGTGAATCTGATTGCCAGCGAGGATGTACTGAGCGTAGGCGGTATTGAGCTGAACAAGGCGGCGCATCAGGTGAAGATCGATGGAAAAGATATCGAACTCAGCTACAAGGAGTTTGAGCTGCTGGCGTATTTTATGGAAAATCAGGGGATAGCCCTGTCCAGGGAGAAGATCCTGAACAACGTGTGGAATTATGACTATTTTGGAGATGCCAGAACGATTGATACCCATGTGAAGAAATTAAGGAGCAAGCTGGGAAGCAGGGGCGAACAGATCAGGACGGTCTGGGGCCTTGGGTACAAGCTTGAGGTAAACGGATCATAGACAGAAGTCACGGGTACAGCCGGAAGCTGAAGAGCCATGCAACAAGGATGCGTACGGCGCTGGTCAGAAAACGGGAGGCGAGTACGGAAGAGACGCCGACCTTTATGGTGTCTTCGTCTGCATCCGCCAGTCCCAGCCCTACCGGTATGAAATCACAGGCAGCCTGCGTGTTAACCGCGAACAGCGCCGGAAGTGCAAGGGAGGCGGCGATCATGCCGTTTCCGATCTGGGCGCCGATGAGAGTTCCGGTGACCTGTGCGATGATGGCGCCCGGCGCCAGGATGGGTGAGAGGAGCGGAAAAGATATGATGAGTCCAAGCAAAAGGAAACCGAGGAGGTTCGAGGACAGGGGAGTGAGAAGTCCGGCGATTTGTCTGTTCAGACCGGAACACTCCACAAAGGCAGTCAAAAGGGAGACAAAACCCATCAGGGGAAGCAGCGTGTGAAGAATGGTGTGTATGCTGTCCTGAGAAGCTTTGTAGAACAGGCAGCAGGCTCTTCCAAAGCAGGAGGGAAGTTCTGTGTGCAGACGGGTCAGGCGTTCAGAAAAATTTCTGGACGTTTTTTCCTGTTTAACGGTCTGTTCTTCTGTAGAAATGATGCAGTCAGCAGATACATCTGATACATAAATGTCTTCTGTCATATAACGGCTTTGTAATGAATGACCGGAGACAGCAGGGCTGTCCGGGGAAGATTCCGGGCGGCCCTGTTTTGGCGCACAGGGAAGAAATAAAAACAGTTAGTGAAATATTTTCGGATTTATGTTATATTGTTGGATAAGAAGGAGGGAACAGCATGCCATTGTTAAAAGAGAAGATGTATACAACTGATGATATCTATGCTCTGCCTTCAGGGAAGCGGGCAGAGCTGATCCAGGGACAGATCTATGCGATGGCGCCGCCTACATCGACGCATCAGAGGATCGTAAATTATGTCTCTACAGAGATTAATCTGTATATCAGAAAAAACAGCGGGAGCTGTGAAGTGTTTCCGGCGCCTTTTGCCGTATTCTTGAGAGGGGATAACCGGACTTATGTGGAGCCGGATCTGTCCGTCATCTGTGATCGGGACAAGGTGGATGAAAAAGGCTGCCACGGAGCGCCGGACTGGGTGATCGAGATTGTATCGCCTTCCAGCAGGCGGATGGATTACTATACGAAGCTGGCGGAATACAAAGAGGCAGGGGTGCGGGAGTACTGGATTGTGGATCCCTGCAAAAAATACGTGATCGTATATGATCTGGAACATGAGGAGGCGCCGATGGTCTGCCCGCTGAACGGGCGTGTGAAAGCGGGCATCTATGAAGATCTGGAGATTGATTTTTCGGAAATGAAGATCTGAAGGCAGCAGGCAGATTTCGTTTGTTTCACAGAAGGGCTGTCAGAATCAGGTCAATGAGCGGCGGGGCAGGCATTACCCTGCCGCTTTCTTCATGACGACAAAATAGCTGATGACCAGGATGACGACGGCCCCGGTCCACGCCATGATCTCTGCATAGAAGATACCGGTTTCCCCGATCAGAAGGGGAAGAAAGACGGCGGTCAGGGCCCGCATGAAAAATTCTGCGATGCCGGATGCCATGGGGAGAACGGTATTTCCCATACCCTGGATGACCGAACGGGTGACATGCAGGATGTAGAGGATGGGCAGACAGAGACTCATGACCGCCAGATAGAAGTAGGCGATCTGCATGGTCTGTTCAAATTCTTCCGGAGTGCCGGAGATAAAGCAGCCAAGGATCATCTTTCCGCCAAGGAGCATACAGGCGGCGATCATCACAGAAGTGACAAGCGCGATCAGAAGAGCGGCACGCATGCCTTTTCGGATGCGTTCCATTCGGCCGGCACCCAGATTCTGACCGGTATAGGTGACCATGGCATAACCATAGGATGTAGCTGCCACTTCCAGTACCCCGTAGAGTTTGTTGGTAGCGGTAAATCCGGCGATGAAGATGACGCCGAAGCCGTTGACCACAGACTGTACGATCATTCCGCCCACAGAAATGATGGCATTCTGGAATGCCATAGGTGTGCCCAGAAGCAGCAGGTGTGCCGGCAGGCCCTTCTGAAGCCGGAAATCCTGACGGGTCATGGTCAGCAGGTCGATCCTGCGGATATGGCAGAAGCAGAAGATGCAGGAGACCATCTGGGCAATCAGAGTGGCTGCTGCGGCTCCTCCTATGCCAAGTCCCAGTCTCAGGACAAAGAAAAGATCCAGAACGATGTTGACAGCTGCTGCCACGATCATGGCATACAGAGGTGTCCGTCCGTCTCCAAGAGAACGCAGGATGCCTGCGGCCAGGTTGTACGCCATGACAATGGGAATTCCCAGATACATGATGCGAAGATACAGAAGGGAATTTCCAAGGATATCCTCCGGGGTCTGCAGAAGCAAAAGCACCGGACGGGCGATGATCTGTCCAAATATGAGCAGCACCAGCGAGGAGAGAAACGCCAGGATCACGGAGTTCCCTACGGTTTTGCGAAGTTCCTCTGCTCTGCCCGCGCCGAAATGCTGCGCCATCAGGATTCCGAATCCCTGGGTCAGTCCCTGAATGATTCCGAGCATCATCCAGTTCATCCAGTCAGCGGCGCCCAGTGCGGCCAGCGCATGCACTCCAAGGGCTTTTCCCACTACCATGGTATCCACGACCGTATAGAACTGCTGAAATACGTTGCCGATCATCAGCGGAAGCGCGAAGGTAAAGATCAGGGAAACAGGCCGTCCTTCGGTCATCGGTCTCGTTTGTGCCATATTGCAATCTCATCCTTTCGTAGTCGTAATGATAATGATTATAAGGAAGAGGACTTTGCAAGTCAAGAGAAAAGATATTTTCGGGATCCGGTGTTTCGAATATGGAACGGACGGATTTTGTCTGCATTTAAAATCGAAACAAATAATTCACTCAGCAGAAGGCTTTAAAACGTATTGATAATATACTTGAGAATAAAAAGTTTATATGCTTAAGAAGCCAGCAAAGCCTCACAGATTTCTGACTGTTCCTGCATTTCCTGAATTAATCGTGTTATGCGTAATTCCGGGTTTTGTCCCATAAATCGAAAAATATGTTTTCGAAGATAATGCATCATGGCGCATTCTGACACTTTTCCTTTTGACGGCGTACGCTGATAACGGATCTGTTCCGAACGCAGTTTTCCTTTCATTCGGAGTGACAGGCACTGAACGCTTCCCATTGCAATACAGGGCAGGGGCATATGCATTTCGGCCGCCCTTACTGCCTGCATGATTTTTCTGCGGGCATGGTCGCTTTTCACCTGCTCCAGCGGCGACGGTTCTGTTTTCTTCCGGTAATCATTCAGCCGGGCATGTGTTTTGACCAGAAGTGATAACAGAATTGTCATAATGCTCTTTTCCCCCTGCTGACCAGCTGGTTTTTCCGGTTGTATTGGTATCTCTCTGTCTTACTCCCTTTCCTTTTTCCAGGCGGTTCCCGCACAGGTCGTAAAGGCAGCCGGTCTCCTCCCCATCCCTGGTCTCTGTCAGCAGGCGGACGACGTTCCCTTCTGTGTCATACTCAATTAAAATTACTTCATTTTAAAGATTCTGGAGAGTAAAAAGTTTTAAGATAAAATGGTTGATTATCTCAAAAAAGCCTTGATTTACGGGCATACAAGCAGGATTTCAAGCTGAATTTACTACCAATTTACTACTTTTGAGGGAAAGAGCCTTGATATGCCGCCCGGAACCCTGCCAGCCCAGCCACCAGCACACAGCATTGAGAAAGAATAAATGAAAACTGAATACGACGCAAACGCGGCGTTTCTCTATCCCTAACCGGGAGAACAGGAACGCCGCTTTTTTTATGGGTACTTTGTTCATCAGTAATTATTTTTTCTTTTTTTGGTAAGTCAGTTCTTTGTATATCTTTATTTAATTGCATTGGATTTTCCAACGTAGGTTTTTCCAATGTTGGTTTTTCCTGCGTTGGATTATCCAATGTTGGATTTTCTAATGTAGGTAAATCCGGCGTAGGCGGCTGCGGCTGCTCGAATATCACATAGTCCGCGCCCCGCAAGCGTCCTTTCTC
>VSND01000089.1 GCA_009774145.1 Lachnospiraceae bacterium | reverse complement strand
GTATCAATATGCGACATTCTGGGTAGAGAATGTAGATGAGTATGAAACGGTAAAGGAGAGGATCAGGAAAGCTGACATTGACTGGAAACGCTATGATTTCCTTGACAATACCGGGATGAGCGATACGATGGCAGCGAATTTCGGAGACCTGGATGAAATGAGTACCATAATACTGATCTTAGTTGCCGTTTCGGGCGCAGTCATTATTTTTCTTGTATTCCTGTTCTGGCTGAAAGGCAGGGTGCATGAAATAGGTATATTTTTGGCAATCGGGAAAGGCAAGGCTGCCATTATAGCACAGATGATACTGGAAGGAATCCTGATAGGATGCGTTTCTTTTACGCTGGCAACTGTATGTGCACCTGCATTATCTAAAAGTGTTGCAGATTATCTGGTGGGTTATCAAGTTCAGCAACAGGAGGAACAGAGGAAAGCGGAAGAAGGCATGACAGGAGGTGCAGGAGTGGCAGAATATGAAACAAAGGTAATGGGTGTTCAAACGGAAGTGACAGGAAAAATAGTCCTGCTGTCTGCCTGTTCTGTATTGGGTGTGATTTTGATTGCAGTTTCATTGTCCTGTATATTTGTGGTAGTACAGAAACCAAAAGAAATTTTAAGCAAGATGAGTTAAAGGAGGCTGTATGTTAGAGTTAAAGGATGTTTCATATTATTATAAATCACAGAAAGATAAGACGATTCTGAATCATGTAACTTACCAATTTAAGAAGGGTGTTATGTATGCCATTTTAGGTTCCAGCGGTTCAGGAAAAACAACGCTTTTATCTTTGCTGGCGGGGCTGGATGTGCCGGTTGAGGGGACTGTCTGCGTTGCAGGAGAGGATATTCTGCAAAGGGGATTAAATGCACATCGAAAGGATCATGTTTCACTGGTCTTTCAAAATTATAATCTGATCGACTATTTAACGCCGGTTGAAAATGTAAAGTTAGGTGGGAAAGCCGATGCGGAAGAATTGCTGGCGCAGATGGGCATTGATGAGGCGCAGCGGAAAAGAAATGTGATGCAGTTGTCCGGAGGTCAGCAGCAGAGGGTAGCCATTGCAAGGGCACTGGCGAGCAAGGCGCCCATCCTGTTAGCGGATGAACCGACAGGAAATCTGGACGAGGATACCGCGAATGAGATTATATCTATTTTTCAGAAACTGGCTCATGAACAGGAAAAATGTGTGGTGGTAGTTACCCACAGCAGGGAACTGGCAGAGCAGGCGGATGTTGTTTTGCGGTTAAAGAAAGGGGAAATCGCAGATGACACAGACATCGGGGAAAATCAGATACGATTGTGAGGAACATGGATGGTAGCAGGTGGCAGGAATGTCAGAATGAACAGGCGGCAGATGGAGAGCAGAAGAAAAAAACAGAAGAAAGAGAAATAGTAAGAAAGGAACCCTGCAAAAGACAAACCGCCGCACTATGGTAATCTGTATATCGAGAGCAGGGGGAAGAAGGTGGAAATCCATACCACGGACATGGAGGACATCATAGAGTCATATGCCACGATGGATGAACTGGAAGGACAGCTTGGGGATGCCTTTTAGATTAGAAGGATTGCTTTACCGTAGTGACAGGTTTTCCTGTTTCCGCAGTAATTCAGGCAGCGTTGTCCCAGGCATAGTGAACAGGTGTTTGATAAAGTAAAATAAAAGAAAGCGTGTAACTTACAGCCAGTCCAAGGCAGATGCTGCTTTGGACTGGCTGTATTTTTGCCAGCTTTCATCTGATTGGAATGCCCGTTTTTGTATATAATAAGGAAGGAAAAATAATTATGATGAAGGAGGCGCTCCATGAAGGCAATACAGTTGAGAAACGGTTTCTACTGGACCGGAATCATGGATACCGAACTGCGTGTATTTGATATTATCATGTACACGGAGTTTGGTACAACCTATAATTCCTATGCGATGAAGGCAGGGAACCAGACGGTCCTGTTTGAGACCGTAAAAGAAGGGTTTTTTGAGGAATATCTGGAAAATCTGAAGGAAGTGATCGATGTGACAGCCATCGATTATCTGGTAGTGAGCCATACGGAGCCGGACCATGCAGGCAGCGTGGAACGGCTTCTTGATTACAGTCCGCAGATGAAGGTTCTGGCAACTCCCTGCGCCCTCGGATTTCTGGGCGAGATCATGAACAGGGATTTTACAGGGCTTCCGGTAAAAGACAAACAGACGATGGTGATCGGGAACCGGACGCTTCATTTCCTGCATGTTCCGAACCTGCACTGGCCGGACACCATGTATACATTTATCGAAGAGGAACAGATTCTGGTGACCTGTGATTCCTTTGGCGCGCATTACTGCCTGGAGGAGGTGGTATCCGACGCCATCTGCAAAGAGGAGGATTATCAGAGGGCGCTGAAATATTATTATGATAATATCATAGGACCCTTTAAACCGTATATGCTGCAGGCACTTGACCGGGTGGATCATATGGATATCACCATGATCTGTACCGGTCATGGTCCGGTGCTTACCGGGGACCGGGTCAGAAAGGTGATGGAACAGTACCGGAACTGGTCCACGGTGTCAAATCCGAATACAAAAAAGACCGTGATCATTCCCTATGTAAGCGCATACGGTTATACCGGCATGCTGGCGGAAAAAATATCTGCAGGTATTATGGACAGCGGGGACATGGAGGTGCGGCTCTATGATATGGTAGAGACAGATGCAGCCAGAGTACAGGAAGAACTGATGGATGCGGACGGATTTCTTCTGGGGACGCCTACCATTCTGGGAGAAGCACTGAAACCGATATGGGAGCTGACGCTTTCCATGTATCCGGTTACCCATGGAGGAAAATATGCAGGAGCCTTCGGAAGTTATGGATGGAGCGGAGAAGGCGTGGCGCATATGACGGAACGGCTGAAACAGCTGAATCTGAAGGTGGCGGACGGATTTCGGGTGCGCCTGAAGCCGGATGCATCAGACCTGGCGGGTGCATATGAGTATGGATACCGGTTCGGATGCATGATACAGGAAAAAGAACCAAAGCTTCCGAAAAAAGGCGAAAAAGGCAGACTGGTCAAGTGTCTGGTCTGCGGAGAGATTTTCGATGCGTCTCTGGACATCTGTCCGGTCTGCGGCGTGGGAAGAGAACATTTTGTTCCGGTGGAAGAAGCACAGGCAGAGGTTGTTCAGAACACGAAAAAGCGTTATGTGATTCTGGGAAACGGGGCGGCAGGCTATCACGCAGCGGCGGAGATTCGGAAAAGAGACCATACCGGCACCATTGTGATGATCTCCAATGAGCCGCATCTGTCCTATAACCGTCCCATGCTCACCAAAGCCATTGTATCCGGGCTTACGGCGGAGCAGATTGCCATCTCGGATATATCCTGGTATCAGGAACAGCAGATCAGCCTGATGCCCGGCGTGGAAGTGATCCAGATCGATCCGATACAGAAGGAGATAGAGTGTGCGGATGGGGAGCGGATTCCCTATGACAAGCTGATCTATGCAGCCGGGAGCGAATGCTTTCGTCCGCCGATTCCGGGGATCGGCCTGCCGGAGGTACTTGCGATCCGCAGACTGTCCGATGTGGAGAAACTGGAGAAACTGCGGAAGACATCCCGCCATGCGGTGGTGATCGGCGGCGGAGTTCTGGGGCTGGAGGCAGCATGGGAACTGAAAAAATCCGGTCTTTCGGTAACGGTTCTGGAAGCGGCTCCGGTGCTGATGGGAAGACAGCTGGATGAGCAGGCAGGACAGTGGCTTCGCCGGGCGGCAGAAAAAAACGGAGTCGATATCCGTACCGGAGTCAGTATTGCATCCATTGACGGAGAGACAAAGGTAACCGGAGTCACTCTGGCAGACAAAGAACAGTTTCCGGCGGATCTGGTGGTCGTATCAGCGGGTGTCCGCGCCAATATCAGTCTGGCACAGAAAGCAGGGCTGGAGACCGGAAGAGGCGTCATGGTTAATGAGCATATGGAAACCAACATTCAGGATATCTATGCATGCGGAGACTGTGCAGAATATCAGGGTATGAATGATGCAGTCTGGCCCCAGGCGGTGGAACAGGGAAAAACGGCGGGAGCCAACGCAGCCGGAGAAGAGAAGGAATATGTGCGTACAGAGCCGGCGCTTACGTTTCACGGCATGAATACGGCACTGTATGCAGCCGGGGACAATGGCAGAAATCCAAAGCTTCTGTACAAGACAATGGAACTGCAGGACATGGGGAAGGAACAGTATCGGAAATATTATTTTTTGAACGGCCGGCTGTGCGGAGTGATTCTTCTGGGAGATATTTCCGATCTGTCGGAGATGTCCGAGCTGCTTTCCAGACATGCATTATATGAAGAAATGACGGGAAAAAGAGCGAAAAAGCAATAAAACAGTTGCATAAATTACCATTTCATAATAAAATGTCAATATTACCATGAACAGCGGTGAAGGCAGGACTGCAGCAGAACATCCCTTTTGTTGCAGTCCTCTCTGAATCGTGGAGAACAGAATGAATGTACAGGAGGGACGGCAGAAGGCGCGGTCTGGCTGTGCAGAGACAGGGAGAAAAGACATATGAAGAGAACCGTTTCCAGACTTTTTGCAGGACTGCTTTCTGCGGCGATTATTTTTTCCGGCACGGCTGGACCCGTGTCTGCCCGGGAACAGATCGGGATCATATGGCAGATGCCGGAAGAACCGGAGGAATCGGAGGATACGTCGGAGGCCGGGATGCCGAAGGAGACAGACCGGATTCCGGAGGATGAAAACAGGGAGGAGTCAGGCGGCACGCCGGGGGCCGGAGCGTCGGAGGATTCGGAGGACGGTCCAGAGGCCGGGGCGTCGGAGGATTCGGAGGACGGTCCAGAGGCCGGGGCGTCGGAGGATTCGGAGGACGGTCCAGAGGCCGGAGCGTCGGAGGAACCGGAGGACGGTCCAGAGGCCGGGACGTCGGAAGAGCCGGAGGATGACTTTTCCGATGAGGATGCAGAGTCTTTGGAAGCGCCGGACACCGAAGAAGGCGATGGCCTTCCGGGACAGTCCCGGGAACAGACGGACGGGAACGCGGTGATGAAGGGTGCCGTTGAAGTTCTGATTACAGCGGGAGTTCCGGTAGAGGAGGATCAGAAGTTTCAGGTAACGCTGAATGGCGGAACAGACGGCTCCGGGTATGCCGTACTTTCCGGGGAGACCGCAGATGAAAAGGATGCTCCGCAGACCTCCGTTCGTTTTTCTTTGCTGGAAGCAGGTACATATGAGCTGCAGGTATCCGGCAGCGGTTATCTTACTTATAAGCAGACGATCCAGGTGGATGGACTCGCCTGCCGCGTTCAGCTGTATACCGGGGAAGCAGCGGTAGGAACGGAAACGGCAAAGCCGGGGCTGATATCAGGAGGAGACCTGAATGGAGACGGTACTTTGGACCAGTCAGACATTGATCTGCTGATCAATGCCGTGGAGGAAGGGCGGCATGAAGCGGCATACGACCTGTACGGCGACGGAAAGACGGATCTTCTGGATCTGAACTATCTGACCCGGATGATGGGAGAAAGCCATGAAGCTACTCTGGAGAAATTCATTCCGGCAGAGGCAGCCGAGATGGAGCTGCAGGGCGGAACCATCCGTTCCGGAACGGTGGAGGAATTCCTGAAAGGGGAAGGAGGAATCACGCTGGAAGCAGCGGCGCCTGTATCCAAGACGGCGCCTCTGGAGGTCAGCTTTGATTTTCAGAAATACCGTCAGGCTCCGGTCATGGAGGAAATTCTGGTCAAAGCGCCGCAGAATCCGGAAAACGGAATCTCAGAAGGGACCGTGCTGGTGGAGACAGAAGACGGAAGTACACTGGCCGGAAGATTCTCAGGGCCGGGAATGTCCAAAGCGGCAGCAGTGCAGGAGAAGGAATTTCAGATTGAACGGAAGGAAGACGGCTCCCTGCGCATCTTTCTGGGAGGACAGATTGCCGTAAAAAGAGTGACTTTCCGTATTACAAAAACAGCCGGGGGAAATAATCTGGCAGAGATATCCTGCGTGGAGTTTGTCAACGATATGGAGAGCCGGATTCCGGAGCCGGAGATGAATATACCGACAAATGTTGCAGCTGAACCGGGAAACAAGTCCTTTACGGTACACTGGGATGCGCAGTCCAATGTGACTGCGTATGAGATTCGGATTGAAAGTGAAGGAAAGACCGATTACCGAAAGACCACGGGGACCTCTGCGGTGATTCAGCAGTTTATGAATGATAAAATGACCAATCATATCCCCTATGAAGTCAGCGTGCAGTCTCTGAACGGAGAATGGAAGAGCGGATACTCAGGAAAGGTTACCGTAATTCCAAAGCCGGACGGAAAACCGCCTGCACCGGACAGAGTAAAGGTGACCGGAGGCTACCGCTGCCTGGAAGTCCGGTGGGCGAGTATGAAAGATACGGACAGCTTTAATCTGTATTACAAGGAAGACGGGACGGCGGATTTTGAAAAGATTACAGGGATTGAAGGCACTTACTATAAGATCGAGGGTCTGAAGGACAGTACCAAATATGTGGTGTATCTGACCGGAACCAATGAACTGGGAGAAGGTCCCGCGTCTTTGACGGCATCTGATACGACAATCAGCGGGCTGGTGCCTGCAAAACTGCCGGAATACCGGCTGATCAATACCTCCAGCGGAGAGGGAAAGCTGAGCAGTCATATTGTTTCGGCTTCGGTCGGCAATTCGGCCGTGATGGTGGACAGTCCTCTGGATACAGAATCCGGAAGTGCGCTGGGAGCTTTTGACAACAGTTATGCCTCTTATGTGAGCCGGAAAGACTGGGATTTCGGCGGTGCATACCCGGGAGAGGGCAAAGGCGTGACGGCGCAGCTGGACGACGTCTACGAGATCGGAATGATCACTCTGGCTCAGCCGATGGATGAAGGGGCTTATTCCTTTGTCAATGTCCAGTACACAGATGAGAACGGAAAGTGGCAGACGGCACAGAACGTATCCATGTCCCGCCGGTCGGACGGCAGCCGTAAATACTATCTGATTAAATTCAAAGAGCCGGTCAGAACCTCCAGAATACAGATCGGAGTCGGGCAGGCAGACGGACGTCTGCGGAGCGTAACGATCGCGGAGATCCGGTTCCATGAATACGACAGCCTGGAGCATGATATTCTGAATCTTTATGCAGATGATCTGTACATCACGCTTCGGGAGGATGTGGATGCATCGATGATTGAAAATCTTCAGAACCGGCTGGATACGCCGGATCCGGCAAGCGGAGAATACCACCCGGACCGCAGTGCGCTTCAGAAGGAGCTGGATGCGGCCAGAGAGCTTCTGGAGACGAAAGGACTCGGCGGTGTGATTCAGGTCAATCCGAACATCTCGGCGCAGAATGACAGTAAGATCTCGGTGGGCGGCCTGGTTTCCAGACAGCCGCTGGGAGTGACGGCAGCCGCAGAGGAGCAGATTGTGGTGTATGTGGGCAATCCGGGCATGAAGTCCGGAGCAGCTGCAAAGCTCCAGCTGGTATTTACGCAGCAGCATGCGGAATCAGACGGCCTGACAAGAATCGCAGGTCTGAAGATCGGAAGAAATGAGATCACAGTGCCTAAATTTTCCAGCACCGATGTGGAAAAGGGCGGCGCACTGTATGTACAGTACACAGGCAGCAGCGGGGAAGACCAGTATGCGGTCCGCGTCAGCGGCGGGAATACCTATCCGGTGCTCAACCTGTACCGGGTATCCGGATCGGACCGCACGGCGAAAATGGAACAGTATATAAAAGAACTGCAGGAATATACAGCGAATCTGGAGGCTGCACATGCAGACGGTCATGCTTCATCGGAAAACAGCAGCGTAAGCGCATACCCGGTGTATGATGAACGCACCTGCATTCTGAATATGACGGATATTGTAACAGACTATATGATGCTTTCCGTTCCGGCAAGCCAGGTGATGGCCGGGCTTGGAGACGGAGGCGTATCCCGCCTGAGCAGTACAACACAGGCAATGGACGACATGCTTCGTCTGTTTTACCAGCACAAAGGGCTGGCCGGTTCCTTTGCCGACGGAACATCGGATGAAACCGCCGAATACCATCATCTTCCCAACCGGTATCTGAATATCCGCTACATGAAGATGTTTGCCGGCGCATTTATGTATGCAGCCGGTGACCATATAGGAATTGAATGGGGATCGGTTCCCGGTCTGATGAGCGCAGCTCCGGTAACGGCTGACGCGGATGGCAGATATCAGAGCGGCAGATACTTTGGATGGGGCATCGCTCACGAGATCGGCCATCAGATCAATCAGTCCGCCTACGCCCATGCGGAGGTGACCAACAATTATTATTCCGTACTGGCGCAGGCAAGGGATACGAACGATACCGTGCGTTTTCAGTATCCGAAAGTGTTTGAAAAGGTGACGTCCAATACCGCAGGGTATGCCGACAATGTATTTACACAGCTGGGAATGTACTGGCAGCTTCATCTTGCCTATGACCGGGATTATAATTATAAAACTTATGGAACCTGGCAGGAAATGACAGAGCATCTGTTTTTTGCAAGAGCAGACAGTTATGCGCGCAATGCGGCATCTGCGCCGTCTCCGGGCGGAGTGGCGCTGAACCTGAACGGAGGCAGAGATCAGAATCTGATGCGGCTTGCCAGTGCGGCGGCAGAGCGCGATCTGACAGAGTTTTTCACCAGATGGGGCATGGCGCCGGATGATGACACCAGAGCTTATGCCGGACAGTTTCCGAAGGAAACGCGTGCCATATATTATGTGGATGATGCGGCAAGAGTTTATGAGATGACGCAGGGAGCCGGACAGAGCATCGCAGGAAAGGATGCAGTGGCATCTGTGGATCTGAAATCTGACGACAGCGGCCGGGTAAGCCTGACGATCCGTCCGTCTGTCAGCAAAGACATGCTTCAGGGATATGAGATTATCCGGGTCTTTACCGAATGGGGAGAAGAAAGACGGGAGATTGCCGGATTTACGCAGGGAGAGACCTTTACGGATCAGGTTTCCTTTGCTGCAAACCATATAGTGGCTTATGAGGTCCGGGCGGTCGACAAATGCATGAATTATTCCAGTGTCTGTCGGGCAGGAAGCGTGAAGGCGCAGGGAAGCGGATATCTGGATAAGAGCAGCTGGACCGTGCAGACCGGTATGGTGTCGGGAGAAGACACGATAAAGGATGCCACGGAGGAGCTGCCGTGTGAACCGGTGAAGGAGTCCGCAGTCAGCCGTGTGATCGACGGCGATGACGCAACGGTCTTTACCGGTACTTCGCAGAATGAGGAGCCGTATATCCTGCTGAAGCTGAACCGGATGGAGGAGATCTGCGCACTGGGGTATACCTGTGCTTCGGGCTCTCCGATCGGGTCGTATCGGATTGCGGTCAGTGCAGACGGTGAGACCTATCAGGAAGCGGCTGCAGGGACTTTCCGCCTCAAAGACGGTACCGCAAAGGTATATTTCCATGACGGAAACGGCCGAATCTGTACATATGACGCAGCGTATGTAAGGCTGACGGCAGTGGGACAGCAGGGAACGCCTCTTTCCGTTGCAGAGATCGATCTGTACGGGCCGTCCGGTGACGATGTTGAACTTTCAGCAGAAGGAATCGGCATTCTGAAAGAGGATTATACATATGCCCAGGGAGGCGAAAATTACAGGATTCCGAAAGGTTCGGTTCTGTTTACAGGAACTTATAAAGGAAATCCGGCTTACAATGTGGTGGTGCTCTTTGACGAAAACGGCGGGATTGTAGGCGGAACGGACAGTGAGGGTACCCTGACCGCGCACCAGATCATTCTGGCCCCGCCTCTGTCCGAAGAAGACGCAATGCTGGGCAACGTTTCGAACGGCATCTGGATCTACTGGTTCGAGCCGGGCGAAGGAATGAGCGCAGATCAGCTTCCCGGTCAGGTCCGGGCGGAACTTTACCGGGTGGATGATGCACTGACCAATGAGGGACAGCGGCTTGTCAGCGATACGGCTTTTGTGAAGGTTCCGGAAAATCCCGGATCTGTGACGCTGGAGCCAGGAGTGGAGAATGGAAGATGAACAGACTGATTGGTGGAACCGGGCTGATTGCGGCCTGCTTTCTCTGCTGGGGAATCAGGTCCCATGCGCTGGAGCAGGACGTGATCCTGAAGGCAGAGGATCATAAGGTGGAAGTGTCCATGGGAGGGTCGGAGGATACGGCCGTATCCATGAGACTCAGCCTGGAGGTTGAGATGACAGAAGGAGATGCAGAGGTCTCCTTCGAGTTCGCCCCCGGGATCGAAAGTACCGTGAAACAGTACCGTTATGAGAAGGAGAGCGGAATCCTGAACCTTTATGTATCCGGTAATGCGAAACAGAAAATCTTTCAGACGGAGGAATTTTCTCTGGGAAAGGTGGTGCTGGATCCGGGGAGCGGGGGCAGCGCTGCGGCTGTGGTACGTGTAAAGGAGGACAGTCTGGAAATTGTCAATGATGCCTACGACCGGCAGCAGGGCAGAGTGAATGCATCGCCGGAACAGAAGATCTCGGTGGGAACCGGAGCGAACGATCCGGAACCGGAGGAAGAGAATCCGGAGGAAGAGAATCCGGATGAAAACCGGACAGAAGATCCATCGGTATCGGAACCGGAAGAGAGCGGCTCGGAAAGCAGCAAAAACCCGGGAAGCAGCGAGGAATCCGGAAGCAGCGGAAATTCAGGGAACAGCGGAAGCTCAGGTGCCGGAAGTTCCGGCCAGGTTTCAGATTCCGCAAAGGGAAAGCTGTCTTTGGAGAGCCGGCATTCGGAGCATCAGGATGTGGGCATCCGGTCCGGAACAGCGGTTCAGACCGCAGATGCGCAAACCGGTCCGGACGCAGAGCAGGAGACTTTGGAGAAAGAGCCAAAGCCGGAGGAAACGGACGCAGAGGAAGCCGAACCGGAGATGACTTTGGAGCCGGAAGAACTGCCGGTATCAAAATCAAAATCCGGGCCGGATGTTCTGCTGCTTGCAGGGATGGCTGCCGGGCTGGCTGCGGCGGGAATTGTGATCTGCCTGATGGTTCTTGAATACAGAAGGAGCTGCAGGAAAAACAGGAAAAAAAAGAAAGGCACAAAAAGAGCAGCCCGGCCGGAAAAGGAAAAACGGCCGAAAAGCGGAAAAAAAGCACACAGACAAAGGAAATAACAGGGAGCAAAGCTGCCGCAGCATGTACCGACAGGGATACATTTTGCGGCGGCTTTGTTTTTTTCATAAAAAATTGAAACAAATTGTCACATTTTTTTAATAGATATGATGCTCTTTGGATGCATGAAAAAACTATAATAAAACCAGTACAGATGAGAAAGGGATAGGGGGATACATGGTTTTCAGCAGTTTTACATTTCTTTTTTATTTTCTGCCGGTGTTTCTGATCTTCTACTTTCTGGCGCCGTCTTCCTGGAAAAATGCGGTAATTTTTATCGCCAGCCTGGTATTTTATTATTATGGAGTGAAGGAATATCCGTTCTATCTCGTTCTGATGCTGATATCCGTCTTTGTAAATTATATGGCGGCCCGGTTCATGGCCCGGTGCCGGAGCCGGAGGAAGAGGGGCATGTGGCTGGCGGCCGGACTTGTCTGGAATCTGGGCTGCCTGTTCGTGTTCAAATATCTGGGTTTCCTGACAGAGAATATCAACCGGCTGTCTGAGAGTCTCGGAACGGGTGTGAGACTTCCCGGCGTACAGCTGGTTCTGCCGATTGGAATCAGCTTTTATACATTCCAGATCAGTTCCTATCTGATCGACGTATACAGAAAGAGCGTGCGGGCAGAGCGCTCTTTTCTGACCCTGGGGACGTATCTGTGCATGTTCCCTCAGCTGATTGCAGGGCCGATCGTGACCTACAGCCATGTACAGGAACAGCTGCAGGAGCGGGTTCATTCATTTCGGAATCTGGAGGATGGGCTGAGGGAATTTACCATCGGGCTGTCCCTGAAGGTGCTGATCGCCAATCAGGTGGGGAATCTGTGGACACAGGTAAATTCGATCGGCTATGAGAGCATCTCCTGTCCGCTGGCGTGGCTGGGGATTCTGGCATATACGTTTCAGATTTATTTTGACTTTTACGGTTATTCTCTGATGGCAAAGGGACTGGGAGGGATCATGGGATTTGATTTTCCGGACAATTTTCATAATCCCTATCTGTCCCGGTCCATGACAGAATTCTGGCGGCGGTGGCATATGACGCTGGGCGGATGGTTTCGGGAGTATGTCTACATACCGCTGGGAGGAAACCGCAGCCATACATGCCGGAATCTGTTTCTTGTATGGATGCTGACCGGACTCTGGCATGGGGCAGGCTGGAATTTCGTGCTGTGGGGATTTTCACTCTTCGTGCTGATTCTGGTGGAAAAAAAGTGCGGATTTTTAAAGATCCTAGACCGGATTCCCCTGCTGGGACACCTCTATATGTTTCTGGTGATCCCGCTGTCCTGGCTCGTGTTTGCTGTGCCGGACATGGGGCAGATCGGAATCTATCTGTGCCGCCTGTTTCCGTTTTTGAGACAGACGGGGGAAGCAGTATTTCACGGCGATTTTGTAAAATACGGGACGGCTTATCTTGGTTCCATGACTGCTGCCCTTTTATGCTGCACCGGTATTCCGAGAAAGCTGTATGAAGCAAAAAAATATACATTTCCCGTGACCTGCGGTCTGGTCGTTCTGTTCTGGTGGTGTGTATACTGTATGTACCTGGGTCTGGATGATCCGTTTTTATATTATCAGTTCTAAAGAGGAAAAATAATGAAGAGAAGAAGGCAGAAAAGATATTCTTTTACGGTATTTCTGGCAGTGAGCATGATTCTGGGAACAGTCGGATGGGTATCCGGAATTATTCAGAAGGAAGAAGGGAGAATTGCGCTGCATGTACCCATGCTGATCGACCACGTGCAGGCAGAAGCGGAGCATCCGGCAGCAGAAACGGATCCGGAGGGGACAGCCGCAGTTACGGCAGCCGCGGATCCGGCTGATGAGGAAGAAGGGGTGTCGTCCGCAGAGATGGAAACAGAGCCGGATGCGGAAGCGAAGACAGAGACAGCAGAAGAACCGGAGCCGGATGAGGAAGCGGCAGAAGAGGAAGTGCAGGAGCCGGTATTCTGCGAAGCAGACCTTTCCTGGTTTGACGATGCGCTGTTTATCGGGGATTCCCGCACGGTAGGGCTTCGTGAATACGGCAATCTGGGAAATGCAGAGGTAGTGGCAGATTCCGGGATGAATGTCTATAAAATATTTGAAAAAGAATTTGTAACGGTATCGGGAGAGAAAAAACAGCTGGAAACCATACTTACAGAACGTCAGTTCGGAAAAGTCTATCTGATGCTTGGAATCAATGAGCTGGGGTATGATTTTGACCGTACCGTATCCAGATATGCGGATTTGCTGGCAAAGATCCGCGGGCTGCAGCCGGAGGCGCTCATTTTCCTGGAGGCAAACCTTCATATTACCGGGGCAAAGTCGGAGGATTCGCCGATCTACACAAATGAGAACATCAACCGGTTCAATCAGGCTGCAGAGCAGATGGCAGACGGGCAGAGCATATTTTATCTGGATGTCAATGAACTTTTTGACGATGAAAACGGAAATCTGGCAGAGGAGTATACGGTGGACCATGCGCATGTGCTTGGGAAATATTATACCGACTGGGTGGACTGGATTCTTAAGCATGCGGTGGTATTTGAAGGCGCGGGGCAGGATGCTGCCGATGAAGTGATCACGCAGCTTTAAATAAGCCGGTTATTTGGAAAGATTAAAAATGTAGTAGCCTGTTTTCAGGTAATATGATAAAATACAGGCAGGAGCAGAAGAAAATCTGACTGCTGAATGTACTTCTTTCCACAGAGACAGCCCCGGAAGATAAGTGTCAGATACTCGAAGAAGATTTTCATATTAAAATGACGGAGACGTTAGAAAGTGAGGTGTCACTTATGTGTAATTTAAGCAGGGGTGTGGAAGAGAAAGGGATCGAGAAAGGGATTGAAAAAGGGATAGCCGCCATGATATTATACTCATTAACGAAGTTAAATGCCGTTTTGAGTTGCTATGAGTCTAATAATGTTGTATAGTGTATTCATAGGAG
>VSND01000088.1 GCA_009774145.1 Lachnospiraceae bacterium | reverse complement strand
AATGTTTATAATAATGTTTATACAAAACAGTAACAGACAAATCAAAGCAGCATGCAGGCAGAAATGCAGGAGGATTTCAAATGGCAAACATCAGATTGGGCTTTGCGCCTACAAGAAGAAGTATCTTCAGCGCACCGGATGCCGTCAAATACAGAGGGCTGACGGCGAAACGGCTGGAAGAGCTGGGAATTGATTTCGTGGATATTACAGATATCAATGAAGAAGGTCTTCTCTATAACGATGAGGACATGTATCGGATCGCGGAAAAATTTAAGAAAGAGAAAGTGGACGGCCTGTTTCTTCCCCATTGTAATTTTGGTACAGAATATGAATGCGCCAGGCTTGCGAAGGAACTGAATGTGCCGGTTCTGCTCTGGGGACCGCTGGACGAGCGGCCGGAACCGGACGGAACGAGGCTTCGGGACACGCAGTGTGGCCTGTTCGCTACCGGAAAGGTGCTCCGGAGATTCCGGATTCCGTTTACCTATATGACCAACTGCAGACTGAACGATCCGGTCTTTGAGAGAGGGATCCGGGATTTCCTGGCGGTCTGCAATGTGGTGAAGACGTTCCGGAACATGCGGATTCTTCAGATCTCCACCAGACCTTTTGATTTCTGGACGACCATGTGCAATGAGGGAGAACTTCTGGAGCGATTCCATATTCAGCTGGCGCCGATTCCCATGCCGGAATTGACGGATGAGCTGAAGAAAGCGAAAGCAGAAGGAACGGAAGTCGCTGAAGTCGTCCGGTACTGCCGGGAGAAAATGGAAATTCAGATCAAGGATGAGGAGCTTCAGAATGTGGCAGCGCTGAAAGTTGCCATGAAGCGTCTGGTTGAAAAATACGGTTGTCAGGCAGTGGGAATCCAGTGTTGGAACCAGCTCCAGTCGGAGATCGGGATCATGCCCTGTGCGGCCAATGCGCTGATGAACGAAGAAGGGATCCCGGTGGTCTGCGAGACGGATATCCACGGCGCAGTCACAGCGCTTCTGGTGGAAGCGGCAGGAATGGGTGAGACCAGAAGCTTCTTTGCAGACTGGACGATCCGCCATCCGGATGTGGAAAACGGGGAGCTTCTGCAGCACTGCGGCCCATGGCCCATCTCTGTGGCAAAAGAAACGCCGAAGATTACCTGTCCGCTTGCATTTGACCATCCGGGCAGCATCACGGCAGAGGCAAAGCACGGAGATGTGACGCTGGCGAGATTCGACGGCGACAACGGAGAATATTCGCTGCTTCTTGGAAATGCCAGAGGGATTGACGGTCCCAGGGGGATGGGGACTTATCTGTGGGTAGAAGTGGATAATATCAAAAGACTGGAAGCAAAGATCGTGGAAGGCCCGTATATCCATCATTGTGTGGGAATTCATAAAGATGTGGTCCCGGTGCTGTACGAGGCATGTAAATACATGGGAATCAAACCGGATCTGTACGATCCGATTGAGGAAGATATCAAAGCTTATCTGCGCGGTGAATGACCGTGGGAGGAAAGGAAGGAAAGATGGAAAATCTGAAAGCATTGTCCTATGATCTGAGAAAAAATGTCGTAGACATGATCATGGAAGGAAAAGGCGGACATATCGGCGGCGATATGAGCGTTATGGACATTCTGGTGGAGCTGTATTTTGAACAGATGAATATCAGCCCGGAACAAATGGAGGATCCGGACCGTGACCGTTTTGTCATGAGCAAAGGACACTCGGTGGAAGCGCTTTACGCAGTCCTGGCGGCAAAGGGATTCTTTCCCATTGAGCAGGTCATCAGAGAATTTTCGAAATTCGGGTCAAAATTTATCGGTCATCCCAATAACAAGCTCCCGGGAATCGAGATGAACTCCGGTTCTCTGGGTCATGGACTTCCGGTGTGCGTCGGAATGGCGCTGGCGGGCAAGATGGATAAAAAAGCTTACCGGGTCTATACGGTCATGGGAGACGGAGAGCTGGCGGAAGGTTCCGTATGGGAAGGCGTGATGGCGGCTCATCAGTATAAGCTGGACAATCTGTGTGCGGTCGTGGACCGAAACCGTCTTCAGATTTCCGGCAATACGGAAGATGTGATGTCTCACGACAGCCAGGAAGAGAGATGGAGCTCCTTTGGATGGCATGTAATATCGATAGACGGCAACAATTATCAGGAACTGAAGGCGGCGTTTGAGGAGGCAAAGACCGTGAAAGGCTCTCCCACCGTGATTATCGCCAATACAGTAAAGGGTTTTGGTTCGCCCATTATGGAAAATAAGGCAAACTGGCACCACAAGGTTCCCGGCGCAGAAGAATACACACAGATCATGAAAGACCTTGAAACAGGAAAGGAGGCGGCGCTTCATGAATAAGATTCCAAATCGTCAGGCCATCTGCGAAGTGCTGATGGAGAGGGCAAAAGAGGACAAAGATATTGTAGTACTGTGCAGCGATTCCAGAGGAAGTGCGTCCATGACTCCTTTTGCGGAGCGTTTTCCGGAACAGTTTGTGGAAGTGGGAATTGCGGAGCAGAACCTGGTCAGTATCTCCGCAGGACTTGCAAAATGCAAAAAGAAACCTTTTGCGGCGTCTCCGGCCTGCTTCTTATCCACCAGAAGCTATGATCAGGCAAAGGTGGACTGCGCGTATTCCAATACCAATGTGACGCTGATCGGAATCAGCGGCGGAATCAGCTACGGCGCGCTGGGCATGAGCCATCATTCCGCGCAGGATATTGCGGCCATGTCTGCGATTCCCAATATGAGAGTGTATCTTCCCAGTGACCGCTTCCAGACGGCAAAGCTGATCGAAGCGCTTCTGCAGGATGAAAAACCATCTTATATCCGTGTGGGACGGAATGCGGTGGAAGATATCTACACAGAGGACAACTGTCCTTTTGAGATGGATCGGGCGACTGTGGTATGCGAGGGCAGCGATAAGGAAAACCTTTCTCAGATGTGACAACTGTGAAGGATGAGACGCTGCAGGCTCCGGTGAACGGCAAAGCTATTCGGTTATCAGAGGTAAAGGATGAGGCGTTTGCAGGAGGCGTACTGGGCCAGGGAGCAGCGATTGTACCGGATAACGGAGAGATCTGTGCACCCTGCGACGGTGTAATAAGTGTGATGTATCCAACCGGTCATGCGATTGGAATCCGCTCCCGGGCAGGAGCTGAGATATTGATCCATATTGGAATGGATACGGTGTCTTTAAACGGAGAAGGTTTTGAGGTCAGGGTGAAAGAAGGGCAGAGCATTAAAGCAGGAGAACTTTTGGTCCGGGCGGATCTGGAGAAAATCCAAAAAGCAGGATTTGACATTACGACGCCGGTGATCGTAACCAATACCGATGAGTATCTGGAAGTGAAACAGGAAAAAACAGGTGCGGTGCGTCAGGGGGACAAGCTTTTGACCTGCATCGGGAAATGACCGGATAAACCGGAGACAGAATAGAGGAGGGGCACTCTGAAAAACCTGGCTGTGAGCGTTGTGTGCGGCAGAGTCTTACAGAGTGCCTGACAGAAAAAGCAGGAGGTAAACGATATGGGCAGATTAGAAGTGAACAGGAGTAAAAATGGTTTTTTACTGAATGATAAACCGTTTTTTTATCTGGGAGATACCGTCTGGAGCGCATTTACCAATGTGACCATGGAGGAATGGGAATATTATTTGAAGAGGAGGAAAGAACAGGGCTTTACCGTGCTGCAGATCAATACGATGCCCCAGTGGGACCGCTGTATGTCTGATACCGGCCTGTATCCTTTCGCTACGGAGGATGATGGACAGACGTTTGATTATACCAGATGGAATGACCGCTATTATGAAAATGCGGCATCCATGTGCCGAATGGCAGTGGAGAAAGGGTTTCAGTTGGCGTTGGTGGTGCTTTGGCTGAATTATGTGCCGGGAACATGGGGAAGTAAGATTGTGGATCGGAATGTAATGCCGAAGGGATTTGTCCGGGAGTATGCGGAGAAGATTGTGGAAATCTTTGATCAGTTCCAGCCGATTTATGTAATCAGCGGGGATACGGATTTTGATATGCCGGAGGCAGTGGAGCATTATCGGATTGCTTTACGGACAGTTTGTGAGAAAAGTCCGGATTCTCTGAAGACCATGCATATCCGCCGGGGATATGACACGATACCGGAAGAATTTCTGCCGGACATGGACTTTTATATGTTTCAGTCAGGCCATAACCGTGACGGACAGGATATGGCGTACCTGCTGCCGGCAAAAATAGGAGAGAAGTATCCGAAGAAACCGATCATCAATGCAGAACCATGTTATGAGCAGATGGGCTACAGCAGAAAACTGTATGGAAGATTTCGGACAGAATCCATTAGAAAGGCGGCATGGCACAGCCTGCTTTCCGGAGCCTGCGCGGGAGTGACTTACGGAGCGCACGGAATATGGAACTGGCAGAAAATCAATAAAAAGAAGAATTCCGTTTTAGGAGAAGGCTTTGATACCTCTTTCCCCTGGGAGGAAGCCATTCAGTTTCCGGGGGCCTGGGACTATGGCTGGATTCGACATTTTCTGGAAGTGAGAAAGATCGTCGAACTGCTTCCGGCCAGCGAACTGATTTTGAATGATACGGAAGACATCCGGATGGCGGTTACGCCTGACGATCGTTGTCTGCTCTATGTGCCCTGCAGCACCAGAGTGGTCATAGGTAAAGACTTATCCGGCTGTCAGGTGCAGGCCATTGATCTGGAGACAAAACGGTGCGCCTGGATAGAACATCATACAGGGGAAGGCCGGACTGTGATTGAAATGCACCCGTTCGGCGGCGATGTACTGTTGATGGTGGAGCCTGAATGATTCCCGGAATATATCCGTCAACAAAAAACAACCGTTTCAAAATGCTGTTTGGATGCTCATGGAGCACAAGATGCATTTTGGAACGGTTTTTTATATATGGAAATTCCTGTTCGTCTATTTGTTCAGATCCCGCACGGTATCCCGAATGATAAATTTGGTACAAACCTGAATTTTGACATTGATCAGATCCTTTTTTTTGATCATATCAACCATTCTGCGGACGGCCAGCTGCCCCATCTCGGTATTCGGTACCCGGAGCGTCGTCAGCGCGGGGTTGGAGATTTCTGAAAAAGGAAGATCGTCGAAACCGATGATGGAAATATCTTCCGGTATCCGGTAACCTTTTTCCTGAAATGCTTTCATGGAGCCGAGCGCCATCAGATCATTGTCCGCGAAAAAGGCGGTGGGAAGGCTGCTTCGTTTTTCCAGATACCGGAGCATGTCATGGTAGGCGCCGTTCAGGTTCGGGGTGACGGTAAATACGTTTTTTTCATCAAAATCCAGGCGGAATTTCCGCAGAGCCGACTGATATCCGTAAAATCTGGACCGAAAGCCCCGAATGCGAAAAGAACTGCGGATGTATCCGATCTTCCGGTGTCCCTTTTGATACAGGTATTCAGTTGCCATTCTCGCAGAATCTTCATTATTGATCAGAACGGCATTAAAGTCCATCTGGTCCGTCCAGCCGTCCATAATCAGAACCGGGCATGATGCAATCCGAAAAGGATCCAGATCCTCATCCAGCATTTCTGTGGCAAGGACGACGACGGCGCTGCCGGTTTCGTTAAGCATGGCATGCAGCTGTTTTTTGTAGTCTTCCTTTCTTTGATCCACATTGCAGAGAACCATCTCATATCCATATTTTCGGCATTCTGTCTCAAATCCATTGATCAGCGCCGAGAAAAAAGGAGTATCGTCAATGATCCGTCCGTTTTTCCGGAATATGATCAGTTTTATTTTTCGTATCGCGTTTTCGCTGATATATCCGGTTTCGCGTGCTACCCGAAAGATTTCTTCAGCGGTCTGCTGGTTTACGCCCTTCTTGTAATTCAGAGCATTGGAGACGGTAGCGGGGGAAAAACCGGTGATTCTGCTGATATCACGTATGCTTGTTTTCATTCCTGCATCTTCCTTAAAGTGAAATATTGTTTTCGCAGTTGCTCATCCGGACCATACAGTTGTTTCTGCGGCAGGCAATGCTGTATTTCAGGATGGAGACCATGCCGTCGTTTACAAGGAGGGCGGCGTAATCCTTCTCATCAATCGGTGTCAGGGCCTCTTTGCAGGCCGCTTCCAGATTGGGGCTTTCAGAACCTTTCCGTTCGATGACAATGCCGGGATCCTCTTCCGGAAGCAAGAAGCAACTGAAACCGTATGAATAGAATCTTTCTGTCCGGATTTCCTGGAAATCTTCGATACCAGGGGGCAGTTTTACAGATGGTTTCGAAGGAAGCAGCCTCCTTCTGGTTTTCCCGGTTTTTATATTGTAACACAGGATGGGATTTTTTGCATTCAAAAATATTGACAGGTGTTTCTGCTCCTTATGGTGGCAGCAGGATCATGCTATGCAATTTGAGTCTTTTTGTTAGAAAAGAAAGCGGGGAACGTAAAAAGCAGGAAATTTCGAAAAGAGTTATGAAACCTGTAAAATACAGGCACTTCTGAGTAGACGTTCGGTGTTTCTCAATGTTATAATAAATCCATATGGGGTTCTTTGCCGGATTTGGCAGAGCGTGAAACCGCAGGGTTCTGATGCAGAAGTATATGGTCAGGAAATCGATAATTGGGAAATAAAAGGGAGAAAGCCGTGCAATTATGAGCAGAAGAAAAGACAAAGCAGAACGGATAAAACGGCGGAGCAGAGCCTTTATGTTCGTGTCAGGATTGGCAGTTTTCTGCGGGTGCAGTCTGTGGCTGGCCGGATGCAGCAGCAGCGCGGAAGAGCGAAAGCCGGAAACGGAACTGGAATCTGCCCGGGACATACAGGATGGTACGGGACTGGAGGATACACTGGCTGTGGTGAATTTTGACCACGAACTGGACGGATATGAGCCGCTGAAAAAGGAATATAACTTCTATTTTACTTATAAAATGGTCCATCCATGGTGGGATGCGGTGGCTCTGGGGATCGAGGACGCCGCAGAACAGTATGAAGATGCGGGAGTGACCATTAACTATGAATATCTGGCTCCTGAAAGTGTTTCGGCTCAGGATCAGATTCTTCGGCTGGAAGAGGCAGCCGGGAGAAATTTTGATGTGATCGGCGTGGATGTGGCAGATGTGCATGTGGTCACGCCGGTGATTAACCGTCTGATCGGAGAGGGTCAGAAAGTCATGACATTTTCCAGTTCGGATGCAGACAGGGAAGACGGATGCCAAAGGATCGCCTACGTGGGCAATACGCACAATTATGAAGACGGGGCGGAGCTTACAGAGGTGCTTTGCGGAAAACTCGGGTATCGTGGAAAGGTGGCCGTCCTGGTAGGAACCAGAGGAGCTCCCTGTCACGAGGAGCGGGCGCTGGGGGCTCAGGATGTGATTGCGCAGTATATGGATATGGAAATTGTGGAGACGGCATATGATGAGGATTCTGTAGAAAAGGCCTACGAATATACAAAGGAGATTCTGGAGCACCATCGGGAACTGTCGGGAATCATCTGCTGCAACATGAGCAATCCGGTAGGTGCCGCAAGAGCGGTCATTGAAGCAGGGCGTGAGGAAGAGATCGTGATTGTAGGAATGGATCACGACCGGGAAGCGCTTCAGTATCTGAAAGATGGTGTCATCTATGCGCTGGGCGTCCAGGACTGTTATTCGATCGGTTTTGATACCGTTCAGGTGGCGGTCAGGATCGCGGACGGGCAGCTTCCGGGAGAACCGTATCCGGAAAAAACAGAAGAAAGTACAACGGTCATTTACCAGAACGGGGCGGCGGCGATGCTGAGGACTCTGTATGGCGAGATGGACTAGAATTGCAGGAGCAGGAGATGGATCAGTTAAAGGACAGAAACAAAAATATGGATCAGGAGCAGAGACGGCAGACCGTTACGTATACCGTATGGGGCGGTCTGGTCATTGCGGCAGTGCTCCTTTTGACCACGGTCTGGGTATCCGGCAGTGCGAGGACAGGCACGGATCAGGCAGTAGAGAGAGTCAGCGAATTTTATCTGGATGAACTGGCGGGGCGGAGAGCACAGGTGGTTTCCGAAGAACTGAAAAATTATACAGGCTATATGGAACGTGCGCTGGAAATCCTGGAGGATGCCGATCTGGAGTCCCAGGAGACGCTGCGCCGTTTTCTTGGAAAAGTGGAAACACTGTATGACGTGGACAAATTTGCCATGGTGGATGAAAACGGCATCGTTTATTCGGAGAACAGCACGGTCTCGGGGCTCAGCAGGTACAGTTTTCTCTCAGAGGAACTGACGGAGCCTGTGATCCGTACATTAAATCTTTACGGAGCGAAAAAACAGGTGCTTCTTGCAACGCCTGTGGAGGATGTTTCCTTTCAGGGAGTTCGGATAAAGGCATGTTTTATCCAGCTTAATATTGCCAGGATGCTGAGTTCGCTGACTCTGCAGACCAGCGGCAGTGAGACTTATTATAATCTTTATTACCGAAACGGAGAGAGTCTGACAGAAGATAACTTTGGATATTTGACGGCAGGAAACAATCTTCTTCTGTCGCTTAAAGATGCAAAGATGGAAAAAGAGTCCGATTATGACCGTTTTGCAGATGATTTTTTAAGTGGCAGACAGGGGCAGATTTCTTTTACGTATGAGGAGATGAAAGAGGGACTCTGCTACATTCCGGTGGAAGGAACCAACTGGATGCTGACGATACTGATCCGGAACAACGTGATCAGCGAACAGATCAGTTCCATCAGCAGCGGCATGATGAGCCGGGGGATTATCCAGATCTTTATTACCGTATTTTCCATGCTGGTGGTTTTCCTGATTCTGATTCATCAGTCGCGTAAAAACGCCATGATCCTTCTGGAACAGGAAAAAGAAGACGGGAACCGGATCAGGGCCGCTTATGTCCAGATTGAGAGAGAGCAGACGGCCATGGAAAATATCCAGGCAGCCATGGGTTCCGGGCTCTGGAGCATGGAATTTAACGAGCGGGCGGAGATGATCTCCTGTACATGGAGCGAGGTTTTCCGGAATATGCTGGGATATACAGAGAAAGAAGATTTCCCCAACAGGCTGGAGTCATGGTCTGATCTGCTGCATGAAGATGACAGGGAAAAGGTCATGAAGGAATACTGGGATACCATAAAGGATTATTCTGGAAAGAAAACCTACAATGTAGAATATCGGCTGCTCACAAAGAATGCCGGATGGAGATGGTTTCATGCTGCCGGCCGGCTGTCCCGGCGTGAGGATGGCTCACCGGTCACTTTTGTGGGACTGTTTATGGATATTGATGATGAGAAAAAGCTGGAAGAGCGGCTGGAGAAGCAGAAGATCGATCTGGAGGATGCGCTGGCAGCGGCGCAGCATGCCAACCGGGCAAAAACCACGTTCCTGAACAATATGTCCCACGATATCCGGACGCCGATGAACGCCATCATAGGTTTTACCTCTCTTGCCGCTGCTCATATGGATAATCAGGAGCAGGTGCAGGATTATCTGGGTAAAATCGCCACGTCCAGCAATCATCTGCTCAGTCTGATCAACGACGTGCTGGATATGAGCCGCATCGAAAGCGGCAAGGTGAAGATCGAAGAAAAAGAGACATCCCTTCCGGAGATCATGCATGATCTGAAGACGATCGTGCAGGCGGATATCACATCCAGGCAGCTGGAATTTTATATCGATACGGCAGATGTGGTGAATGAACATGTGATGTGTGACCGGCTCAGACTGAATCAGGTTCTTTTGAACCTTTTGAGCAATGCCATGAAATTTACAAAACCCGGTGGTATCGTGGGAGTTCGGATTCTGCAGAAAGGAACGGCTTTCGAAGGTCATGCTTCTTATGAATTCCAGGTAAAGGATACCGGAATCGGCATGAGTCAGGAGTTTCTGGAGCATGTGTTTGAACCCTTTGAGAGAGAGCGGACGAGTACGGTCAGCGGCATTCAGGGTACCGGTCTTGGCATGGCGATTACCAAGAACATTGTGGATATGATGGACGGAACGATTACCGTCACCAGTGAGATCGGAAAGGGAACGACATTTACGGTGGCGCTTAAGCTCCGGACCTGTTCCGGTCCGGTAAGGCAGGAGATCATTCCGCAGCTTCAGGGCCTGCGGGCGCTTGTGGTGGACGATGATTTTAATACCTGTTCCAGTGTGACCAAGATGCTGTCTACCATCGGCATGCGGCCGGACTGGACCACATCCGGTAAAGAAGCGGTGCTTCGGGCGCAGCTTGCCGACGAGCAGGATGATGAATATGCCGCTTATATTATTGACTGGCTGATGCCGGATATGAACGGGATCGAGGTTGTGAGAAGGATTCGGGGCATTGTGGGGGAAGAAAAAACCATCATCATTCTGACCGCCTATGACTGGTCCGATATTGAAGAAGAGGCGAGAGAGGCGGGCGTGACTGCTTTTTGTTCCAAGCCGATCTTCCTGTCCGAATTGAGAAAGATTCTGGAATCGCCGTTTACAACATCCGATGAAGAAGAAAATGTTCCGAAGGACAATACATGCTTTGAAGGAAAGAAGATTCTTCTGGTGGAAGACAATGAACTGAATCAGGAGATCACCGTTGAGATTTTGCAGGAAGCCGGATTTGTGGTTGATGTGGCGGACGACGGCACGGTTGCCGTGGAGAAGATGCAGCATGCGAAGCCCGGTCAATTCGATCTGATCCTGATGGATATTCAGATGCCGATCCTGAACGGATATGAAGCCACGAAACAGATCCGTGCATTTGATGATCCGGATCTTGCCGGCATTCCGATCCTGGCCATGACCGCCAATGCATTCGAAGAGGACAGGCAGGAGGCGCTGGAGGCTGGTATGAACGGTCACGTTGCCAAGCCTGTCGATGTACCAAAGCTTCTGGAGCTTTTGAGGGAAATATTAAAATAATGGTATTTTTTCAAAAGAGAGATTTGTTAAATTCGGATGAAATGGTAAAGCTGCCTGTGGTATACTTGCACTATAAAAATATAAACGGGTTAAAAATGTGACAGAGGAGGAGCAGGATGTTTGCAGATTATCATGTACATACCGGGTTCAGTGATGATTCGGTCTATCCCATGGAAGACGTGATAAAGGACGCCATCCGGATGGGAATGGACGAGATCTGCTTTACCGATCATGTGGACTATGGCGTGAAAGAGGACTGGGACAGCGAAGCAGAGATTGTATACCGGGACGGAGAACCCGTCGCCAATGTGGACTATCCCAGGTATGCAGAGCAGATCCGTCAGATGCAGTGTCTGTATGGAGACCGGATCGCCATCCGAATGGGAATGGAATTTGGCATGCAGATGCATACGATTCCGCAGTTTCAGGCACTGTATGACCGATATCCGTTTGATTTTATCATTCTGTCGGTTCATCAGGTGGAAGACAAAGAGTTCTGGACACAGGATTTTCAAAGGGGCCGCACACAGCGGGAGTATAACGAACGCTACTGGCAGGAAATGCTGAAGCTTGTGAAACATTACCAGAATTACAGTGTGCTCGGGCACATGGATCTGATCGTAAGGTATGATGAGGAGGGGATTTATCCGTTTGAGAAGATCAGGCCCTGCGTGGAACAGATCCTGAAAGAAGTCATAAAGAATGGGAAAGGGATCGAAGTGAATACCTCTTCTGCCCGATACGGCCTTTCAGATACGACACCGTCCAGGGCGATCCTGGAGCTGTACCGGGAGCTGGGCGGCAGAATCCTCACTCTGGGAAGCGACAGCCATAAACCGGAGCATCTGGGAGCCTGTATGAAAGAGACAAAGGAGATGCTGAAGTCTCTGGGATACCGGAAATTCTGTACTTTTGAGAAGATGCAGCCGGTTTTTCACGCTCTGTAAAAAGCAGGAAGAACAGACATATGACATATATTTTGGTAAATTTATGATGGAGGAATTGAAAGATGACAAATAAAGAACGCAGGGACGCACAGATGGCGTATGTTTCAGATGACAGTATCATGGAAGAGCAGAAAATATGCAGAAGGAAGCTGCAGAAGCTGAACTTTATGGACCGTTCAGATTTTGACGGGATAGCAGAAGTTGTGAAGGATCTTTTTGGAAAGTCGGACGGAGCTTTTCTGAATCCGCCGTTTTACTGTGATTATGGAACGAATATCGAGGTGGGAAAGAATTTTTTTGCCAATTATAACTGCATGCTGATTGATGTTGCCAAAATCAGGATCGGCGATAACTGTCAGATGGCTCCCAATGTGGCGATCTATACGGCAGGTCATCCGATTCATCCGATGAGCCGCAACTCTCTGTATGAATATGGAAAGGAAGTAACGATCGGGGATAATGTCTGGATCGGAGGGAATACGGTCATCTGTCCGGGAGTGCATGTTGGTAACAATGTGGTGATCGGCGCCGGCAGCGTGGTGACAAGGGATATTCCGGACTGGACAGTGGCAGCGGGGAATCCGTGCCGTGTTCTGAAGAAGATTACGGATGCGGATAAGAAAAAACTGTTCCGGGATGAGGAGATCGACGAGGAAGCCTGGGAGGATATTGTGAGAAGGCTTCCCGAAGGCCTGTCTGTGTGAAAGAAACCGTGTATATGCAGAACACCGTCGCCCATATATAGGGAGCGGTGTGCAGGTTCAAGCCTTTTTCGGAAGACAGGCAGTATCGGAACACATCTGGACTGGCTGAAAAATTCAAAACTGGATATTTTATTCAGTCCAGAAATGTTTTACAATAGGCTGAACTTAAAAAAGAAAAGAGGTTTTGAACATGAAGTATAATCTGAAGAAAATCGTGCTGGCCGCATTGTTTGCGGCGTTTGCGTGCGTGGCGACCATGTCCATACGGATTCCCACGCCGGGGACGGGCGGCTATATTCATCCCGGGGATGCAGTGGTGATCCTGTCCGGAATCATCCTCGGCCCGCACTGGGGGCTTCTGGCTGCCGGCATCGGGTCTGCGCTGGCGGATCTGCTGGGCGGATATTTTATTTATGTACCGATCACATTTGTGATCAAGGGTGTGGTCGCTTTTGCAGCGGGACTGATCTATCAGAAGATCGGCAAAACGGCAAAAAGCCGCGGCGCGGCGGTAGTGCTGGGCGGAATCGCGGATATCGTGCTGGTGGCAGGCGGATATTTCCTGTGTGAAACGATGATGTACGGTATGGCTGCGGCCGCAGCAAGCGTTCCTGCCAACATCATACAGGGGATCAGCGGCCTGGTGATCGGCGCGCTTCTGTATCCGGTCCTTCTGACGGTTCCCGATATTCGCCGGATCGCGCATGAGGCGAAAGCGTATTCGTGAGTTTATATGGTTTGCAGCAGACATCCCGGCTGTGGATTTTGACAGATCCGCAGCCGGGAGTTTTTGATATGATAGAACAGGTGCGGTACAGGTTTCCTCTTCGGAAGAAAGGTGGAAACGATATGCAGTATTTTATTCGAATCAGGGGTCAGGAGATTCCGGTGACGGAACCTGTGTACAAGCTTTACTGCCAGGGAGAGCGCAAGGAGCGCTATTTCAGAGAATCCGATTATCATAACAAGGTGTTTTCTTATGATGCACTGGATACGGAAGAGATGAATGGATGCGAGCTGATGGCGGATCGCCGCGGAAGAACGGTAGAAGAGGAGGTGGAGCTTCGTCTGGAGACGGAGAGGCTGAAGCGTGCGATTACCGGTCTGGAAGAACCGGAGAAGGAGCTGCTCCGGCGGATTTATGCTTATGGGCGATCATTGCGGGAGATTTCCAGAGAAGACGGGATTCCCGTGACGACTCTGCATTACAGACATCAGAAGATACTTGGAAAATTAAAAAATTTCCTGATATAGTTGTTGAAAAGATTCGAACAAACGTTCTTTGTATCGGATGATAATTTACAAGTATCTTTGCTGCGGATATGACAAGATCCGCAATTCCTACGCCAATGGCAGCAGAGGCTTCCGAGATTACCATAGAGAAATCCAAATCCGATTTATCATCCATAGAGGCGATCATCGGATCAAAGGAACGGCTGGGTATGTTGGCGGATGATATCATTGCGCATTATGAAGACAGGCAGTATGTTCTGACGGGGAAGGCAATGATTGTTTGTATGACACGCAGGATTGCCATTAATTTGTATAAAATCATTTTGGAAAAGCGCCCTGAATGGAAAAATAAGATTAAGGTAGTATAGTCCAATTTAATTAGACATATGTTTGATTTTGTGGTATAATGACCTTATCCAACGGAGGTCATGTTATGCCAAATTTAGTAAAGCCCATTAACCTTACAGATGACGAGAAAGCCGCTTTGGAGGGTATCCTCCGTCAAAGCACTGTAGAAGCAAGAACCTACATCAGGGCTAAAATACTGCTGCTCAAATCAGAATGCAGGTCAAATGAATTTATCGCGGATAAACTTGATATCTGTGTTACAGCTGTAAGGCTATGCATTGATAAGTATAATGCCGGCGGCATTGAAGCGGCCCTGCAGGACAACAGGGGGCGCGGGCGTAAACCGGAAATCACAGATGCTGATATTACCTGGGTCATAAACAAAGCCTGCCGGAAGCCAAAGGATTTCGGGTATTCGGCCGAATTGTGGTATCCAGCCAGCTTTACACGCTTTATCAATTCCATTGCAGAGCAGGAAGGGCATCCCCGTATGGCATCTGTGACCGGGACAACGCTGCGCAGGATGCTGGCAAATGCAAAGATCCGCCCTTTTAAGATTTCATACTACTGCGAAAGGCGCGACCCGGATTTCGATTCCAAAATGCATGATGTCCTGGTTATTTACAAACAACTTTCCCTGCAGTTTGACGAGGATGGGAATCTGCGTCCTTTTGAAGGGATGCCGGTCCATACCCTTTCCTGTGATGAGAAGCCCGGGATGCAGGCGTTGAATACAGCTGCTGACGACAGGCCGCCTGTTCCGGGTACAGATAAAAACAGCACGGTACACCGGGATTATGAATATGTGCGGCCGGGTACGCTGTCGCTGCTTGCAGCCATCGACCTGCTTACCGGCGAAGCGATTCCCCTTGTAAGTCCGACCCACAAAAGCTCTGATTTCGTCCGGTTTCTGAAGGTGCTGGATGAAAAGTATCCTGCGGGGGATAAGATACGCCTCATCCCTGACAATCACTCTGCCCATACCTCCAGGGAGACGCAGGAATACCTTAATACAGTACCCGGAAGGGTTGAATTTGTATTTACGCCAACCCATGGCTCCTGGCTGAACGTGGTGGAAGGTTTCTTCAGTAAGTTTACAAAGCAGATGTTCAATGGCATCAGGGTTTCAGGCAAAGAAGAATTGGAAAGCCGGATCTATCAATACTTTGATGAAATTAATAAAGTCCCTGTTCCATATCACTGGTCATACAAACTTGATGATATAGATCTTGGCAAAGAAGATATCAGCCAGATTGTATATGAAGTTGTAAACCATAAAGCTGCTAATGCGTGTGATAAGAATAAGCGTGCTCCCAAGCCCCGAACAAGGAAGAGTCAGGGACAGGACGAGCAAGGGTAATAAAACATGGTTTTATTTAAATTGAGTTATAGTAGTACTTACTTCCAGTAATAAGGATGAAGAAGAATGGCATGATATTATTGGAAATAAGGCATACCGGGATCAGCT
>VSND01000087.1 GCA_009774145.1 Lachnospiraceae bacterium | reverse complement strand
CTCCTGCTTCTTATACCGTTTATACTTTTTCGTTATATTTTCTGTCCGTATCATCTTCATGTTTAAAACCTCCAAATGAAATATATTTTCGTTCAAGACACAAAAAAAACGCGGTTTCTGCCTGTCATAAACAGACTGAAACCACGAATCCATATGTCTCAAATTGATGTAGCAAAACAGGGCCTTCCATGAAAGGATACCCGCAATGTCTTAAAACCTGCGCTCCATTTCATAGTTGGTCTAAAACAAAAAAAGCATGACCGCTACAGCCATACTTTCCTTTTTCTCATTCATCAAAACAAGACAATCATTCCCAGTGTATGCAGTATTCTGTAAGGCAGAAACAACCAGCATTCTATAATGCTGAAAAGGGTACCACAAATAAAACACTATCTCCAGTGCTTACCACTCGCAGTGCTTACCCTTTTTATTAAATTTAGTTGTTCTTTGTCATTACAGATACCACCAACATATAGCATATCTACCTTTTCTTTAAAATATGAATCTATATTAACTCATAACGTTTCCAGTGTCAATATCTATTTAATGGATATTTTAATTATCCAATTTGACATTTGTTTCGCAATTACCTGCTTTGGTACAGCACCAACCTGACTTCTGCATTCTCGCATCCTTACTTTTGCCTTACTTTTTTATGGCGGCGTTTACAGGGTAGATGGGCCATGTTATAATCAGGCTGGTAAATATAAATTTGTTTACAATACAGGCTGTGGTGTTACAGTAAGGGGTATGAATCAGATGTCTAAATACGGCTTGAACACAGCAATGAAATATGGGGAAGTAAAGACAATTTGCTAAACAGATGAAAAGCGATCAGCGCCCAAACGTCTGTGTTTTTTCCTGACTATACGATTGAAAGCCTGAAAAAATTAGAAAAATGGTATTTTGCAAGGTAACTTCTGATTTATTGGAGATGCGACATGATGGATCATTTATTTTTACACAGCAAAAAGCTCCTGCTGGTCGATGACGAGCCGGAGCTTTTGAAAATGGTAACGGCTATTTTAGCGGACGAGGGCTTTGAACACCTTGTGACCGCCGCCAACATGAAAGAGGGAATTGCTGCCGTCAAAGCGGAAAAGCCGGATCTGGCAATTCTGGATGTGATGCTTCCGGACGGCGACGGCTTTTCCCTGATGGAGCAGATGCGCGCATGGACGGATATTCCCGTGATTTTTCTGACGGCCCGTGACGAGGCGGCGGACAAGCTGGCGGGGCTGGGCCTTGGTGCGGACGATTATATCGCAAAACCCTTTCTGCCCCAGGAATTTCTACTGCGGGTTTACGCCGTTCTGCGCCGGTGCTATAAAGAGGACACAACCGTTTTGAAGCTGGACAGCTGTACAGTAGATTTCAGCCGGGCCGAAGTGAATAAAGGCGGTAAGATCCTTCCCCTGACGGCCATGGAGCATCGGCTGCTGGAAACCCTTGCGAAGAATGAGGGCCGGATTGTGACCGTGGACACGCTCTGCGAGGCCCTGTGGGGCGACAATCCTTTTGGCTATGAAAACAGCCTGAACGCCCATGTGCGGCGTGTCCGGGAGAAGATTGAGGCGGACCCGTCAAAGCCGGTTTCCCTGCTGACAGTCAAAGGGTTGGGCTATAAGCTGCTGGCGAGGAAATAACCGATGAGAGCATTTGCTTTCCTTTTTGCGCCTGCTCTCATTCTCCTGCCTGTCAATATTCCTGCGTTTGCCCTGAAGTTTGGAGGTATCGTATCCAGGGAATACGGTTCGGCATCCCTGTCATATTGCGGCAGGTACGGATTTGCCGTTAGAATGAAGCGGGACAAAGCCAGTGGAATTGATGGAAGCCCTGTTAAAACCGTATCAACTGCAAAAGGCGTGGTTCAGGACATCTGCGGCATCCAGGATGCATTTCACTGCAAACGGGTTGTTTGAAGGATTTGGACAGACTATAATAGCTGTTATTTCTATAAATAACAAGGAGGCATTTATGAAACTGAAAAAGGCAATGATATTATTTGGTACTGTCTGCATATTGAACACAATGGTTGCAGGATGCGGTTCCGGCTCGGAATCTGCTGCTAAGACAGAAGAAACTCAGGTAGAGGAAGCATCACCGGAGGAATTCAATAATGCGCCACGAAAAGACGTTGATGGGAGCACAGAGGAGGCGCAGGAAAATACAGCAGGAAAATGGCAGGTTTTAGAGCCGGATGTTGCCTCTGCTGTGGATGCGGATTTTTTAGGTAAGGTTTGGAAGATGGAAGAGGACTCATTTTTCATTGTCGAGAGGGAAGTGAAAATTCTTGATGATGGTTCCAGCGTATACAGTTCTCCAAGCTCCGATGCGGATATTCCCGATTCCCAGTTGATTCATGTGGTTTTTGAAGAAGATACTCGTTTTTATTTGAAAGACACGGATGAAAATGAAGAAGGCCATGAGAATAAAGAGGCCGGATTTCAGGACTTGAAAGAGCATATGTACGTGGAAATGAAAGGCAGCTTTAAAAATGATGAATTCCATGCTTCAGAAATACGATTCTTTTAGAAAATGAGGAGAAAGATTATGTAAAGAAAATGTATTCGGATAATTATGATCGTTTTGGCAATGGGGATGACCGCCTGACCGGAAGACGGGGAAATTACAGAGGGCGATCCCACTGCCGGAATTCATTTCTGCTGTCTGGTTTTTTATCTCGTACCGGATTGCGGTAAAGGTATATCAGAAACGGGATATTACCTGATGCATACAGGTGAAAACAACGGGGTGCAGACAGCCAATGAATGACTGTGTGCACCCCAAAAAAATTTATGGGAAAGCTGCCTGCTGTAACATTTCGCGGACATTTGTATGTTTATCTATGTAAAAAAGCAAAGGAGTGTGGATATGAAAAAGGTTTTGCTGGTAGAGGATGACGACCTTTTAAATAAAACGCTGACGTACAACCTGATTTCTGAGGGTTATGATACCGTATCAGCTCTGAATGCCGGCACAGCCGCCGGGTTATTGACGCGGACAGAATATGATCTGGTACTTCTGGACATCAACCTGCCGGACGGCAGCGGCTATGACCTGTGCAGTCTCATAAAGCCGGAGAAACCTGACACGCTGGTGATCTTCCTGACTGCCAACGACCAGGAGAGCGACCAGATCCGTGGGTATGAAGTTGGGGCGGTGGATTATATTACCAAGCCCTTTTCCATCGGGGCGCTGCTGCGGAAAATACGGGCCATGTTCGCTATGCTGGAACACCGGGGAATGGCAAAGGATTTCTATGATGACGGCAGGCTGTTTCTGGACTTTTCGGAGCAGTCCGCAGTGCTGAATGGAAGGCCCCTCACCCTCTCTCCCATGGAGTATAAGATGCTGTACCTGTTCTGCAAAAACTCAAAACAGATCCTGACCAGGCAGCGCCTTCTGGAACGGCTGTGGGATGCGGAGGAAAAGTATGTGGACGAACACACACTGACAACCTCCATCAGCCGTATCCGGGGCAAGATTGAGGCGGATGGCGATACTTACATCAAAACGATTTACGGGATTGGGTATCAGTGGATGGGAGGCGAGAGAAAATGAATCTGGGGAGAGTCTCTGTAAAAAGGACATTCCTGCTGGTCAGCGGCGGTATGGCAGTTTCCATGCTGGCCATCTGCGCGGTTTTCTTTGCGGTGACAGGACAGGTGTGGATACTGGCCTGTGGCATACTGCTGACGCTCTGTGCCCTTGTATGGATGTTCCTTCTGTCGATTGCCTTTGGCAAACGGCTTTCCGTATTTACCAGGGAGCTGTGTCAGGCAATGGACCAGATGATAAGCGGAAGCGGAGAACCGATGCGCGCTGCGGACAGTGAAACACTTTTTGCCCGTATCAGCTACCGTCTTTCACGGTTATATGGGATCATGCAGCAGGGCGTGGGCATTGGCCTGTATCTGACCCGCGAGATTGTAATGAGGCAGGGCGGCTATATCAAAGTGGTTTCGGAGCCGGGCAAGGGTTCGGAATTTTCCATTATGCTCCCTGTAAGATAGCACATGGCAGAGGGACATTCCAGGCTGTCCGGTGTAAACTTTTCCGCAGCAGTGTGCCGATAAAGCTGCCGGTGGCAGGTTTTCGGCTGAAATGTCCCGGACTTGTAACATTTCAGCCGCATTTTTTATGCCGCTTCGGACATTTCTGTGACATTTGGATTTTATAATGTCCTTATCAACAGGCAGAAAGCCCTGAAACACCACAAGGGTATACCTGTATGTCCTGAAAAACAGGGCAGAGATAAGGAAAGGAGCATTTGATTATGAAGGTATTACAAACAATCGATCTGAAAAAGTATTATGGCAGTGAGCCGAATATAACCCGCGCCCTGGATGGCGTCAATCTCTCTGTGGAACAGGGGGAGTTTGTGGCGATCGTCGGAACGTCCGGCAGCGGTAAATCCACCCTGCTTCACATGATGGGCGGGCTGGATACGCCCACGTCCGGTAATGTTATTGTCCGCGGGGATGAACTGGCAAAAAAGAATGACGAGGAGCTGACCATCTTCCGCCGCCGCAACATCGGCTTTGTCTTCCAGAACTATAACCTTGTCCCGATCCTGAATGTCTATGAAAATATTGTCCTGCCTGTGGAGTTGGACGGCGATGTGGCAGACAGGAAATTCATGGACGAGATCGTGAGGATGCTGGCATTGGAAGATAAACTGCAGAATATGCCGAACAATCTCTCTGGCGGGCAGCAGCAGCGTGTCGCTATCGCACGTGCCCTGATTACCAAACCGGCTATCATTTTAGCTGACGAGCCGACCGGCAATCTGGACTCCAGAACCAGCGCCGATGTGTTGGGGCTTCTGAAACGCACCAGCATGGAGTTTAACCAGACGATTGTGATGATCACCCACAACAACGAGATTGCCCAGCTTGCCGACCGAATCGTAAGGATTGAGGACGGCAGGATTGTAGAGTAAGGAGGTGGCAGATCATGACATGGCCTTTTGAAAATGATACCAGTATAGTAGAAAAGAAACTGGCAGGACGGAGCATGAAAGCCGACAGGCGTCGGAGTGTTTTCATTATTCTTACCATCGCCCTTGCCGTCTGCCTGATGGGGAGCCTCTGCTTTCTCTATTCCGCCCGGCAGATGAAAACGCTGGACGGTATCCTGGGGCAGTATCAGGCCGGTTGCAGCGGACTGACCCGGGAAGAGGCTGTCCGGCTTGTGGACGCCGGAAAGTTTGAGAAATGGGGCTGTACAGTCGAGACGGGAACCGCCCGTCATGAGGACAGTGTTTTGAATGTCAGCTATGTCAGTCCGGAGATGATCGACCTGATGGGCTACGGCGAGATTACCGGAGCTTATCCCCAAAAGGAGAACGAGTTGTGTGTGGAACGTTCTTTTTTCCGCTATTTTGGCCTCTCCGGGGAGGTCGGTCAGACAGTAGCCCTGGATTTGGGCAGCGGAGAGAAAACCTATACGGTCACAGGCATTCTGGAGGCGGAGAACGACAGCCGGATCTTCACCGTCTGGATTCCGGAGGCCGCGGTGGAGGCGGACGGCCACAATGCCCCCTGTGAGCTTCGGTTCCGCTTTGCAGGGAGCCAGGGCATGGAACCGGCCCGGCTCCGGGCGGATATTGAACGGTTTTTTTCGGAAATGGGTATTCCGGAGGATCGAACCTTTTACAGCTCCAACTATTTTGGCATGGTGGATCTGTACCTTGGAAACGGGATGGAGGTCTATGCCGCGGCGCTCCTGATTGCCGTGGTCTGTGCCATTGTGATCTACAACATCTTCTACATCTCCGTCATGGGCAAAATGCGGGAATACGGTCGTTTGAAGGTGCTGGGAACCACGCAGAAGCAGTTGAAGCGGGTAGTCAGGCGGGAGCGGCGCTTCCTGACCGCTGTTGCCATCCCCCTCGGACTGATCTGCGCCGCAGGGATTGCGCTGATTGCAGTCCCCGGCTACTGGTCCTGGGGCGACAATATCCGCTCTGCGGCGATGGTTTCCCTCCTTACTTACGGCGCCGTTCAGATCGCCACCAGAAAGCCCATGGTGATGGCGGGAAAGGTCTCAGCCATTGAGGCCATCCGTACCACCGCCTATTCCGGGCAGCAGGGGCGCAGTGCCTCCAGGCAGCTTCATCGCCGCCTGACCATGCCCCGCCTGGCTCTGATGAATTTCTCCCGGAATCGGAAAAAGACGTTTGTAACAACCCTTTCCCTGGGTTTGACCGGGATTCTGCTGCTCTGCATTTCCGCCTATGCAAACTCGGTGGACATAAAAGAAATGGCCCAGTCTCAATTCGGAGACCGGAGTCAGTATCTGCTGCAATATGAGGATCACGCCGGCCGGGAATTCATGGAGATGCAAAAAAGAAACCCTCTGGACCAGACCCTGCGGGAGAAGCTGGCAGCCCTCCCCGGCGTGGATGATGTCACGGCCTACAGCCTGGCCTGCGTGGAGATTCCTGCCATCAGCGTCATTCCCGGCAACCGGGCGCATGAGGCGTTTGTTGTCAGGGGAATTTCCCGGAAGGATATGGAGGAGATGTACGTGGGCGATGCGGTTCTGGATGGAGCAGCGGACTACCGGCAGCTTCTGGATGGAGACGGCATTCTGGTCTGCCCTGCCGGCAGTGCGCTGAAGGAAATCTACCGGACCGGTTATCAGGTCGGGGATACCGTGACCCTCTCCTGCTACAACGGACAGACAAAAACCTATACGGTGATGGGCATTGTGCAGGATGTTCAGATCGGCAGCTCGTCTCATTTCTTCATTTTGCCCGAAGAAGAGTTGCCTGTCCTCTATCCGGAAATTTCAGATTTTACCGGCTATGTCAATCTCCACACGGAACAGGACAGCGACTTGCTGCGGCGGGCGGTGTTCGGCGCTGTATCCGACCAGCGGGTGGTGATCTCCGGTCTGGATGACCTGTCCGCTGAGCTGGAGCGCGGCCTGCAGGGAGAACTGGCCCGGGACTACGGCATTCTGGTCTTTATCTTTGTGTTCGCTCTGATTAACCTGGCGAATACCCTGATTACCAATCTTCTCACCCGCCAGCAGGAGTTCGGTGTGTTCCAGTCCGTAGGCATGAGTGACCGGCAGCTGTCCAGCATGCTGTCCTTTGAGTGCCTGTACTATGTGGGGATCACGCTGCTGGTCACACTGACGCTGGGGACCGCGTGCAGTCTGGCTGTGTGCAAAGTCTTCGACCAGATCGGTATGTTTGGGACTCTCACCTATCACTTCCCGGTGGTTCAGGTGCTGCTGTTCGGAGCCGCGCTGCTTTTGGTGCAGGCAGTATTTTCGGTCTGTGCGGTCCGTTATACCAGAAAGCTCTCTCTTGTGGAGCGGATTAAGGCGACAGAATGACTTCGCCTAAAATAGCAGTATTGGAAAAAAGGGAGGGAAACAGACATGACATGGCCTTATGAAAACGATACCGATACGATCGGGAAAAAACCTGCAAAGCGCGGCCTCGCAGGCGAGAAGCGCCGGAACCTGATGGCAGTGGCCGCCGTCGCTCTGGCGGCGTTCCTGATCTGTTTTGCAACGAATAACAGATTATTATAGAGAAATCTATTTGACGAATAGAACAAAAGAGGATAAGCGCAAAACAATTTTGCGGTAGAAGGTAAGTAAACAGTAAATCCGGTGAACCGAAAGCCGTGGATGCCTCCTGCGTGGCTGACCGGATTTTATACAGCATCTCACGGCAACGGATAAACATTTCACAGCAATTAAATTGTTTTGGCATTTCAGACAGGCTATAATAAAACATTAGTTTGTGGCAACGGCAAAAGTTTTTCTTTTGCCGTTGATGAATAATGGCGAGGAGGTGGCGCATTGATCCATATTGCAATCTGTGATGATGAAAAACATATGTCTGATCAAATAAGGGCAATGGCCTCCGATTTTTTCCGTAAAAAGAACAGGGAGATCCGGCTTCGGACATTTTTAAGCGGTGAAGAGCTGTTAAACGATGAGGGGCAGATTGACATCCTGTTTCTGGATATTCAGATGAAGGGCATGGACGGACTGGAAACAGCAAGGAAGCTGAGGGCGGGGCAGTTCCGCGGCTTTTTGATCTTCATTACAGTACTGAAAGAGATGGTATTTCAGTCTTTCGAGGTGCAGGCCTACGATTATCTGGTCAAGCCGGTAGAGGAAAAACAGTTTGAGAAGACCATGGAGCGCCTTTTTGCTTCCATGCAAAACGCCGGCGAGGACAGCCTGCTGGTGCAAAAGGGGTATGAGGGGCGCATCATCCGGGAGGATGAGATTGTTTTCTGCGAGGTCATAGACCGGAAAATATATCTGAACCTGGCTTCCGGCGAGGTTGTTAATTATTATGAGCGGATCGAAAATCTGGAAACGAAACTGGGCAGTCATTTTTTCCGGTGCCACAGGAGCTATCTCATCAACCTGAAGCATTTAAAAGGATATAAAAACGGGACTGCCTGTATGGATAACGGCAAAGAAGTTCCCGTATCCCGGCTGCGGAGCAGGGAGTTTTCCGGTGTTGTTCTGCAGTATATGAAGAATATGTAAGGGCTTTTACATATGGGGGCAGATAACATGACTGAGTATTCAGATTTTTTCAATATCTACATCAGGGGCGTGACTGAGACGTCTTTTCAGGTTTATTTTCTGTCAAAGTTCCTGAAAAAGAAAATATGGCCTCCTTTTTATTTTCTGTTTGGAGCAGGTGCGGTGATTGTCAGCGAGTTTGTTCCGGTCAGTACAATTGCTGGCTTCGCGGCGTTTGTTTTATTGATTTCGATATGCGGAGTTTTTGGCTGCCATGTGAATTTTAAAGTCTCCCTTCTGTATGTGACTCTGACAACGGAAATCATGCTGCTCTGCTATGGAGTTGTGAGCTCGCTGATGCGCCTTTCCTGCCCATGGATGCCCGCTTTTCTCCATGAGACGGACAATATTGCTGCCATGCTGATCTGTGAGGCAGCGTCCTTTTTGCTGAGCGGGTTTTGTTATTATATGGTGTACCGTTATTTTTCCATAGATGCCCTGTGTCCTGCGGATGCTCCTGATATTACAATGGGAATGCAGCGGATGGCTCTGATTTTCATTCCGATTCTGATGATATTTATTATGAGTAACTATATCAATGCGATTGAATTTGATTTCCGGTTTGAGCTTCAGGTGGACAAAGGGCCTGCGGTACTTTTTTTCAGTCACGGGCAGATGCTGGCCATGTATTTGCTGGGACTTGCCAGTCTGTTCTGCATTCTGTTTTCCTATAAGAAACTGCTGCAGAATTTCCATCTCAGCACCGAAATTTCACTGCTGGGGCAACAGGAACATTCCCTGAACCAGTATGTGGAGGAAGCGAAAGCCCGTTATGACAGGACAAAGTCCTTCCGCCATGACATCAGAAACCACATCGCAGTGGTAAAAAAACTTCTGCAGAGTGGGAAACTGGAGGAGGCGGTAAGCTATATGGAGGATCTGGACGATATGGCGGAAAAAATGTCATTCCCCTGCAGCACGAACAATCCGGTCGTGGATATTCTGGTGGAGAACAAACTGGGGACTGCAAAAAGCATGGGGGTTGACGTAGACTGTTCCCTCCTTCTGCCATATCCTTGTGGCATTCGGGATATTGATATCTGTATTGTTCTGTCAAATGCACTGGATAATGCAATCCAGGCAGTAAAAAATCTGGGCGCCGGCACAGAAAAATATATCCGTGTGTCCGGGCGGATTCAGGGGGATTTCCTTATGATGGAAATTGAGAACAGTTCCCGCGGGAAAGGAGCGTTCAAAGAAGGGACAGGACTGTCAAATGTAAAAAAGGTGGCTGAAAAATATGGCGGCGCCATGAGTATAGAGACACAGGAGAATGTATTTGTCCTTCATGTGCTGCTGATCATTCCACCGTATCCAGTAAGCAGCACACCGCAGATGGATTAAAAGCATTGAAAAAGATAAATCTTACATGGCGTGATACTGGATTTCAAAGAAACGGTTTTGTAAGCGGTATTTTGAAAGGTCTGTTATTGGGAATCGCTTGTTTTGCCGTTTCTTTTGGACTGGAATCAGAGATTTTAGCTCTGCAAGGCAATCCTGCCCATCACGGGAATGCTGTGGGCAGGGCTTGGCGACTGTTTGTTCAATAATACCGTTGCTGCAAATATGCTGCATGTCGTTTCATTAAAGGGTGCAGACGAATTACAGATTGTCCGGATTAAAAAAGAAACGTGAAATTCCCGTTGCAGGATAAAGAAGGAGCGGTTCCATGAACGATTTAAAAGAGCTGGGGAAAATAATGAAAGATCACTCTGTCATGGTATGTACCGATACTGGAGGAGATGGCAAAGGCCAGGAACGCAGTGTTTCGGTCCGTGCATATCCAGACCAGAGAGGATCTGCAGAATGCCACTTCGCCCTTTACGACATTTTCCCTTTTCTATGACGGGCAGCTTGTGCCCCATGAAATCCTGTGGGAGAAGAAATTTGATAAAATTTTAGCGAATAAGGAGATATGAAAAATGATTCAATTAGTCAGACCAACAGAAACAATGAAAGAACAGGCCATAGAGTTCAGAAAGGAATTTTTTGAACATGGGGAATTCGTCATTAACGGAAGTGAATTATTTGATAAAACGGATGATTATACGGAATGGTGCAGAACTGTAGATGCAAACACGAAGGAGGAAACGGTGAATCCGAATTGGGTCATCACAGACATATTCTTTGCCGTTGATGATCAGAATAGAATTGTGGGAATCATTGATTTCAGGCATACGCTGAACGATTTTCTGAAGGATCTCGGCCATTGCGGTTACAGCGTTCGTCCGTCAGAGAGAAGAAAAGGCTTTGCCACGGAAATGCTGCGGCAGTTATTGGAGGTTGCCAAAAAGGCGGGAATGAACGAACTGTATCTTTCGGTGGAAAAGAAAAATGAACCCTCGGTAAAAACAATCACCCGGAATGGCGGAGTCTATGAGCGCAGTTTTGAATTTGATGGAGAACAGGCGGATATTTATAGAATTGCTCTGTCGGAATAGCCATACGGGTACAACGGATACGGCAGAGCCGTAAGCTGCATGGAGAGAAAAATGACAGGATTAAAAAGAGGAAGCATGGCGCTTTGATCCCATCAGGAGGAATGGGATCAAAATGCCGGAAACGTAATTTTGGAATTGAAGCAGCGTTTCGGAAATGCCGCTGTTGATATCCGGCATGTCGGAAGCGATTATGACAGACTGCCAGACCCAAAAGGATATGAAACGACTGGCTGGTGCGCGTTCTATTTGTCTGGATGTATATGGAGTCGATTCTGAAAAGCAGTATCATCATAAAAATGATATCGGAATATTTGGGATAAGGTCTTTCCTAAAAGTGAGAAAGTGAACCACAGCAAAGTAACATTTCATAACCGTTATGGAATTACGCTGGCAGCAGATATGTATGAGCCCAAGGGAGCAGATGGAAAGCTTCCGGCGATCGCAGTGTGCGGTCCCTTTGGCGCGGTAAAGGAACAGGCAGCCGGATTATATGCCCAGACAATGGCAAAAAGAGGTTTCCTGACGATCGCGTTTGACCCATCTTTTACAGGGGAAAGCGGCGGACAGCCCCGCTATGTGGCATCACCGGATATTAACACCGAAGATTACCAGGCGGCGGTTGATTTTCTCTCCATACAGGATAAGGTCGATCCAGAAAGAATCGGTATCATCGGTATCTGTGGATGGGGCGGCATGGCAATCAACGCGGCGGCGATAGACACAAGGATCAAGGCAACTGTGGCCTCTACCATGTATGATATGACCCGTGTGAACGCAAACGGATATTTCGATTCCGAGAACAGCGAGGAGGCGCGTCATGAGAAACGCAGAGCGCTGAACGCACAAAGAATTGAGGATTATAAGAATGGAACCTATGCCCTTGCCGGAGGTGTTTCTGATCCGATGCCGGAGGATGCGCCATTTTATTTCAAGGATTATCACGCGTATTACAAGACAGACCGGGGATATCATGCCCGTTCTCTGAACTCCAACGGCGGCTGGAATGTGACCTCCTCTCTGTCCTTTATGAACATGCCGATCCTGAAATACAGTGGTGAGATCAAAAGCGCTGTTCTGCTCATCCATGGTGAAAAAGCACATTCCTGCTATTTCAGCAAGGATGTGTACAAGGAACTGAAAGGGGATAACAAGGAGCTGATGATCATTCCAGATGCGGTCCATACGGATCTGTATGACCAGATGGATATCATCCCGTTTGATAAGATGTCGGAGTTTTTTAAAGAAAATTTGAAATAAATCATGAGGAAATGGGTGAAGCTTTTAACAGGCTGCACCCATTTTAATATTAGTCTTTCGTCTTGAGGTATAGCTGTTTCATTTATCTGACTTATGAAAAGATAGTTCTATGAAACAGAAAGTTATAGTACCATTAGCAGCCGGCACGAAATCCAGATCAAATTCAAGGTAACAGGAATTTACATAAAAACCTCAGATTTTCTGCGGAAAATGCGAATATAAGGAGATGGCTGCATGACAGCAAAAAGAAAGATTCAAATACTGATCGACATTTTAATGACAGTTATGCTGCCATTTCTTATGGCATATTAACTAATTGGCGAAGTATATGGTGACTGTATAGGTGTTGATCTGTTTTTGGTAAGTTCTTGGAAAGTCTGTTTCATTGGCTGGGGATATGCGGTATAATAGAGTCTGTTATGGAAGACAATCCATCAGGGAGGCGGAAAAGTGATTTGCAAAATAAGAAAATGGGTTCTGGAGGATGCGGCGGATTTGGCGGCGGCTCTTTCCAATAGAAAAGTACAGGATAATCTTAGAGATGGGCTGCCGTATCCTTATACGGAACAGGACGGGACGGACTTTATTTCTGCTATGTTGTCCGCGGATGAAAATGAAACATTTGCTTTTGCCATAACAGCAGATGAACGGGTGGTGGGAAGTATCGGTGTTTTCCGTCAGGGGAATATCCACAGGCAAACAGCCGAGCTGGGATATTATATTGCGGAAGGATACTGGGGAAAAGGGATCATGACAGAGGCTGTAAAACAGGTCTGCGAATATGTTTTTGAGAAAAGTGATATTCTCCGTATTTATGCAGAGCCATTTGCGTATAATACGGCATCCTGCCGTGTGCTGGAAAAAGCGGGCTTTCAATGCGAAGGAATATTAAGAAAGAATGCTGTAAAAAACGGGAAAGTGATCGATATGAAAATGTATTCCCTGCTGAAAGAGGAAATATAAATTCTGATCTTCCGGCCTGGAAGTGGTAAAGGAGATGGGCATATGAAAAAAATGTGTGAAGAAGCTGAAAAAATAATGACAGAGCGATTTGGAAAAGATATGGTGATCGCGCTGGCGACAGCGGAAAAGGGAGTTCCTTATGTACGGTATGTAAATGCCTATTATGAGAATGGAGCGTTTTATATTATTACCTGTGCGCTTTCAAATAAAATAAAACATTTAGAAAACAATCCTGTGATTGCAATAGCTGGCGAGTGGTTTACCGCACATGGCAGGGGGATAAATTTAGGTTATTTTGGAAAGGAAGAAAACCATAGGATTGCAAAGAGATTGAAAGAAGTGTTCTCTGAATGGATTGATAACGGGCATACTGATTTTGGGGATGAGAACACGGTTATTTTATGTGTGGAATTGACAGATGGGCTGCTGCTTTCACATGGGACAAGGTACGAGTTTTAGGCTTTCAATTTCCGGAGGGATTTTATTATGAAATTTCAAAGAACAGATGGCAAAAATAAAGATTTTATAGAAAACTGCAGGCTTCTTGATATGGATCTGGACAGACGTGTCGGGAAAAAGATAGAAAGAGACAAATACAAAAAATATAACCAGTTGGATGAAATTAAGGAAGCAATCGTTGTGTATGAAGAGAACCGGGTAATTGGCGGTGGGGCTATCAGAAGATATGATGATGAAACGATAGAATTGAAGCGGGTGTTTGTACATACGGAATATCAGGGACAGGGCATAGGCAGCAGGCTTGTTTCCCTGTTGATGGAATGGGCCGTAGAACTGGGATATAAGAAAATGGTTCTGGAAACCGGGGAGTTATTGGCTGAATCCTGTGCCGTATATAAAAAGCTGGGTTTTCAGGTGATTCCGAATTATGGCCCGTATGAGGATATGCCGGAATCATTGTGTATGGCAAAGGATTTGAAAAGCTGGAGGCAGGAAGATGCAGGATAAAGATTTTGGTATGCGGCTAAAGCGGGCGGAATGTCCGGTAAAGGTTGCGGGGATCGTGGAGAAGACAATAAGGACCGTTTATCCCCATTATTATCCTTCCGGGGCAGTACAGTTTTTTCTGGACCTGCATAACGAACGGAGGATAAGGGAAGCGCTTGCCAGGGAAGATATTTATTTTGCGGAGGTGCAGGGGGAAATTGTGGGAACCGGGAGTATCCGGGGGAATGAGATCTGCAGGCTGTTTATCTTACCGGAATACCAGGCAAAGGGTTATGGAAACAGGCTGATGGATTTCCTGGAAGATATGGTTTTCAGAAAATATCAGGCAGTACATATTGATGCGTCTTTTCCGGCGGAAAGTATGTATTTGAAACGGGGATACCGGATAAAAACCTATGAGAAGATTGAGACAGGGGGCGGGGATTATCTCTGTTACCATACAATGGAAAAGGCGGCAAATGGAAAGGGATAAAGATTTTCAGGAGGGGACAGATGGATCAATGGTTTACGGTTGACAGGATAGACGAGGATACTTATATCATCAGCGAATACCGGCATTGGGAGGAAACACACTGTTATCTGCTGAATGGTTCCGGGCGGAGCCTGCTGATTGATACGGGGCTTGGGATCTGTAATATTTATGACGAGGTGGTGAGGCTGGCAGACCAGCCGGTTACGGCTGTTGCCACGCATATCCATTGGGATCATATCGGAGGGCATAAATATTTTCCAGATTTCTATGCCCATGAAGAGGAACTGGGGTGGCTGTCGGGCGGGTTCCCTTTGTCTATGGAAACGGTCAGGGGCATGGTAGTTGACCGCTGTGAACTGCCGGAAGGTTATGATGTGGGCAGCTATGAGATGTTCCAGGGGAGGCCGTCCGTGGTTCTGTGCGGCGGGGAAGAGATTGACATTGGCGGGAGGATGATAAAGGTGTTTCATACGCCGGGACATTCACCGGGGCATATGTGCTTTTGGGAACCGGAGCGTGGCTATCTTTTTACAGGGGATCTGATCTACAAGGATACCCTGTTCGCGTATTATCCATCTACAGATCCGGAAGCTTATCTTTCCTCGCTGGAAAAGATGGCGCTTCTTCCTGTGGAAAGGGTGTTTCCGGCGCACCATTCCCTGGATATCCAGCCGGAGATCATCGGCCGTATGAGGGATGCTTTCCGGGGATTGAAGGAGGGCGGGAAACTGCGTCATGGGAGCGGAACTTTTGATTACGGAGACTGGGCGGTCTGGCTGTGATGGGGGTGTTTATGAGGAACGAAGGAAGGATGGAGACGGAAGATATTATTCTTGGAAAGGCAAAATATGAGGATTGGAGATCCATATACCGGAATGTCTGGTCAAGGCCGGAAACAGCAGAATATATGATATGGAAAGTGACGGCTGATGAGGATGGGGCCAGGGAGAGGATACGGAGGACGATCGCATGGCAGGAAACCCATGACGCGTGGCTGGTCTATGAGAGGGGCAGCGGGCAGGCCATTGGTTTTGCCGGAGTGGAGGAAACAGCGCCGCATATTTTTCATGAGACTGGTATTGCCTTGGGGCCGGAGTATGTGGGAAGGGGATATGGAAAACAGATCCTGCGTTTATTGCTGGAATACTGTATTTCTTTAGACGGGCAGGAATTTTATTATTCTACACGGGCAGGGAATCTTGCTTCAAGGGCACTGGCCTTATCCTGTGGATTGACTTATCAGTATTCGGAGCGGAGGACAGACCAGCGCAGTGGGAAAACTTATGAATTGGAGATTTATAAAAAGAATCTGGAAAGTACAGGGGTGGAATATGAAGCCGGATGAGTTATTGAAGTATTGTCTGGAAAATCTGGAGGGCAGTGTCCTTGTGGAGAGCTGGGGAGAAAAGGGGATTTTTTATAATCCCGGACATGTGCTGAAAAGGGGCGTGTACATATTGACGGTCAAGGAGAAGGACGGGGATAATGATAAAGGCTCAAGGCTTAACAGGCCGGGAGTTTACCGGGTGAACCTGGGTGTCCGTAAGGATACGTTTGTGAAGCTGTTCGGGGCTGTGCCAAAACGTCCGGGGGCAGGCGGGGTTGTGGAAATGGATTATGATTTTTCTGCGGCTGACTGTTTTTTACCCCATCCGGTCTATGCGTGGATGGGGTGGATGTGTGTGCTGAACCCGTCGGAAGAGACTTTTGAAGATTTAAAGCCATACATCCGGGAAGCCTATGAATACGCAAAAGAGAAATTTGCCAAAAGAAAATGAAATGTGTGGGGAAACAAAAAGGGAGGAGCTGGGATGAATACTTATCAGGTGATAGACGAGAAAAA
>VSND01000086.1:4130-16524 GCA_009774145.1 Lachnospiraceae bacterium | reverse complement strand
GATGTGGTGGATGTCTTTATCCGGAAGGTGACGGTTTATAAGAATAAGCGGGTGGAGATTGAGTGGAGTTTTTCCGAATAAAAAGGGGCTTTCACCACGAAAACAACTTGACACTAATTTAACATCAATTTACATTGAACTTGACACTAATCTGACATCAGCCCTGCGAAAATATCAGGTTTTCCGAGTCTTTCGATAAAAAATAAGTAAAAAAGTTCGTGACACTAACTTGACATACACGGGCTTCGGTCTTCTGGACTTGTACGGAAGCTTCCGCGCCATGCGGGGGATCCGCTGATTCCGTCCGGGAGAAATTCTGTTGTGAAAAACAGCGGAAGGGATCGATATGAGACAGGGGAGTGCCGGATGGGTGTTCCTCTGTTTTTTATCCATACCTTTTGTAGAGAACCATACTGGTCTGAATCTTCTTTACTGCGGGATGAAAACCGGCTCCGATCAGATATTGAAACCCATTGACAGGGGCTTTCAAGCCTTTCGTTCCCTGTCCCCCAAAATAACAGAAAATCTGCCGATAAATTATAAAGGAGATAACAGAGAAGCTGGCGATGGTCTGATCTGCGTCTCCGTGTTCAATGCCATTACGGACATAGTGCCTGATATGTCCTTCCAGAATCGTTCTTGCCGTCACCGGAATACTGCATCCTGTTGTGGGAGCTCTGGTACATAACGCCGGTTCCGTTTTTGTCATTGTCAATTCTGCGCTGCTTCTGCAGTGGAGAAAAAACAGATAGCGCTTCCAGGATCTCTTGATTCCTTTGCATGTGCATGGTAAGATAAAAGAAAATACAACGGTTGCTTGCGGAAGCGGTTATATCCTGTTATACATGCTTGGCTCAGCATCCAGGGAAGAGAGAATGTAGAATATGAACAGATCAGCAGGTATTTTATTGTCTGTCACAAGTCTGCCCGGACGTTATGGTATCGGGTGTTTTTCGAAAAGCGCTTATGATTTTGTAGACTGGTTAAGAGAAGCAGGTCAGACCTGCTGGCAGATCCTGCCCCTTGGTCCTACCAGCTATGGGGATTCTCCGTATCAGTCCTTCTCCACTTTTGCGGGAAATCCTTATTTTATCAGTCTGGAGGAACTGACAGAAGAAGGTGTCCTGACAAAAAAGGAGTGTCAGAGTGCGGATTTTGGAAAGAGAGCGGACGATATCGATTATGAAAAAATCTATAAGAACCGTTATCCGCTCCTCCATAAAGCCTATGAACGCAGCCGGATCAGCGAGGATCCGGATTATGTGTGTTTTGCAGAGGAGAACCGCTGGTGGCTCGCAGATTACGCGCTTTTTATGGCGGTAAAGGAACGTTTCGGAGGCGCGCCATGGACGGAGTGGGCGGAGGACATCCGGCTTCGCCGGGACTATGCCATGGATTATTACCGCAGGGAGCTGTATTTTGACATAGAGTTTCAGCAGTATCTTCAGTATAAATTTTTCAGTCAGTGGAAAAAACTGAAGGCGTATGCCAATGAAAAAGGTATTCAGATTATCGGGGACATTCCCATCTATGTGGCCATGGACAGCGCGGACGCCTGGGCGCATCCGGAACTGTTCCAGCTGGATGAGAGAAATATGCCTGCAGCAGTGGCGGGCTGTCCGCCGGACGGTTTTTCTGCCACCGGACAGCTGTGGGGCAATCCGCTTTACCGCTGGGAGTATCATAAGAGCACCGGTTATGACTGGTGGATGTCCCGGATGTGGTTCTGCTTCCAGATGTATGATGTGGTACGGATCGATCATTTCCGCGGATTTGACGAGTATTATTCGATTCCGTACGGAGAGGAGACCGCCGTGAACGGGCACTGGGAGAAGGGACCGGGGATCGATCTGTTCCGATGCATGGAACAGCGTCTTGGAAAGCATCAGGTGATTGCCGAGGACCTGGGATATGTGACGGATTCTGTAAGGAAGATGGTCCAGGAGAGCGGTTTCCCGGGAATGAAGGTGCTGGAGTTTGCCTTTGACTCCAGAGATTCCGGTTCGGCCAGCGACTATCTTCCTCACAACTATGCGGAGAACAGCGCTGCCTACACAGGAACGCATGATAATGAGACAATTGCCGGCTGGTTCAGGAGCATTACGGACGAGGAACGGCAGATGGCACGGGACTATCTGTGCGATCAGCACACACCGGCAGAGGAACTGTATAAATCTTTCATCGCTCTGGTTATGCGCAGCCGTTCGGACCTGTGCATCATTCCCATGCAGGATTATCTGGGACTGGATAACCAAAGCCGTATGAACCAGCCGTCCACACTGGGGAAGAACTGGAAGTGGCGGCTTGTAAAAGGAGAACTGTCGGACGAACTGAAAGAAGAGATTCTGGCCATTACCAGGCGGTATGGACGGATGAATCAGAATCATCATCTTATCTGACTGTGAAGCGGTAAAAACGGGCCGCGGGAACGATATCCCGCGGCCTGCGGTATTTTCGGATAAACAGGGCGCCAGAAACCATGGTGCAGAGAAGAAAAATGATTTCCTCTTTTCTCCGGATGTTGTATAATATGGTATACAGGAAAATACAAGGAGGAATTATCTGTTCATGGATGCCAACACAAAGAAACTGCGTGATAATTATCTTGACTGGGCGTTGTCTCATTCCTCAGACGGGGTCAGGAACTATGAAAAAAAGCCGGATCGTTTTCGCTTTGAATCGGATTTTGCCATTGGCGAGCTGAATTTTTATGATCTTGAAAAATATGTGGCAGAGCTGCAGATCACGGACCGGAAGACTGATGAAACCGCATTTTTTCTGCATTTCGAATTGAACAGCCTGGATTACGCCAAAGAGCTTTTTGGTGAATTCTGGGATACCTACCAGATGGTGCGCGACCAGCGAAAGGTGCGTGTGCTGCTTTCCTGCACCTCCGCCGTCACGACCAGCTATATGGCGAATAAACTGAACGAGGCGGCAGAACTTTTGTCGCTGGATTATACGTTTTCTGCCGTATCGTACATAAATATCTATGAGAAATCGGATGAGAATGATATGGTTCTGCTGGCTCCGCAGATTGCATCGGAAGCCGCCCGTCTGTTGGAAGCACTGCCGGATCTTCCGGTGCTCTGTATTCCTCCGGGGCTGTTTGCAACCTATGACGCACCGGCGGTACTGGAATTTGTACGGGACAGCTGGAAGAAGCATCGGATGCGGGAACGGCAGGAAGTACAGAAAAAATCAGCCTCCAATATTGATAATAATTTAACGATCCTGGCCATTGCGCTGCTGCCGCAGGGAAAACATAAATTCCGGATCTATTACCGCTATTATCATCACGGAATGCCGGAGGTGGAAGAGACAGTAGTGAAATGCCATCTGAATCTTGTGGAAGATCTGTGCGATATTCTGGATACGGCGGCGTGCCGTCATAAAAAATATGACTGTATCGGCATCAGTGTGGGCGGTGTCCCGCACCATGGACGTCTGGATCTGCCCTGCCGCATCGATCCGGATTTTGACCTGGAAGGTTTTCTGACAGAGCGCTATCACGTTCCGGTTCTGATCAAAAACAATGTGAATATGGCGGCTCTTGGTTTCTTTGCCCGGCATTCTCATTACCGGAATCTGGCATTTCTCTCCGTTCCGCCCGGTTACCGGCACGGCGGTGTGGGCAGTATTGTGAATGAAAAGCTGTCGGAAGGCAGTCATGGTATTGCAGGAGAAGTGAAATATCTGCTGAAACAGCATGAGAAGGGCGATGCTTCTGATTTTCGACTGCTGCCGGATGAGACACTGGAAGTGGTGGAACAGTATGCCCGCAATATTATTGCAATCAATGATCCGGAGATTCTCGTGATCCGGAGCGCCCAGATTACGGACATGCATGTTCTGTATGAGAGGCTGCGCCGTGATATCCCTGCGGATTATATGCCGAAGCTGCGCAAGGCAAATGATGATGATACCCTGGAATACATGCTTCTTGGCATCATGATGATGTGCATATCGGACCATGGCGGAAAAGGAGCCTGATGCTATAATGGTACAGCAGCGGACGACAAAGTTGAAAGCTTCACGGACCATGTGGATTACGGAGTGCCTGAACGTATGTCCGGGGGCAGGAACTTTGGCGGCCCTGGGAAAAGAAATGAAGGGAAGGGAAAAAAGAACTGCTGCGGGATCTGCAGTCCAGGATCCGCGGCAGTTCTTTTCGTCCTGTTAATTTGCCCAGGAAACCTGCTGTGATACGACCAGCGGAAAGATCCGGAGTATTTGGGCATCCAGATTTTCATGCCGAAGGTCTACGGCGGTAAGCTGGTTGTTGGTATAGGTCCTGTAATAGTAGATGCCTCGGGTGGCATTGATGCCGCAGGCATAGGTGGTGGTGTCGCAGGCGTCATTCTGGGACAGCACGCTGCCTCGTATGATGGAAACGGAGTCCAGAATGTGAAAAAGCTGTGCCAGACTGCCGGGATCGCTCCCGGGGCAGATGGAATTCAAAAGCAGCCAGGCAGCTTTCACAAAGCGGGAGGAAGGAGAGTAGTCTCCGGGCAGGCCGAAACTTCCAAGTCCCTGTCCGAAGGGAGCGACGCCTTCCAGATCGCTGAAACAGTTCTTTGGATAGCCGGAACTCAGATTCATGTACTGGCACAGATTGGTCAGCTGAAAATGAAAGGCGGGATTGTTGGTCAGGACGCCTGCCGAATTGTTGTACAGACGGAGCCCGTTTTCCGTGTTTTCCAGTGTGACAGAGCTTTCCCTGTCTGCAATATGCCAGTGCAGAGGGGTCAGGGGAAATTCATCGCTGAACGGAATCCGAATCAGATGGGTGGTGCCAAGAAGACGCCGCGCTTCTTCTACAGAATCGCACTGTCCCAGGATCCAGTGGATCAGTTCGAAAGGGGAGACATTTGCCTTACGCGGGTCTTCGGTCGGGGAATAATCGGCGCTGTCCGGAAAATTGAGGGCAGCCATACAGAGCCCTTTTTCATTTGCCGCTTCTGCATAGAGGGGATAATTGTCTGCAATGGATGCCATGCCGATCATGGCATTATGTCTTCTTAATACACTGGAGCGCCGAAAGGCAATGGGATAGTTTCTGGGTGTGATCACCACAGACGTATGGAATTCGCGGTCCAGGTCCATGGTACGTCCGAAATAAAAATCACTGGTTTTCATAGCAATGCTGGTACACATGTTCATTCTCCCTGTGTCTGGTCTTGCAGATATTCCCTACAGTTTATTCGGAAAATACAGGATTATATGCAGAATTCCAGAACGGTAAAAATTTAAAAAAATCAGCACTCGACTATTGACATGGCTGATAACTGGTGTTATATTCAATATAGAACAAGCAAAATACAGCAGAGGCCTGAACAATGCCGGGAAGGATCCCGGGACCCGGATGCGGACGGAAATCTTTCCGGAAGCGGAAGATTGGGAGGGCCAGGCGGATGAAAAACAGGAGGTCATATGAATTTTCAGAAATTTACGCAGAAATCCGTCCAGGCAGTGAATGATCTGGAAAAGACTGCTCTGGAATACGGAAATCAGGAGATTGAGCAGGAGCACCTGCTGTACAGCCTTCTGATGCAGGAGGAGAGCCTGATCGCCAGACTTGTCACAAAGATGGACATAGATGCTGCTTTCTTTAAAGAGAGAGTAGAAGAGGCTCTGAACAAAAGGGTGAAGGTGTCCGGCGGGCAGCCCTATATCGGCCAGTATCTGAACCGGGCGCTGATCAGTGCGGAGGATGAGGCAAAGCGGATGGGAGATGAATATGTCTCTGTGGAGCATCTGTTTTTGTCCCTTCTGGACAATCCCAGCCCGTCTGTGAAGACGCTGCTGAAAGAATGCGGCATTACGAGAGACCGTTTTCTTCAGGCATTGTCCACGGTCCGGGGCAATCAGCGGGTGACCAGTGACAATCCGGAAGCGACCTATGACACACTGAATAAATACGGTTACGATCTGGTGGAGCGCGCCAGAGAACAGAAGCTGGACCCGGTCATCGGAAGGGATGCGGAGATCCGCAATGTGATCCGGATCCTGTCCCGCAAGACGAAGAACAATCCGGTGCTGATCGGAGAACCCGGCGTCGGTAAGACGGCAGTTGTGGAAGGGCTTGCCCAGCGGATCGTCCGCGGGGATGTGCCGGAAGGACTGAAGGAGAAGAAGGTCTTTGCGCTGGATATGGGCGCGCTGGTGGCGGGCGCCAAATACCGGGGAGAATTTGAGGAGCGTCTGAAGGCAGTTCTGGAGGAAGTGCGCAAGAGCGAGGGACGCATCATTCTGTTTATCGACGAGCTGCATCTGATTGTGGGAGCGGGTAAGACGGACGGCGCCATGGATGCAGGAAATATGCTCAAGCCGCTGCTGGCGAGAGGTGAGCTGCACTGTATCGGCGCCACCACGCTGGACGAGTACCGGCAGTACATCGAGAAGGATGCGGCGCTGGAGCGGCGGTTCCAGCAGGTGCTGGTGGATGAACCGACGGTGGAGGACACCATCTCGATCCTGCGGGGCTTAAAAGACCGCTATGAAGTATTTCACGGGGTAAAGATCACGGATTCGGCACTGGTGTCTGCGGCTTCCCTGTCTCATCGTTACATTTCAGAGCGGTTCCTCCCGGATAAGGCCATTGATCTGGTGGACGAGGCATGCGCCCTGATCAAGACGGAACTGGATTCGATGCCGACGGAACTGGATGAACTGCGCCGGAAGGTACTGCAGCTGGAGATCGAGGAGGCAGCCCTCAAAAAAGAGACCGACCGCTTAAGTCAGGACCGCCTGGAGTCTCTTCAGCGGGAGCTGGCAGAACTTCGTGATGAATTTAACAATAAAAAGGCCCAGTGGGATGACGAGAAGAACTCCGTAGAGAGACTGAGCAGGCTTCGGGAAGAGATTGAAGAAGTGAATAAGCAGATCCAGGCAGCGCAGCAGGGCTATGATCTGGAAAAGGCGGCGCAGCTTCAGTATGGACGGCTTCCGCAGCTTCAGAAGCAGCTGGAGGAAGAGGAAGAGAAGGTGAAAAAGCAGGATCTGTCTCTGGTCCATGAAAGCGTGACGGAGGAAGAGATCGCCCGGATCATTTCCCGCTGGACCGGCATCCCGGTGGCGAAACTGACAGAGAGCGAGCGGAACAAGACGCTGCATCTGGACGAAGAGCTTCATAAGCGGGTAGTGGGACAGGATGAGGGAGTCCGGAAGGTGGCGGATGCCATCATCCGCTCCAAAGCGGGCATCAAGGATCCAGGCAAGCCCATCGGCTCCTTTTTGTTCCTCGGTCCTACCGGCGTGGGTAAGACGGAGCTTGCGAAGACGCTGGCTGCCAGCCTGTTTGACGATGAACAGAATATGGTCCGTATCGATATGAGCGAGTACATGGAGAAATATTCCGTTTCCCGTCTGATCGGAGCGCCTCCCGGATATGTGGGGTATGAAGAAGGCGGCCAGCTGACGGAAGCGGTCCGCAGACGCCCGTATTCCGTTGTGCTTTTCGATGAGGTGGAGAAGGCGCATCCGGATGTATTTAATGTGCTCCTGCAGGTACTGGATGACGGCCGGATCACGGATTCTCAGGGCCGGACTGTGGATTTTAAAAATACGATCCTGATCATGACATCCAACATTGGGTCTTCTTACCTTCTGGAGGGCATCGACGAAAAAGGAGAGATCCGCCCGGAGAGCGAAGCGCAGGTAATGAATGACCTTCGGAACCATTTCCGTCCGGAATTTCTGAACCGTCTGGATGAGACCATTCTGTTCAAACCGCTGACAAAGGACAACATCGGGCATATTGTGGATCTGCTGCTTCAGGACCTGAACCGGAGGCTTTCGGATAAAGAGCTGACGCTGGAATTGACAGACAGCGCGAAGGAATATATCATAGAAAACGGATATGATCCGGTATACGGCGCCCGTCCGCTGAAGCGTTATCTGCAGAAATATGTGGAGACCATGGCGGCGCGGTACATCCTGTCCGGAGAAGTGCACGCAGGAAGCGTGATGCTGGTGGACCGGGATGCAGACGGACTGGTGATCCGGGAGAGATAGATGGAGGAACCGTATGATACCAAAAGACCCCATGATGCTGTTAAGCTATGTAAATACGCAGCTGCGTGATTTTTATCCGAATCTGGAGGAACTCTGCCGGGAACAGGGCATCGATGTGGAAGAGGTCACCGGGAAGCTTCGCGGCATTGACTACGAATATGATGAAAAATTAAATCGTTTTGTGTAAAAACAGTTGACATTGGTTTGTTTTTGTGTTATGGTAGTCAAGGTTATGAGATGAAAGAAGAGTATCCACTCTCACCCTGGCACAGGAAGTGACCCGGGTTAATATGGCAGGACTGTATGCGTATGCATATTTCGTTTGTGTATGAAAGTGGATAGTTTTCTATCCACTTTTTTATGCGCGGAGGTGTACAGTTATTAGCGAATTAATGATTAATGAGCAGATCAGAGATCGGGAGATCCGCCTGATCGGCCAGGATGGAGAGCAGTTAGGCATTATGTCTGCCAGTGAGGCAATGAAAATGGCGAGGGAGGCTGAGCTGGATCTTGTAAAGATTGCTCCTGCTGCGAAGCCGCCGGTATGCAAGATTATTGATTATGGCAAATACCGTTACGAGCTGGCAAGAAAAGAGAAGGAAGCAAGAAAGAAACAGAAAACCATCGAAATCAAAGAAGTTCGTCTGTCTCCGAATATTGACGACAACGATCTGAATACAAAGGTCAGTGCTGCAAGGAAGTTCATTCAGAAGGGTGACAAGGTAAAGGTTACTCTGCGTTTTCGCGGACGTGAGATGGCGCATGTGCAGAGCAGTAAGCGGATCCTGGATGTATTTGCCGAGAAGCTGGCGGATATCGCAGTCGTCGACAGGGCGCCGAAGATGGAAGGCCGCAGCATGACCATGTTTTTCAGTGAAAAACGCAATTAACTTATCCAAAAAGCTGTAAAGGGCGGGTCCCTGTCAGGGGACCGGTAAGTTATGCCAGGTCTTACGATCTGGGCAATATAGAAAATGTTTACAGGAGGAATCAACATATGCCAAAGGTAAAGACAAGCAGAGCAGCTGCAAAACGTTTTAAAAAGACCGGAACCGGACAGTTAAAAAGAATGAAAGCTTATAAAAGCCATATCTTAACTAAGAAATCTCAGAAGAGAAAGAGGAATCTCAGAAAATCTACGATTACTGATGCGACCAATGTAAAGAATATGAAGAAGATCTTACCGTATTTATAAGATTTTGACAGTTAAGGAGGAAAAAAGATGGCAAGAGTGAAAGGCGGATTAAACGCTAAAAAAAGACATAATAGAGTATTGAAGCTTGCAAAGGGCTACAGAGGAGCAAGGAGCAAGCAGTACAGAATTGCAAAGCAGTCCGTTATGAGAGCGCTGACCAGTTCTTATGCAGGACGGAAGCAGAAAAAGCGTCAGTTCAGACAGCTCTGGATTGCACGAATCAATGCGGCAGCACGTATGAACGGTCTGTCCTACAGCAGATTCATGTACGGATTAAAGACTGCAGGCGTTGAGATGAACAGAAAGATTCTTGCTGATATGGCAGTGAATGATGCAGCATCCTTCACCGCACTGGCAGAGACTGCAAAAAACGCACTGAATAAATAAGGAACATTTGTACAAAAGCCCTTGGGAGGACTGTCGGACAGGCAGGTTTCCGAGGGCTTCGTTTACGGAATAAGACGCATAAAGAGACGGGAAAGGAGCAGGCCATGACGAAGATAGAGATTATTTCCGGTTTTCTGGGAGCCGGCAAGACCACACTGATCCGCAAAATGTTAAAAGAGGTGTTTGCGGGAGAAAAGACCGTTCTGATCGAAAATGAGTTCGGAGAGATCGGAATCGACGGAGGATTTTTAAAGGAGGCAGGCGTACAGATCACAGAGATGAACTCAGGATGTATCTGCTGTTCTCTGGTGGGGGATTTTGGCGCCGCACTGAAAGAGGTGATTGAAACCTATGCGCCGGACCGGATCCTCATTGAGCCCTCCGGCGTGGGCAAGCTGTCGGATGTGACAAAGGCGGTACAGGGCGTGGCAGCACACGAGCCGGTGGAGTTGAACAGTTCTGTGACCGTGGTGGACGGACAGAAATGCCGGATGTATATGAAGAATTTTGGTGAATTTTTTAACAATCAGGTGGAACATGCCGGGACGATCGTCATCAGCCGGACGCAGAAGATGACAGAAGAGAAACTGGAAGCATGCGTGAAGATGCTCAAAGAGAAAAATCCGAAGGCAACCATCATCACGACTCCATGGGAAGAACTGAAGGGAGAACAGATTCTGGCGGCCATGCAGCATCAGGATCTGCTTCTGAAGGAGGAACTGGAAGCACACTACCATGAAGGGCATGAGCACGACCACGAACACCATCATGAAGAGCATGAGCACGATCACGGACACCACCATGAGGGGCATGGGCACGACCACGGACATCATCATGGAGATGACTGTACCTGCGGCTGCCATGACCATGCACACGATCATCACCATCATCATGCGGATGAGGTATTTACCAGCTGGGGGCAGGAGACGCCGCACCAGTATACGGAGGAGAAGCTTCGGGAGATTCTTGGAGCGCTTTCGGACAGTGACAGCTGCGGGATCATTCTTCGTGCCAAAGGCATCGTGCCGTGTACGGACGGAAGCTGGCTGCATTTTGACATGGTTCCGGAGGAATACGAAGTGCGCCGCGGAGAGGCGGATTATACCGGCCGTCTCTGCGTGATCGGTTCTCATCTGGATGAGGAAGCGCTGGCAGGGCTTTTTGAGCTTGCCTGAAGACGGTCGTGAAACTGGAAAAGAATGAAGGCTATGGCTGAATAGGAGAAGCGGACAATGAAAATTCCTGTATTTGTGATCCACGGATTTCTGGAGGGCGGAAAGACCAGGTTTGCACTGGAGACTCTGGCGGATGAGTATTTTTCCGGCGGGGAGCGCAATCTGATCCTTGCCTGTGAAGAGGGGATCGAAGAATACGATGATGAGACTTTGAAGCAGGCCAACGCGACTCTGGTCATGCTGGAGGATAAGAGCGAATTCAATGAGAAATTTCTGGCGGCATGCCAGAAGAAATACAAACCCACACAGATCGTTCTGGAGTATAACTGTATGTGGGGCATGGATTTTCTGAGGGATATGTATATGCCCGAAGGATGGTTCGTGGCGAAGGTCATTACGGTGGTGGATGCGTCTACTTTTGATGTTTATCTGAAAAATATGAAGTCGATATTTATGGAGATGGCAAAGGATTCGGATCTGATCATCTTCAACCGGAGCAGCGATGACACTCCGGCCGCCGCCTATAAACGGAATATGCGCGCGGTAAATCCAAAGGCGCAGGTGGTATTTGAAAAAGAGGACGGGACGGTTCTGGAATTTGAAGAAGAGCTGCCCTTTGATCTGGAGGCGGAAGTCATCGGCATCGAAGATGTGGACTATGGGATTTGGTATATTGATGCCATGGACCATCCGGAGCGGTATGACGGGAAGACGCTTCGGTTTACTGCCATGGTGTATAAGGGAAAGCATCTGCCGGAAGGGTATTTTGTCCCCGGACGTATGGCAATGACCTGCTGTGCGGACGATACGGCGTTCATAGGGTTTTTATGCAGGTCGTCCTATGTGGACCGCTTAAAGCAGCGTCAGTGGATCACGGTCACTGCGAAAGCCCATATGGAGAAGCGTCCGGAATACAACGGGGAAGAAGGGATCGTTCTGCACTCCGTAAATATCAGGAAGGCAGAAAAGCCGGAGGAGGAGCTGGTGTATTTCTGAGCGGCGGCCGGCATGGAGACGGCGGGAGAACGGAGTACGGGTCCGGCTGCCTGTTCAGAGAATGTAAAAAAGGGAATACCGTGTCTGCGGCATTCCCTTTTTCAGGTGATTTATTTGTCTGCAAATAAAACTTTTAACAGATTGATCGCCAGCGTCTTTTCCTCAGGCGTGCGATCGTGCATAAGTTGAATCAGCAGGTTAATGCTGGTATCATCTGTTGCTATGACATAGTCAGCCAGAAGGAAGTCGATGGTAACCCCCAGACGGTTTACGACTTTCACCAGCTTGTCCAAGGTCAGGCTGCGCTCCCCTCTCTCAATCTGACCGATATAGGCGGTGGATACTCCGACCTCTTCCGCTAACTTTTCCTGGGTCAGATTCAGCCTTAGACGTTCTTCCCGAATTCTTTTTCCTAATGCATGATAATCCATTTTTGTACCTTCCTTTCAGACTGGGTTCTATTATTAAATAATACTTTGAAACAGGTCATAATTAGAACCTGCGGAGAGCATTTTTTAAGATACATTGTAAAAATATTTGACTTTTTTGTCAAGTTGTTGTATTATAACGTTTGTGATGGTTATATTTGAGATGCGGAAGTGTCGGAATTGGCAGACGAGCAAGA
>VSND01000086.1:0-4030 GCA_009774145.1 Lachnospiraceae bacterium | reverse complement strand
GCGGAAGTGTCGGAATTGGCAGACGAGCAAGACTAAGGATCTTGTGACCGCCAGGTCGTGTGGGTTCAAGTCCCATCTTCCGCATACAGAGAGTATGAACTCTGTATTCAATAATTTCATACGGTTTGCGGAAGTGTCGGAATTGGCAGACGAGCAAGATTCAGGTTCTTGTGAGCGTTACGCTCGTGAGGGTTCAAGTCCCTTCTTCCGCATGAAGATTCCCGGAAGCGTTGCTTCCGGGTTTTTGTGTATAAGCAGATATCCGGACGGCTGTCGAAACATGTTCGGGCGCAAAGTGACAGGATATACCTGGAACCGGGGGATGATCTGCAAAAATGACAAATTCGGACAGGAGGCAGAATATGGCGAAATATGTGATGGCGCTGGATGCGGGAACCACCAGCAATCGATGTATTCTTTTTAATGAAAGAGGAGAGATGTGCAGTATGGCGCAGAAGGAATTTACGCAGTATTTTCCAAAACCGGGGTGGGTGGAGCAGGATGCCGGTGAGATCTGGTCTACCCAGCTGGGGGTGGCGGTGGAAGCCATGACGAAGTTAGGAGCTGCGGCAGAGGATATTGCGGCGATCGGGATCACCAATCAGAGGGAGACGACAGTCGTATGGGACAGGCAGACCGGGGAGCCGGTCTGCCCGGCCATCGTCTGGCAGTGCCGCAGGACATCCGGATACTGCGATATCCTGAAAGAAAAAGGGCTGGTTGATACGTTCCGCCGGAAGACCGGACTGGTCATCGACGCGTATTTCTCCGGAACCAAGCTGAAATGGATTCTGGACCATGTGGAGGGTGCCAGAGAGCGGGCGGAAAACGGGGAACTTCTCTTTGGAACCGTGGAGACCTGGCTGATCTGGAAGCTGACGAAGGGACGGGTCCATGTGACGGATTATTCCAATGCTTCGCGGACGCTGCTGTTCAATATCCGGACGCTGCAGTGGGATGAGGAGATTTTAAAAGAACTGGATATTCCAGAATGCATGCTTCCAAAGGTAAAGCCGTCCAGCTGTGTATACGGAGAGACGGACGTATCGATCTTCGGCCGCCCGATTTCCATCGGCGGGGCGGCAGGAGACCAGCAGGCAGCGCTGTTCGGACAGACCTGCCTAAGGCCCGGCGAGGCAAAGAATACCTATGGGACCGGATGCTTTCTGCTTATGAATACCGGAGAGAAGCCGGTATTTTCGGAGAATGGTCTGGTTACCACCATTGCATGGGGGATTGACGGAAAGATTTACTATGCGCTGGAAGGCTCCATCTTTGTGGCAGGCGCCGCGATCCAGTGGCTGCGGGATGAGATGCGTCTGATTGATTCGGCAGAAGATTCGGAATATATGGCGCAGAAGGTCGAGGATACCAACGGCTGCTATGTGGTTCCGGCGTTTACCGGGCTGGGGGCTCCGCACTGGGACCAGTATGCCAGAGGGACCATCGTGGGGATCACCAGAGGGGTGAACAGGTACCACATCATTCGGGCCACGCTGGAGTCTCTGGCCTATCAGGTCAACGATGTCCTGAAAGCCATGGAAGCGGATTCCGGGATCCGCCTTGCGGCTCTGAAGGTGGACGGCGGAGCCAGCGCCAATGATTTTCTCATGCAGACGCAGGCGGATATCATCGGCGCTCCGGTAGAGCGTCCTGGTTGCGTGGAGACGACGGCCATGGGAGCTGCCTATCTGGCGGGACTGGCAGTCGGATACTGGAAAAATACAGAGGAGATTCTGAAAAACTGGACGATTGACCGGAGTTTTGAACCGTTGATTGAAGAACAGGTGCGGCTGGAGAAAGCAGCGGGCTGGAGCAAAGCGGTAAAATATTCCTATGGATGGGCAAAGTAGAAAGCTTTGCCGGGAATTCAGACGAAAAACAGGTTTTGTCCGCCTCATACGGACAAAACCTGTTACCTGTTCTTCACCTGCTTTGATCCGCGCAGTGCCGCCGGATCAGTCAATATATTTTTTCTGTCTCAGATAGCATTTGACAACTTCGGCAGCTTCCTCGATGGTCATATTGCCGGTGTTCAGGCAGAGGTCATAATTGGTAGCTGTGTCCCAGGTCTTGCCGGTGTAGTAGTTGTAATACTTGCGCCGCTGTTTGTCGGTATCCCGGATACGGTCTATGGCGGCGCTGCGCTCCAGAGAAAAGGTGCTCATCATCCGGCGGACTTTGCTTTCGGGATCCCCGCATACAAATACCTTGACCACATGGTCGCGGTCACGCAGGATATAGTCGGAACAGCGGCCGATGATCATGCAGGTCTCATTGTCTGCCAGTTCCCGGATCAGTTCCGACTGGAAGCGGAACAGGTTGTCCGGAGAGACAATGTCCTTTCCCAGGGAAGGCTTCTGGTCCTTCGGGTTCAGATCCTTGATGATCTTGTACAGAAGATGGTTGCCGGGCCGTTCATTGTTGACATGGAAGAATTCTTCCAGGACACCGCTCCGGTCCGAGACCATGCGGAAGATATCCTTGTCATAGTAGGGGATATTCAGGTCTCTGGAAAGTGTCTGTGCGATCAGCGTAGCGCCCGCCCCGCACTCACGTCCTAATGTGATCGTAAATTTTTTTGCCATATGTACCACCCCTTTGTGGAAATATTATAAGTCTGTTTTTATTGTAACACAGGATATGGGCAAAATCAACAAATGGACGAGCCGTTTTAGAAAATGTTTAAAAATTTTAGTAACAATTATTAGCCCTCACATAGAATAGGTTCTGTATGCTTGTGATCATTGGTTATGGTTTGTGAAATATGCCTGAAATCAGGGGATTTTCGGATTTGTACGGATTTTTGGATTATATCTTATCTTATGTTATCTTTTGCTTTTTCATTTGTCATAGAAATTGTCATAAAAGAGAAATCCTCCTGTTCTTTATCAGACAGGGGGGATTTTCTTATTTTGGGTATGTATATTGATTTTTTATGCAGCCTGTACTAAAATGGTTTCAGGTGCTGTCGTTCATGGGAGGACGGTGGCGGTTAGCCCTCTCCGGAGGGACTGTGACCCTCTGTTCATATAGAAACCCGAAAGGGAATCTGGGAAAGGAGGGCTGAGCCATATGGATATTTTGGGCCTTATCGCAGTGCTGAGCTTTGGCTTGACCTGCTTCGGAATCGGATATACTTTTGGTAAAGATAATAACAAGACACAGAAATAGCCGCCCCGGTCTGGTAAACTAGGCGGCTATTCTATGTTTAGCAAGCCGGGCTGACCGTCACTGGAACGGCAGCACCTTTTTAATAATATTACCATGTATGTGGAAAATATGCAATGGATTTTGAGCACTTTGGTTTTAGCAGGTGCTTTTTATTATGTTAGTGAAATTTTATAGTCTGTTGAGATTCTTGCAACCGTTTCCTGTTTTTAGTTGACTGGTGAAGTTTTTGCCTTGATTTTCTGCTCTTGCAACCATTTAAAATAATCTCCCCTTGTAGTAATATTAGGATTGTATGATACTGGTATTTGTTTAGGGGTATTCCCCTGTACAATAGCCCAGTAATAATTTGATTCTATTCGGAAATTTTCAGATCCATCTCCTCCATAATTATTTAATATATCCGTAATTTGTTTATGCAAGTATCTACAAGGGTTATTTTTTCGGTTTTCCTGCCTAATGATATTGCTGTTTGCTTTACATTCGCTACAGTATTTCGATTTATTATTATTGGAAAAATATAACTGTCCACAACGGGGGCATTTGCGAGGTGTTTTTGCATCGCATTTTAAAACATGTAGTAAATCAAGAGGAAAAATGTCTTTAATATCTCTGGCAATATATGCATTTCCAGATATGATTGATCCATCACTGATGATACATGACATAAAATCGTGATAGATAAAAAATTCTCCTGTTATAGTATGGTGAAGATATTCTTCTAATTCTTCTGCACTTTCATGACAACATTCAATAAATTTTTCTTTATCCTCTGGCTGATATTTTAATTTCCAAGCCTTAGGTTAAATCCACCGCCTTTCAGGCGGTAGAGCTTTAGCGTCACTTTCTTTTTGCAGCA
>VSND01000085.1 GCA_009774145.1 Lachnospiraceae bacterium | reverse complement strand
GTTTGACGGTCTGATCCAGGCATATGTGTTCGTATTCCTGACAGGGCTGTTTATTAAAGAAGCATTAGAATAATAAAGAAAGAAGAATCATAAAGGAAAAGGAGAAAAAAATTATGTCTACATTAATTGCAATTGGAGCGGGTCTTGCAGTATTTACAGGTATTGGAGCAGGTATCGGTATCGGTATTGCCACTTCCAAAGCGGCGGAAGCAGTGGCGAGGCAGCCGGAGGCTGAGGGCAAGATCATGAAGATGCTGGTATTCGGCGCGGCGCTGGCAGAGGCAACGGCAATCTACGGTTTCGTTGTGGCGCTTTTGATTATCATTCTTCTCGCCTGAGAATAGAGAGAAAGGCGGATGTCGGTATGTTAAGGTTAGACATGAATCTGCTCTGGACGGCATTGAATCTTGTGATCTGGTATATTCTGATCCGCAAATTTCTGTTTAAGCCGGTCAATGCGGTGATCAGCAAACGGGAGGAAGCAATCGCATCTCAGTATACAAAAGCGCAGGAACTCCAGGAAGAGGCAGCGGCGGAAAAAAACAGATGTGAAGAATTTCAGGCGGAGATTGAGAAAGAAAAAGCAGCAGCCGTAACAGAAGCGCAGGAGAAAGCCCGGAACGAATACGATCGCATTGTGAAAGAAGCGAAGGAAAAGGCTGTACAGATCGTAGAGGCGTCCAGGAAGGAAGCAGAGCAGGAGAAAGCGCGCATTGTTGGAAAGGCAGAGCAGGAGATTCGTTCGGTCATCATGGAAGCGGCAGTAAAGTCCATGCAGTCTTCGAAAGGCGACCATGCGCTCTATGATCAATTTTTGACAAAAGCAGGTGAAACGGATGCAGAATGACAGATATATGGAACAGCTTATACGCATGGAGATAAAGCCGGAGGCGCTTCTGACGGCGCTGGATATCCTGAAGGCGGTTCCCCAGCTTGAGGAAGAACTGGATAACCCCTCTGTTTCCGGAGAAAAGAAGGAAATTATCATACAGAAAATCTTTCCGGGGGATTCCCGTTCCTTTCTTCTTTCCCTGGCGGAAGACGGGATGCTCCATGCGCTGGAAGATATCATAACAGAGTATACAGAGAAGCCGGAGGAAGAACGCAGGCCTCTGGAATGCGTACTGGAGTATGTGACTGCCCCGGATGAACGTCAGTTTGCCGGGATCCGAAGATTTCTGGAGCAGAAATATCCGGGGAGAACGCTTTCCATTGAGCAGAAGGAAAACCCGGCCCTTGGCAGCGGATTTATTCTTCGGGCAGGGAAACAGGAATACGACTGGAGCGAGGGCGGACGAAAGCGGATTCTGGAAGAAAGATTAAAGGAGATTGACCTGGCCGGTACAAAGTCCCTGCTGGCAGAGAAAGGGATTATCAGCATCCTGAAGGGCAGCCTTGATGATGTGGATATTGAAAGCCAGGAGATCGGTACCGTAAGCCGGGTGGGAGACGGCATTGCCTATATCGACGGCGTGGACCATGCCATGTACGGTGAGATTCTGGTCTTTGAAAACGGGCTGAAGGGCATGGTGCAGGATATCCGCAGGAATGAGATCGGCTGCATTCTTTTTGGAAAAGAGACCGGGATCAGCGAAGGCACAAGGGCAGTCCGAAGCGGCCGGATGGCAGGTATTCCGGTAGGAGACGGTTTTATCGGCAGGGTCGTGGATGCGCTGGGAGCGCCCATTGACGGAAAAGGCCCCATTGAAGCTTCCGATTACCGTCCGGTGGAAGAACCGGCTCCGGGAATTACCGAGCGGCAGTCTGTGGATACTCCTATGGAAACGGGTATTCTTGCCATTGACTCCATGTTTCCGATTGGACGCGGACAGAGAGAGCTGATCATCGGAGACCGGCAGACCGGCAAGACCTCCATTGCTACAGATACCATTCTGAACCAGAAAGGAAAAAATGTGATCTGTATCTATGTGGCGATTGGACAGAAATCTTCGACGGTTGCCAAACTGGTCCACACTTTTGAAAAACAAGGCGCCATGGAGTATACGATCGTTATATCTTCGACGGCAAGCGAGCCGGCGCCGCTTCAGTATATTGCGCCTTATTCAGGTACGGCGCTGGCAGAATATTTTATGCACAGAGGTCAGGATGTACTGATCGTCTATGATGACCTGTCCAAGCATGCGGTCGCATATCGTTCGCTTTCCCTGCTTCTGGAACGGTCTCCGGGGCGGGAAGCCTATCCGGGCGATGTGTTTTATCTGCATTCCAGGCTTCTGGAGCGTTCCAGCCGCCTGAGCGACGAGCTGGGAGGCGGCTCCATAACCGCGCTTCCGATCATTGAGACGCAGGCAGGGGATGTGTCCGCATATATTCCGACGAACGTGATCTCGATTACGGACGGCCAGATCTTCCTGGAAAGCGATCTGTTCTTCTCCGGTATGAGACCGGCGGTCAATGTGGGATTATCCGTATCCCGCGTGGGCGGCGCGGCACAGACGAAGGCCATGAAAAAGGCGGCAGGAAGTATTCGTATAGACCTGGCGCAGTACCGGGAGACGGAAGTGTTTACTCAGTTCAGTTCCGATCTGGACGCGGTGACGAAGGAACAGCTCCAGTATGGAAAAGGTCTTCTGGAACTGTTAAAACAGCCGCTGGGTGAACCGATGTCTCTTCATGCGCAGGTGATTACACTCTGTGCGGCAAACAGCCGTCTTCTTCTGAATCTTCGGGTAAAGGAGATCAAGCAGTTTCAGCGGGATATGCTGGACTGGATAGATGAACATTATCCAAAGATCGGCGAGGAGATTGAGAGGACGCAGGCACTTGACGATCTTCTGACAGAGAAGATCATCGCTGCCGCAAAGGAATATAAGGATCAGGTGATGAGACGATATGGCAGGTCTTCGTGAAATTAAAAGTCGTATCAAAAGTATTGAGGATACAAGAACGATCACAAGCGCCATGTATATGATCTCCTCCACAAAGATGAAAAAGGCAAAGCAGACACTGGAGGCAACGGAACCGTATTTTTATACGCTCCAGTCGACCATAGACCGTATTCTCCGGCATATTCCGGATATGGAACATATCTATTTTGAAAAGCCTGAGATTAAGCGGACGAAGATCGGCCTTCTGGTGATTACGGATGATAAGGGCCTTGCAGGTTCTTATAATCATAATATTCTGAAAATGGCGCAGCGTTTTCTTGACGATGCAGAAAATCAGGTGGATCTTTTTGTGGTGGGAGAGCTGGGCCGGCAGTATTTTGTGTCGAAGGGAGTCCATATAGAGGAAAACTTCCAGTACACGGTGCAGAATCCGACCTTTAACAGAGCGCGCTGGATCAGCGAGACCATACTGGATAAATATCGAACCGGGGAGATCAGCGAAGTGCATGTGATCTATACCCGTATGGAGAGCAGTATGCAGAGCGTGGCGGAGGATAAGATGCTGCTGCCGATCAGGCGGCCGTTGGAAGAGACGGTTCCGGCAGATGTCTATCAGGAAGATTTTCTGCTGCTGCCGTCTGCAAAGGAAGCAATTGATACGATCATCCCCAATTATATAACGGGCTTTATCTACGGCGCGCTGGTACAGGCGTACTGTACTGCACACAATGCCCGGATGATGGCCATGGAATCAGCGACCAACAATGCAGACGATCTGCTGCGGGATCTTAAGATCATGTACAACCGGGCCAGACAGGCGGAAATCACGCAGGAAATCACGGAAGTGTGCAGCGGCGCAAAAGCGCAGCAGATGAGCAGGAACGGGAAATAGTAGAAAATAACAGGAGAGATATGTGTGATGGAAAAAGGAAAGATCATACAGGTATCAGGTCCGGTGGTGGATGTATTGTTTGAAAAGGGCAGTCTTCCTCATATAAAGGATGCTCTTACGGTCAACAGCCATGGAAATGAGTATGTGATGGAAGCGGCAAAGCATCTGGGAAACCGTGTGGTACGCTGTATCATGCTGTCGGCAAGCGAGGGCCTCTGCCGCGATATGGAGGTGACGCCGACCGGAGCCGGGATCACGGTTCCGGTGGGAGAGAAGACGCTTGGAAGGCTTTTTAACGTGCTTGGACAGGCGGTGGATGGAGAAGGCGGGATGGAAGACGTCGAAAGATGGTGTATCCATCAGACTCCGCCTTCATTTGAGGAGCAAAGCCCGGTAGTGGAGATTCTGGAGACCGGGATCAAAGTCATTGACCTTCTGGCGCCGTATGCCAAAGGAGGCAAGATCGGTCTGTTCGGCGGAGCGGGAGTGGGAAAAACCGTTCTGATTCAGGAACTGATCCGGAATATTGCCACCGAACATGGCGGTTACTCCATATTTACAGGAGTCGGGGAGCGTTCCCGTGAAGGAAATGACCTGTGGAGCGAGATGAAAGAATCCGGAGTGCTGAAAAAGACGGCGCTGGTCTTCGGACAGATGAACGAGCCGCCGGGGGCGCGTATGCGTGTGGCGCAGACCGGCCTTACCATGGCGGAATATTTCCGTGATGAGATGAATCAGGATGTGCTTCTGTTCATTGACAATATCTTCCGCTTTGTGCAGGCAGGTTCTGAGGTGTCCACGCTGCTTGGGCGTATGCCGTCGGCCGTTGGTTATCAGCCTACGCTGGCAACGGAGATGGGTGAGCTTCAGGAGCGGATCGCTTCTACCAGGAACGGTTCTGTCACCTCTGTTCAGGCAGTCTATGTGCCGGCAGACGATCTGACGGACCCGGCTCCGGCAACCACATTTGCACATCTGGATGCCACAACGGTCCTTTCCAGAAAGATCGTAGAACAGGGGATCTACCCGGCGGTGGACCCGTTGGAGTCCACTTCCCGTATTCTGGAGATCGACGTAGTGGGAGAAGAGCACTACGAGACAGCCAGAAAAGTACAGGAAATGCTTCAGAAATACAAGGAACTGCAGGACATCATCGCCATTCTCGGCATGGAGGAGCTGTCGGATGAGGATAAGAGAGTCGTTAACCGTGCCAGAAAGATGCAGCGGTTTTTGTCCCAGCCATTTCATGTGGCGGAAAATTTTACCGGTGTTCCGGGAAGATATGTTCCTCTGAAGGATACGATCAAAGGCTTTCAGGCAATCATCTCAGGAGAGATGGACCAGTATCCGGAAGCAGCGTTTTTCAATGTGGGAACCATTGACGAAGTCGTGGAGAAAGCGAAAGCCATAACGGCTTCCGTACAGGAGTAATGAAGATGGCGGTATTTCGTTTGAAAATCATAACCAGCCGGAGAATCTTCTATGACGGCCCCTGTCATTGCCTGATCATACCGGGACTGGATGGGGAACAGGCCGTCATGGCGCATCATGAGGAAATGATTATTGCGATCAAGGCAGGAGAGATGCGGCTGCAGGTGGAAGAAAACGGGGACTGGCAGTATGCGGCGGTCGGACAGGGTTTCTGCCAGGTTGCCCACAACCGGGCCACGCTGCTGGCGGATGAGATCGAACGGCCGGAGGAAGTGGATGCGAACCGCGCCAGAGAGGCGCTGGAGCGTGCCCGGGAGAAGATGCGGCAGAAGCAGAGCGTTCAGGAGTTCCATATGACGCAGGCTGCCATGGCGCGGGCGCTGGTGCGGCTTAAGGAGACCGAACGCTTCACAGCGTCGCCGGACAGACGTCAGGGCGGCTCTGTGGGCGGATATGGAAAGAGCAGATGACAGATCAGAGGGGCGGTCAGATTACTGACCGCCCCTCTGCTGCTTACGCATACCTATTAAAAATAAAACCGTCACATCAGGAATGTTCTTTTAACAGTTCCATGATCTCTTCCGGGGTTTTCCCGGAATCTTCAATGACTTTAAGAAGCTTTTCCCTGTTTTCTTTCTGGGCCTTCTGCTTCGCCAGCTTTTCTTCTTTCAGCTGCTCCTTATATGCAGCCTTTAACTCTTCCTTTGCAGCTTTCAGCTCAGTCTCCAGTTTGAGAACTTTTTCATGGATCTTTGCTGCTTTTCCAGTGTAGGTGACGGGTTTTCTTACTCCTCTTGCCATTTTTAGACCTCCTTATATACTAAAAAAAGCAGGTAAGGGGAATCGAACCCCCCTCTCCAGCTTGGGAAGCTGGCATTCTACCGATGAACTATACCTGCAAACAATGTCATTATATACCAGTGATACAAAAAAATCAAGTGTATTTTTTAAATTCGCAGGAATGGTTGATAAATTTTTTTAAAAGACGTATACTTGGATAAATGAGTGAATGAAGAGGTGGAAAGTATGATGGATTATGGTGTTGCAGTTCCTGTTATTGTATCATTTGCCATAAGTGCGGCGGCAGGTCCGGTTGTGATTCCGGTGCTTAGAAAAATGAAAGTGGGGCAGACCGTGCGGGACGACGGTCCGCAGACGCATCTGAAGAAAAACGGAACGCCGACGATGGGCGGGCTGATCTTTTTGCTCAGCGTAGTAGTGACTTCCCTGTTCTATGTGAAGGATTATCCGAAGATCATTCCGATTCTGTTCGTGACGGTCGGTTTTGGAATTGTGGGTTTTCTGGATGACTATATCAAAGTAGTACTCAGGCGTTCCGAGGGTCTGACGCCGGGGCAGAAGATGGCAGGGCAGATACTGGTGACCGCCGTCTTCGCATGGTATATGGTGTCTTATTCGGATGTGGGACTTGAGATGCTCATTCCCTTCAGCGGCGGCGTCTATCTGAATCCTGGATTTCTTTCGGTTCCGCTTCTGTTCGCGGCTGTGATCGGAACGGTAAACGGAACAAACTTTACAGACGGACTGGACGGTCTGGCTTCCAGCGTGACGATCATGGTGGCGGTATTTTTTACAGTGGTGGCCATCGGAACCGGAAGCGGGATCTCGCCGGTGACCTGTGCAGTGACAGGGGGGCTGCTGGGATTTTTGCTGTTTAATGTATATCCGGCCAGCGTCTTTATGGGAGATACCGGTTCTCTGGCGCTGGGAGGATTTGTAGCGTCCACAGCATATATGCTGAGACTTCCTCTGTTCATTCTGATCGTGGGGCTGATCTATGTGGTGGAGGTGCTTTCCGTCATGATTCAGGTGACGTATTTTAAAGCGACGCATGGAAAGCGCTTTTTCAAAATGGCGCCGATTCATCATCATTTTGAAAAGTGCGGATGGTCCGAGACGCGGGTCGTGGCAGTGTTTTCCATTGTGACGGCTCTGTGCTGCCTCATTGCGCTTGCGGCTGTCTGATGTACAGATACAGAATGTTTTGGACCTGCCGGTTCGGCAGTCCGCTGCCCGTTGCATGGAGGTTATTTTCAGCGGAATATGGATCCACAGGTTCTTGCTGCCGGAAGTGCTGCATAAAATCATAAAAGAGAAGCAGAAGAACTGAAAGGGGCAGTATGGCAGTTCAAAGACAGACAGACACACGAGAACCGGTCGATTATGTACTTCTGATCCTTGTTCTGATTCTGGCCGTATTTGGGCTGGTCGTGCTTTACAGCACGAGTGCTTATAATGGCAGGGTCAAGTTCGCTGACTCTGCTTATTATTTGAAAAAACAGTTTTTTGCGACCAGCCTTGGACTGATGGCCATGTATCTGGTGTCTCAGGTTGATTACCGGAGATGGCTTCCGGCAGCAGGACCCGGATATGGCATCTCCCTGATCCTTTCCACCGCCGTGCTTTTTATCGGAGATGAGTATAATGGTTCAAAAAGATGGCTTTCTCTGGGACCGCTTTCCTTTCAGCCGTCCGAATTTGCCAAGCTTGCCGTAGTAGTCCTTCTTGCTTCAATCGTCAGCAAAAATGCCTCCCATATGAAATCATGGCGTTACATGTTTCTGGTTATTCTTCAGGTGCTTCCGATCGTGGGGCTTGTGGGAACCAATAATCTGAGTACGGCGATTATCATTCTGGGTATTGCCGTCATTCTGATTTTCATTGCAAATCCCCGCTTTCTTCCGTTTATTGGCCTGGGAGGCCTGGGAACTGCATTTATCGGTATTTTTCTGAGTGTGGAATCGTACCGGCTGGAGCGTCTGGCGATCTGGAGACATCCGGAGCTTTATGAAAAAGGATATCAGACCATGCAGGGACTCTACGCCATAGGATCAGGAGGGATCTTCGGGGTGGGCCTCGGAAACAGCATGCAGAAGCTGGGATTTGTGCCGGAGGCACAGAATGATATGATTTTTTCCATTATATGTGAAGAACTTGGGCTTGCCGGGGCATTTCTCGTGATCCTTCTGTTTGGACTGCTGATCTGGCGGCTCATGGTGATTGCCACGCATATTCAGGAGCTGTTCGGGGCATTTCTGGCTGCAGGCGTTATGGGGCACATTATGATTCAGGTCATCCTGAATATTGCAGTTGTTACAAATACCATTCCTAATACCGGGATTACGCTGCCGTTCATCAGTTACGGAGGAACGTCTGTCGTATTCCTGCTGGCGGAGATCGGGTTGATTCTGAACGTATCCAGACATATGAAAAAAGAACACTGACCGGATATCTGCATATACTGATATATAATGGCAGACCTGATAACGGGTCCGGAGGGAATGGATTTGGATGGAAATAAACTGTATATCAAAGGACCGCAGAGAATGCATGGTGAGCTGCTGGTGCAGGGGTCAAAAAATGCAGCGCTGCCGATTCTGGCGGCGACTGTTCTTGGAAAAGGAATCTTTATCATTCATCACTGCCCCAGAATATCAGATGTAAAACATATGCTGGAGCTTCTGGAGGACGCAGGCTGCAGGATACACTGGGAAGGACATATGCTGATTGTGGATACAAGAGAGCTCTGCAATTATCGGGTGTCCTGCGGCGGCGCAGGAAAGATGCGCTCCACCGTTACCCTTCTGGGAAGCATTCTTGGAAGGATGCATCAGGTGGAGATTCCCTATCCGGGAGGCTGTACGATCGGAAAGCGGCCCATCGACCTGCACCTTAAAGGACTGGAGCAGCTGGGAGCGGTTTTTGAGCATCAGGAACATACGCTTTACGGAAGCGCGCAGATGCTGCATGGAGCACAGGTTTATCTGGATTTTCCAAGTGTTGGTGCAACGGAAAATGTGCTTCTTGCCGCGGTTCTGGCAGAAGGAACGACGGTACTGCACGGGGCGGCCATGGAACCGGAGATCGTGGAACTGGCTTCGTTTTTAAGAAAGATGGGAGCGGATATCACAGGAGACGGAAATCCTGTGATCACGGTGAAAGGAGTCTCAAAGCTGCATGCGGCAGAATATATCATTCCGTCCGACCGCATTGTGGCAGGCACCTATCTGTTCGGAGCGGTTATGACCCGCGGGGAGGTGCGGCTTCTTCATGTTCCGATCAGCCATCTGGGCCATCTTCCGGAGCTTCTGGAGCAGATGGGGGCGGTTGTGGAGGCGGAGGAGGACTGGATCCATGTGCGGATGGAGCGTCAGTGCCGTCCCATCCCCTATATGGTTACGGCGCCTTTTCCCGGTTTTCCCACCGATCTGCAGTCGGCGCTGGTTGCCGCGCTGTCCACGGCATCTGGCACAAGCTTTATTGAAGAAAAGATCTTTGAGGCACGTTTTCAGATCGTGGAAGAGCTGCAGAAAATGGGGGCGTCTGTAGTGAGCGAAGATTCTTTTGCACTCATGGACGGCAATGCAAAGCTGCACGGGGCGCGGGTAGAGGCAAAAGAACTGAGAGGGGGAGCCGCTCTGATCATGGCGGCGCTTGCGGCAGAAGGCGAGACCTGCATCTCCGGTATGGAATATGTATGCAGAGGTTATGAAGACATAAATTCTGATTTGAAAAAACTCGGAATTGTGGTATAATGTCCTGGAAGGTAAGCGTAAAAGTTTTTGCTGAGTCACTCAGCCGGCCATGAACAGACAGCTCTAAAAGACACGGCTCCATGGCAGGCGGCAGCGGTGTGGCTCTGCCCGGTAGGAGTGTTGAGTTTGGAACATGGGAGCAGAAGGAAGATTCCCAGAAAGGTGATACTGGCAGCAGCAGTACTGGCGTCAGCAGCGGTACTGCTGCTGTTGCTTGCCGGTCTGTTTTATATCAAAGAGGTGACAGTTGTCGGCAATGAGCATTATTCTAATGAAGAAATCGCAGATTTTGTCATCGGGGAAGGCTATCGAAGAAATACCATCTACCTGTATCTGCGTTATAAGTACCAGAAGCATCCGGAGATTCCGTTTGTGGACGATTTTGAAGTGCATATGGATTCCCTTGACAGTATTACGATCCGTGTGTACGAGAAAAACATTGTCGGCTACGTCCGCTATCTTGGAAAAAACGTATATTTCGACAAGGACGGGATTGTTGTGGAAAGTTCTGACGAGGAGATCGAAGGCGTTCCTCTGATCAGCGGCCTTTATTTTGACCAGCTTGCCCTGTATCAGAGCCTGAATGTGGAGGAACCGCAGATCTTTGACACGATTCTGGAGATTACGCAGCTTTTGACAAAATACAGTCTGGATCCGGACGAGCTTTTCCTTGGAAATCTGAATGACATCTACCTTCAGCTCAAAGATGTGCGGGTAACGCTGGGTTCCGGGGACCATATGGAAGAAAAAATCGCACGGATCAAGCAGCTGGAGCCGGATCTTCTGGACAAGTCCGGTACGCTGGATATGAAAAATTATACCGATGAAAGCACGCATATTTCGCTGGAATCAAACCGGCAATGAAAAAAATAACAGAAAACTATAATTGAGCAAATCCGGAAAACTGCACAAAGGATTCTGCGTTTGTATTTCATTCGCGGACAAAATAAATGTAAAACCTCAAATTTGTCGTTTTATTACGGACAAATTTGTGCAAGATTTCAAATTTGCTCATTTATAGCAGAAAAAATACAGAGAAATTGGAAAAACAGGTTGCGTAATCGAAAAAAAAAAGATATGATAAAGTCATTGTATATTGGCGTTTGTTAAGTAAGGAGGATATGACGTTGTTGGAAATTATGACGAATGAAACTGAAGCTGCCGCCCGCATCATCGTGATTGGCGTTGGAGGGGCAGGCAACAACGCTGTAAATAGAATGGTAGAAGAGCAGATCGGGGGAGTGGAGTTTATCGGTGTCAATACAGATAAACAGGCACTGAAGCTCTGCAAGGCGCCGACGGCGATTCAGATCGGCGAGAAACTGACAAAAGGACTTGGTGCAGGTGCAAAGCCTGAGATTGGGGAAAAAGCGGCGGAAGAAAGCATTGAAGAACTGAAGGAAGCGATTCAGGGGGCGGACATGGTATTTGTCACCTGCGGTATGGGCGGCGGTACCGGAACCGGAGCGACGCCGGTTCTTGCGCGGGCGGCAAAGGAGATGGGAATTCTGACGGTCGGTGTTGTGACCAAGCCCTTTCGCTTTGAAGCAAAGCAGCGCATGAACAATGCCCTGATGGGAATTGAGAAGCTGAAAGAATCCGTGGATACACTGATTGTAATTCCCAATGACAAGCTTCTGGAGATTGTGGACCGAAGGACAACCATGCCGGAAGCGCTGAAGAAGGCAGATGAGGTCCTGCAGCAGGCGGTTCAGGGAATCACGGATCTGATCAATCTGCCGGCGCTGATCAATCTGGATTTTGCAGATGTCCAGACGGTCATGACAGACAAAGGAATCGCGCATATCGGTATTGGCACGGCCAGAGGCGACGATAAGGCGCTTGAGGCAGTCAAGCAGGCGATTACCAGTCCGCTGCTTGAGACGACGATCGCAGGAGCCAGCCATGTGATCATCAATGTATCCGGAGATATCTCTCTGATTGATGCCAATGAAGCAGCATCTTATGTGCAGGAACAGGTGGGAGAAGAGGCGAATGTTATCTTTGGAGCGATGTACGATGCAGGCAATTCGGATGAGGTCAGCATCACGGTCATTGCAACCGGACTTCAGGAGAATGGCAGCAAAGGAGGTTTTTCTTCCTTCCGTCCGGCGGCAGGAAAGACGGCATCGGCTCCGGCAGGACTTAATCAGTCCGGTTTCGGGAGAACAGGGGAACAGAGAAGGCAGGTGGTTCAGCCGCTGCCGGGTCTGAAGAATTTCACGAGGCCGGAGAGCACAGTAGAAGAACAGGAGATCAAGATTCCGAAGTTTTTCCAGAAAGACAGATAGGAAAACAGGAATAAAGGGGACAGGGAACAAAGAATAAAGAAGAAGAAAAGGGCGGGATTGATGTGGCATGCATGGATCCCGTTTTTTGTGTACGGGGAAATTTCTCCCTGTGACGGGACAGGATGCAGGAGAGGCGGGGAAAAGAAAATGGAAGAAAAATGGATTACAGGTCACACAGGGCTTACATGCCTTCTGGGAAGTCCGGTTGCCCACAGCGTATCGCCGGCCATGCATAATGAGTCCTTCCGTTATCACGGGCTGGACTATGTGTATCTGGCTTTCGACGTGGCGCCGGAACAGTTTGAAAAGGCGGTAGACGGACTGACGGTGATGAATGCAAGAGGATTCAACTGCACCATGCCTCATAAAAGGCTGATGTATGAGCGGGCAGATGTGCTGTCTGAGGAAGCCCGGCTGATCGGGGCAGTGAATACGGTGGTGCAGGAAAACGGCGTGCTGACCGGCTATAATACAGACGGCAGAGGTTATATGAGGGCGGTGAAAGATGCAGGGCATGATATCATCGGCGGAAAGATGACGCTTCTGGGCGCCGGAGGAGCTGCGGCTTCCATCGTTGCCCAGGCGGCGCTGGACAAAGTGCCGAAGATCGATCTGATTGCAAGAAAGGGCGGTTCCTGGGATGCCATACAGGAAGTCGTGGACCGGGTGAACCGGAGAACAGCCTGTGAGGTGTGCATGTATGAGCTCAGAGACACAGAGCAGATGAAAAAGAGCATTCAAGAGAGCAGGATCCTGATCAATGCATCCTCGGCAGGCATGAGTCCTCATGAAGACGAGTGCCTTGTGCCGGATGAAAGTTATCTGTATCCGGAGCTGATTGTGTCCGATGTGATCTATAACCCCAGAAAGACCAGACTGCTTCAGATGGCGGAGCAGGCCGGCTGCAAAGCCTTCAACGGCATGTATATGCTTCTGTATCAGGGAGCCTATGCGTTCGAGCTGTGGACCGGAAAGCAGATGCCGGTCGAACTGGTGAAGGAAAAATATTTCAGATAAGGGATGGATCAATGAACAGAGTATTTCAGACAGAAACAGGGATCTTTGGAGAAGGCGCGCCGAAGATCTGCGTGCCCATCGTGGAAAAAAGCCGGGAAGGAATCTGGAAAAAGGCGGAAGACATTGAGAAGCTTCCGGTGGATATTGCGGAATGGCGGGCGGATTTTTATGAAGATATTTTTCGGACAGAGGAGGTTCTGGAAACCCTGAAGGGAATAAAGATGCGTCTGGGCAGAAAACTTCTTCTGTTTACGTTCCGGACTGCCCGGGAAGGCGGGAACCGGTCCGTGGATCCGGATGCCTACTATCATCTGAACAGGGAAGCTGCCTCAGGAGGAGCGGATCTGGTGGATCTGGAGACATATCTGGATGAGACAAGGACGGCAGAAGAGATAGGGAAGCTTCGTGCCTCTGGTAGCGGCTGCCTGGTCATGGCATCCAATCACGATTTTCAGAAGACCCCGTCCACAGAGGAAATGGTGAGACGGTTAAGACGCATGGAGGAGCTGGGGGCGGACGCGGCAAAGCTTGCAGTCATGCCGACGAACCGGCAGGATGTTCTGAATCTTCTGCAGGCGACGGTTACGGCAGCAGAAACGCTGTCTGTGCCGGTAGTCACCATGTCCATGGGAAGCATGGGAGTGATCAGCCGGATCTGCGGCAGCCTGACAGGCTCCGCCATGACATTTGCGTCAGCCGGCGAGGCATCTGCACCCGGGCAGATACCGGTGGAACAGATGGCGGAGATCTTAAAAATAACAGGATAAAGCGAAAGAAAGCCGTTCCTTTTCTTTGTCGAATCCTGTGGATAAAAAAGACCGTACAGCCGCAGGATCTGACAGGGATTGCAGTTCACCCTCCCTATAATGGTGATTACCATAAGAGAGAGGGTGGCAAGTGTACTATGAAGTTTATGTAGATGTACTGTTTGTAAAAAATCTCTGGATGAATGCGATGCTGTTGTTTCTGGCCGTATGGAAAGCGCAGGAAACTGTGAAGACCGGCAGAATTCTGACAGCGGCGGCGGCAGGCAGTCTGGGTGCCTGCATTCTGCATATCGCATCTGCCCGGCTGTCCGGAATACACTATTTTCTGGGAACTTTCATTCTGGCAGCGGGGATGACAAAGATTGCCTGTCCAGGCAGGAAGCATTTTTTCCGGAGGATGTTCAGCCTGTATGCGGAGTGTTTTCTCTTAAACGGGATGCTGCGTTATCTGGAACAGTTTCACAGGCTGGCCGGGGTGTGGTTTGCAGTCTTCAGCAGTATATCAGCAGCAGGCTTAATGGCAGCGGAGTACATATGGAATAAAAGAAAACGGGAAAACGGGAGAACTGTTTCGGTTGTCCTGCATCATGGGGTGTGCCGGATATCGGTAAAGGCATTATATGATACCGGCAACAGCCTGTATGACCCGATCAGTAAAAAAGCCGTCAGTATTCTGGATGGGAAAGTGCTGGAAGAGATTCTTCTGAAATCAGAAAGGCAGAATCTCCCAAGGATGGTCCCCTATGATACCATAGCAGAGCATGGGATACTGGAGGCTTATATTCTGGACGGGATGGTACTGGAATCCCAAAACGCAGATCAGTGGATCGCGCATCCGATGGTCGCACGTATGCCAAATAAAAGCAGACAGTATCAGCTTATACTTCATCGTGACCTGCTTTCCTCATAAGAGGAGGCATTATGATTATCAAGGTAACGATTCCACACCAGATTCAGCTGAAAGTAGCGCCAAAGTTCAAAAGCATGTTCTTCTCCAAAAAAGGAGAGATTCACTATATCGGCGGGGCGGAAATCCTGCCGCCGCCCCTGAATGCAGAGGAAGAGAATAAAGCAATTCTGGGACTGGAGACCGATCAGGAACAGCAGGCAAAATCAAAGCTGATCGAGCACAATCTGAGGCTGGTTGTATACATTGCGAAAAAATTTGACAATACAGGCGTTGGGGTAGAAGATCTGATATCCATCGGAACGATCGGCCTGATTAAGGCGATCAATACGTTTAACCGGAATAAAAATATCAAGCTGGCGACTTACGCGTCCCGATGCATTGAAAATGAGATTCTGATGTATCTGCGCAGAAACAGCAAAGTACGTATGGAGGTCTCCATAGACGAACCGCTGAATGTGGACTGGGACGGCAATGAACTGCTGCTGTCGGATATTCTGGGAACGGACGAAGACATCATCTATCGGGATCTGGAAAACGAGGTAGAGCGGAAACTGCTGAAAAAAGCCCTGTCCAGACTTTCCGAGCGGGAAAAGATGATTATTGAGATGAGGTTTGGGCTGAACCATCCGGCGGGGAGGGAGATGACACAGAAGGAAGTGGCCGATCTGCTTGGCATCTCCCAGTCCTATATTTCGCGGCTGGAAAAAAAGATCATCTGCCGTCTGAAGAAAGAAATCATAAAATATGAATGATTATTTCAGATAGCTTTTCATGGTTTTCAGAGCATTTTTTTCCAGACGGCTGACCTGTGCCTGGGAGATGTGGATCTCCTCTGCCACCTCCATCTGTGTCTTCCCTTCAAAAAAGCGCAGGTTGATGATATGATTTTCCCTCGGACTGAGTTTTTTCATGGCTTCTGAGAGGGAGAGGTTCTCAACCCAGTTTTCTTCCCTGCTTTTTCGGTCACTGATCTGGTCCATGACATAGAGGGTATCACCGCCCTCTGTGTAGACCGGATCGTAGAGACTGACCGGGCTTTGAATGGCATCCAGTGCATAGACGATGTCTTCTTTCGGGATACCGATCTCGTCAGAGATTTCCTGAATGGTCGGTTCTTTGGAATTCTTCTTCAGCAGATTTTCCTTTGCGTAGATCGCCTTGTAGGCAGTATCCCGCAGCGAGCGGCTGACACGGATACTGTTGTTGTCCCGCAGATATCGGCGGATCTCTCCGATAATCATGGGGACGGCATAAGTACTGAATTTGACATCCATGGTACAGTCAAAATTATCAATTGCTTTCATCAGGCCGATGCATCCGATCTGAAACAGATCATCCACGTTCTCGTTGCTGGAGGAGAACCGTTTGATGACACTTAAGACCAGACGGAGATTTCCCTTGATGTACAGCTCTCTGGCTTCCCGGTCTCCCTTCTGGATGCGTTCAAAAAGCATCTTCTTTTCATCATTGGTGAGAAGCGGTAGTTTGGATGTGTTGACTCCGCAGATTTCAACCTTGTTCACAACCATTGAATTTCCTCCTGCAGCATCATTTATACATAAAAGCATTTCCCAAAATATTCTGCTTATGCAAAAGGAATCCAAATAAAAAATGGCAAAATCTGTGTATTATCCAAATGCGGCGCCCGGGCGTTTTCTCGGGCAGAGGACATCCTCCTCACAGATTTCCACAAGTATGATATCGGGTCCGATCTGGCAGATTTTATTCCATGGAATGATGTATTCCTGGTCCGGTCCAAGCAGCCCGCAGAGCCGGAAGGGGCCGGGAACAACGATGGCGCAGATGCACCCCTTTCTTTCGTCAAGTATCAGATCACAGACTTTCCCCAGACGTTTACAGTCGCAGCGATTGATCACGTCCTTTTCCTTTAATTCGCAAAAACGCATGGGATTGTTATGAAAGCTCCTTTTTATTTCCAGTTTATGCAGGGACATGCCGGACTGTTGCTGAACATACCACGACAAACGCATGAGTAAATAAAATGTGAACAAAGTACGCCATTATCCGTTATAATGGAAATAAAAACGGAGATG
>VSND01000084.1 GCA_009774145.1 Lachnospiraceae bacterium | reverse complement strand
AGGAAGTGCAGGATCAGTCAGAAATCTGTGAGGATTTACTGGCTTCTTAAGCATATAAACTTTTTACTCTCAAGTATCAATGTTATAAATTTTTTCCACCTGTGCGGTTGCAAACCAATGGCACAGGTGGAAATTTTTTCAAAAATTTGCCATGACGAATGTATTCTCCCGGTCTCTGCAGAAGCGGCGGGCATACATGTTAACACGAACTGCCGGAAAATACAGGAGTTTTTAATAGAATCGAAGGAAAGGATGAAGCAAAACCATGCAGAGGGACCTGCCATGGAATCCTTCTGTTCCATGGCAGGTCCTGTCTCTTTTCCTATTGCTGCAGCACCGTAACGATACTCGGGATCAGCTGCTTCTTCCGGGACACCAGGCCCTTCAGCCTGATATCCACCGCATCTTCCGGAAGCTGAAACGCATTTCTTGCCACTTCCTTCGCATGTTCTCCAAAGCAGAGCAGCTCTGTCTTTTCCTTCACAATGTTGGTCAGCATTACATAGCACATCTCCACGTCAAGAGACGCAAATTTCTCCTCCAGATAAGGCACCAGCTTCTCCTTGATCTCATCCAGCTCAATGCTGTTCATGCTGTTGATCTGTGCCACGATAAATTCATGCTCATTGACCTGGAATTTCTTCTTATCCTGGTTGAAGATTTCTTCAGGCGTCTTGGAACTCATATCGCTGCCCGCACTGAACATGTCAATCGAAAACTCCTCGATCTCCACGCCGCAGATTTCCGACAGCCTCTCTGCCGTTGCCTGATCCACCGCTGTACAGGTAGGAGAACGAAACATCAGCGTATCCGACAGAATCGCCGCCATCAGAAGTCCGGCGACGTTTTTCGGAATGTCCACACCGTTTTCCTGATACATCTGACAGATGATGGTCGCCGTACAGCCCAGCGGCTGATTCCGGAAAAATACCGGTTCCAGCGTCTCCAGCGTCCCGATCCGGTGATGATCGATGATTTCCAGGATGTCTGCATGCTCAATTCCGTCCACCGTCTGGCTCGCCTCGTTATGGTCCACCAGAATCACCTGCTTTTTGCGCAGATTCAGAAGGTTCCGTCTGGAGATCATGCCGATATAATTTCCCTCCATATCCAGAATCGGAAAATCCCGGTAACGCTTCTGCCCCATGATCCCTTTGATGTCGTCGGTCTTCTCGGTCAGTTTAAAAGTGATCAGATTCTCCTCTTTCATGAAATGAGAGATCGGCATGCTCTGGTTGATCATCCTTGCCACCGTAAATGTATCGTGAGGCGTTACAATAATATTACAGTTATGCTCCTGCGCCAGCTTGCGGATGGTTCTGGATACCTTGGCATCCATGCAGACCACAATACACGCCGCATTCATCTCAATGGCGCACAGCTGGGACTCATACCGGTTGCCGAGGATCACCATATCCCCTTCATGGATATAATCCTCCATCACGTCCGGATTCGCCGCTGCGATCACCACCTCGCCTTTTTCATAGACTTCTTCCTCATCTCCGATCAGCATGACCGCATCCAGTGTCTCCAGAATATTCTTATAGGGTGTATGCGCAGCTGACAGACTGCAGTTATCATACACATCCATATAGGCATTGGCAATATCGCCGATGGTAATCAGCCCCTGAAGCCTCTGTTCCTCCGTAATGGGAAGCGTCACTACCCCCAGCGCCCGCATCATATTCCACGCCTTTTTCAGGGATATCTGGCCGGACACTCCCTGGGTCTTTCGGATCTCAATATCCCGAACGTCTGTTCTTACATCTTCAATGTATTTGGGCGCAGACGCCTGAAAGAAATTCAGTACATACTGCGTTTCCTGATTGATCTGCCCGGCACGCGCCGCACAGTATCCGTCTCCGTGAAGGCGGTTTTTCAGCTCCGCATATGCAATCGCGGAGCAGATGGAATCCGTATCCGGATTTTTATGTCCTATAATATAAACCGGTGCTTTCTCTGCTGCCATATCCGACTCCTTTTTCTTTTCTTCTTTTATTTTAACACTTCCTGTCCGTTTTTACAACCTTGCCGTGAACCAGGCCAAAAACCTTTATGTGTTTTGTACACTTTTCCTCATTTTCTTTTTCTATTTTTGTGTATTTTCACAATATGTTAATTATTTATTCATACTTTAGACATATTTAATTGTTATACTACTTGTAAATCAAAAAACAACCAGTGACATATAGATAAATTTTTTCATAATAAGCCCCGGCATCCGTATTGCCGGGGCACTCCTCATTTCAGAGGGCTGCTGCAGATGCAGTTCCTCCCGTGTCCCTCTCCGCGCCTGTTCCATGCGAAGGTCAGGCACACAGGCAGAGATTCCTGCAGCAGCCCCGTTTTCATTCTCCGTCAATCTTTTTCATGGCTTCATTTAAAGACATCATCTTCGCATCCAGTCTGGAAATGATGGATGCGCACTCCTGAAGCTCCCGGGCGAAATATCCCGGAGCATTTCCTTCATATTTATAATAGATCTTATGTTCCAGACTGGCCCAGAAATCCATCGCCATGGTACGCACCTGGACCTCTACTTTTGTCGGAATCACCGCATCCGCCAGCGCCACCTGAATGGACAGCAGCATATGATAACTCTTATAACCGCTTTCCTTTGGATGCCCGATATAATCTTTGATGTGAATGACCGACAGATTATCCTGCCTCGCCAGCATATCTGCCACAAAATATACCTCGGAAAAAAATGAACAGGTAATGCGGATGCCCGCAATGTCATTCACATACTCCACCATATCGTCAATCGTAATACTGTGCCCGTTTTTCCGAAGTTTTTTCATAATACTTTCCGGCGTTTTCAGCCGGGTCTTCACATATTCGATCGGATTATACTGATACACATGGCTCAGCTCATGGTTCAATACCTCTATCCGGCTTGTCATCTGTATAAGTGCCGATTCATAGATGAACATTGCCGTCTCAAAGCCGTCCTTCTCTGAACGTTCATGGATATATTCCTGAATCGTCATCTCTACTGCCATGATTTGCTTACACTCCCTTACCTGCATCCTGATGCATCTTTCCCCATTTTGCATCCTGCATATCCCTGCGCCGGGCCATCACCCGTCAGACCAGCATCGCACAATATATTTCTCTATTATACCATACCATTTACTGCATATTCTGTAAAATAATCCCCGCGATTTATGAAATATTTTGTCATTTTATGTTTATTTATAAGTACTGCTTATCTTATCCTCTTCCGTCATCTGCGCAGGATGGGGAGCCGGGCGGAAGAATGAGCCGCCGCCCGATTTCCGATCATAATCGTCCAGAAAATGATAGTGTTCGTCTCCCTTATGGTAGCTGATGATCGTATTCAGGTTCACATTTTCCACGCTCCGGAAAATATTTTTCTCAATGACCGGACTGATCATGCGGAAGCGGGCGATCAGTTCCTTCATCTCCTGGCGCTTCGAGTTGTTCGCTCCGTTTTCATCCACCTCATACTGTTCCGTAAATCGGCAGGCGCACTGAAGGAAGTGCAGCTCATGGTACCGGACCCAGTCCAGAATCGCCTCTTCATGAACCAGATACATGGGGCGGATCAGCTCCATCCCCGGAAAATTCGTACTGTGCAGCTTGGGCATCATGGTCTGCATCTGGCCGCCGTACAGCATTCCCATAAGGATCGTCTCGATCACGTCGTCAAAATGATGCCCCAGTGCGATCTTATTGCAGCCATGCTCCTGTGCATGGGCATAGAGAAACCCCCTGCGCATCCGCGCACAGAGATAGCAGGGATTTTCCCGGATGTCCACCACCACATCAAAAATATCGGACTCGAAGATGGTTATGGGAATGCCAAGAAGCGCTGCATTTTCCTCAATTCGCCTGCGGTTCCCCGGGTTATATCCCGGATCCATCACCAGAAACACCAGTTCAAACGGAAATTTTCCATGACGCGCAAGCTCCTGCAAAAGCTTCGCCATCAGCATGGAATCCTTGCCGCCCGAAATGCAGACCGCAATCCGGTCCCCTTCCTGAATCAGATCATAATCCTGAATCCCGCGGACAAACGGGCGCCAGATTGTTTTCCTGTATTTTTTTATAATGCTCCGTTCAATTTCTCTGTACCGTTCCACCTGCGGCTCCTTCCACGGGCAAAATTGCCCTTTACTTTCCCCTGCAAAACCGATATACTGAAGCAAAGGCTCCGAAAAAGCCGATCATCTGTCTACAGGGAGAATGTTTATGTTTCGTGTATGGGGAAAAATATGCAAAGACAATCGATTCATCCGGGACATCACGGTCGCAGACGACACAGAAGATACCCGGACACATAAAGTATTTCATGCGCTGGATGAGATCTGCCAGGCCTTTGACCTTGGCAGGCCCATCTGGCTCGATTCCAATATTCAGGAATTCAAACGTCATGCAAAGACCCGCTTTCGCCCGGACAGCTTTGTCGACGACGTGGATTTCGACTATCTGGAATTCCATGTCATCGAAGAAGACTGACTGCCGCGCAGTCTCCGGGCAAAAGCAGTATTTTGTTAACTCCGCGACATAAAGCCCTGAATCAGATCCCAGATGGAAGAAACAAACCGGGTGATAAAATTACCGACTTTTTCCGTATCCAGATCAATTCCGAGAGAATCCAGCTTGTCATACAGTTCCTTTGCCTGACTTGCCAGCTTACCTGGATCAATATCCAGCTTGTTCAGCTTTAACAGAAGATCCACGATCTGACTGACCTGCTCATCCGTCAGTTTCAGATCCATCTCGTCAGACGCCTGACGTACGACTTCAGACAGTTTATCCGGATCATCCAGCCCTCTTTCTGCGATCTGCTGCTTCAGATAGGCGATCAGATCCGAGATCTGCTCGGAATCCAGTTCGTCCATCAGTTCTCCGGTCAGCACCAGCTCGTCCGTTGCCACAGAAAACGCGTCCTCGCTGACCGTCTCTCCGCTGTATGTCTCATATGCCTTCAGCGCGCCCACCAGCGCCGCTGTTCCGCTGATGGAACTGGGCGCCGCCACTATGACTTTCGCATCCTGCACTCCTGCGGTCAGCAGCGCATTCCGGTACATGGCAATGGTACAGAAATTGACGTTATGCGTCTCCACGCTGAGTCCTGCGCCGCTCTCCTGCGGAATCAGGAGCACGGACGACAGGGCGTGAGTCCCCACCACAGACGCTCCCAGCGATTCATCCAGATACTGATGTTCCATATCATTGGTAATATAGATCGTCTCGTAAGCAGCCGCCTCTGCTTCCGTAATTCCCATCTCTGACAGCACCGTCGCTCTCTGCGACGCGCTTAAGTCCGCACCCAGAGCGAGCACAGCGGAACCTGCCGCATCCGCCCGCACCGCCGGCACCACCAGCAGCGCCAGCAGCAATATCCATGAACACCATCTTTTCATCCCCATCTTCCTCCTAACCTTGTGCCTCACGTTTTTCGATCCGGCTGCACCAGCCCAGAATATCTTTCATTACCCGTTCTTTGTCCAGATCATGGATCAGTTCATGCCGGTTCTTCGGATACAGAATGCACGTCACGCACTGCATGCCGATCTGTCTGAGCATCGTCTCAAAACGGCGCACGCCTTTTCCATTGTCTCCCACCGGATCCTCATCCCCGGACAGAATCAGAATCGGAAGCCCCATCGGCATCTTCGCCGCCCGCCTGGAATCCACCACCTCTTCCACGGTCCGGAACAATGCCTCAAATGCATTCAGCGTAAATTCAAAATTCATCTTCGGATCCTGAAGTGCAGACACCAGTACCTGCGGGTCCCGGCTCATCCAGCTCCCTGTGCGGGCATTATCCGGATAGCGCTTCGCAAACCCGCTGCAGGTCATATTGCTCAAAAGCCTGCTGTGTCCCCTGCTGCCTCTTCTCAGCATGGACAGACAGGCAAGTCCGATTCCTGCCTTTGCCAGCACTGCCGGCTGCTGCCCCGTTCCCATGATAACCGCACCGTCTACCCGTTTTCCATGATAGATCAGATAACGTCTCACCAGAAAAGAACCCATGCTGTGCCCCAGCAGGATATACGGAGCCTTCGGCGCATAAGACGCCGCCATCCTGCGGACCAGTTCTATATCTCTCAGCCAGAGTACGGCTCCATATTTTCCCACATATCCCAGCTCTGACGGGTCACTGACCGAATCTCCATGTCCCAGATGATCGTGGCCAACCACAAAATAGCCTGCCGAAGCCATATACTCCGCCAGCTCCTCATATCGGTCGATATATTCCAGCATTCCATGAACCATCTGCAGAACGCCCTTTATCTGTTTCTCCGGATCATACCAGCGATATCCGTGTATCATATGGATTCCATCCGAGGAATCCACATAAAATTCTTCCCGCGTCACCAATTCTCTCACCTTCATTTCCTGTGTTGTACTTTCGCAGTATACCACAGTTTTTCCTGAAACTGCGGAAATTCACAAAAATTTAAGGATTCTTCAGATTAGCGGAAGAAAGCGGAATTCTTCCTCACTTACAGCTGCGTCGTAATAAATATATCATAGATCGCCCGGATTGCCCTTTCAAAGTCATCATTGCGGACTCCTACGATGATATTCCATTCACTGGAACCCTGGTCGATCATCTTCACATTGATATTGGCATGCGCCAGCGCAGAGAAGATCCTGCCCGCGGTTCCGCGGTTTGCCCGCATGGCGCGCCCCACGACTGCGATCAGCGCCAGATCTCCTTCCACCTCCAGATAATCCGGATGAACCGCCCGCTGGATCCCGGCGAGCACCTTCTGCTCATGCTCTTCGAACTCTTCCTGATGGACCACAATGCTCATGGTGTCGATCCCTGACGGGATATGTTCAAAGGAGATCCCCTGTTTCTCGAACTCCTCCAGCACCTTGCGCCCAAATCCAATCTCCGAATTCATCATGTCTTTCTCAATATTTACAGTAACAAAGCCTTTCTTTCCTGCAATGCCGGTGATCGTAAACCGGGGTTTGTGACACGTACTGGATACAATCATGGTGCCGTTGTCTTTCGGACGGTTTGTATTGCGGATATTGATCGGAATGCCCGCTTTTCGCACCGGAAAGATGGCGTCCTCATGAAGCACCGTCGCCCCCATGTAAGACAGCTCCCGAAGTTCTCTGTAGGTAATGGTATCGATCACCTCCGGATTCTCGATCAGCCTTGGATCCGTTACCAGAAATCCGGACACGTCAGTCCAGTTCTCATACAGATCCGCTCCCGAAGCTCTTGCCACGATGGAACCCGTAATATCCGATCCCCCTCTGGAAAAGGTTTTGATCCTCCCGTCTTCGTAGGCGCCGTAGAATCCCGGCACGACTGCTTTGGGCATCTCCTTCAGCCGCTCTCCGAGCAGCCGGTCAGTTACATCCGGGTCAAAGCTCCCGTCTTCTGCAAAGCGAATGACTTCTGCCGCATCCACGAACGGATATCCCAGATACGCCGCCATGACGATACCGTTTAAATACTCCCCTCTGGAAGCCGCATAATCGCTTCCCGCCTTTTCTGTAAATTTCCCTGCGATAACTTCAAATTCTTCATCCAGAGAAAGCTTCAGGTTCAGCCCGCCGATGATCTCATTATACCGAGCCTTGATCTGCTTGAGCATCCCGCTGAAATCCTCTCCGTTTGCCGCTGCATAATAGCACTGATAGAGCATGTCCGTCACTTTTGTATCCCCGTCAAACCGCTTGCCGGGCGCCGACGGCACCACATAGCGGCGACTCTCATCCGCCAGAATGATCTTTCCGACCTTTATGAACTGTTCTGCACTTGCCAGAGAGCTTCCTCCAAACTTGACTACTTTCTTCATCACTTTATCTCCTCGCCTTAAAAAACTGTTACAGGTAAACGGCACGAAATTCCTGTTCTCAAAGTGTATCGTTTCATTGCCGTTTATCATACTTTTCTGACAATTTTCAGATGCCGAATATATAGATTATAATTGCAACGGAGCGAGAAAACAACTGTTTTTTCATAAAAATGCCTGTCAAAAAAAGGACTGGCGCAAAATGACAGATTCAGCATCGTCTTTTTTTGCGTCAGCCCTGTTTCAGATCCCGCTCCGGATCGTTTCATTCGGAGCATATGGCGTATTATTTTGTATCCTGCCCGTAATAAGCGTTCGCTCCGTGCTTGCGAAAATAGTGCTTATCCTGCAGCTCCTGGGGAGCCGGCTGGATCCGCGGATTGATCGTCTCCGCACGGTATGCCATCTTTGCCACTTCCTCAAGCACCACTGCATTGTGGACTGCGTCATGCGCATCTTTTCCCCAGGCAAACGGTCCGTGGTTCTTGCACAGCACTGCAGGCACCGCCATCACGTCCCGGTCCATGGCCTTGAAGGAGTCCACGATCAGATGACCGGTGTTCTCCTCATACGCGCCCTCGATCTCTTCCTTCGTCAGGCAGCGCACGCAGGGAATCTCTCCGTACATGTAGTCTGCATGGGTCGTCCCATAGCAGGGAATCCCTCTGCCCGCCTGTGCCCAGCTGGTAGCGTAGGAGGAATGGGTGTGTACGATACCTCCAATCTCCGGAAACGCCTTGTAGAGCTCCAGATGCGTCGGCGTATCCGAAGAAGGCTTGTAATGTCCTTCCACCTTATTGCCGTTCAGATCCATGACAACCATATCATCTGCCGTCATCGTCTCATAGTCCACACCGCTGGGCTTGATGATGAACAATCCGCTCTCCCGGTCAATGGCGCTGACATTTCCCCATGTAAAGGTTACAAGGCCATACTTCGGAAGCAGCATGTTGGCTTCAAACACTTTCTGTTTCAGTTCTTCTAACATGTTCCACTGCTCCTTTATGAATTATTTGTATGCGATCGCATTCCATTTTAACTCATTTTTGAAATCCCGTATAGTGGTATTATTGTCAATGACCACACTTTCGATACCCATTGCTGCCGCCCAGTCTACCATCTGCTCCACAGACAGATCATAGGAGAATGCGGAATGATGCGCACCGCCTGCCAGAATCCAGCTCTCCGTACCCACTGCCAGATTCGGCTGCGGTGTCCAGAATACGCTCGCTACCGGAAGCTTCGGCATGGGCTGCTCCACCTTCTTGCAGTCCACGGCATTGATGATCAGGCGGAAACGGTTTCCAAGATCCACCAGAGATGTCGCCACTGCCGGACCGGTCTTGGAGGTAAATACCAGACGCGCCGGGTCTTCCCGATTGCCCATGGTCAGCGGCTGCACTTTAATGGAGATCGGTCCTTCGGAAATCGTCGGACACACTTCCAGCATATGGGACTCCAGAATGCCTTCTTTTCCCGGAACCAGGTTATAGGTGTAATCTTCCATGAAAGAGGTTCCCTTTGCATCGGGGGTTCCCTCGGTCATAATCTTCATCAGACGTACCATGGCCGCCGTTTTCCAGTCACCTTCTGCGCCGAAGCCATAACCTTTCTCCATCAGCCTCTGAATTGCAAGACCTGGAAGCTGCTTTAAGCCACCCAGCATACCGAAGTGCGTCACGATGGCATGATAGTCGCCGTCTTTCAGGAACTTCTCCGCGCCGATCTCAATCTGCGCCTGAACCGCCACATGTCTGCGGAACTCCGCCTCATCTCTGCCTTCCAGCAGAATCTCATATTTCTTATAATACTCCTCGACCAGCGCGTCCACGTCGCCCTGCGGCACCGCATCCACATATTCCACCAGATCGTTGACATTGTAGTGGTCGATCTCCCATCCAAATTTGATCTGAGCTTCTACTTTATCTCCCTCGGTAACCGCCACATTGTTCATGTTATCGCCCACACGGCAGACGCGGATGTGGGAGGACTCCATCACGCCGATCGCGGTACGCATCCAGCTTCCGACCCGCTCCTGCACCTGGGGGTTGTTCCAGTGACCGAAGATCAGCTTTCTCTCGATGCCCATGCGGCTCTCAATATGGCCGTATTCCCGGTCGCCATGTGCAGACTGGTTCTCATTCATGAAATCCATATCAATGGTTCCATAGGGAATCTCTTCATTAAACTGGGTCAGAAGATGACACAGGGGTTTCTTGTACTCCTGCAGGCCGATGATCCACATCTTCGCCGGAGAGAAGGTGTGCATCCAGGTGATCACGCCGGCGCACTCCGGATCATTATTGGCATCGTTCAGAGTTTTGCGAATGGATGCCTGACTGATCAGAGTCGGCTTTAAAATGATCTCAAAGGGCAGTTTGCCGCCCGCATTCATCCCTTCCACGATCTTTGCAGAATGCTCTGCCACTTTTCTCAGGCACTCATCACCATACAGATCCTGTGAACCTGTACAAAACCAGAATTTGTAGTTTTTCATCTTGTTTCTCCATTCCCGCCGCTGACGCTGCGGCATTTTTTATAGGACAGATCCGCTCTACGGCCTATCGCGCCATAACCCGGATCTCATATGTTCAGCGCGACGTGCGTCTTCCGTCACGCAGGCTGCCTCTGGCAGTCAGCCATTCAGGATTCCGGACCATCCCCATCGTCCGGCCGATCATATTCTCCGTTCAGAAAAGCCTTTATGGACATCCCGCCCAGAATCACCGCTACCGCCGCAAAAACGATCATTGCAGCAATAAACAGCAGGCGCTGCGGCCCTGTATGGGCTGCCGGGGCGTCTCTTAATCCCCAGACCAGATATAAAAGATATGCAGATACCACAATGCGCAGGATCAGCGATACCTTTGATGGATCATTTTTCCTTTTATCCCCCATCTATCCGATTCCTCCTATCTTCCTCACAGAATCACGTATCAGAATCTCGGGACAATACAGGTACGTTCCGTCAAAATCCGGTTCTTCAATCAGACGCAGCATATTCTCTGCCGTCTTTCTTCCAAGCTCCTCCATGGGGTATGGAATCGAAGTAATATGAGGTTCTGCCAGCATGGACAGTTCTGAACCGTCAATACTGACCACCGAAAGCTGCCCCGGAACCCGAAATCCTTCTTTATGAAGGAGCTCGATCAGCCCAAAGGCCACTTCATCATTATAGCAGAAAACTGCGGTGCAGTCCGTCATTCTCCGAAGTACAGAATTCTTGATATTTCGCAGCGACTTCTGATCTTCGGTATCGATCCAGAGAATCTTCCGGTCGTCCACCCCGATTCCTCTTTTCAGAAGCGCCTCCACATAGCCTGCGTACCGGAGCCTTCCCTGACCATCATCCGCTTTGAAGATGCCTCCGATCTTCCGGTGTCCCAGAGACAGAAGATAACTCACTGCTTCCTCCGCCACCTGTGCATCATCCAGCGCCACGATCGGCGCATCCAGCTCCGGATATCTGCAGTTAAAAAACAATAATGCGGTCTGCCGTCTCTGAAGCTCCCGGTAATATTCCAGATTCGGATTGGGAAGAGCGCTCTTGGTCGCTTCCACAATTACGCCGTCTACATTGTCTTTTTCCAAGATCTTTTCCAAAATCTTCCGTTCACTGTCCACCCGGTTGTTGGTAAAGGCAATCTGAGTCATATATCCCGCCCCGGTCAGTGTCTGAACGATCCCCTGCAGCGTAGGCGGAAAGATATATCCATCCACATAGGTACTGATGACCGCAATGTTCATGGTCCGTTTTCTTGGGGTTCCGCGGCGGCATCCAATATAGGTTCCGCTCCCCCGAATCCTTTCCACCAGGCCTTCCGCTTCAAGAATCCCGATGGCATGGCGTACCGTCTGACGGCTCAGGCCGAACATCTCGCTCAATTCATTTTCCGAATACAGCTTCTCGCCCGCACACAGTTCCCTTGTGCGGATTTTCTCTTTTATCCAGTTGACCAGCGACAGATATTTTGGTTCCCTCTGTTTCATATTACTCAACAGGGCCGCCCCGAAGGGCAGCCCTTCCTTCGAAAAATTTATTTTTTACGTTTGGACACCAGATCGATGGTAACAGCGCCCAGAAGCACGGCGCCCTTCACGATCTTCTGAAGGTCTGTGGAGAAGCCGTACAGGGACATACCGTTGTTCAGGATACCCATGATGAAAGCTCCAACGACTGCACCGATAATGGTACCAACACCGCCGGAAGTAGCAGCTCCGCCGATATAGCAGGATGCAATGGCATCCATCTCGAACTGGTCGCCGGCCTTCGGCGTTGCGGATGCATTACGTGCGGACAGAACGATACCTGCCACTGCACAGAGAATACCCATATTGGTGTATACCCAGAAGAACACTTTCTCTGTATTGATACCGGACAGTTTTGCTGCCTTTGCATTGCCGCCCAGTGCATATACCTGACGCCCTGCAACAGTCTTAGTAGTGATGAAATGATACAGGCCAACCAGAAGCGCCATCAGAACCAGCACGAACGGAATACCGCTGTAACATGCCAGTTTGTAGAAGAAGAACCATACAATGCCGATAATAATCGCATTCTTCACAATCAGCTGCCAGGTGGGGTTGGTTGCAAAACCATATTTTTTCCTGGTAGCAATGCTCTTCAGTTCAGAGAGAACAATCAGTACAGATATCACTGTCGCAACAACCAGACATACCAGATCAAGCTGAGAACCCTCTGCCCCGATCTTAATGGTCGGAAGGAAACCTGCTCCTATGTACACAAAATCTGTTGGAAGAGGTCCTTTGGTCTGCGCCTGCAGGAGCACATAGGTAAGTCCGCGGCCCATCAGCATGGTTGCCAGCGTTACAATGAAAGGCGGGATTCCCAGTTTGGAGATGAAAAAACCTGCAAACATACCGCAGAGCAGACCTACGATCAGCGCTGCAATAATGGACAGCCACATATTCCAGCCATAGTCCACCATACCGATACCAACAACAGCACCGCAGGTAGCCACAACAGAACCAACGCCCAGGTCGACGTTACCGGTCAGTACGCAAAGCAGCATACCAACAGCAAGGATCACGATGTAGCCATTCTGCATGATCAGGTTGTTGATGTTCGCCGGAGACAGGTTCTTGCCGCCGGTCAGGATTGCAAAAATAACATAAACCGCTATAAGCGCCAGTACCATACCGTACTGTCTCATATCAATATTGACAACTTTCTTATTTTCCATGATTACGCACCTTTCCTGTTATCAGCCATAATACAGCCCATGATCTTTTCCTGAGTCATCTCTTCCTTTGCCAGCTCGCCTGCAATATGACCCTCATTGATCACATACAGTCTGTCGCAGGTACCGATGATCTCCGGCATCTCGGATGAAATAATAATGACTGCTTTTCCTGCTTTTGCCAGATCGTTGATAACGCAGTAGATCTCATATTTCGCACCGACATCAATACCTCTGGTCGGCTCGTCGAGAATCAGCACATCCGGCTGGGTCAGCATCCATTTGGCAAGAACGACTTTCTGCTGGTTACCGCCGGACAGAGAACCTACTGTCTGGTCAATGGAGTTCGCTTTTACGTTAATCCGCTTTTTATATTCTTCTGCTTTCACAATCTCCTCATTGGCGTTTACCACACCGTTTTTCGAGAAGAAATTGCGAAGAGCAGCCATGGTCATATTCCTCTTGATGTCGTCGATGAGAACCAGTCCGTTTCCTTTACGGTCCTCAGACACATAAGCCAGTTTATTATCAATCGCAGTCCGTACATCTTTCAGATCTACTTCTTTGCCATTCATCTTCACTGTACCGCTTATTTTCTGCCCATAGGACTTTCCGAATACGCTCATGGCAAACTCGGTACGTCCTGCCCCCATCAGTCCGGCAAGACCTACCACCTCGCCGGCTTTTACTTTAATGTTTACGTCCTTCAATACCTGCCGGTTCGGATCCTCCGGATGGTATACATTCCAGTTCTGAACCTCAAATATGGTATCCCCAATGGTCACTCCCTCGCGAACCGGATAACGGTTCGTCATCTCACGTCCTACCATGCCCTTGATGATACGATCCTCTGAGAAATCGTCCACGCCCTTGGTCAGGGTCTCGATGGTGTGTCCGTCACGGATGACGGTAATGGCATCCGCCACATAACTGATCTCATTCAGTTTGTGAGAGATAATGATCATGGTCACACCCTGCTTTTTCAGCTCCAGCATGATCTCCAGAAGTTTTGCAGACTCTTCGTCGTTCAGAGCCGCCGTCGGCTCATCCAGAATCAGAAGCTCCACATCCTTCGCCATAGCCTTGGCAATCTCGATCAGCTGCTGCTTGCCTACGCCGAGGGAATTGACCGGCACATTGACATCCTCGTCCTCCAGTCCGACTTTCGCCAGCATCTCTGTTGCCTTTGCCCTGGTCTTCGTCCAGTCGATGACGCCCTTCCCGGAACATTGTTCATTCCCCAGGAATACATTTTCCGCAACAGACAGATACGGACTTAAGGCCAGCTCCTGATGGATGATAACGATGCCCTTCGCCTCACTGTCCTTGATCTTGTGAAACTTTCCGATCTCACCTTTGTAGACGATATCCCCGGAATAAGTCCCGAAAGGGTACACGCCGGAGAGCACGTTCATCAGTGTGGATTTCCCGGCTCCGTTCTCCCCGCACAACGCATGGACCTCGCCTTTTTTCACCTTCAGATTCACATCGTCCAGTGCCTTCACGCCTGAGAATTCCTTGGTTATGTGGTTCATCTCCAAGATATAATCTGACATACCTCTTGCTCCTTTTCTTTATATTTCCACAGGCAGCCGCCGTTTTCTTCTCTGCCCCGGCCTCTGCCAAAGGATAAACCCCTGTAAAAAGGCGGCGGATCATGCCGCCGCCCTTTCAGACTGTGATTACAGCCCTAACTCTTCTGCTGTATAATATTTTGCTTCCTCAACAACGACTTCCTGAAGGTTGTCTTTGTCGACAGAGATCGGAGTACACAGATAGGACGGAACAACAACTACATTGTTGTCATAGGTCGTTGTATCGTTGATCTCCGGCTCAGCACCCTTCATAACTGCCTCAACCATGGTCACACACTTGTCTGCCAGAAGGCTGGTGTTCTTGAAGATGGAAGCAGTCTGGGTTCCGTCAAGAATATTCTTGCATGCCATCAGCTCTGCATCCTGTCCGGTAATCAGCGGCCAGTTGTCTGCAGTATAGCCTGCACCCTGAAGAGCAGCCTTTACACCATATGCGAAACCGTCAAATGCGGTACACGCAATGTCCAGATCCTCGTCTGCATAGAAACCGGTCAGATAGTTCTCACACCACTGCTGCGCAGTCTCCTGAGACCATCTTAAGATACAGGTGTCTTCAAAGGAAGTTCTTCCGGTCTTGCACACCAGGGTGCCGTCATCCAGATACTCCTGAAGAACGCCCATTACGCCTTTATGAAGCAGAACGGCATTGTTGTCGTCCGGAGAACCCATGAAGAACTCGATGGTATAGCTCTCGCCTGCTTCTCTTGCAGCATCCAGATCTTTTGCAGTTTTCACATACTCACCAATGGCGGTACCTACGCCTTCATTATCAAAGGAAGCATAGTAGGAAACTGCATCCGTATCCATCAGAAGACGGTCGTAAGCGATAATCGGGATACCTGCTTCTTTTGCCTGAGCCTCTACGGTCGTAAGCGCCCCGGCGTCAACTGCTGCGATAACCAGACACTGAGAACCGGATGCGATCATGTTCTCAATCTGAGAAACCTGCATCTGTACATCATCCTCTGCATACTGAAGATCTACTTCATAGCCAAGCGCCTCCAGCTTCTCCTTCATGTTGTCGCCGTCCTTGATCCATCTCTCGGAAGACTGCGTGGGCATTGCCACACCGATCTTGCCGCCTTCCTGATCTGCTGCTGCCGGAGCCTCAGTTCCTGCATCTGCCGCAGGAGCATCCGTCTGCGCGGAGTTACCGCCGCCACAGCCAACTGCCATCGTGGCCACCATGGAAGCTGCAAGGATTGTGCTTAAAACTTTTCTTTTCATGTTTGTTTTCCTCCCAACATAGAATTTTAGTATGAAAAGTTGTATTTACAAGTTGTTCCTGTAGGAACAAGATTGTACGAAGAACATACTGCGTGATTTTCTTGACATTATTGCCAATTCCAATTGGGGATAATTGTCATTTTCACGAATTATTTTTATTTGTCTGCCCTTTCTTTAGGTACAATATACATCCTAAAATTTGCTTTGTCAATCTGTTTTTCTGCTTTTTATCCTACAACATACAATTTTTTTCGTACATTTTTGTAAGTTGTATACATTTATTTGATAAGTTGTACTTATTTTTTTGTTTTTTCCTGTACACCTGATGCTGCATTGAGCATTTTCATGGCATAAAATCTGTATGCCTTTCCAGATGCCTGCTTTTTCTCTTTCATCTGCCGAACCATGCGCCGCTGTTCGGGCAGTCTGCCATATTGCCTCCTGTCTCTGCGCAAAAAAAGACAGCTGCTTTGTCATTCTGTCCAAAGCAGCTGTCCGGAAAGTGCGCATTGACCAGCCGGAGTACCTGCCGGCTTATACAATGCGCAGGAAATGCAGTTTTCCTTCAGGAGATTCGCCCATTTGCCATCTCATACACTTCCTCTGCAATATTCATGGTGGATCTGCGGTGGGATACAAGGATCATCGTCTTCTGCCCCCGTTCTTCCTTTAAGGATTTCAAAATGACGCCTTCATTCAGGGCATCCAGATTGCTGGTGGGTTCGTCCAGGAGGACGAAGGGCGCGTCGTGGAGGAACGCACGGGCGATGCCGATGCGCTGGCGTTCTCCGCCGGAAAGGGTATCCCCAAGCTCTCCCACTTCCGTGTCGTACCCTTTGGGAAGGGTCATGATAAAATCATGGACGGACGCTTTCTTCGCCGCTTCCATGATTTCTTCCATGGAAGCTCCCGGCTTTCCGACGGCAATATTATTTGCAATCGTGTCGTGAAAAAGCCAGGTACTTTGCGTCACGTAACTTTCCATATCCCGAAGTCGTCTGGTAGGCGCGTCCTTCACATCCATGCCGGATACCATCACCCGCCCGGCGTCCACATCCCAGAACCGCATAAAAAGTTTTAAACACAATCATTAAGACTTTTACCGATATGTTCCAGAATCATTGAGAATCTGGAACCATTATCGTCGGTTCAAAACCG
>VSND01000083.1 GCA_009774145.1 Lachnospiraceae bacterium | reverse complement strand
ATATCCCCTATGATATGCCAGCTCCAGAGATGTCCTGCCTCTGCCGCTTTCAGCGCCCAGGGAAGAGCTTCTTTATCCTTATCCTCTGTATAGGCCAGATAATGGGCATAGGCATACATCCACTCCGGGTAGCCCCGCTTGGCCCCTTGGCGCATAATGGGAACTTCCTTTCCCGGCTCCGGCGGAATGTATTCTCCCCGTCCATACTGGTAATAATGACCGTAATTCCGCCCCGCCAGTATCATGCCGCCGGAGAATGCTTTCTCAAACCAGGGGAGGCACTTCTCGATCTGCTCCCGCTTCCAGTCATTCCATGCTTTCTTATTTACAAATTCCCTTTCCTTACGGTCTTCGATCTCTATGATGTCCAGAAAATAATAGGTGTTCCCAATCATGTACTGGCAGAACGCGCAGCCGTTTTCGGCCTTTTCACAGATCACTTCCCACGCCTCTTTTATACTGTCAAAGGGCATGATCTCCTTAAGCTCCGGTGTCAGCAGATCCATACGAAGCGCCCCCAGAACCGCCGCGGCGCTGCCCAGGGAAATTGCCTGATGGAGCATGGCATAGGCCGCCGCCTCGTTTTCTTCAAAGGGGTGATATTCCCAGCTGTAGCAGGAGCCGGAAAAGCAGCGGGAAAGAATATAGCAGGCATCTCCATCTCCGTTCTTTGCCGCAGGCAGCAGCGCGTCCGCCGCCGCTCTTGCCTTGTCGTTATCACAACAATAGTAGAGATCCTCTATGGCCTGATCCACCACATCGCTAAAATACTTACCCATGTTTCTGTTTGCCCTTTCTGTTTGCTTTTTCTATCTGGCCGGTAATATCCGTCCATCCGTTCCTTTCTTCAAAAACACCGGAACTCAAATCGTTGACCAGCCAGAATTTCACCTGCGCCACCGTTCCTTCTTTCGCCAGAAACTTGGTATTCCCTTTTCCTGTGTTATTGGTACACCAGATCACCATCAGGTCATTTTGAACGCCGGGGAAGATATCAAACGCCTGTGTTCCCCATTCCAGGAATACCTTTGTGTATGTTCCCTCATGGATACCGTCAATGGCCAGTTCCACATCCCTGACGGAGAAAAAGGTATGTTCATCATGCCAGCTCTCCCCAAAAATCACCAGAAGCTGGCGCCAGTTCCGCATTTGGCCTTTCTGTTCCCTTTGAAGCTGCTGCCAGAAAGATTTTATGTGTTCCTCCGTCTGCCGGGTATCGGCTTCGCTTTTCCCTGCCGCTGCTTCTTCTGTATTTATCAAAGAGTCTGGTTTGTCAGAATCAGCAGCCGGCTCTGCTGCCTCATTTGTATCTTCCAGGCTGTCATCCGTTTCGGCTGGACAGATGCTGTTTTCCTCCCATCCGGCGTCCTCTTCCCCGCTGCTTTCCTCTTCCTCGTCATATCCATTCTCTATTTTTTTCCACCCCGAAAGACCAGCGCTGCCAGTCAGAAGTTTTTCAAACCATTCCTTCGCCTCGTCAAACGCTGCGCTTTTATGGTACGATTCATATCCGCCCTTAGAATCCTCTAAAAATGCCGTCAGCCGAAAGGTCTCATAGTATATACAAAAAATCTGACTTATGTTCCCAATCTCCTGTACGGCAACAGGCGGCAGAATCTGGAGTTTGAAAACGCCCCTTTGATCACTTCCCATCAGGCTTTCCATCTGTTTTTGTAAAACCTCCGCCGTAACATTGGAGGTCCTGTTTCCGGATATGTCCGTAAGGATAAACTGGCTGGCCGGTGCCTGTTCCGGCTTCTTATCCGGCCTGACCAGATCACGCACCCCGTCCCATATCCCCAGCAGGCCGAAGCCTGCCATTCCAAGCCCGATCAGGAGTCGGACAATGCCGATCCCTTCCTTCATTTCAGCAAGTCCGATCACGATCAGACCAAAACCCAGAAATGCCCCGTAGCCTCCCAATATAAGAGGCGTCAGCCGCAGCCGTTTTCCTGTTCTGTTATTTTTTCTCATCATCTGCTCCCTGCCAGCTTTCTCATTTTCCTGTTCTGCCGGCCTGTTCCTGAAATCCCACATGAAAAGCCAGACCAGTCTGTTCCTGAACCTTTTCAAGCAAGTCGCTCCCTGCGGCCGTCTTTGTCAGCAGCATAAAGCAGACCGGCTCCTGCCCCAGAATCAGCAGGGCTTTCTGATCTTTGTGGACATATGCCATCTGCAAAGGAAAATCGCCCAGATCTACCAGTTCCGGATGGTCCGAGAGGGGGATAAAATCATCCTTGATCCGATCTGCTATGTTTTGGAAATACTCCATCGAAAACTCTGCGGGGAAAAAATCGCTGAACAGGCAGGTTGGTTCATGCGTATGTTCGTCCCGCGTCATTTCTTCCCATTCCTGAATCGCATGGATTGCCAGAAATAATCCATATCCGTCCAGGCTGCGGTGAAATCGGGGACCCCGTTCCAGCTTATGGACATTCAAAGGAGCGTGTATGAAAGGGATATTCAACCTTTTCCAGTATTTCTGATAAGCCTCCGCTGCCCTTCGCTTTCCCTCCTCATCCTCTTCCTCACAGGCGGTTTCCAGTTCATCCTCATATTCCCAGGCCATTTCTTTGGGGTCATTCTCTTCCCATGTGTATAAGTCGCCGGAAGTTTTTCTCTTTTGTATCCCAATGATATCTCCCTCTCCGGGAGAAAGAAAAAATCCCAGATATCTTCCCTCACAGTGGAGAAGTTCCAATGGACGCAGATAACCGCTGGTGACTAACAGGTCTGCCATATGGCGGTAAATATCCCGAATGGGAATGGGTAGTTTTACATGGAGCCGCTTCTCTGCCGCAGAGATTTCATCCTCTGAATAGCACTTCCATTTTTTCAAGTCATTTATAAACTCCGGACGGATAAATTCCCGAAGTATCTTCAGTTCTTTTTCGATTGCATACATATGTTTCACCTTTTAAACAGGCCCGCCTCCTGCATTTCCTTTTCCTCTACTCTTTTCCTGCCCTGTCCGTTCCGGGACCAGAACAGCATTCCATATTGCACATTTGACACCTAAAAATACAAAAATCCGTAAATAAATATGGCCGAAACAAACACTTGCGCGATAGTCAAAAGCCCTGTTATCCATGTTTCAGGAACATCCCGTAATACAATCCTGTTCCAAATCGAGACAGCAAAAAAATATATGACAAAGCAGACCACCATACCAACACCCGCCTTTAATACGCCATATTGTTCTATCTTACGCAAAAGGCACTGATAACCAAAGAATACAAATAAAACCGGTGAAATTGCATGGCAGATACCAAAAACAATGCTGAGGATTTTATAACCCGTATTTTCTATCAGGCTACATATCACTATAAAAGCGTAAAAGAGTTGGAAAAGCGTAAATACAACTCCGAGTATCATTGCAATCCAGTGCAGCATATGTGCTCTCCTCCTTATATTATGGAAAAAAATCTATCACCCAAAATCAAACAGCGACAGCTGGTTGGATTCCGGCAGTCCTTCCAGAAGTCCCAGATCTCCCATCAGGTCAATGACGGTCTTGCTCAGTTTGCTCCGCTGGCGCAGGTCGTCCCGGGACAAAAACGGTCCCTGCGCTGCCGCTTCCACCAGCTGATCTGCCGCCTTGTCCCCCAGTCCGTCAATGGTGGACAGCGCCGGCATCAGTTTTCCGTCAATGATCTGGAACTTGTGCGCCTCCGCCCGGTAGATATCCACCTTCAGAAATTCAAAACCGCGGGCATACATCTCCTGAACACTTTTCATATCCTTCAGCGTATCCTGTTCCTTTTTGGACAGCGTATCGCTTCTGCGCTTATAATCCGCCATATAATATTCCAGACGCTCCCGCCCCTGACACATGATCTCATAGTCAAACGCCGATGCGCGGATGCTGAAATAAGCGGCATAGTAAGCCAGCGGATAATTGATCTTGCACCAGGCGATCCGCCACGCCATCATGACATAAGCCGCCGCATGAGCCTTGGGAAACATGTATTTGATCTTCTTACAGGACCAGATGTACCAGTCCGGCACTCCGTGCTCCGTCATAGCCTGCTCCCATTCCGGCTTCAGCCCTTTTCCCTTCCGTACACTTTCCATAATCGTAAAGGACTGTTCACTGTCCATCCCCATACCGATCAGATAGACCATAATATCATCACGGGTACAGATCGCTGTGGAGATCGTCGCTTTGCCCTCCTGAATCAGTGTCTGCGCATTCCCAAGCCACACATCTGTTCCGTGAGCCAGACCTGCAATCCGCACCAGATCGGAGAAATGAGTCGGATGCGTATCAATCAGCATCTGCATGGCAAATTCCGTTCCAAACTCCGGAATGCCAAGAGAGCCGAGCTTTATACCGCCGATATCCTCCGGCTTAATGCCCAGTGCGTCGGTATTCTGGAACAGGGACATGACTTCCGGGTCATCCAGAGGTATCCCGGTCGCGTTGATTCCGGTCAGGTCCTCCAGCATACGAATCATGGTTGGATCATCATGCCCCAGAATATCAAGCTTTAAAAGATTGTGATCAATGGAATGATAGTCAAAGTGTGTCGTTACAATATCCGTCGTCATATCATTTGCCGGATGCTGAACCGGCGTGAACGAATAGATCGTCTCTCCCATCGGAAGGACTATGATGCCGCCCGGATGCTGCCCCGTGGTCCGCCGGATGCCGGTACACCCGGTAACAATCCGGTCAATCTCACAGTTCCGTTTGCTGGTTCCCCGTTCTTCATAATAGCGCTTCACGTAGCCAAACGCAGTCTTGTCTGCCAGAGTTCCGATCGTCCCTGCCCGATAGGTCTGGCCGGAACCGAAGATCACCTCTGTATATTTATGCGCCTTGGACTGATAATCTCCGGAGAAATTCAGGTCAATATCCGGCTCTTTATTTCCTTTGAAACCAAGAAATGTTTCAAACGGAATATCAAAACCCTCTTTATTCAGTTTCGTCCCGCATTCTGGACAGTTTTTATCCGGCATATCGCAGCCCGCCATACCGGAGAATTTTTTCACTTCCTCCGAATCAAAATCGCTGTAATAGCAGTTGGGACAGATATAGTGGGGACTTAACGGGTTTACTTCGGTAATTCCTGCCATGGTGGCCGCAAAAGAGGAGCCGACCGAACCCCTGGATCCCACCAGGTACCCGTCGTCTACAGACTTCCACACCAGCTTCTGGGCAATGATGTACATGACTGCAAAGCCGTTCCCGATGATCGACTTTAATTCTCTCTCCAGCCGCTCCGTCACGATTTCCGGCAGTTTCTCTCCATACAGCTCATGAGCTTTTTCATAACAGATCTTCCGCAGGGTCTGATCCGAATCCGGGATGACCGGAGGACATTTGTCCGGACGGACCGGCGACAGATGTTCACACATATCCGCGATCCGGTTGGTGTTGGTGATCACCACTTCCTCTGCTTTTTCCGTTCCCAGAAATTCAAATTCCTTCAGCATCTCCTCCGTGGTCCGAAGATACAACGGCGCCTGCTGATCCGCATCCGAAAAGCCCTTGCCTGCCATAATGATTCTCCGGTATACCTCGTCCTCCGGATCGATAAAATGCACATCGCAGGTTGCAGCGACCGGCTTCTGAAATTCTTCTCCCAGCCGGATGATCCTGCGGACATTTTCCCGCAGATCCTCTTCTGAGCGCACCGGACTTTTCTCATCCCGCAGCATAAACGCATTGTTGCCCAGAGGCTGGATCTCCAGGTAATCATAGAACTCCACGATTCTTGCAATGTCCTGGCTGGGAGCGCCTCTTAAGATCGCCTGATACAGCTCTCCTGCTTCACAGGCAGAACCGATGATCAGTCCCTCTCTGTATTTTTGCAGCTCGCTTTTGGGGATCCTGGGCCTTCTGGCAAAATAATCCAGATGGGACATGGACACCAGCCGATACAGATTCACCCGCCCGATATCATTTTTCGCAAGGATGATGATGTGAAAGGTCGGAAGCTTTTTGATCGCCGCCGTATTCGCCTTTCCCAGCTCATTGACCTCATCCAGCGTGTTTATGTCTCTGGCCCTGAACATTTCCAGAAATTTCACAAAGATATCCGCCGTACATGCCGCGTCATCCACCGCCCGGTGATGATGATGCAGCGGGATATTCAGCGCTTTTGCCACATTGTCCAGCTTGAACTTGCTCAGATTCGGCAGCAGAAGCCGCGCCATTGACACCGTATCCCCCACGGTAAAATCCGTCTCAATGCCCATCCGGCGGCAGTTTTCTTCAATAAATCCTGCATCAAAGGAAGCATTGTGCGCGATCAGCACACAGCCCTCGCAGAATTTCAGAAATTCCGGAAGAACGTCCTCAATGACCGGGGCATCCAGAACCATCTCGTCGCTGATACTGGTCAACTGTTCAATCTCAAAGGGAATCGGTTCCTGCGGATTTACAAAAGTGCTGAACCGTTCCGTAATCTTCCCCTGTTCCACCTTCACGGCGCCGATCTCAATGATCCGGTTATTCACCGCGCTGAGCCCCGTCGTCTCCAGGTCAAATACCACACAGGCGCTGTCAAGGCTCTGTCCCCGGGAATGCTCCACCACTTCCTTCAGGTCGTCTACCAGATAGCCTTCCACTCCGTAGATCACCTTAAAATCCTCGTCCTTGGAAATGGTATGGCTTGCCTCTGTAAATGCCTGGACACAGCCGTGGTCCGTGATTGCAAGCGCCGGCATCCCCCAGGCCTTTGCTCTCTTTAAAAGGACCGATGCATCTGTCACGCCGTCCATGTCGCTCATCTTCGTGTGGCAGTGAAGCTCCACGCGTTTTTTATAAGAATAATCCATGCGGGATGTGGTAAAATCCGCCGTCTTCTTAATCCCCACCACGGAACTGATGGTCAGCTCATGATCAAACCGGTCCAGCGTTGTCATACCCTTCAGCTTTACAAAATTTCCCTTCTGGAGCTTTTCTCTGATGTCCGGAAGCACTTCATTTTTCGCAAACATCTTTACATGAATCGTATCGGTAAAATCCGACACCGTCAGGGTGATGATCGTCCGCTCGCCGCGGATCTCCCGTTCTTCCACATTTAAAAGTTTCCCGCGGACCGTCACCTCCCCCATCTCCTCGATCACCTGATCCAGCGTGATCGGCTCGTCTTCAAAGTCCCGTCCATAGAGCACATCCGGATTGTCGCTTCTGCGGGCTCCAAAACTCCTGTCGCTCTTTGCATATCTGTGCTCTCCAAAAGACTTTCCCCCGGCCTTTCGGCTGCTGCCTTCTTTTGTTTTTTGAGATTCTTTTTCTTTCTGCCCTGTCCGGTCGGCTTCCTGCTTTGTCTCCGCCTTCCTGGCCTTTTCCTTTCTCAGGTTTTCCGTCAGGAAACTGATCCGCTGCTTTAACTCCGCCTCGCTCTTTTCCATGCTCCTGCTCTCGCCGGACTCCAGATATTTCACATCCACCTTAACACGAAAACCGCAGCGCTCATTCAGTACCCGGTCCAGAATCCGAAGCAGGTCGTCCACCGCTTCTTTGTCATAGATTTTATCTGATATTCCGACCGTCATGGTATTCTCGTCCGGAAACTCCACTCTGGCGTTCTTCATAATGCTTCGTTTATACGGGCTGTACGCTGCAAGTTCGGTCAGAACGCTGTCCTCGTACACATCCCACAGCTTCTGCGGCGTATACTGTCCGGATAAGAGAAACTTTTCAAAAATATGTACCTGCACCCTCCGGCAGCCGAAGATCTGCCGTCGGATCTGTTTTGCCAACTGAAAAAGCTGATCTTTGGCAATCAGCTTTTTACTCGTAATATAAACCCTGAATACATCCTGCTTCGGAGTCATGGAGACTCTTGTCACCATAACCTGTTCCAGCAGGCTGTGCACCGGTCCGTCCACCTGCAGGGTACGAAACACTTCAAAAAAAGGCCGTTCATTCATTTTTCCAGTTCTCCAGCTCCTTCCTGAGCGCACTTAAAAGCTCGCTCTCCGGCAGCTTCTTCACCACTTCTCCATGTCTGATCAGAAGTCCTTCACCGATCCCTCCGGCAATGCCGATATCCGCCTCTTTCGCTTCTCCGGGACCATTGACCACACATCCCATCACCGCCACCTTAAGATCCAGCGGATATTCTGCCGCCATCGTCTCCACCTGGTTGGCAAGGCTGATCAGGTCGATCTTCGTCCGTCCGCAGGTCGGGCAGGACACCACCTCAATGCCGCCCTTTCTAAGTCCAAGCGTCTTCAGGATCAGCTTTGCGGATTTGATCTCTTCCACCGGATCCCCGGTCAGGGACACCCGGATCGTATCCCCGATCCCCTGGCTTAAGATGATGCCAAGCCCCACTGCAGACTTGATATTTCCGGAAAACAGGGTTCCTGCCTCTGTGATTCCCACATGCAGCGGATATACCGTCTGACCGGCGATCCGTTCATGCGCCTTTGCGCACATCATCACATCCGAGGATTTGATGCTGATGACCAGGTTGTCATACCCAAGTTCCTCGATCAGCCGGACCTTGTGAAGCGCACTCTCCACAATTCCCTCCGCCGTAACGCCATGGTACCTGTCCACCAGTTCTTTTTCCAGCGAACCGCTGTTAACACCCACCCGGATGGGAATCTTCCGCTCTTTTGCAGTATCCACCACTGCCCGGATCCGTTCCAGGCTTCCGATATTTCCCGGATTGATCCGGATCTTGTCCGCGCCGTTCTCCATGGCGGCTATCGCCATCCGATAGTCAAAATGGATGTCCGCCACGAGAGGAATCGAGATCTGCTTTTTTATCTCCTTCAGCGCCAGTGCGGCTTCCATCGTCGGCACCGTACAGCGAATGATCTCACAGCCTGCCTTTGTCAGCTTTCTGATCTGGGAAACGGTCGCTTCCACATCTTCTGTCCTCGTATTTGTCATGGACTGGATCAGGATCGGATTGCCTCCTCCGATGACCCGGTCGCCAATCTGCACAGTCTTTGTATGTTTCCGATACATCTTTGACACGCTCCTTTCCTTTAATACCGTCTCATTCGTTCACGCTCCCGTTCGCGTTCGTATTCCATACGTCTTTTTACACTGTATTTATTCACGCTCAGAACCAGCCCGATCTCAATCATCAGAAACACGGTCGCCGTACCTCCGTAGCTGAAGAACGGCAGCGTCACGCCGGTGGTCGGAAACAGATTCGTCACCACCATCAGGTTCAATATGACCTGCAGCGCTATGTGGGACAGAACTCCAATGGAGATCATCCGCCCCAGCAGATCCTCCGCCAGCTGTGATACGGTGTAGATCCGGTACAGCAGATAGATGAACAGCAGAATGATCAGCCCGGCCCCGAAGATCCCGAGCTCCTCGCAGATGATCGCAAAGATATAGTCGTTATAGGGCTCCGGTATCTTGCCCAGCTTCTGGATGCTGTTGCCCAGTCCTCTGCCCCACAGGCCGCCGGAACCGATGGCATACAGCCCCTGAAGGGACTGAAACGCCTTATCCTGTTCATATTCATACGGATACAGCCATGCACGGATCCGGATCAGACGGAAATTGTTCTCCATCTGCAGCGGATCCAGACTCTTCACATAATACAGAACTCCTGCCACCAGCGCCGCGACTGCCGCGCCGCACAGGATGAATTTCCACTGTTCCGGATGCACCACGTAGATCATAAACACTGCCGTTCCGAGCAGAATCGCCGCCGTACTCATGTTATTGCTGATCTTCAATATCATCGCAGATACAATCGCCGGGGGAATGATCAGCTGGAGCATGTATTTCCAGCGTCTCAGACGGTGCCTGCGGATCACGATGAGCGTCGCCATGACAACGATCATGAGAAGCTTGACCGGTTCTGCCACCTGGAACTGTACCGGCCCGATCCTGAGCCATCTGGTCGCTCCCTTTACCGTGACCGCAATGGAAGGCACTTTCAGAAGCAGCACCAGCACGATGCACGCCAGATAACCGGGCAGCGCAAAGATGCACCAGAAATGGTAATTCACGCAGGATACCAGAAGCATGACAATGATTCCAAGAATACTGTAGATCACCTGGTTCTTCAGCAGATACATGGGATCATGGTTATACGCCTGGCTGAGCCCTGCCGTATAATAGCTGGCGCTGTAGATCATGATGAATCCGAATATCATGACAAAGAACAGCACCACCAGCAGGTTGGTATCCAGTCCGTAAAGACTGAACTGAAAGAGGCGCTCCTTCCTTCTTCCTGCCATCCTCAGGCCCCCTGTCTTTCATAGCGGCAGAATGTATACTCCAGATCAAAATAAGTCTGCTCCGCGCTTTCGCCGGTCAGCTTCCACTCCGGCATTCGGTCGATGTTGGGAAAATACGCATCGGCTTCGTAAGAATGGGCGATCTTCGTCACATGCGCCACGTCGCAGCAGGGCAGAAACTGCTGATAGATGCTGTCCCCTCCAATGACATACACATCCTCCGACGGATATTTTTTCAGTTCCTCCAGAACGGCTTCCACAGAGTGCAGCACCACTGCGCCCTTTGCCTGATAGCCGGTATTTTTTGTCAGCACAAGATTGGTACGGTTCTTAAGCGGAAGGCCGTTCGGAAAACTCTCCAGCGTTTTTCTGCCCATCACCACTATCTTCCCGTTCGTCTCACGGCGGAAGAATTTCATATCCTCCGGAATGCTCACCAGAAGCCGGTTTTGGTATCCGATTCCCCAGTTCTGATCCACTGCCACAATTAGATTCATCTGTCCGCTTCCTTTCATTTATTCAGACTTCTGTTCTGACCTGCCGACGCGCATGCCCGCCATGGGGATCGGCCAGCAGACGCCTGAACAGGCATCTTTATACTGCGACTGGTATATTCTTTACCTGCGGGCCTGCCTGATAGTCTTCCACCAGAAGGTCGTCCGTTGTAAATGCATAAAAATCCTTCACCTCCGGGTTCAGAGTAACCCGGGGGGCGGGATGGCATTCCCTCCCGATCAGTTCCTTTATAATGTCCACATGCCGGTCATAGATATGTGCATCCGCGATCACATGCAGAAGCTCTCCCGGTATCATACCGCATGTCTGCGCCACCATCATCAGAAGAATCGCATACTGGCATACATTCCAGTTATTCGCCGTCAGCACGTCCTGAGACCGCTGATGCAGCACCATATTCAGAGTCAGCCTGTCCTCTCCCCTGCCCTGGGTCACATTATAAGTAACGCTGTAGGCGCACGGATAGAGATGCATCTCGCTCAGATCCTGATGTACATAGGTATTCGTGATGATCCGGCGGCTGAAGGGATGGTTCTTCAGGTCATAGAGCACCCGGTCCATCTGGTCCATCATTCCTTCTTTATACCTGCTCTTTACTCCGATCTGATAACCGTATGCTTTTCCGATGGAGCCTGTCTCATCTGCCCACTCATCCCAGATATGGCTGTTCAGGTCATGGATATTGGAAGATTTCTTCTGGTAAATCCACAGAATCTCGTCCATACAGCTTTTAAGCGCTGTCTTTCTGAGCGTGAGCGCCGGAAATTCCCTGCGAAGATCATAACGGGCGGTTACACCGAAGCGTTTGATCGTATAGGCAGAAGCGCCGTCTTCCCATTTCGGACGGACCTTCTCTCCCTCGGTACTGGTTCCATGTTCCAGAATGTCCCGGCACATATGAATAAACAACTGGTCAGCATAGCTCATAGGCGGCTCCTCTCTCTTCCGGTGAATCAGGATATGACAAATATTATAAAGCATATCCGGCAGAGACGCAATTAAAAATCTGTATGACTTTTCTACATTTCCATGATATTTTCTATTGTACTTTTTTGATGAATATTGTATCTTAGACATGATATTGTTGAAAAAAGACGTCTCCGAGAAAGGAAAAGGATATATCTATGGAAAATCGTTGGGAAAGCAGTCCGTCCATCATGGATATCTTTGGAACAAACGTGTTTAATGAAAAAGCCATGCGCCAGTACCTCCCGAAGAGCATCTACTACGAGCTCCGCAAGACCATCGAAGGCAGGAAAGAACTGGATCCGGCCATTGCAGATGTGGTGGCGGCGGCGATCAAAAAGTGGGCCATTGAAAAGGGAGCCACTCATTACACCCACTGGTTTCAGCCGCTTACCGGTTTTACCGCTGAGAAGCACGACTCCTTCATCACTCCCCCAAAGGAAGACGGTTCCGTCCTCATGGAATTTTCCGGCAAGGACCTGATCAAAGGCGAACCGGACGCCTCCTCCTTCCCTTCCGGAGGCCTGCGCGCCACGTTTGAGGCGAGAGGCTATACGACCTGGGACTGTACTTCTCCGGCTTTCGTCCGGGAGGACGCCGCAGGCGCCATCCTCTGCATCCCCACCGCCTTCTGCTCCTTCACAGGGGAAGCGCTGGACCAGAAGACGCCGCTTCTTCGCTCCATGGAGGCCGTTCAGGAGCAGGCTCTGCGGGTTCTGCGTCTGTTCGGAAATACGACCGCAAGAAAAGTCACGCCTTCCATCGGTGCGGAGCAGGAATATTTCATTATTGACCGTCAGAAATACCTGCAGAGAAAAGACCTGATCTACACCGGCCGCACCCTGTTCGGCGCCATGCCGCCCAAGGGGCAGGAACTGGATGATCATTATTTCGGCACCATCCGCCAGCGGATCGCCGCCTATATGCGTCAGGTCAACGAAGAATTATGGAAGATGGGCGTTCCTGCCAAGACCCAGCACAATGAAGTAGCGCCGGCACAGCACGAACTGGCTCCCATCTATGCAGAAGCCAATGTAGCCGCCGACCACAACCAGATCATGATGCAGACCCTGAAAAGAGTGGCGAACCAGCAGGGACTGGTCTGTCTGCTCCATGAAAAGCCCTTCGCCGGCGTCAATGGCTCCGGCAAACACAACAACTGGTCTCTGACCACGGATGAGGGTCAGAACCTGCTGGATCCGGGACGCAGGCCCCACGAAAACCGGCAGTTTCTGCTCTTCCTTGCCTGCATTCTGAAGGCCGTGGACACCCACGCCGATCTGCTGCGGGAATCGGCTGCCAACGTGGGAAATGACCATCGGCTGGGCGCCCATGAGGCCCCGCCGGCCATCATCTCCGTGTTCCTGGGCGAACAGCTGGACGATGTGCTGCAGCAGCTTTTAAGCACCGGAAATGCAACGCACAGCTTCAGAGGCGGCACCCTTCACACCGGCGTAAAGACGCTTCCGGACGTTATCAGGGACGCCACCGACCGGAACCGTACCTCGCCCTTTGCCTTTACCAACAACAAATTTGAATTCCGTATGGTGGGTTCCCGGGATTCCATCTCCCCTTCCACCGTGGTCATCAATACGATCGTAGCGGAAGCACTGGCAGATGCCTGTGACATTCTGGAAAAGGCGGAGGATTTCGACACGGCCCTTCACGACCTGACCATCCAGTATATTGCCGATCACCAGAAGATCATCTTCGGCGGCAACGGTTATTCCGAAGAATGGGTGGAGGAAGCGGAACGCAGGGGCCTTCCGAACCTGCGTTCCATGATCGACGCCATACCGGCGCTTTTGACAGAGAAATCTGTCCGGATGTTCGAACGGTTCCATGTATTCAATGAATCCGAGCTTCACTCCCGGGCGGAAATCAAATACGAAAGCTACAACAAAGCCATCAATATCGAAGCCCGGACCATGATCGACATGGCAGTCAAGCAGATCATCCCGGCCGTAATCGGATATACCGGCACCCTGTCCGGCATTATCCAGTCCATGAACACCATCGGAGTGGAAGCCATTGTACAGACGGACCTTTTAAAAGAGATCACCACCCTTTTAAATCAGGCAAACGGCGCTGTACGGATTCTGCGCAGTGTAACGGAAGAAGCAGTCGGTATTGCAGACAATCACACCCGCGCCCATTTCTACCGCGATTATGTACTTCCTGCCATGGAAGCGCTCCGCCGTCCCATCGACAGGCTGGAGATGCTCGTAGATAAAGAAGTGTGGCCCATGCCCTCCTACGGAGACCTGCTGTTTGAAATCTAAGAGCTGAACCTGCACATACCAGACACATCCAGGCCTGCACGCTCAGCGCTCGTATGGAGTGAATCGGACAGAAAACCGGCATTGTCTGCCTCATTCGGACACTTTGAGTCCGCCTGAGGCAGACAATGCCGATTCCCTGTCCGCTCCAATCCACACAGCGCTGCTGAGTGTGCAGGCCGGTTTTGCAGCATAGTCCCTGCTGCGTCTTTCGCCAGCCCTTCTATTTCCAGGATCCTTTCCTGTAGAAAAGGATTGACAGCACCGTGGCAATACTCCATCCGACAGGCCATGCACACCAGATTCCGACCGATCCGAACTGCCTGGAAAGAACGACTGCCAGCACGACCCGCAGGATCAGATCCGTAAAGGTTGATGCCATGAACTGCTTCATCATGCCTGCGCCCCTTAGAATCCCGTCTGCCACCAGTTTCACGGATACAATAAAATAAAACGGCGTGACAACAGAGAGGAAACGGGTACCGGACTCCAGCGCAGAACCGGACGGATCGTCCATGAAAATGCAGATCAGGCGGCTGTTCCCCAGAAGATACAGAAGCACGATGGGCACGCACAGAATCCACACCATCTTCGCCGCTGCCCGAAACCCCTCCTTTACCCGCGAGGGTATGCCGGCGCCCAGGTTCTGCGCCGTGTAGTTGGACACTCCGTTCGCCAGCGTCGTAAGGGATGTGATGACCAGATTGTTCAGCTTGACTGCCGCCGCATATCCGGCGATCACGCCCGCCCCGAATCCGTTGATCACTCCCTGAATCACAATATTTCCAACGGAAATAAAGCTCTGCTGCAGGATGCTTGGCACTGCGATCATGGCAATCCGCCGGAAAAGCCTAGAAGAAAAAAGCGGCGCCTTTTCCTCCGCACAGATCCCGGACAGTCTCTTTCCTACAACCGTCACTGCCAGGACGCAGCTGACTCCCTGGCAGAGAAAGGTTGCCCACGCCACGCCGGCGACTCCCATATGGAACGCAGCGACAAACAGGATATCCACCGCGATGTTGGCCGTCGACGAGGCCGCCAGAAAGAAAAACGGCGTCCTGGAATCTCCCAGCGCCGAGAAAATCCCCGTCGATACATTATAAAAAAGCAGGAACGGAAATCCCCAGATGTAGATATCCAGATACAGCTTTGAGTCCGCAAAGATCGCCTCCGGCGTCCGGATCACCCGAAGCAGCCAGCTGCCGCCCAGCACGCCTGCTGTCACCAGAACTGCGCACAGGACCGCGCTGGCGATCATGGAGGTGGTGACCGCCGTCTTCATATTCTTATATTCTCTGGCGCCGAAGAGCTGCGAGACGATCACGGAGCATCCGATGTTGCATCCAAAAGCAAAGGCGATAAAGATCAGTGTGATCTCGTAACTGTTCCCCACCGCCGCCAGCGCGTTTTCTCCGATCAATTTCCCCGCCACAAAACTGTCTGCAATATTATACAGCTGCTGAAAGATGATGCTTCCAAACAGCGGCACGCAAAAATTCCACAGAACGGTCTCCGGCTTTCCTGTCGTCAAATCCCTGTTCATGGTCTGTCTCCTCTTTTCCTTGTATATTTTTCAGTTTTCTATTATACTTTCAACAGTTCAATTTGAAAAATATATGTTTGATATCATTGCCATAAGTATTTTATATGGTAGATGAGGTACGGAAAGGAACCGATATGAAGACCAGCTGCGAGTATTACCATGTTTTTTACTATGCCGCAAAATACAAAAACCTGACCCTGGCCGCCGGAGCGCTGCACAACAGCCAGCCCAATGTCTCCCGGACGATCCGGCTTCTGGAGCACGACCTGGGCTGTCAGCTTCTGATCCGCTCCAACCGCGGAATCTCACTGACCCCCGAGGGGGAACGGCTGTATTCTCATGTGAAGGTCGCCATGGAACAGCTCCAGTCCGCAGAGGAAGAGCTGAAGATGCTCACCGGACTCCATGAGGGCGTTGTCAGCGTGGGCGCCAGCGAGACCGCCCTCCACCTCCTCCTGCTCCCGGTCCTGAAGAAGTTCCGGGAATCGCACCCCCAGATCCGGATCCGCATCCAGAACCATCTCACGCTCCAGGCCATCGAATCGGTCCGGCAGAGTCTGGTGGATTTTGCAGTTGTCACCTCGCCCGCCTCCGTGTCAGACCCCCTGAAAAGCAGTTCTCTCATGCATTTTCAGGACATTCTCATCGGCGGAAACGCGTTTCAGAGCCTGTCTCAGGCTCCGGTCTCCCTGCACGATATTCAGCACTGTCCGCTGGTCTGTCTGGGAGAGCACACGATGATCTATCATTTTTTTGATGATCTGTACCGGCGAAACGACCTGACTCTGAATCCGGAATTTGAAGCCGCCACCACCGATCAGATCCTGCCCATGGTAAAAAACAACCTGGGAATCGGATTTTTCCCGGAGAAAATGGCGCAGGAAGCGCTGGCATCCGGCGAGGCATGCCGGATCTGTCTGAAGGAAGAAATCCCCCGCCGGGAAATTTTCCTGATCGAAAACCGGGAACGTCCGCTGACCGTCGCCGCAGACGCCCTGAAAACGCTGCTGATTGAAAGCTCCTGATGCAGGAACTCCAAAATTTTTAAATTTTTTTATATTATTTTCCAAAAATATACTGACATTTTCTGTGTTTTCATATATACTATCTATTAACAAAGCAGTTTTCCATTGTTTTGTATGGCAAATCTGCGGAGGACATATCCAGGCAACCGTTTTTCCGGCTGTCCGGTCATCGAACATCTTCGGGGGAAAGGAGGCAATACACGCAGGACCGGCCGTCCAGTCATATATTTCAGTCATTAGTATGCAGATTCAATGGTCACAGGAGGGACTGAATAAATGAAAAAGATTTTCGTTTTATGTTTATGTGCAATGTTGCTTACCGGATGCGATACCAGTACCAATCGAAATATGGGATCAGGCTTCGGATTTGGAGCCGTGGTCCATGTACAGGAGGCCGCTATATAGCCAGAACTGCGGCATGTGTCCCCTGACTGCCGGGGAACAGGTCCCAAAAAAGCGGTCCGTCATTCAGACGGACCGCTTTTTCCATGCAGTCAGTTGTGAACCTTTTTCAGCAGTTTTGCCAGTACAAACGGCATCCGAACGGCCGGTTTCCGTCTTCGTTCACATCAAATTCTATATTTACTATCC
>VSND01000082.1 GCA_009774145.1 Lachnospiraceae bacterium | reverse complement strand
GTTTTATATCATCAATATAATTAATGTATTGGATTGCATTGACTATAAAAAATCAAAATATCGTATGTCTCCAAATAGTGACAGGATAATGATTTTTCAATCATATGCATTTATAGAAGAAAGGCTGCGAGGGACTGATATTTTTAAAATTAAGGATGAACCAAGGAGAAGTGCATTGGTAACAGATAATTTTAAAAACTGTGTTTTGGAAAATGAGTTGTCAGGATTTAAATTTCAACTTGTCTGGAGCGGAGATTGATATGTCAATATGTTTGATGGTAAGTAATCCTATTAATGAAAATGAAAAGTGTATTTATGTGCCTGTTTCAACCGAAAGAGTATTTGAAAATTACTGGTTGCTGGCAATTGAAAAACTGGATTTAAAATGGGTGAGATGTTTTCAGTGTGGAATTGAGATAGGAAAAGACGAATTGGAACCTGTAAAAATGGAATTGACAGAACTGAAAAACTGGCTTGTTGAACATATGAATAATGAGCAGGGAGTATATATAAGAGATCGAATAGATAATTTATGTATGGAGATGAATCAAATATTCAGCAAAGAAAGAGAGGATATAAAGTTATATATTGGCTGAATGTATTGAATTTGAAAAAATTATAGGTGAAAGGTTTAGAAAAATTGAGACAGAGGGAGGGCAAATAAAATGTCGAAAATAATGTCGCTGATGTTGGAAAGAAAAACATGAAGCCGTTTATTCGTGATTGTGCTGAGATTTATCCTCAGCCGTATATCCAGAATCGAAGAAACTGGTGCTGGGCAGTAGCATGTAAGATACTGGGGCAGCAGTACAAATACAGGCATCCACAATGGAACTTTTCCATTGTATACGATTCACAGGATTTAACGGATCTGCCTTATGGAATGGTGTCCCGGCAATGGCTGAACCTCTGTGTTCCGACAGAGGAACACAGAGGGCTGCGGTTGGAAATGGCAGGATGCATGCGGGGAGTCTTTACAGTAGATGCGTGGCAGAGAGCCATAGTAATGAATGCATCTGGTTTCATGAAAGATGAAGATATCAGCGGAGACGATCAATGTAAAGTGCGAGGAATGAAATATGTGATTACTGGAAACCCGTGTCATGCAGGAATCTCCATTTCAACAAAGGGGTATTACGAAAGTGAAATATCAGTTTTTGAGCAGTACCATAAGGAGATATGTAAAACAGTATCACAGAAAAAGTGTATTCTGGCCAATGTGATGCTGGAAGATTATCGATTTCATACACTGATTATTATGGGCATGAACAGAGATCATATTTGTTTGTATGATCCATGGGATGGCCTGTTGAGAGCGGCATCCGTCAGAGAAGTGTTTGACACAGGATTTCAAAGCAGCCTTGGTAAAGGAATTGTAAAATGGATTCAATACATAAAAGAATAAAAATGGAGTAACGAAAATGGACAAATACGGATACACGATCAGAAAAAAACAGGCAGAGGACCAGTCGGTAAAACGCTATCACAAATCAGATCTTCTCTTAATGACCGCATTCCAGCTGCGTGAGGTATGCAGGAAGGAAAAGATTCTTCAGGGTATCTTAAATCCGCTGGATAAGGAGGAACTGATCCGCGTGATTCTGCGGTATCGGGGAGCAGAGGAGTATTTTCTGATCCGGAAGGCAGATGAGACAGGATATCAGACACTGGAAACGGCTGTGGGACATGCCACACTGCGGGAACGGACGGACCTGCATCTGGAATGCCGCTCCCGGATCATCGTCTATGAAGGGCTGGAACTGGGATTTGGAGACGGACTGACGCTGCCTTACACCAGAGCGCTGGCAGGAACCAACGCGCTGGTCATAGGCGGGGACGGGATGGTCTGCGCAATCCTGAATGTAGTTCCCATGGGGAAAAGGACCGATTATCTCTATCTTACAAAGGCAGCAGATATCCCGTGCCGGGAATCCAGGATCAGGAACTACAGCCTGTACTGCATGGGGCGCAGGGAATCCGAACTGCTTTTCGGGATCTGCAGCGGACAGCGGGAACGGCTGCCGGAATCCATGGAGGTGTACCGGATACCGCTTCTGGATTTTGAAGTAAGGAAACCGGCGCCGCTTGCCATGCCCATGGCGATGGACTTTGGAACCAGCAGCACGACGGCGGGGGTCTATCTGGACAGCCGGTATTTCGCGCAGATGGGACTGCGGGACGGGGAACGGGGATTCCGGGAAAACGATACGAACTATGCCCGTTTTTATGATTCTGCGACAGACGAAAGAGGAAGCACCCTGCTTCCCAGTGTGGCGGCGGTACTGTCCGTGGAAGGCGGAAAGCCGCAATTTCTCTTCGTCTATGACGCCATCCGCCTGGCGGAATCCAGCTATATTGATGAAGGATTCTGTGTGTTCTATGATATCAAGCGGTGGATTGCAGACTGTGAAAAACTGGAAGAGATCACGGATCGGCAGGGACGCCGGGGGTTCGTGGCCAGGAAGGAAATCTTAAAAGCATTTTTTACATATGTGATTGATACGGTCAGAAACCAGTTCAAATGCTGCATACCAAAGGTTCATGTATCCTGCCCGGTCAAACAGAAGGCGCAGTTCGGTCGAATGTTCGCAGAGATTCTGCCTGATTATGCGGTGGAGAAGGAAGGCATGATCGATGAGGGAGTCTCGGTTCTGTACAACACCATATCCGGGATGACTGAGGCCGGAACCGTGGAGGAAGGACAGCCGTACCATGCGCTGATCATCGACTGCGGGGGAGGCACGACGGATCTGTGTTCCTGCACCTTCCGGGTGTGGGATCAGAGGGTATCCTACCGGATCGAGATCGACACGGCCTACGAAAACGGCGATACGGATTTCGGCGGAAACAATCTGACTTACCGGATCATGCAGATCCTGAAGCTTCGCCTGGTCAATCAGCTGTATCCGGATGCGGCAGAACCGGCGGAACAGATCCTGTCCGGCTATGATATGGACGTCTTCCGCTATGTGGACCGGCAGGGGACGGAAGCGTTATACAGAGAACTGGAGCAGGAATATGAAAAAGCGGAGGCTTTCCTTCCCACCCGCTTTAAGGATTTTGAGAACCGGAGCAGGGCGGATTATTACCGGGTGAAAAACAATTTTTATCTGCTGTTTCATCTGGCGGAAAAAGCAAAAAAGGAATTCTATGCTCATGCAGGAACGCTGCAGGTGGTGATCGCGTCAGAACCTTGGGAGAAAAGCGCCGGCACATGGATTCCGGCGGATAAATGGAAGCTGTCGATTCAGACGGAGAGGGGCCTTGAAACCGTGAAGGAATTCCCGCGGATCTTCTTGAGCATCTACGAACTGGAGCTTCTGCTGCAGGGAGATATCTACGGGATCATGCGCCGGTTCCTGGAACGGATGTATGGGGAGGATCTGCTTTCGGACTTTTCAATCATCCGTCTGACCGGACAGTCCTGCCGGATCGGGATCTTTCGGGACGCCCTGAAAGAGTACGTGCCGGGGAAGGCGATCCGCTTCCGGAGAAGGAACAGAGAGGGGAGCAGCGATCCGGAACTTAAGATGAGCTGCGTGGACGGTGCGCTCCGTTACTTAAGGGACCGGCGGTACGGGTTTGCGGACGTAACGATCCGGACCGGAGAACCGGCGCTGCCCTATCAGGTTACCGCACATACCCACAGCGGGGAAGAGATCATCCTGATCCACCGTCTGGAGCGCCATGGCAGAAGCGGGATGATTTCCAGAAATATGGACGATCTGCTGCTTCGGCTGTACCTGAAGGACGAGGACGGAAAGGAACGGTATCAGTACTCCTGCCAGTGTGCCCTGTCTGATTTCTGTCCGAAAGAATACGAAGAGATTCAGGAAATCTACGGGGAACATATCCTTCAGGCGGACACGGATGATATTGTGGAAAATGAAGTAAAATTTTTTGTATGGGCCAGACCCATGGACTGGTGTTTTGTAACAGTGCCTGTATACCGAAAGGAGAAGAAGCTGTACCTTGGAAAAGAAGAAACGTTTTCTTTCGAAGATGAAGGATGGGTGCAGAACTTTTTTGATGGAACAAAATAAGAAGCTGCGTTAAGAAAAGCAGGCAGGAGGACATACGTATGTGACGATCGAGCGCGGAATATACGGACTGTCTATGATGATGGGGAGGAATTTTATGCGTATAATGACAGGAATCAGAAGGTTTTGTTTATTGATAAAAATGGAAATCAGACCAGATACCAGTATGATATGCAGGGAAATCTGACAGGGATTGTGAATGCATTGGGAGAGAAGCTCTCTTACGTCTATGATCAGGAAGGGAGACTGCTTACAGTAACTGCTTTTGGAAAAATCCGGAAAAAATATGAATATGATGAAAAAGGAAGGCTGACCAGAATCACAGATGTCCTGGGGAGAAGCCGCAAAATCACTTATGATGGAAATAACAGGATCAGACAGATCGTGCAGGCAGACGGAAGCAGTTATCAGATCAGTTATGATCTGAAAGGAAATGTGGAAAGCGTTGAGGATCCATATGAAGCCTGCACGTACTATCGGTATGATGCTTTGAACCGGGTGACGGTTCATATCGATGCGGAGGGAAATAAAACACAGTATGAGTATGATGAACGAGATCATTTGACCTGTATTACGAATCCGGAAGGAAAAATAAGAAGTTACAGCTTTAATGAGAGCGGCCGGCCAGTCCTGGTACGGGATTTTGACGGTAAGACGATAAGTGCAGAGTATGACTGTATGAACCGTCCGGAACGCCTTACAGATAAAGAAGGAAATGTGATTGTCTGCAAATACAATCGAATGGGAAAAGTGTCGGAAGAAGTATCACCGGCGGGAACAGTTACCAGATATCAGTATGACGGACATAACCGGTTAAAGCGGCGGGAAATTATAAAGAAAGCAAAAAGGTCATCCGAAATATGTGTGACAGAATATACATATGATGCTGTAGGAAATCTGGTCTGTATGGAAACCGGGAACGGAAATGAAGTATTGTCGGCGTATACTTACGCATACGATGCCCTGAACCGGGTAACGGAGATTACAGATTTTACAGGAAGGAAAACCATATTAACGTATCATTACTCAGGACAGATCAGCAGCATCACGGATCCGGATGGAAACCGGAGACTCTTTAATTATAACGATGCGGGAGAACTGATAGAAGAAACGGATCTGAGGGGAAATGTCACCCGGTATACCTATAATGCACTGGGACTGACTGAGTCTGTGACAGACGGAATGGGAAGGACTGTCAGATATATCTATCTTCCTGGCGGCCGACTGGAAAAAATCCTATATCCCAATGGCCTTTTTCAGCATTTCACTTATGATCTGTCCGGCAGGATAAAGACCAGGACCGATATTTACGGAAACTGTCTGACTTACCATTATGACTGCATGGGACGGGTTGTGAGAATGACAGGGGAAGCAGGACAGGAAAAGAGCTTTGTTTACGGCAGCTCCGGAAAACCTGTATCCATGAAAGATGTAACAGGAAATATCACAACATATGAGTATTCACCAAATGGAAATATGACGGCGGTGACGGATGCGGCGGGAAACAGATCGGAATATGCATATGATGAGGAAGACCATCTGATCCGGATCTGCCGGTATGGAACAGAGGAGGAGACGCCCCGGGAGACGATATACGAAAGAGATTCTCTCGGACAGATCGAGAGTATCCGGGATGCGTCCGGAAGAGAAGAATATTATTCCTTTGATGCTTTGGGGAGAATATCGGAGAAGACTGACAGGAGAGGGATACGGACTGCATATTTCCATACTCAGGATGGAAAGCTGAAACGGATTGAATATGGAGATGGCACATGGACAGAGACAGATTATACGACATCCGGGAAGTCTGTACTCATAAAAAATCCGGAAGGGGAGATTCGGATCGAAAGAGACCGGTTTGGCAAACCTGTGAAGATCACAAATGCATCAGGAAAAAGCATCCTTTACGAATGGGGAAACCATGGAGAGAAAAAAAGCATGGTATATCCGGATGGAGAAAAAGTCAGCTATCTGTATGACGAAAATCTGCAGTTAAAAGAACTGATAAGGAAAGCACCCGGAAGAAAAGAGGTACGCGTATTATACAAAAGGAATAAAGAAGGGAAGCTGACGGAAAAAATCATGGGAGACGGACTCCGCACCGTCTGGGAATATAATCATCTGGGGCAGCTGTCCAGACTTGTACATGAGAACCATGGGAGAATACTGGACGAGTACCGTTATGAGTATGATGCGGCAGGAAACAGGACGGCTCTGGTGAAAAAACGCAGCGGCCTTCCGGATGAGAGCGGGAAATACAGTTTCGAATACGATATACTGTATCGTCTCGCAAGTGTGAAAAAAGACGGAAAAGTACAGCGGACATATCAATATGATTCTTTTGGCAACCGGACAGTCTCAGAAGATGAACAGAAAGGCATCAGGATCTGTTCTGTTTACAATGTTTTGAATCAGCTGGTATCGGAGGAGTTTCAACCAAAAAAAGAGATTGGTGACTCCAAAGAACTCTCTTCTGTTATACGTTCTTTCTCTTATGATGAAAATGGAAATCTGACTGCAGAATATGAAAATGGCAGATTACGTCATGGCTACAGGTATAATGCCATGAACCGGCTGGCAGAGGCATGGAATGGGATGGGGGAAAGATCTGTATACCGCTATAACGGACTGGGAAAACGGGATGGCCAGGATGATATGGAATATATTCTGGATCTGACAAAATCCTGTCACGACCTTCTGGAAATCCGGACATCCGGCGGAACACAGAAGTTTTACCGGGATTATGCACTTTCTTTCATGGAAGAGGACTGTAAGCCGGAACGTTATTATATGAATGACGAACTGGGAAGCCCTGTAAGAGTATTGTACGAAATCGGTAAAGGAGATGCCTGTGGATACGACGAATTCGGAAATGATTTGAGCGGGCTGGAAAGGCAGAACATTTCATCCGGTTATACTCCGCATGGGAAAGGACAGCCGTTCGGCTATACCGGATATCTGTGCGATCCGGTCAGCAATACTCTGTATGCCCATGCCAGGCAGTATCAGCCCGGGTCGGGCCGTTTTATAGCTCAGGATAAGATTCCGGGAAGCCTTGCAGCGCCAAAAACATTGAACCGATATGTATATTGCTGGAATGATCCGGTGAACTTTGTGGATCCTGACGGGATGAAAGGGTATTACTTTTATGATCCGAAGGCATTTGATAATATGAAGGATATGGTGGATGATGATATAAAACAGCTTGAAGATTATTATGATACAGATATTAAACCGATACCAATTGAATCAGCCTCTTATGCAACAGAAAAGTGGAACGATATGGATGATATGGAGCCTATAGATATAGTGGTAATTTTTACACATGCCGGAAATAATATTATGCAGATGTCGTCTTACAATGAAAAAACAGAGGAAGATAAAAAGACCTATTGGAGAAGAAAAGACATAGAGAAGCTTCACGAAAAGAAAATTGATACACTGCTTCTTTTGGGATGCAATACAGGTCTGGATAATCCGCAGGATTTTCCGATGAAAGTAACTAATGGAGGGGAAATAGCGTATGACTATACAATGGCAGAAGCATTTTATAAAGATAAAAATGCCGACAGTATAGGGAGAATTATTGCATCAGATGGGAGCATATGGCATGGATACAGGGATGGACATCATACGATGCAGTCACAGGGAAATTACATGTATCATAAGAACTCGTATGAGAAATATATAAACCAAATATCATTTTTAAATTATTCAGAAACAAAAGGATTTGCTTTTTATAAACAGAATAATACCGGATTCAAAAGTTATTCAGATACAGGAGTATATGATGTCGTAGGAAGAACGAAGTACAGCAGAGTAACCTGTTTACTGGCAGCATGCGGAGTCCCTGCTGTCCGTATGGAAAAAGAGTAATAATATATCAGGAGATCTAAGATGAAACTGTTTAAAAAGATATGTCTTATATTGATGCTTATGTTTTTTGCACTTTCTGCTCTGATTCTTTTGAGTCATTTTTTGATGTATAAAACAGTGGATATGGTTTATCTCGGAAGTGCAAAAGGAATATGGGACAGCAATTTTTATCCGGATTCTGACGAATGTATGGAAAATGATTTTTTATATTACAACATGGGATATGCCGTTTTGGGAGATGAAACTGTTACCAGATGCTGCATGAGTGATTTTGACTTTCAGTTTAAGAAAAGAGCCGGGAAAATCTATGTATACTCTTATGGATGTCCTCTTATAAAATTAGAATATAACAGAGGACAAATTTCAGAAGAAGGAATATGTTATAACAAGGCTGTTTTTGCAAAAGACAAATTTCAGGATGGAATATATTATTTTTATGAGGCAGACGATGTTCCCATTGGAAATTGTGTAGGAAACTGGGAGCTGGATCCGGTTATTCTGGAAGAAGAGGAAACGGATGATATTATGCTGGTGCTCGGAATTGCAGTTATAATATTTATTCTGATGAGTTGTCTGAATATGGATATTCCAGTACATAGATTTGCATTTTTTATGCTTATAATCTTTATACTGAGATCATTTTTCATTCCCTGAATTTTCAGAGAATCCTTCAGAAGAAACTGCGGAATGCCGAAGAGAAAAACTGTCATCATCCATCTTGGACAATGCAAAGATCCACCATGCAAAGCTGCTGGAGAATATTCCTCTATGCTGGATGAAGATCATGTTGTATTGTCTGAATATGGATATTCCAGTGTACAGATTTGAATTTTTTATTCTTATTTCCTCTTTGCTGAGGTTTTTGCACAGTTATTGAATCAAAACAGAAAGGCATGTTTTATTATGAACATATTATGCAGCCAGGACTCGAATGGATGCCATCAGGATTCCGTTACCGTTCATGCAACTACAATAATAGAAAATATACTGACAGCGGATCTGCCGCAGGAACTGGATGATATGCCGGAACATCTAAGAGATTCTTTTTATCCATATGAAGGTCGGCCTTCGGTAATCTTATCAGATCCGGAAGGCAGAGTTCAGATGACCTTTCAGATACTGCAGAAGGAATTGAGAGATACCGATACCAGAAAAGCAGCACAGGCAGTACACAGATATACAGAATATTTTTATTCCGGAAATACACTGTCTCCGGTTTATATGAACCGGTCCGGCGAAGTACCGGTGGGATGGTTTCTGATGGAGATGGAACTGGGGGACATGAAATGTCATCATATAAAAGCGGCGCGTGCTGTTTTGGGGAAATTGTGCCTTATGACAGTAACGTATCCGGAGGCGGAGTGTATAAAATGGCAGGCAGTGTTGAAATGTCTGTACTTCACATTGCTGGAAAGGAGAGAAACGACCTGGAACAGGAAACATGGTTTTTAAGGCGTATGTATATGGAAGACGGAAGTATTAATGCATTCGTAAGTTCCGGAAACAACCGGGAATTATATCTTCTTCTGGATGAAAAAAATAAAAACTATGTGGTTACGGTGGACTGGAACATAGATGGCTTCACCTGGAATGAAGACAATCAGATCACCAGTGTGACGAATGCAGCCGGAAACCGCCGAACTTATGAGTACGGATCCAACGGAAAAATCCAGAAGGCTGTGGACTTTGACGGAGCGGTTTTCCGGCAGGAATACAACTGCATGAATCAGGTGGAGTCCCTTACCTTTCCCGACGGGAACACGATCCACATGGAATACGACGCCATGCAGAATCTCTCACAAACAGTCTATCCCAATGGGGCGGTGGCGGCGTATACTTATAACATGCAGAATCTGCCGGAACAGATCACGCTGCCAACAGGCGGAACCATATGCTTTCAGTATGACCGGAACGGAAACCGAACTGAAGCCGTCGATCCGGAAGGGAACAGGACCGTCATGGAATACGACAGCCGGAACCGCATGGTGAAAAAGACCGATCCCATGGGAGCCGTTACCGCATACGCATATGATTCCGAAGGACGCTGTACACAGGTGACGGATGCAGCCGGAAACGTTCATGAATATGAGTATGATGCAGCCGGACAGCTGGTGCGTGAGACCGACGTCCGGGGAAATATAACGGTCTTCGAATGCATCACTCGATACCTCTTTGAACTGTCCGGAAAACCGGAGACCATGATCGATCCCCTGGGCATGAAAGAACAGTATGAGTACGACCGGTCCGGGCGGATGATCACAAAGACAGATGCAGACGGATATACCACCCGCTACGCATGGAATCCGGCGGGAGATCTCTGCCGGATCACTTATGCAGACGGAAGAACCGCGGAATTCACCTATAACAGCCTGCGTCAGCTGGTCCGGATCGACGACTGGCTGGGGACTGCCCGGATCGAACCGGACGCTGCCGGTCATGCGAAAAAGGTCACGGATCCCATGGGGAGAGAAGTCTCCTGTGAGTGGGGTGTTCTGGGAGAACGCAGAAAGACTGTCTATCCGGACGGGCAGAGCGTATCCTTCGAGTACGACGATCTGTCCCGCCTGATCCGTCTGAAAGACGGAAAGCAGGAAGTCAGGTACTGCTACGATGCAGACGGACGTCTGATCGAAAAGCAGTATCCGGATGAAATCCGTACCGGATATCAGTACAGCCCCATGGGCCGTCTGAAAAGTCTGGTCCATCAAAAATCCGGAACCGTACTGGAGCGGTATGAATACGAGTACGACAAAAGAGACCGGAGAGGGAACCATTCATTATTTCTACAACGAAGCAGACCAGCTGATCCGGGAAGAAGGGCCCGGCGGAGAACGGACCTTCCGGTATGACAGAAGAGGCAACCTGACGGCCATCCGGCAGGGGGAAGAACTCGTTCGGCAGTATCTGTATGATGAAACCAGCCGAATGGCCGCAGCATCAGACGGAATTCATTCGTCCTGGTATCAGTACAGCGGAGTCGGAAACCGGACGGGTATTCTGGAATATGCAGTAGCCCCGCCAGGTCCCGGGAATCTGTTTTTACCGGAAGCTGTGCCCGCAGGAGTTCCGTCAAAAAGGACAGAGTACATCACAGACCTGACCAGACCATACCACAATCTTCTGCAGAGAATGGAGACGGCAGAAGGAAAAGAGACCATCCAGTCCTATACATGGGATACAAACGCCGTATTCCTTCGGGAAGGAGAATGCGTCAGCGCTTATCTGCAGGATGAACTCGGCAGTCCGGTCCGCCTTACCGAACTGAGAAGCGGCCGGCAGACACTGTACGGTTATGACGAATTCGGCGCTGATCTCTTCGGCAATCAGGGAGAAACACAGCCCTTCGGCTACACCGGCTACCAGCCGGACCGGACCGCGGGAACCAGCTACGCTCAGGCAAGAGAATATCCGCCCTGGGCCGGACGGTTTGCCGGAAGAGATCTGATCAAAGGATTCACGGAGCTGCCGTTTACGCTGAATGAGTACGGGTATTGCTGGAATAATCCGCTGATACTGGTGGACCGGAATGGGGCACTGCCGGAGTGGTTGGAAGACATTGGAAAGTGGGTGTATGAGAATAAAGAAACTATTAAAGATGTCATAGTGGGCGGGACAATCATAATTGGAACTGTCGTAATCTTATCTGATGTGGCAGTTGCAGCAGGACTTGCACCAGAAACCGGGATATTGGGAACGGTTGGCGGTTATTCTGGAATTGCTGCCGCGGTTTTGGCCGGCGGACTTTCGGCTGGCGGGATTAATGAACTGACCGGCAGCGGAAGTTTTGATAATGGCTATATAGGAGGTGCTATAAACAGTTCACTGGTATTCAGCTTAGTGCCCAAAGTATTGAATCCATATCAGGCTAATGCACTTGGAGGAGGTGCGGGAAGTTTTGTTACAGACCTGTTGAATTATATAGATGATCCAGATGCTGAATTGGAAGATTTTTTAGAAAACAGGTATAACTGGTATTTTTCTGCAGTATTTCAAACAGGTATTGGCGGGTCCTTAGACAAACTGTCTTCAAGTGTAAGACTTGGAACTTCAACAGGAAAAGGATGGGATAAAATAGCGGGTATTGTGTGGGATGCTTATAAAACGGTATATGCAATGGGGGGAAGTATTATGACAGCTGGATTGGTAAATATACTTAACAGTCCGTCAGTTTCCTGAAAGTGAAAATTATCCTGTGTTTAAATTATGTTTTTTGAAAGATAATTTACTCAGATAAAATACAGGATAATTTTTGCTGTGTGTCTGCATTTTAGAACAGGATGGTTGTCATCCGATAATATCCTCATAAGGAATATATCCACTCAAAAGTATAGATGTGAAAGGAAATCAAAAGTTGAAACAAAATCTGTCTGATAATGGACCGTTTGATAAAAAAATATATCCTGAAAAAATTTTATTGACGATAATTTTTTATATAGTTCTGATGTTTATCTGGATCGTTTTTCTAATTTATATAGCGTACGATATGGAAGGAATCATAGTTTCAGCAGGAATGCCGGGTGTGTATCTGTTATATCTTTTTATTGAGATTCATCGAATATATAAAACACAAAAAATTGAGTTTGCAGATGAAAAGATAATAATAAAAGGTAAAATACGAAAAGATCCATGTGCAAAGTTGGAAAATGACAGGAATGAAGTTATGAAAAGAGATATTTACAGGGTAGGGTATTCTCAGGATCTGTATGGTGAAGAGATATATCATTATCATTATCAAAGACGTAAACCAAGTGAGGTTGCAATAGAGTTGAAAAATGGGAAAACGATTTTATTTGATGCATATGGATACACATCAAAGCAAAAATTATATTTTTTGAAAGCAATAACAGAAAAGGGAGATGTACTGGTAGAGGGAAAATTAAAATCTATGATATTGTGAAAAAGATATAAATGTCTTTGATTTTTACTGGAAACACAGCCCTCCGGCTAAGCCGGACCGGACCGTAGGAACCAGCTACGTTAAGGCCAGAGAATATCTGCCCTTAGTCGGGCGGTTCACCGGAAGAGATCTGATCAAAGGATTCGCAGAGCTGCCGTTTACGTTGAATGAGTATGGGTATTGCTGGAATAATCCACTGATACTGGTGGACCGGAATGGGGCGTGGCCAGAGTGGGTGGAAAATGTAAAAGACTGGGCGTATGAGCATAAAGAACCTTTGAAATGGGCGTTTGCTGCCGGTTTGCTTGCAATTCCAGTAGTTGCGGCAGTTTGGATACCTGCAACTGTAACGGTTGCAGCTGCAGTAGTCGCAGGAGCACTATTGGGAGGAATTGCCGGAGGAATTACCAATATGCTTTCAAATAGCGGGAATTTTATAAATGGTTGTATAGGAGGTGAAATAAATGGTGAAATAGTGGTAAGTATTACATTGGCTATACCAGGTGGACATGTTTTTATTGCCAATTTGTTAGGAGGTTCAGCAGGTAATGCAGTAACCGAATTTTTAAACAATATGGATTCGCCGCCATCTGAAGACCACTGTGTTCCCAGAATATTACTTGATACAATAATAGCAGGATTAACACAAATGGGTGTCAGCGGCGGACTGGATAAATTGTCATTATCGATAGGCAGTTATATTATTTGGGATATTTATAAAGCTATATATTCAGTAGGATCAGGGACGACAGCTGGATACACAATGGAGCCGTTATGGAATGTGGCGAAGGATTCCGTGTCAAAGGTTAAAACGGTTTTTAATACAGTATTTAATAATGAAGCTGTATATATCCCAATAAGTCATACAGTGTATTAATTTTCGGAAAATTGAATTATTTATGAAAGATTTTATTGTTTGAAATCAGGAGGAGTTGTTCAGGTTATGAAAAAAAAGATTATGAAGCCAAGGGCGATTGTAGGTGAAGTGGTTACAATATTATCTACAATGACATATGGACTTGGTTTGCTCATTGTACTTGCTTTATCATACGATGAAACTATGGTTTTCATTCTTTTTATATATCTGTTTTTATTATGGAGTATCTTTTTAGGCGCAGGATTTATAAGGTACCATAAAGATCATATGGAGATCGATTATGGAAAAGTAATTATTGACCAGAAGGTTATGGAGTTGGGGAATACAGGAAAAAAGAAAAAAAACAGTTGGATTCATCAAAGAATCGAAATTAATCCGGCAGATGTATCAAGAATAGGTTTTTCCTTTGAAATGTATGGAAAAGATTTGTATTGCCATTCAGAAAAAACATCTCAGACGAAAAAAATAATAAATTACCAGGGTGCATATGAAGAAGTGGCAATCGAGATGAATGATGGAGGTATATTTACTTTTGATCCTCTTATCTACAGTTTGAAACAACTAAGAGAGATCATAAATATATTGAGTCGGAACGGGGAAGTTCAGATTTCAACAGGATTAGAAAAGGTTCTCAGAAGACGTTTTTATGAACGTAAAAAACTGCAGTGGTAAAGTATAAAATACAGAATGACCAGATATGTATTTTGAAAATGTCGAAATATATTTTTTGAAAAAAGTGTTCAAGGTAAAAGGAGAAGTTTATGGATTTTAGAAGACTGGGATATTTTTTGTTTACAAATTTTATTACATTTTCCACATTAATAATGGTTGTATTACTGATTGTAATGCAAAGAAAAAAGTCAGAACCAAAAGAAATGACAGAAAAAACGGAACAGCAGGATTTAAACCCGGACCAGATAAAAACAGTTTCCAGCAGTGTATCAGATATTGGTCTGATTGCAGGACTGATAGTTCTTACAGTTCTTTTTCTGTATACTTTTACGATACCTGTTTTGCGTGATATTCCATATTTTATAACAGGAAAGTATGTTACATATAAAGGTACAGTTATTGAGAACAGTGAAAATGAAATAACTGTGGAAGTCGATCTGAAAAATAACAGAACTGAAAAAGTGGAAATATCCGGTTCAGGTGATTTACAGAAAGGGGATGAGATTGTATTGGAATATCTGCCCAATATGGAGATGAGAGTAAACTGGTATCAGTAACATCTCTGTTTCCCGGAACTGTCTTTTATGGGACGCAAACAGGTCTTTCAGGCGGATGGCCTTCCCTTTTTGGTCGGCCGCCCTCTTCCGGGTTTTCGGGGAGCGGGTTTCTCAAAAGCAGTACAGCTGCATTTTGCTTTTGTAACAATTAAGGAGAAAATTTTGATGAAAAGAATTAAAATATTTATATGTATTGGCATTATTGCGATGTTACTACTCGTTATAGAATCCGGATTTAATGAAGAACCCATACAATATATTGATGAATATTCTTTTTTTTATCCGTATGAGAACGTAAAATTTGCAGATAAAAAAACAGTTCAGGTTCTTATGGAAGCTTATGAAAAAGTGGATTTTTTCAGTGAATTTCAAAAAGGAAATCTGGAGGAATATGATTTTTATAAGGAAAAGTATAGTTCACTTTTAAATAATGAGATAACTTTCACATTGCCGGAGACGGGTGAGCAGTATTATTTGAAAGATTATGAATACGTGGTATCCGGAAAAAATGAATTTTATGATGTCAGGAACTACAGCTATCTTTTTTTTGATATGAACGGGGATGGCGCGCCAGAACTTGTTATGACAGATCGTTTTTATTTTATATATTATTTTCGATATGATAAAAACACAGAAACGATGAATCTATGGTATCAGACAGGTTTCTTTTGGGAATCTGTACACGGAACCGGAACGGTTCGATGGGACAGAGAAGGGAGACAGCATCTTTTCTGCAGACTTGATGAAAACGGGAAAGAGGTCTGCCGGGTTATGTTTTTTGAAAGAGACAGCAATGGCGAAATGGTCTATATGGCAGCTCTGCCCTCCTTCGCAGATGAGGAAACGGTTTTAAGCAGAAGGATGAGAAAATATGCCTGTTATTCGGAAGGATTTCAGGTATATTATTTCAGAGTAACAGAAGATCAATATAATGCGTTAACAGAAAGATATTATGAGGCTGTAGAGGAATCAAATATTTGCAGAGATGAGGTGACATTTACATATGATGAACTGTTCCAATAAATATTGGGAGAAAATCCAATTAAAAAAAATATATATGACAACTGTTTTTCTGGTATTTGCTTTTACTTTGTTTTTGTTCATATGGAAATGTCATATGGAAAATAGAAAGCCGGTTGACTTTAAGGAAATACCGGAAGAAAGATGGATGGAAGTGGATTGGGGGAAAGAACCTGCTGTGGAGTATGATTTTTTCAAAGATCCAAACCAAAAATACATTCATGTCACGTTCACAGACTGGGCAGCTGCTGCAGTCGTAAACTATTCAAAAAAATCGGGCCTGGAAGAAACGGAATGGGAACTCAGGCGTATATACGATAGAGGAGATTGGAATAAAATTGCTGCATTCGTAAGATCTGATACAGGACGGGAACTGTACGTATATACAAATGATGAAAATGGATTCAGATATCTTTTGGCTGCAGATGTCAAAGAAGGAGAAGGACTGACCTGTATGCTTGGAGACGGGCGTTATTCTTATGATTCTGCACTGGAATGGACCACATACAAAACACAGCCGGATCAGAAGGACAGGGCGGCGCAGTATTCTTTTACATGGAGTGATAATGCTTTGATTTATGATCCGGTCTGTCTGGAAGAGAGCGCCTGCGCCATGGAAGCCTGTCTGGCAGCAGCAAATGCGCCTGGAGGAAGCTGGGAACTGCTGGATGATGAGTTGTATGTGGGGGTCAATGGGTATCTTGCAGACGTATGGTATACAAATGGAGTACAAAAGGTTCATCTGCTCATAGATATCTGGAATAAACAGTATGCAGTAATAGAAGCAGTTTCGTCTGATGGACAGGAAAACGAATTTTTCTTAAACGTCCGGCTGAAGAGTCAGGTTTCGCCGTTTAAACTGCCGGAAGAAGAATGGACGAAATTAGACGGGGCTTATAAGACGGAAAGCGAATATTTTAATAACGCAGGAGAATGGCATTATGCTGCAGAGTATGAACAGCTGGCGGCCTGGGCTGTGAATGATTACGCAGAGAGGAACGGCCTGGAACAGGAAACATGGTTTTTAAGGCGTATGTATATGGAAGATGGAAGTATTAATGCATTTGTAAGTTCCGGAAACAACCGGGAATTATATCTTCTTCTGGATAAAAAAAATAAAAGCTATGTGGTTACGGTGGACTGGAACATAGATGGATTGCCGGCTTCTGGCGAGAAATATCAATATTCAGAAGATTCCCGGCTGGTCTGGCATGATTACAGGAAATGGTATGATTCGGGACAGGCAGAACAGAGTCCGGATGTCTCTTTCCATATCCTGTGCGAAGATGGCTGCTATGAACATAATTTCTGGGATGGCAGTGTTTATGCGCTGAAAGACTATCTGTATTCTGTTGCACCGGATAACAGGGATACATGGAGCTGTATACAGAATTCTTTTTATATGGGGAAAAACAGATGTATCGGAGATGTCTGGTACGACAGCGGAAAAAAGAAAATACATATGCTTGTTAATATGTATAATTGGGAGTATACCGTTTTAGAGGTTTTTTAGTATGTCCTTAAAATATTTTAGAATGGAGCAATATAAATGCCAAGAACGCAGCAGATGAAGGAGTATCTCTCAGATTTTGAAAAGCAGCTTAAAGAAGAGAGGCTTAAAAGAATAAAAATGATATATGAGGATGACTGGAAGAAAGCGGCTGAGATATTAAAAACAGCACTGGGAGCCTTTATGTTCAAGGAAGATACCGGCGTCTTTGTGTTGTCCTATTTAAGGACCAGCTGTATCACCGGCAGTCATGAATTTCTGCTGTCTTATTATGAACTTGAGAGTAAAAAGTTTATATGCTTAAGAAGCCAGTAAATCCTCACAGATTTCTGACTGATCCTGCACTTCCTG
>VSND01000081.1 GCA_009774145.1 Lachnospiraceae bacterium | reverse complement strand
ATTTGGAGGTTTTAAACATGAAGATGATACGGACAGAAAATATAACGAAAAAGTATAAACGGTATAAGAAGCAGGAGGGAGTGACAGGAAGTATTAAGGGTCTGTTCCATAGAGAATATGAAGAAAAAATTGCGGTAGATGCCTTTAACATGGATGTGGATGAGGGTGAGTTTATAGGATTGATTGGACCGAATGGAGCGGGTAAAACTACCCTGGTGAAGATGCTGACTGGTATTATTGCGCCAACAGGCGGCGAAATTCAGGTCATGGGATTTTATCCGAATAAGCTGGAGAAGGCATTTAAGCATCAATATGCGGTAGTTATGGGGCAGAAGAGTCAGTTGTTTTTTGAACTGACAGCGGAGGATACGCTGAGACTGTTTAAAGAAATATATCGGATTCCGGAAGACGAGTACAGGAAAAATAAGAACTTTTTTGTGGAACTGTTTCAGGTGCAGGAGCTTATGGATGTACAGGTAAGGACATTGTCATTAGGAGAAAGGATGAAAATGGAATTGATGGTTGCATTGCTTCATAATCCCAAAATACTGTTTTTAGATGAGCCGACAATTGGACTGGATGCTGTGGCAAGTAAACAGATTCGGACTTTCTTGAAAAATATAAATGAATCGAGAGGGACGACCATCCTGCTGACTTCACATTATATGGAGGACATCAAGGCATTATGCAAACGCTCTATTGTAGTAAATCACGGCAGAAAAATATATGACGGCGATACGGATATGTTATTTGAACAATACCAGAAGAGCAGGAAAATGACGATATACTTTGAGCATAGCGTAGAGCCTGATGTCCCAAAACATTGCAGGATATTAGAAAAAACAAATGACAAACTGGTGCTTGAAATACCAAAACAAAATACAGAAAAAGTCCTGGAATCGTATATCGGTCATTATCCGATCCGGGATATTGGAATTGAGGAAGAAGAAATAGGCTCTGTAGTAGAGCGCATCTATAAGGGGGTGTAAAACGTGAAGAAATATCTGGAAATTGCCAGGGCATATATGAAAGCGCAGTTAATCTGGAGAGCAGATGTATTTGTTGATGTGATTCTGTCGGTGGCTAAGATCCTGTTTGCATGGATCTTATGGAGTATTTTGTTTGAAGAAAAAGAGCAGATAGCAGGATTGGAATTTCACACCATGATTTCCTACTATATCATAAGTTCCTATTTATTCCAGATGGAAAAGTCTGCTGAAATCAGCCAGCAGATGACGGGGATGTTGAGAAACGGCACTTTTTCAAAATATATGGTGATACCGGTACAGACACAGGGCTATTTTGTGGCGATGGAGGCCGGGAAGCTTGCGTTTTCTTCAGGCATTGGCTTTTTCGCAACGGTTCTGTGGTTTTGTTTGTTCCGGATTTCCATTGTACCTGCCGTCAATTGGAAGATATTGCTGTGCGGAATGATCATGGTTGTTTTAGGTCTGCTGTTTATGGCTTTGCTCAATTATTTCCTTGGGATTTTAACTTTAAAATTTGAGGAGATCAGTACCTTTCTCATGATAAAGGATAATTTATCAGCAGTTGTGACAGGAGCGGTGATTCCCCTTGCACTTTTGCCGGAATGGATGACAGCCGGCATGAGATTTCTGCCGTTCTATTATGTTACATATCTCCCAAGTATGCTGTTTATAGGAAAATGTGAGGAGGAAGCAGTGACAGGCTTATTTGTTTTAAGTATATGGTGCATGTTCTTTCTTGTTTTAAATCAGGTAACTTATGAACATTATCGAATGAAATATGACGGAGCAGGAATATGAAAGATAATTTTAAATTTTTGACAGAATTAATGAAATTAAGGCTATCCCATATCATGGCATTCCGGTTGGGATTCTTTGGGCCGTTTTTTATTGACACCAGTTATTTTCTGGTTCAGCTTTTTGCCTTTGAGGCAATTTACGGGCATGTGGATAACATTCGTGGATGGGGGCATGGAGAAATCCTTGTTTTTGTAGGAACATTTTCCCTGATCAATGCCCTTAACATGATCATTTACTTTTTTGGAGTGATTTCCATACCTGAAAAAATACAAACCGGTGAGCTGGATTTGTATCTGACCAAACCGGTAAATCCGCTGCTGCGGATTACTTTTGAAAAAATAAATCCAGGTTCCATACCGCTATTGGCTTTCAGTGCATGTATGATTGTGTATGGGGTGAGAGAAACAGACATGAGTTTTTCATGGTCTACTATGATTAAATATCTGTTTCTGGTTGTTATGATGACGATCCTGTACTACGATATGGAACTCCTGATACGATGCTCTGCTTTTTTTGTTTTCTCTGTAAACAATTTAATGAAAATTGAGGAAACAGCGATTGATTTGTGTTTGAAAATACCAGGGATTGCTTTTTATGGAATTTATAAGTTTATTTTTTATTGTGTATTGCCATATGGAATCATTGCAACGCTGCCGACACAGGCAATTATAGGGGCACTGTCCGTAAAGGGGCTGTTTTTTGGAGTAGTCATTGTATGTATTTTTACTTTTTTTGCATTATCATTTTGGTCATATGGAGTACACAGATATGAAAGTGCAGGCAGTTAATTATTTTTTGTAACAGGAGGGTTTAAATGGTTCAAACAGATAAAGTATTGGAATTGGATAAAATTAAAAAGTTAAGATTTACAAAAGCCCGTAAATTCCACTGTTTGTTATGCAAATGTAAAGCCGGCTTGATAGCGTGCAAATGAGGTTTTTGGTAGGATAGAAACACAAAATCAAAGGAGGAACACATATGGAATTTTCAGAAAAACTTATCGCGTTACGCAAAGGCAGAGAGTTGACACAGGAACAATTAGCTGAGCAGCTAAATGTTTCAAGACAGTCTGTTTCAAAATGGGAAAGCGGGCAAGTGATACCCGAAGCAGAGAAAATTGTTGAGTTGAGTAAAGCGTTTAATGTTACACTGGATTATCTGTTGAAACCGTCAGAAATAGATGAATTATCAGTTAAGACAGATATGCTGGAACAACAGCAAAAGCAACTGTTAAGCAGAGAGCAGACGCGCACAAGAATTCATAAAAATATTTTGTATTCAGTTGCAATTTATTTAGTATTCTTTGCTGCATTCTTTGCAGGACATTACTTCTTTTTCTCCTTAGAGTGGGAAGTATGGGGAAAACCTGTAATTTTTGCAGAGTTTTTCATTGCAACTGCAATTGTTATAATTATTTGGGCAAAGAGTTTTACTAACAGACAGAAAAAATGATTTTCATTGGTAAGTAATCAAAGAGGGGAGCAGCCTGAAGTGCTGCCGCCCCTTGACCGTTGGGAGTGGCAGAATTTTCCTGTAAGCATTCAAAAAGTGCTGATTTATGGGATTTCATAAAAAAAATTTACACAGAAATTCTGACACTCCCGTCCGGTACAAATGCCCTTAAATAATTCATCCAAACCAATTTTCTCAATTTCATCTGCTTCTATGTGAATCGTTAATATATTACCTTCCAATACAATATCCTCTATCCAGACATCTCCATCTCTACACCACTCCTTCCATTGCGTAGTATTTTTTTCATATTCATATCGCTCAAATGGTTCCTTCAACGAATAAACAATGATACCACATCCAGCCATAATGCAATATTGTTCATTGGATGAAATTATAACTTTTTCTACATCACCGTAAAAGTCTCCAATCATCACTTCCCTTTTTGAATCCTTTATTTTTAATATAACCAGTTCATACTCACCGTAAATCTCATAATGAGTACTCTCTGTTAATTTTATCATTCATTTTTCCTTTCATTTCGTTTTTCTGTTCCCCTCTCCATGTGGCTGGCAAATCCCGTTCCTGCACTGTATATACCCCCTGTCATAGTCTTATGCATGGATTATAAAAGCTTTATGCATTATTCAACACGCTCTGTTCAAAACCGGTTTTCTTTAATAATGCAAATTTACATTTTCAGCAAATTGATTTGTAAAAGATTGAATATCCATGTCCATAATTTTCTCACATGCATTTTCAGAAATTATATTTATAATAATTTCAGAAATCATTCCATAAATCATAGGGCTTGATCCCACTTCACAATTAGCCGCATATTCAAACAGTACCTTATATTGAGGAAATTTGTCCCTTTTTAAAATTTCCGAAGTTACTTTCCTGATAACAGACTCCAAATATTCTTCCGGCAGTCCTTTATATACCCTGGAACCATTAAACAGACAAGAATCATAATATCTAATGCTGTTTCCTTTTGTAAAAGCAACATCTATTTTCACTCTGTTGATTTCTTTTTCCGGTTGTACTTGAACCCCCAGCATTCCGTAACAAATTCTTCCTCCTTTCCGTATTTCAAGTTCCACACCCAACCGATAATTCAATAAAACAGGAAATGTCGTTATTCCAATCTGATATCTCTTCCAATCATATTTATAATCCTTTACGGCAGGTGATTCATTATATGTAATTTTTATCTCACCATTTCGATAATCAAATGTTTTAATCATTAATATTTACCTTTCCATATCCAAAAATCATTGTCAATAAACCAACCTGCAATATACATAAACTGATCTCTTATTTCCAGGTATAGACATTTGAATAAATTCTGCCGGAAAAAAATACCCATCCTTTTTGCATTCTGAAAATCTCTCTATTCCTAATTCAATATCTTCCTGATTTATCACCCAAACGATATTTCCATCCTGTTTTCTGAAGGCAGAATCTTCTTCGTTACTTTGTTTACATATAAGAATTAAATTTTCTCTTTCCCCTCTCTTCTTTTTCTGGATAATCCCCATATCAAATTCAACCCTCAACTGATATTCTCTTCCCTCATAAAGTTCATTAAACATTTTTAATATGTCACAATTTCCTGTTTCATCAAATTCAATATTAATTGACCCATACATATTTCTAAAAATTTTTATCATCATTTCCGCCTTCACTATTTATTACTCCGCAAGACAAAGGTCCGTCCTCACCGTAAAGCTGCTTTCCTCCCGGTCTGAATAATACTGGCATATTTCTCCTGCACCAAAAGCAAGTGCCAGGATCTTGACGATATTGATATCCGCCGGCTTGATAAACAGGAGGACTTCGCCCGCGTCTCCCTTCATATCATTCAGATACAGGCTTATGGTAAACCGGGAGAGCACTATGTTCACCCGCTCCCGCAGGCCGCTGTAATATCCCACATCCGACTGATATGCGTTGATGGCAAACATGACCGCATACAGTAAGAACAGCGCAGGCAATTTCGGATCCGTCTTTCCGCGGAACCGTCCGACCGCAGCAAAAACGGCTACTGTAAGCAGCATAAGGCCCATGAATATCATCCAGAACATAGACGGCAGACTGCCTGTGAGCCTGATTCTGGCAGGGCGCCGAATAAAATACCTCCATGATTCCGAAGGTACCTGTTCCACAAAAGATGCCTGCCGAGAAAAGGCTCTTGTTTCCTTTACATTATCCACTTTGTTTTTATAGAAGTCAATGCGTTCGTCCTGATTCCTATCAATGGATGCCTGACGCAAAATGTTTAATTGCCAAAATACAGATTATGGAGATAAAGCCGCTGCAACTGCCTGGCACCATACCATGACATGAATTGTCATGGGAATCGCAAAAATAAGCGCTATCTGGCCGCGGCTGCAGTTCCAGACAAACTGCTCTGCATATGTGATGTGGAATACAGAATAAAAGATATCTTCATTGCTCTGTATATACTCACCGCCTCCGGAAAATCCAAACGGAATCATTTTCACAGCAAAATAGAAAATCTGACCTGGTAAGTGATACAAGGATAACACTGATCTCTCACCTTAGAATCGGTATAATCACACCTTTCAACCGGCACAATAAGGTTATTCCGAAGGTTGAAGGTCACTTGCATTGGTGGTATACTTTGTCCATAACCATTTTTACTTATGGAGTGGAGGGACTCAGATGGAAGCGCAACTTTCAACTTCCAGCTTATTTGGGGGATTTCCATATAAATTTTCAATACGCCCCAGTTGAAGGAGACAAAGCCATGAGACTTTTAGTCGTTGAGGATGACCGTCTTTTAAACAATACCCTTTGCTACAATCTTTCGGCGGCTGGCTACACAGTGGACGCTGCCATGACAAAATCAGAAGCAGTCAGCCTCTGTGAAGCGCAGGACTATGATCTGATTGTGCTGGACGTCAATTTACCTGATGGAAACGGATTTGACTTCTGCAGAGAAATCAAAGAGCGCCGTCCGGATACCGCCGTGATTTTTTTGACCGCAAACGATATGGAGAGCGACCAGCTGCGCGGTTTTGAGCTGGGAGCAGACGACTATGTGACAAAACCGTTTCCTGTCAGCGTATTCCGAAAAAAAGTTTCCGCTTTGCTGAGCCGCATCCAAAGGCAGACAGGCGGTGATTGCTACACAGACGGTACACTGTCCATCCATTTTTCGGAATTGACTGCCACCCTCGCGGGAAAGCCGGTGATCTTCACTCCCATGGAATACCGTTTGCTAAAAATACTGGTAAGAAATCCGCAAACCGTTCTGACCCGACAGGTGCTTCTTGAAAAGCTGTGGGATGCAGATGAAAACTTTGTGGACGAACACGCCCTGACCGTAACGATCAGCCGCATTCGGGGAAAAATTGAAACTGACGGCCTGCAATATATCAAGACCGTCTATGGCATGGGCTATATGTGGATCGGGGGGATAAAGAAGTGAATGGGAGCAAACTTTCCATCAACTGCGCCTGCGCGGCAGGGGCTGCCTTTTCAGGTTTTATCTCCGCTGCGGCCGTTACTGCTGCTTTTCTCTTTGCCGGTAATCCGGTCATCGTATGGCTGTGCCTGCTGTTTCCCCTGCTGGGATTCACCTGTGCCGCCCTTTTCGTGGCTTTTCTGCGCCGGAAACTGGTATTGTTTTCGGACAGGCTATGCGAAACCATAGACCATATGCTGGACGGGGCCTCTGCTCCGCCGCAGATCTGCGAGGAAGAAAATCTGTTTTACAAAATCAACCACCGGCTTGTCCGTCTATATGAAGTTATGTGGGAAAATCGAGAGAGCGCAGCAAAGGAGCGGGCTGATTTGCAGGAATTGATCTCTGACATATCCCATCAGGTAAAAACGCCCATCAGCAATCTGAAAATAGTAAATGCCACTTTGCTGGAACAGCCTATGCCAGAGGAAAAGCAGAGGGAGTTTTTGCAGGCTTCCAGCGGCCAGCTTGAAAAGCTGGATTTTCTCATGCAGGCCATGATAAAGACCTCCCGCCTGGAAACCGGCGTCATTTCACTGGACAGAAGGATACAGCCGCTTTATGACACCCTGGCGGCGGCGCTGGGCGGTATCCTGCTGAACGCGGAAAGGAAACAGATTCATGTCAGCGTGGATTGTCCAACAGATATAGTGCTGGCCCACGACAGAAAATGGACGAGTGAAGCTCTGTTTAATATTTTAGACAATGCGGTGAAGTACACGCCAGCGGGCGGCACTATTCGGGTGTCCGTTCAAAGCTGGGAGTTCTATGTGAAAATCGACGTATCTGACAGCGGAAAAGGAATCGCAGAGAGCAGGCAGGGGCTGATCTTCAAACGCTTCTACCGTGAGGAAGAAGTCCACGATGTGGAGGGCATCGGTATCGGACTGTATCTTGCCCGGGAGATTGTCACCATGCAGGGAGGATATATCCAGGTGACTTCGGCACCAGGCAGCGGCTCCACATTTTCCGTGTTTCTGCCGCATGGATAATATTTTCAAGAAAACCCGCGGCTTGTGACATTCCTGTGACAATTGACCGTTATAATAATACAATCACTCCACTTTCATAAAGCAAGTGGGAAAAATTATATTTTCTGGAGGTTTTCATAACGCATTTCTGGAAGATACCAGGAAGTAGCATGGAAGGAGAGAAAAAATCATGCTGGAATTTGCCCCAAATACTTATATGCTGGAATATCAGGACAGTGCCTACCTCTGCAACGGAACGAAACGAGTAGAAGCGCCGCTGAATTTGGAGACCCTTGAGGAGGCTGTCAGGCAATGCCCGAAGCTTCAGCAGGTCTCCCTGGATGATGCCCCGTTTGGGGATGGGTGCTTTTCCATTTTGGCACGGATTCCCAAGCTGAACATGCTGGCTCTGCTGCGGGGCAGACAGATTGCCGGGCATGGGTTGGAGCTGTTAAAAGACCTTCCGCTCAAAGATTTGTTTTTGCAGCGGACTGCCCTGGATGATGAGGGACTGGCCCAAGCTGCACAGATTAAAAAACTGAAGCATATTCACATAGCTGCCTGTCATCAGGTCACCGCTGAGGGACTGCTGGCAATTTCCTGGAGGGATAAGCTGCGGGTCAGCGATGGCGATATGCAGGATGAAGAGGGGCTGGCAGGGCTGTTTACAGAGGCGGAGCGCAAGGCTTATGAGGATGCCCGTACCTACAAAATCATGAAAAACAGGATCTCACTGGACAGTCCCGAACTACAGGCTCCTGTCCATGCGCTGCTGGAATTCTTTGACGGCATGAACCGCTGGGAGCGGATGGCAGAACAAAATGGTTACGGCAGCCAGGCGGATATTGATGCGCTGTTTGCCAGACAGGTGAGCCTAGCTCCCCGCCCTGGCTGGCGTCCTGTCCATCTTTGCTGGGAAAGAGACGGGACTTATACAGGTCATCATCTGGTTGCCGGCGAGCGGGTCACAAAAAGCAAATTTTGGCTTTATGCAGAGCAGGGAATTTTCTATTATCGTTATTTCATGCGTCTGATTGACGGCAAATGGATGATTGATAACGCCCAGTGCTGCCGGGAGGGGCACTGGTCATTCTGTGGGCTGTAACTTGGACAGACAGCGCATGGATTCATAAAAGGAGAAAACTTATGAAATTTGAAATCATTCCAAAATCAGATATTATTCCATCCTATGACCCTAACGCAGTGGCTGTAAAGTACATTGAAGACAATTCCAATGGTGAACAATACGAGGAAGATGAAATTACGCCGGACTTGATCTCTAAGATATTACACGAGGTACCTGAAGGGATCGAAATCATTTTGTATCTGGACCCTGACGGAGAAGGACACTGTGGCTGCCTGGAAGTAGTATCAGATGGAGATTGGCTGTCTCTTTGCTATGACCATAACGAGACAGAGACCTATTTTTGCTACAATTCGGAGTTTGCTGACACCGTGGCCCATCTGGAAGAAGTTGATTTGAGAGATGAAAATGTATATAGCCCCATTGACTATGACGGTCAAATCCCCGTTCCAAAATGTCAGGCCATCACGGATATGGATGCCGGTGTGAAAGCCATTGAGTATTTCATCAGAACTGGAATGCGTTATCCGGGAATTGACTGGGGATATTGTCTTTAATCATTTCAGCTTGTGTGGAAGTTATACAGCAAAAGAGCAACTTTTGAAATGTCACAGACTTGTGACATTTCAGGGGTAAAAAGCCAGCGGTCCGTGACATTTCTGTGAGAATTGGCTGTTATGATAGCGGCATCAAAGAAAGGATGGCGCTTACCATGAGCATTTTACAAACAACGGACCTCAAAAAATACTACGGCGCAGAGCCAAATCTCACAAAGGCGCTGGACGGCGTGACTCTTTCCATCGAGCAGGGGGAATTTGTCGCCATCGTTGGAACCTCCGGCAGCGGCAAGTCCACTCTGCTGAACATGATGGGCGGTCTGGACGTGCCCACCTCCGGCAGCGTTCAGATCAAGGGAAAAGAACTGGCCGAGCTGAACGACGAGCAGCTTACCATCTTCCGCCGGCGCAGCATCGGCTTTATCTTCCAGAACTACAATCTCGTCCCTGTTCTGAATGTCTACGAAAACATCGTCCTGCCCGTAGAGCTGGACGGCGATACCGTAGACAAAAAATTCATGGACGAAGTCGTGCGCCTCCTGGCCCTGGAAGACAGGCTGAACAATATGCCCAACAACCTGTCCGGCGGACAGCAGCAGCGCGTCGCCATCGCCCGCGCCCTCATTTCCAAGCCCGCCATTGTTCTGGCTGACGAGCCGACCGGCAATCTGGACAGCCGGACGAGCGGCGATGTACTGGGGCTTTTGAAAGCAACCAGCAGCAAGTTCCATCAAACGCTGGTGATGATAACCCACAACAACGAGATCGCCCAGCTTGCCGACCGCATTATCCGAATTGAAGACGGCAGGATTTTTGAGTAAGGGGGTGCTGACGATGAATGACATTTTATTTGGCAATAACAACGGCGCGGTGATTAAAAAGTTGTCAGGGCGCTATTTCAAGGCCAGCAAAAGCAGGAATATCATTGCGATCATCGCAATCGTTCTGACCACCATACTTTTTACTACCATCTTCACCCTTGGCTCCGGACTGATGGACACCGTTCACGATCAGAATATCCGTAAAGCGGGCGGCGATGGTCAGGCGGTCTTAAACTATATCAGCGATGAAGTATATGACGATGTGGCAGGAAGTTCCCGGATTGACCGCATCGCCTATACAAAGGCAGTTTCCTACCGCCTGAAAAATCCGGGGCTGGAACGCTGGCGGTCTGATCTGTGGTACATGGATGATACCGCATTAGAGTTTGCCCGTTATACCCCCACGACAGGCCATCGGCCCGAAGGGGCAGACGAAATCATTGCGGACACAAAAACACTGGATGCCCTGGGCGTACCGGCGCGGATCGGGGAAACCGTTTCACTGACCTATGACATTAAGGGGACTGAGTACACCACCGATTTTATCCTCTGCGGCTTTTGGGAAACTGACAGCTTGAGCAACATCGGGAGGCTGGTCGTGTCGAAAGCCTTTGTGGACGCCCATTCGGACATTTTGACCTATACCTATCCCGTGGACAATGATTATTCCGGCGTTGTCTCCGCCTATGTGATGTTCAGAGGGAACGGCGACATAGAAGCCCAGCTCCACCAGCTTCTTTCCGAAACCGGCTATACCTGCGACACAATGGGCGGCAGCAAGAAGGACGGCAATTATGTGATCGCCCGTGTCAGTCCGGCCTATCAAAGCGGCTCGTTAACGGACAATCCCGCCCTGCTGATTTCCGGCATCGCTGGTGCCCTGCTGATTGTCGTAACCGGATACCTGATTATCTACAACATCTTCCAGATTTCCGTCATTCAGGATATTCAGTCCTATGGACAGTTAAAAACACTGGGGACAACAAAGCGGCAGATCAAGCGGCTGATCAAGCGGCAGGCGCTTCGGCTGTCCCTGATTGGTATTCCCATCGGTCTGCTGGCAGGCTTTTTCATTGGCCGGGCCCTGGTTCCTTTTCTGATGAACGGAACCAGTTATACCGCAGACGCCGGTATCAAAGTAACGGTAAATCCTCTGATTTTCATTGGTTCCGCTGCTTTCGCCCTTTTTACCGTCTTTGTCAGCGTCCGCAAGCCCGCGAAGATTGCCGGTACGGTTTCGGCAATCGAGGCCATCCGCTACACGGAAAATGATACGGCAGCGTTTGGAACGCGCAGGGCCAAGGACAAAAAATCAACCCACGGCGCGAAGCTCCACTTTATGGCGCTGGCAAACCTGGGGCGCAACCGCAAGCGTACTGTGCTGGTGATTGTGTCCATGACATTGAGTTTGGTGCTGTTCAACACGGTATTCACCCTGTCCGGCGGCTTTGATATTGACAAGTATATTGCAAAATTTATGGATACGGACTTTGTGATTTCCAACGCAGAGTTTTTCCAATACCAGGTTGAAAAAAGCGAACATGATCTGTCCGATACCTTCATTGAGGCCGTCAGACAAAGCAGCAGTTTTGAGGACGGCGGCAGGCTCTATTCCTCCTGGATGCTGGAAGAACCGTTTTCAACGGAACACAATGCTTTTTTCAGCTATAACAAAGACCTGAACGGAAATCCTTTTGTAAGACTGTATGGCGCGGACGATTTTCTGTTAAATGGCATGGAGGCCGTAGAGGGAACCATTGACCTGGAAAAGCTGAGATCAGGAAAGTATATCCTGCTGAGTGTGGAGTGTAATGATGATGGAACCATCATAGATAATCCAAATATCAGCGTGGGCGACACAGTACGGATCAACCATCTGAAAGCGGAGGAACTTTCCACCACCATTACGGACAGCTATGACTTTATCATCATGGCAAAAGTCCGGGCCAACGAGAACACGGCCACCACCCGCAACACAGGCGAGTCTCGGTTCTATCTCCCGACAGAAATCTTCCTGCCGCTGTGCGATAACCCCCACCTGGTCAACTTCTCCTTTGATGTGAAGGAGGGGACAGAAGCTGAAATGGCAGAGTTTTTGAACCGCTATATCGACAGCGTGGAGCCGAGTATGGATTTTGAATCCAGGGAAACCTATGTCAGCTCCTTTGATGACCTGACTTCCCTGATCATCACCATCGGCGGGGCGTTGAGCATCATCATCGGGATTATTGGTATCGCAAATTTTGTCAACTCCGTTTTGACAAGCGTTATTACCCGTAAAAAAGAATTTGCCATGCTGCAAAGCATTGGCATGACCGGGAAACAGTTAAAGCATATGCTCTCCTTTGAGGGACTGTATTATGCGGTGGGAACGATCATCGCATCCGCTGTTCTCGACGTTCTGTTTTCTGTAATAGTCGTGCGGGGAATTTCCGGTGGGATTTGGTTTTTCACCTATCGCTTTGTTATGTGGCCCATGCTGGTGATCTATCCGTTCCTCATCCTCCTGACTGTGGCGATACCGGCGCTGCTGTACCGCCAAATCGCCAGGGCCAGCATCATTGAGCGGCTGCGGCAGTAAGAGCCCACCCCGGAGATTTCAGGCATCGCCATAGCATTGTTATGGGATTTTCAGGAGGGGAAGTGCAGAGAGAAGGAGTTTGCCCGGGTCCAGAAAAGCGTTTGCGACTTTGCCCGGGTCATCTCCCTGCTCCAGCAGGACATGCGAACTGCTCTGGCGGACGAATCGGAAGCCCTTGACGGGAAACGCCGCATCCGTTTAATCATCCGGCTCATCCATATCCCCCAGCAGTTCAGCCACTTCTGCCTCGGTCATATAGGCAACGCCTGTGATCTTGTTGTCCGCGCCGCGGGTAATTCTAATATTGACCGTTCCGGCCGGGTTCATGTTCAGCGTATAGAAGGAGCCTTCTTTCCGGATGTCCAGAAAGATATTGACCGGCTGTCCTTGATAATAATACGTCTTTTCATCCACCATCGTGACGCCTGCCGCCTCATATTCCGCCATCTGCGTCTCGGCCCATTCTTTTTCCTTCTTCGCTTCCAACTCGTTAAATTCGTCTTCCTTGCCCAGTTTGTCAAACAGCATGGATTGAAATGCCCAGTTACCATCCTCTAATGCCCGATCCAGCCAAAACTCCAATTCTGTTTCGTCCATACAGTCCGCCAATGTGGAGAAAAACGCAATATCGGCGTTCTCATAAACCTTTTCGGCAAAGCCGGTAATCAAAGAAATATCGGTATCAAGCCCGCGAACCCCGACCGAGAAGAATGCAATATTCCCATCGGCGTAAATTTTTTCCAGCCATGCAAGCTGTTCCTCCTCCTCCAGCCGGGGGAACGTAATTTGAAACATGGGCAGGCTGCCCTCCTGGTAGTACCGCTCAATGTCTGAGGATGCGCCGTCTGTTTTTGTTGGCTGCCTGTCAGCCCCAGTGGATGAAGTGTCCTCCGTATCCTCTTCCTGCCAGGTATTCTGCCACCAGTCGTCCTCCCAGGGCTTACCCTGCCATTCGTCCTGCCACAGTTCTTTCCATTCATCCGGGTCGTTCGATGTGTCAAAATCATCAGAAGTGTAGATCCCCATAACGCCGGAGCCTTTTCGTGTCACCTGAATTGTATTTGCCCCTGTGCCGTCTGTATATGTGGAAGTATTCCCGTTTTCCTTGAAATTCGTCGGCTTGTATATTTCGCCCCAATCACCGTTGTCCGTAATCGTGGTGGTCGTATTTTTGAAATCGTCCCGGGAAATCAACTGAAAATATCCGCTGTTGGCAATGGCGTTTACCGAGCCGGAAAATCCCTCCGGCAAGGTCAAAAAGACGGAAGCCATGTTAAAATTGCCCACGATATGGCCGGAGCGGATCAGGCCGCAGGTCAGATACCCGTTATCAGCTTTCAATTTCACATCGCCATAATCCACATTGGGAAGATAGAGCCTGATTGCTTCATCATGAGTGTTCATACTGGTTTTGCAGGAGATGGAAACCTTCCAGTCGCGGTTCTGCTGACTGATATTTACCGTATAAACATCGCGGTTGTATTCAGCGGAAATCTGATTGTCCGTTGCCGCCCGCACATTGACAGCGGCACTGCTGACATCCAACGACAGTGAGGGCCTGCCGGTGGTGTCCGGCGTTGTGCCGGGAAGAGACGCCGCATTGGCATTTCCCTCTGTGTAAACCCCGGCAAAGGCCGCGCCCAATACGATACACACAGTCCACACAGCCGTCAACAGCTTAACCGCTCCGGACGTTTTTTGGAACTTCATAATTGCACCCAGCCTTTCTTTCAAAAGCTTTTTATTTTCGCTCAACGTGACAGACCCAAGGTTTTCCCTGTATTTTCCCACGGCCGCCATAGCGTCCAGCAAGGTTTCCCCGTAGTCCTGGGCGTTGCCGCTCCCCATTTTGGCGAGGACGGCTTCATCACAGGAAAATTCACAAGCCCTGGTAATCTCCCGGCTCATAAGATGCACAAGCGGGTTAAACCAATGCAGGCAGGCCGTTATTTGCACCAGGCATTTATAAAACATATCCCGCCGCTTATAGTGGGTCAGCTCATGCAGAACAATATACGGAAAAGCCTTTTCAGAAATATCCGCATTGGGCAGCACGATACATGGATGGAAAAAGCCAATCAGCAGCGGGGAAGAAATCAGCGGATTGACACACAGCTCTGCCGGCCTTTTGATACCTGCCTGCTCCGCAGTGATGGAAAGCCGATCCAGGATCTCAATGTCAGAAACCGGGGTCAATCCAGCCTTGATATACCGCATAAAGCTCTGATAGATCGTTGCCTTTCGTATCAACAGAGTCAGCGCGACCACAAACCAAATCAGCCAAACCTGATCTGTCAGCAGTGTCCCAATCTCTTGAATCGGGTGGGCAGTTGTCAAATCTTCTGTCGGACTGCTCATACTTCTATTGCTTTGCTCCGTTCCGACAACCGGTGCGGAATTTCCTCCTGGAGTGGTCAGCGGAGACTGTTGCTGCGGCGGCAAAGGGACGGTCCGGGTGATGGCCTGATCGACAGCCTGATAGGTCTTTCCCAGCAGGCTTACTTCCGGTCCAAACGGGAACAGCAGCCGCAAAACGACCACCAGCCAAATGTAATACTGCCATTGACGGCTGATTTTATCTTTCAAAAATCGCTTTCCCAAAAGCAGCGCCAGAATAAGCAGACTGCCGGAAAAGGACATGGACAGGAAGATTTTCAAAACTGCGTTCATTGTTTCTCTTTTCCTTTCTCCAGCATTCCTTTCAATTCCCCGTATTCCTCATCCGTCAGCAGGTCGCCCATAATCAGATTGGAAACCAGCCCTTTTGCACTTCCCTCATAGATTTTATCCAGGAATTTTTTCGTCTGCACCGTCTGGTACTCGTTTTCTGAAACAAGCGCAGTATATTCGTTGCGGCGTCCAATTTTTCTGGCGCTCAAAAAGCCCTTGTTCATCAGCCGCGACAGGAGTACGATCAAGGTATTCTTCTGACACTGCCTGCCTCTGGCCGCCAGCCCGTCCATAATATAGGGGAACCGTGTCACCTTCTCCGGGTTCCCCCATACAATTTTCATAATTTCCAGTTCGGCATCGGATATTTGCTGTACCATACGTTTGTCCTCCTTATTGTATAACACGTTGTTATTAATCAGAGTATAACGTCGTGTTATCCTTTTGTCAAGATGCTTTTTGAGAAAACAGTCTTCCTCTACCGGCAAACGCTTCTTCGTATCCACGCTTCTTTCCATCTTCTGCAGTTTAACAGGCAAATGTCCGCAAAATGTTACAGCAGACAGATTTTCCCCTTAATATCCATATCTCTTTCTGTATTTCAGGAACATAAAGGCCGACAGAGCAAGCGCCATCAGTTCTGCTGCCGGCGTTGCCAGCCAGATGCCGTTTACGCCCAGGAGCAGAGGAAGCGTAAGCATGGCGGCAAGCATAAACACAAACGACCGGGAGAACGCAAGGACGGCCGACACCATTCCATTGGATAATGCGGTAAACATCCCGCTGGTAAAAACATTGAACCCGATAAAAAACAGGGCGATCGTACAGAGCCTGTTCCCCGTTACCGCCAGCTCATATACCGGATGATCCGGGCGGGTAAAAACAGAAACCAGCGGCCCGGTCAGCCACAGGGAAGCCGCAGCCGTAATCCCGGAGATCACCGCAATCACTTTCATGCTGATTCCTACCAGCTTTCTCAGTTTCCCGAAATTCTGTTCTCCATAATAGAAGCTCACCATCGGTGCCACGCCATAAGAATACCCCGTATAAAGAGAACCTGCAAACATCAGCACATACACGATGATGGTGACCGCCGCCACACCGTCCTCCCCGGCATACGCAAGCAACTGGAAACCTCCTGCTCCGGGAGCTGGACGTATCCATCCCGGAGATCCAGAACTTCATGAAAAACCGTTCCGCCCAAAATCTGAAATGCCTTCTGGATGAAAAAATCGCAGAGCTGGACTTACAGCTTCTGCACCTGCAGGCAGTCAGAAAAACCCTATGCAGCCACCGGCAGGACATGGATACCCTCCTGACTATGGACTTATCAGAGATCTGTATCGTGGAAAAAGAAGAGTGATGCCTGGTAACCGTAGATATAGACAAAGATGTTACATTTGAAAGGGAAGTGGAGCTGATCACTGCCGAAACAGCCAGATACCATCTTGGCCGGCTCCATGACGCTTCCTACGGCTCCATGATCCCCGTCTCCAGCCTGCTTAAGGGAAATTTTGATGACTACACCAAACTTTTCATTGAAATTCCCCGGCCTGGCCAGAGAAATGACTTGCACATACAGCCAAAAGGAAAATACCTGCGGGCTTTCCACAAAGGAGGGTGGGATCCGCTCCCCCTGCGGTATGAGGAAATCCTTGCATTTGCCCATGAAAAAAAGCTGACTCTGTCCGGCTATTCTTATGAAAAAGGAATCAACGAAGCCGTCATAGACCGGGTAGAGGATTATATCATGCAGATTGAAATCCCAATTCTCGGCATTGTCTGAGGAATTTTCTCTGTACTGATCTTGCCAGACATCCTCTTTTATTTCCATCCCTTCCATCACATCAGGCTGATACCCTGGTGAGTCTTCCGGCCTGCTCAGAGGCATTTGGGGTAAGTGGAATTTCATAAACCTTTTTCTCCAAGTACTCCCAGTCCCCATTACCAACAGATTCATAAGAGGTCCATACCATTTTCAGCCCGTTTTCAGATATATAAAATCTGATGCGGGTTTCAACTCCGTGACTTGTATCAATATCCGGTTCCGCCGCATAATCAAAACTGTAAACAGCATGTTTCTGTGTCCAGTCCGAGATCTCCCGATAATATATTACCGCATTTTCCGCAGGTATCTTGATCCATCCAAACAGCTTCTCGCTTTCTTCTTTTCCAGGGCTGTAAAAATAGCACCTTGTTCCATTTGAGGTGATATAAAATTCATTTTCGCCCGCTTTGTCCTGAAACAGGATTTCGCCGTCACTCAGATCGATCAGAAGCAGATTGCTTTCTTTCAGCCAGCCCTCGAGATAACCATTGTAATGGGGCGCTGTCCATTGTTCTGCGCAAACCCAGATCACATCAGCTTCTTGCCGGATGCCGCGCATGGTTGTGCTCCCCATATCGAGGTATTCATATAATACAGAACCATTTTCATCCAGAATCCGCATATCGTAGTCATGTGTTTTCCTGTAATCGTCTGCTTCTTCCCACTGGAGACTGCAGGAACTTCCCTCAATGGGGAATTTTTCATCTCGAGTATAACAATCCCTGGTACAGCCGGATGGATAGATTACTTCATATACGGTTGAGCCCGCTGTTGGATCACAACCTGTCAGTAACAGAACAGATATTGCAGTACAGCATAAAGAAAAAACACGGCGCACGATCTTTCTTACTTCATGATCAAATTCCACTTTTTTGTATATCATGGCAGTACCTCTCTGTCTTATCTCCGGCGCCAAACCCCAAACAGGCTTTTCCTGTAGTGTTTCAGCGCCTCGATAGCAGGCCCGTAATTTCCTGCCGCCTTCAGATACTCCACGCCTTTTTCTATATCCTCCCGTACACCGATTCCCTCGGCATACATCATCCCCAGACCATAGCTTTTATAGGGCGAATCCTGACTTTTCTCCAAAAACGCTTTTCCCCGCGCCGGGTTCTGCTGGCAGCCGCGCCCCAGAAGATAGCAGATTCCCAGAAGATCATACTTGACATATTCCGATTCCTCATCCCTCTCCAGCCACTGGACCGCCCGCGCATAGTCAGTTTCCGTCCCCCAGCCGTGGAAATACAAGCGTCCCAGCTGGCGGCAGGCATAGCTGTCATTGCCATAGCTGGCGGTTTTTTCGTAGCACTCCAAGGCATAGGGCAGATTGCGCTCCACCGCCTTGCCGTTCCAGTAAATATCCCCTATGATATGCCAGCTCCAGAGATGTCCTGCCTCTGCCGCTTTCAGCGCCCAGGGAAGAGCTTCTTTATC
>VSND01000080.1 GCA_009774145.1 Lachnospiraceae bacterium | reverse complement strand
ACTGTTTTAGGTCGCTTTACTTTTCGTAAAAGCTGTTCTCAAAAATTGTTTTTCCGATGCGCCGGCATCTCTGTCCGGTCATCGTTTTCAAAAGAATTTTCGAAGACTTTCAAAGTACTGTTTAATTATCAAGGTTCATGTTTTGTTCCCGCCGCTCCCGCGACGACTTGAACATCTTACCAAATCTTTTCTGCTTTGTCAATACCTTTTTTTAACTTTTTTCAAGTTTTTTTGACATCAACTTTTCTGCAGAAAAGAACGGAGAAAGAGGGATTTGAACCCTCGCGCCGGTCACCCGACCTACACCCTTAGCAGGGGCGCCTCTTCAGCCACTTGAGTATTTCTCCGGGCGCGTCATTTCGTGACGCATGGGTTATTATACTAAACGTAGAAACATTTGTCAACTGTTTTTTTCATTATTTTTAAAATATTTTTTCAGCAGTTATTTTTCGCATTTATAGCGGTATTCTGCCTGCGCCGGACAGATCTCCCAGGCATCCTCTACCTTTCCATAGCTTCCCGGATCCGCCTCTCCACTACTTCTGCAATCTCTGTGGTTTTCATCTCACTATATTCTTCATAATACAGAGGTTTTAAATACTGCACCACCACAGTGACCGGTTCTGTCGATCTTGTATCAAACACCTTATAGGCATCCCGGATACACACCGGAACAATCGGACACTTTGCTTTCGTGGCGCTTTTAAAGGAACCTCCTTTAAAAGCGCCGACTACATTTGGCTCTTTGGAACGCGTCCCCTCTGCAAAGATCAGGAAATTTTTACCTTCTTTTACTTCCTGGCTGACTTTCTGGATCACTTTCATGGACTGTCTGACGTCTTCTCTGTCTATGGAATGGGCTCCCATAATGCGGAAAATCAGATTCAGAAATGGAACATGCTCCAGTTCTTTTTTCATGACCACGGAAAAAAAGCAGGGGGAACCATCCAGCAGAGCCAGTACATCATACAGACCCTGGTGATTTGGAAAATACATAAAGCTTTCGTTTTTCGGAATATTCTCCACGCCCCGGGAAAGAACGGTCACATTCCCTCCCCTGTTGGCACGGGATACAATCTCTTTAAAGAGAATCCGTTTCTTTTCCTCCGATATCCGGCTGCTGTTCGCTGCGTAAAACATAAGCTTCAGATACCAGTAGGGAACTGACAGAATATTTCTAAGTACCATCAACCATATTCGTTTCATGTCTTATATCTCTTCCTCCGGTTCTCCGGCTGATTCCTCCGATTCGTTTTTTACTTCCTCGCGGACCTTGGCAATATTGGCAACCTTGATGCCGGATTCATAATCCACATTCATCAGTCTGACACCGGAAGTAATACGTTTTAATACAGAGATATCCTGACAGCCTGTCCTTATGATGATGCCTTCATTGGTGATCATCATGATTTCATTCTCTTCATCGACTGCCTTTGCACCGATCACCGGGCCGGTCTTATCCATGATCTTATAGCATTTCAGACCCTTGCCGCCCCGGTTCTGAGGATGAAATTCAGATATCCGTGTTCTCTTTCCATATCCGCCTTCCGAAACAATCAGGAGATATTCTCCCTGTGTATTCAGCTGCATGGCAACCACTTTGTCATCTTCTGACAGATTCATGCCGATTACGCCCATAGAAACTCTTCCTGTTGCACGTACATCCGTTTCTCTAAAGCAGATACTCATACCGCTTTCTGTAACAAGGAGAATTTCCTTCTCTCCGTCTGTCACCTTGACTTCAATCAGTTCATCCTCTTCCCGAAGACTGATCGCCTGAAGCCCTGTTTTGCGGATATTTGCATATTCGGACAGGCTGGTCTTCTTGATAATTCCTTTTTTGGTAGCCATAACCAGATAGTGGTCGCTTTTAAATTCCTTCATCGTGATCACAGCCGTAATCTTTTCTCCAGGCTGGAGCTGCAGAAGATTGATGATCGCCGTTCCCCTCGCTGTCCTTCCCGCCTCCGGAATCTCATATGCCTTCAGACGATATGCCCTTCCATAATTGGTAAAGAACATAACGTAGTGATGGGTCGTCGCCGTAAATATTTCTTCTATGAAATCTTCTTCCAGCGTCTGCATTCCCTTGATTCCCTTGCCGCCCCGGTTCTGGCTCCTGAAATTATCAACGGTCATACGCTTGATATATCCCAGATGCGTCATGGTGATCACCGTATCTCTGACCGGAATCAGGTCCTCCATACTGATGTCAAATTCATCGTATCCGATCTTCGTCCGGCGGTCATCTCCGTATTTATCGGAAATCAGAAGAATTTCTTCCCTGATGACCCCCAGAAGCTTTTTCTCATCTGCAAGGATCGCTTTTAAATACTGTATCCTTTCCATCAGCTCATTGTATTCTTTTTCCAGACGGTCCCGTTCCAGACCGGTAAGCGTACGCAGACGCATATCCACAATCGCCTGTGCCTGTGCATCATCCAGCCCGAATTCTTCCATCAGGGAACTTTTTGCGATCTGAACATTTTGGGAACCGCGGATGATCTGGATGACCCGGTCAATATGATCAAGCGCAATCAGCAGGCCTTTTAAAATGTGTGCCCGTTCTTCCGCCTTGTTTAACTCATATTTAATCCTTCTGGTAACCACATCCTCCTGATGCAGAATATAGTATTTCAGCATATCCAGGAGATTCAGAACCTTTGGCTCCTTGTTGACCAGCGCCAGCATGATCACTCCAAAGGTATCCTGAAGCTGGGTATGCTTATACAGCTGGTTTAAGATCACATTGGGATTCACGTCTTTTCGAAGTTCAATGTTGATCCGCATTCCTTCCCGGCTGGACTCGTCATTGATATAGGTGATCCCGTCTATCTTTTTTTCCTTGACCATATCGGCGATCTTCTCAATCAGCCGGGCTTTATTTACCATATAGGGAAGCTCTGTCACGATAATCCGGTTCTTCCCGTTGGCCATGGATTCAATGCTGCTGACTGCACGGACACGGATCTTCCCCCGTCCGGTGCGATAAGCCTCATTGATTCCCGAGGTGCCGAGAATCTCTGCACCGGTCGGAAAATCCGGTCCTTTCACAATATCCAGTATTTCTTCAATCTGCGTATCCCGGTCCTCTTCAATCCGGTTATCAATGATCTTTACCACTGCACCGATCACTTCCCGCAGATTATGCGGCGGGATGTTTGTCGCCATACCGACAGCAATACCGGTCGTTCCATTGACCAGAAGATTCGGATATCTGGAAGGAAGTACCAGCGGCTCTTTTTCTGTCTCATCAAAGTTCGGGCCAAAGTCAACGGTATCCTTGTTGATATCTGCCAGCATTTCCATGGATATTTTACTCAGCCGGGCCTCGGTATAACGCATGGCTGCCGCGCCGTCTCCGTCTACCGAGCCAAAATTTCCATGTCCATCCACCAGAGGATAACGGGTGGACCATTCCTGTGCCATATTCACCAGCGCTCCATAGATGGAACTGTCTCCATGCGGATGGTATTTACCCATGGTATCTCCGACAATACGTGCACATTTACGGTGCGGCTTATCCGGGCCGTTGTTCAGCTCGATCATGGAATACAGCACACGGCGCTGTACCGGTTTCAGTCCGTCCCTGACATCCGGAAGCGCCCTTGCCGCGATTACGCTCATGGCATAATCAATGTAGGAGTCTTCCATGGTCTCCTTTAAGTCCACTTCATGAATTTTATCAAAAATATTATCTTCCATACTCGTCTATATTCCTCTACTTTGAATAATTAAATATCCAGATTCTTCACATACTTTGCATTGGCTTCTATGAATTCTTTTCTGGGTTCCACTTTATCTCCCATCAAAGTCTTAAAGGTCAGATCGATCTCTGAAGACTGCTCCTCATCCATGGTTACCTTCAGAAGGATCCGTCTCTCCGGATCCATGGTCGTCTCCCAGAGCTGCTCTGCATCCATCTCCCCCAGGCCCTTATAGCGCTGGATCTTGTTGTTCTGATCTCTTCCGATCTCAGAGAGGATCGAATCCAGCTCTTCGTCAGAATAGGCATACCATATTTTTTTATTTTTCTCCACCTTGAAAAGCGGCGGCTGTGCCAGATAGACATATCCCTGCTTGATCAGTTCCGGCATAAAACGATACAGGAAGGTAAGAAGCAGGGTACTGATGTGTGCTCCGTCCACGTCTGCATCTGCCATGATGATGATCTTATGATAACGTAACTTTGTAATATCAAAATCCTCATGGATTCCCGTACCGAAAGCAGTAATCATGGATTTGATCTCATCGTTGGCATAGATCCGGTCAAGCCTTGCCTTTTCCACGTTCAGGATCTTGCCGCGAAGGGGCAGGATTGCCTGTGTCATGCGATTTCTTGCCGTCTTTGCGGAACCGCCTGCAGAATCTCCCTCTACCAGATAGATCTCACAGTTCACCGGATCCTTATCCGAACAGTCCGCCAGTTTTCCCGGAAATGCAAATCCGTCCAGAGCAGATTTTCTTCTGGTCAGTTCTCTGGCTTTTCTCGCTGCCTCCCTGGCCCGCTGGGCAAGAATGGATTTTTCCAGAATCTGCTTTGCCACCTGGGGATTCTGTTCCAGATAGATCGTCAGCCTGTCTGATACAATACTGTCCACCGCGCTTCTGGCTTCCGTATTTCCAAGACTGTGTTTGGTCTGTCCTCCGAACTGAGGTTCGCTGATTTTGATGCTGATGATCGCCGTCAGTCCTTCCCGGATATCCTCGCCGGACAGATTACTCTCCGAATCCTTCAGAAGTTTGTTCTTTCTTGCATAATCGTTGAAAGTCTTGGTGACCGCACTCTTAAAGCCTGCCAGATGGGTCCCGCCTTCATGAGTATTGATATTATTTACAAAACTGTAACAGTTCTCGGAGTAGGATTCATTGTGCTGGAATGCCACTTCCACCTGCACCCCGTCTTTCATTCCTTCACAATAGATGACATCCTCATAGATCGGTGTGGTGCTTTTATTCAGATACTGAACAAATTCCCTGATTCCGCCCTCATAGTGATAGACCCTGGAGCGGACCGGATCCTCTCTTTCATCTGTCAAAGTGATCTTCAGTCCTCTGGTTAAAAATGCCATCTCCCGAAGACGGATCTGAAGTGTCTTAAAATCAAACTCCGTCACCTCAAACATCTCTTTATCCGGAAGAAAGCAGACCGTTGTACCGGTGATATTCGGTTTGCACGTTCCAATTACTTCCAGAGGATAACAGACTTTTCCTCTCTCATAGCGCTGTCGGTACAGCTTTCCTTCACTGCAGATGGTCACCTCCAGCCATTCAGAAAGTGCATTGACCACCGATGCGCCGACTCCATGCAGCCCTCCGGATACCTTATATCCTCCGCCGCCGAACTTTCCGCCCGCATGCAGAACCGTAAATACAACCTCCACTGCAGGTTTTCCTGCCTTGTGATTGATCCCGGTAGGAATTCCTCTTCCATCATCCTGCACAGTAATCGAATTATCGCTGTGAATCGTCACCTGGATATGACTGCAGTATCCGGCAAGCGCTTCATCAATCGAATTATCTACGATTTCATACACAAGATGATGAAGCCCCCTGAAAGATATGTCGTCGATATACATACCCGGCCTTTTTCTGACCGCTTCCAGTCCCTCCAGTATCTGAATCTGGTCTGCACCATACTCTACGCTCATTTATCTGCCTCCTGTTAATCCATAGCCATCAGTTTTCTACAGTTACTGTTCCATCCACTACCCGGTATACCTTATTGATTGAGAACCGGTTATTTATCAATTCATCCAGTCCGGTACAGGTAAGCATGGTCTGTACGTTCTGAATGCTGTTTAATAAACAGTTTTGCCTGTTGCTGTCCAGTTCAGACAAAACGTCGTCCAGTAAAAGGACAGGGGTATCTTCTGTGACCCTTTTTACCAGCTCAATCTCAGAGAGCTTCAAAGACAGCGCCGCTGTCCTCTGCTGTCCCTGAGAACCAAATTTGCGAATATCAATTCCGTTTACTACAAATGACAGATCATCCCTGTGAGGGCCTGTTGTGGTTGTCTTCTGTTTCAGATCTTTTTCCCGATTCCTTTTCAGCGCAGACGCAAAAGAATCCTCGTCCGTATCTGCTTCATATTCCAGCGTGATCTGTTCCTGGCCCCCGGTAAGCTGCTCATGGATCTGCCCCATAATCTGATTCAGTTCTTCTGTAAAATGTCTTCTTCTCTGGATGATCTGCATTCCGTACTGCACAAGCTGCATGTCAAATACATCCAGCACTTCTTTGTAATCAGAACGGAACATGATTTCCTTTAAAAGCCTGTTGCGCTGCAGTACAATCTTATTATAACTGGACAGATGATGCAGATAGATTTTATCCAGTTGACATAATTCCATATCCAGAAACCGTCTTCTCTCAGACGGTCCGTTTTTTATCATGCTTAAATCTTCGGGAGAAAAAAATACAAAATGAATGATGCCAAACAGCTCGCTTGCCTTTTTGATGGGAATCCCGTCGATGGCAATTCCCTTTGATCTGTTCTTCCGAAGATGCATATCGATCTTATGTTCGATTCCTTTTCGTTCCATCAAAGTACAGATATGTGCTTCTTCTTCGGAAAAACAGATCAGTTCCCGGTCTTTGGAGCTTCTGTGCGATTTTGTTGTTCCGCTTACATAGACTGCTTCGAGAATATTTGTCTTGCCCTGTGCGTTATCACCATAAAATATATTGGTTTTCGGATCAAAATCAAGACACAGGGTCTTATAATTCCGATAATTCTGAAGACTCATGGATTTTATGATCATAAACTGCACCAAACCATTACTTTATGACCTGAATGGTCTCACCGTTACAGGTAACCAGATCTTTGTCATAAAGTTTCTTTCCTCTCTGATATTCCGTTTCACCGTTTACCTTTACAAGCCCCTCCTGAATCATGAATTTTGCATCCACTCCGGAGCCTGCCAGACCTGCCGCCTTCAGCGCCTGGCCAAGCTTTATATAATCATCCTTTAACTTTATCGTCAACATACGCTTTCCCTTGTCAATTCACCGCAGAATTAAAATTCACCGGCAGAATCAGATAGATATATTTCTGTTCCTCATCCCTGATAAAGCAGGGGGCTTTCGGGTTTACCATATAGATGGTCACATTCTCATCATCAATGACCCGGAGTGCATCGATCAGGAATTTCGGATTGAATCCGATTATAATATCCTTTCCCTCTTTTTCAATATCGATCTCTTCCTTCATGGAACCAAGCTGGGAATTGATCCGTATCTCCATATTCCCGTCTCTGATCGTAAAGATAATGGGTTTTTTGTCTCCTTCCTTGACCAGAAGCGTGGCGCGATCGATACAGCTTAACAGCTCTCTTTTGTTAATGACAAATTTTGTCTCATAATCGCTGGAAAGCATCTGGTTAATCTTGAAATATTCTCCTTCGATCAGCCTGGAAACGATGGTTGTCGTATCAAATTCAAATACAATATGGTTGCCGGTAAAGAAAATATGAACTTCATCCTCTGTCTCACCCGACAGGATCTTACTGATCTCCTGAAGAGATTTTCCAGGTATTACAACCTTTTTATCCGGATAGGAATCCTTTAATTCAATATTTCGGATGGAGATCCGGTGTCCGTCCAGAGATACGACTTTAAATTCATTGTCATGGATCTCGAACAGCTCTCCCGTCATCAGTTTGTTGTTGTCATTGTCCGCAATGGAGAAGATCGTCTGACGGATCACTTCTTTTAATGTATATTGAGAAAGGCATATAAAATCGGTCTTTTCTACATAGGGGAGACGGGAGAAATCTTCCCCTGATTTTCCTGATATGGCAAAATGCGCCTTTTCACAGGTAATGGATATCTGATAGTTGCTGCTGCTTTCGATGGTAACGTCATTATCCGGAAGTTTCCGGACGATCTCAGAAAACACTTTGGCATCAACGGCGATGATTCCTTTCTGAAGAATCTCTCCTTCGATCTTCGTCTCAATACCAAGTTCCATATCATTGGCAGTAAATTTAATCTCATTGGCGGATGCGTCGATCAGAATGCATTCCAGGATAGACATGGTTGTCTTGGAGGGCACTGCCTTCGAAACAATATTAACTCCTTTTTGAAGGTTCGATTTGGAACAGATCAGTTTCATGTGAACAACTCCTTTCGCTGTGTTCATCTGTGTATAGAATGGTATAAATTCGTCTTAATAGCAGTAGGGGCTGTGGATTTGTGAATAAGCTGAAAACCCCTTGAAAATAAAGGAAAAAACAAAAAGAAAAGTATGTGGAAATCCCAGGGAAAATCGACCTGGTTTCGAAGAGTTATGAACATCCTCGAAAAAGTTTTAAACTTTTCCACATCTTATCTACCGTCTGTTCACATACAGATCACATGAAAATGTGAATAAATATGCAGGAGTTTCTTCCTATTGTATATAACCTGTATGCAGGCGGTTATCCGGTACTCAGTTTTTTACGGATGATGTCTATATTGTTTTTCAGCTTTCCATCCGCTTTTTTCAGTTTTTCCCGAATCTTGTTGTCTCCGCTGATGACCGTGGAGTGATCCCGGTTTCCAAGCAGGATACCGATGTTTTTATAGGAAGTATCGGTGATCTCGCGGCACAGATACATGACGATCTGTCTGGGTGTGACAATTTCAGAATTTCTCTTTCCTCCTACGATGTCGGCAGCAGAGACGCCAAAATGGTCCGCCACGACATCAAGGATCACCTGGGGAGTTACCTCTCTTTTGTTGTTCGGGGAGATAATATCCTTTAATACTTCTTCTGCCATGGAGATATTGATCTCTCTTTTTTCAAGATTGGAAAGCGCAACCAGTTTGTTCAGCGCTCCTTCCAGTTCACGGATATTGGATTTGATGTTTGTGGCAATGTAGCGAATGACTTCATCATCAATATTATATCCGTCGATCTCCTCCTTTTTTCTCAGAATCGCCATTCTGGTCTCATAGTCCGGGGAGGAGATATCGGCGATCAGCCCCCATTCAAACCGGGACTGCAGTCTTGCCTCCAGTGTCTCCAGATCCTTCGGCGGCCGGTCACTGGAGACAATGATCTGCTTGCTGGCGCCGTGAAGAGCGTTAAATGTGTGGAAAAATTCTTCCTGTGTACTTTCTTTTCCTATAATAAACTGGATGTCATCGATCAGAAGAACATCGATATTCCGGTATTTTTCTCGGAATTTCGTCATACTGGTGTTGTTGCCGTTCCGGATGGAATCGATCAGTTCGTTGGTAAATACTTCAGAAGTTACATACAGTACTTTTTTGGAAGCGTCTTTCTGAAGGATGTAGTGGGCGACGGAATGCATCAGATGCGTCTTTCCAAGTCCCACACCTCCGTACAGAAAAAGCGGATTATATTCCTTTCCCGGAGATTCGGCAACTGCAACGGAAGCAGCATGGGCGAATCGGTTGTTGCTGCCTATGACAAAGGTTTCAAAGGTATATTTTGGATTCAGATTTGTATATTTGCTTTCCGGGGTTTCGGAAGAAGGAGAGGGATTTTTCCTGGGCTGTGGAACCAGAGGTTTTTCCTTTTCGGCTTCTTCTTCGGTTATGATCCGGATCTCATATTCTGCACCCATGGCTTCCGCAACTGCAACATAGAGAAAAGTCTTGTATTTGTTTTCAATATATGTAACGGCCTGTTCAAATGGAGCTGTTATTTTAACGGTGTTATGATCGATACGAAAGATTTTTAAGGGTAAAAGCCATGTTTTGAAAGCGACATCCGACAGTCCGTTGTCCTGACGGATCGTCTGCAGAATATCGTTCCATTTCGCACTTAACAGTTCCAGCTGTGTATCCATATCCTTATCTCCTGAATTGTATTCTAATGCTAATCTCTCAATCTACATAATACAATAATTTTTCAAAGATATCAACAATTATCTGATTTGGGAGTGAAAAGAACGTGGAAATATGGCTGATTTATCCACAAGTTATACACATTTCGGTGGATAACTCGTAAATACTGTGGATTTTCAGGCTTTTTCCGTGGATCAGTCGGTGGATAAAAAAATATGCAGTTTTACTTGACTTTTTTCGGATGTCTGCGTATACTTGAAATAGTGTTTTTTAACATGTGAAGAATGCGTACTTACTGGACCTGTAAGGTTCCATAAGGTACAAATACAGAATGGTAAGGAGGTGCCTTGATTTATGAAAATGACATTTCAGCCTAAAAAACGTTCCAGAGCGAAGGTTCATGGTTTTAGAGCAAGAATGAGTACTCCGGGCGGAAGAAAAGTTTTAGCAGCCAGAAGATTAAAAGGAAGAAAAAGGTTATCCGCGTAGGCCGCATATATGTGGCCTTTTCTTCTAGCCATTTATATGTCCTGAATATGAAAATTTCCTGAAAAGTTTATAAACAGCATGCGGTACGTGGTTTTGCAGATGCAGGTTTAATATATAAGGAGAATCCATGAAATTTTCAGAATCACTGAAACGCAGTCAGGATTTCAGAAAAGTATATGCAGAAGGAAGATCTTATGCGAATCGGTATCTTGTCATGTATATGATTAAGAACCATACAGACAGAAACCGTCTGGGGATCTCAGTCAGTAAAAAGGTTGGCAACAGTGTCGTCAGACACAGAATTACCCGCCTGATCAGAGAGAGTTATCGAGTAAAAGAGGAACTGTTCAATAGTGGTTTGGACATGGTAGTAGTTGCAAGGAAGAGCGCAAAGGATAAAACCTGCCAGGAGATTGAAAGTGCGCTGCTTCATTTGGGAAAACTTCACGGAATCATAAAATGAAACATGTTTTAGTTTTTCTGATAAAAGGATATCAGAAATATGTATCACCGTTAAAAAACACAAAATGCCCTTATTATCCAAGCTGTTCCGCGTACGGACTGGAAGCCGTTGAAAAATATGGCGCGATAAAAGGCGGACTTCTGGCAGCATGGAGGATTGTAAGGTGCAATCCGTTCTCAAAAGGAGGATATGATCCGGTTCCCTGACAGGAGGAAAGAACCGGCGGGCAAATGTAAGTTGTGGACAGAAGGCCCATAACATAAGGAGGTTTATTTTGGCAGGTATTTTATTGACCCAGAACAATACGTTTATTATCGGAGATGTGGCAAGGATCCTTGGATGGATCATGAATGTGCTGTTTAATTTTTTAAACGGTGTATTTGGAATCCAGAATATAGGTTTGTGTATCATTCTCTTTACAGTGATCATCTATCTTCTGATGCTTCCGCTTACGATTAAACAGCAGAAATTTTCCAAATTATCCGCAAAAATGAACCCTGAGATTCAGGCAATTCAGAAAAAGTACAAGGATAGAAAAGACAACCAGTCCATGATGGCAATGAATGAAGAGACACAGGCTGTTTATGCGAAATACGGAGTGTCTCCGACCGGAAGCTGCCTGCAGCTTTTGATCCAGATGCCGATCCTGTTTGCGCTTTACCGGGTGATCATGAATGTGCCGGCTTATGTAAATGGCGTAAAGGATATTTTTATGCAGCTTGCGAATCAGATCATGGCAGCGCCGGGCGGTTCTGCATTTATGGAGGAACTCAGTACCAGCGGAAGAATGTATATTGAAGGGAAGGATTTCTCTCAGGTCAATACGATTGTTGATGTACTGTACAAGCTTCAGGATTCCGGTACAGCTACCTGGCAGATGCTGATCGATCAGTTCCCGGAGATGGAAGAACTGATTCTGTCCACACACGCATCCATTAACCATATGAACAATTTTGGTATCAATATTGCCAATTCTCCCTGGAATATTGCCAAATCTGCGCTTGCAGCCGGCTCTGTTCTGATGTTGATTGGCGCGGTACTGGTCCCGTTTCTTGCGGCTTTGACCCAGTGGCTGAATGTGAAAATGATGCCGCAGCCGTCTGCCGGGGACAACGGCAATGATACCATGAATGCTACCATGAAGTCCATGAACATGATGATGCCTTTGATGTCCGCATGGTTCTGCTTTACGCTTCCTGCAGGTATGGGCCTGTACTGGATTATGGGTGCGGTGGTCCGCGGCATCCAGCAGTGGTCGATCAATAAATATCTGGACAGGCTGGATCTGGATGAGGTCATCAGACAGAACATTGAAAAAAATAACAGAATCCGTGAAAAGAAGGGTCTTTCGCCTCAGAAGATCAATGAGATTGCCAGAACCAATGTAAAAGCAATTGAGAATACCGGCAGGCAGAAGACCATGACGGATGAAGAGAGAAAAGCTGCAATGGAGGCTTCTACGAACTATTATAAGAATTCAGAGAAAGAAGGAAGTCTTGCGTCCAAGGCAGCGATGGTTGCAAAGTATAATGAAAGGACGAAGAAGTAAGGGGGAATACAGGAATGGAGTATAGAGAGTTTTCGGCCAAAACTCTGGATGATGCGATTACAGATGCGAAGGTCAAGCTGGAAGCGACGACAGAAAATTTTGAATATGAAGTGATTGATAAAGGAAGCAGCGGGTTTCTAGGGATCGGAAGCAGGCCTGCAAAGATCCGCGCCCGCAAAATCCTGAATGCAAGAGAGAAAGCGGAAGAATTTCTGGAAAGAGTATTTGACGCAATGCAGATCAGCGTAAATGTGAACATTGTGGAGAATATGGATGAAAAAGTCATGAATATTGATCTGTCCGGAGACGATATGGGTGTCCTGATCGGTAAGAGAGGACAGACGCTGGATTCGCTTCAGTATCTGGTGAGCCTTGTGGTTAACAAGGATGGGGAAGAGTACGTCCGTGTAAAGGTCGATACGGAAAACTACCGCCAGAGAAGAAAGGATACACTGGAAAATCTGGCGAAGAATATTTCTTTTAAGGTCAAAAGAACAGGCAGGACAGTGACGCTGGAACCAATGAATCCTTATGAAAGAAGAGTGATCCATTCTGCGCTTCAGAATGATAAATTTGTGGAGACGCACAGTGAAGGAGAAGAGCCGTTCCGCCGTGTCGTTGTGGCTTTAAAAGAAGGAGTTAAAGTTCGGGAGAACAACAATAATCACCGCAGGCGCTACAGTAACAACAGGAATTATAATCGGAATCACAGTAAAAAGGGTGGGGGACGCGAATAAGCGTCCCTTTTTTCCTGTTCCGGTGATTGATACAGAATCTGAAAAGGAAAAAAACCGGTTGCAGACGGAACCGACGGTTGATGGAGAGAATGATGAAAAAAAGTGATACAATAGCGGCGATTGCAACCGCAATGGCGGGATCCGGAATCGGAATAATCCGGGTCAGCGGGGAAGATGCTTTTAAAACCGTAGAGCGTGTATTTCGTCCTAAAAAAGCCGGAAAGAGGCTGTCAGAGGAAGAAACCTACACGATTCATTATGGAAATATTGTGGACGGGGATGAGATCCTGGATGAAGTGATTGTTCTTTTGATGAAAGGGCCCCACAGCTATACGGCAGAGGATACGGTGGAGATTGACTGTCACGGCGGAGTCTATGTGATGAAACGCATCCTGGAGCTGGTGATCCGGGAGGGGGCAAGGGCTGCAGAACCTGGAGAGTTTACAAAACGGGCATTTTTAAATGGAAGGATCGATCTGTCTCAGGCAGAGGCAGTGATGGATGTGATTCAGGCAAAGAATGAGTATGCACTGAAAAGTTCCGTCCGCCAGCTTCGGGGTTCTGTGCTCAGACGGATTCGTGAGATACGGGAACAGGTCATCTATGAGATTGCATTTATTGAGTCGGCGCTGGATGATCCGGAGCATGTCAGTCTGGACGGTTATCCAGAGAGACTGCTTGAAAAAGTGGATAACCTCATTAAAAGGACGGAAGATCTGTTGATAAGTGCAGATCAGGGCAGGATCCTGAAGGAAGGGGTCAGAACAGTGATCGTTGGTAAGCCAAATGCAGGAAAATCTTCCCTTTTGAACGCGCTGGCGGGAGACGAGAGAGCGATCGTTACGGAGATTGCCGGAACCACAAGGGATATGCTGGAGGAACAGATTCGGATCCGGGGGCTGATTTTAAATATTGTGGATACTGCAGGAATCAGGAAAACAGAAGATGTGGTCGAAAGGATCGGAGTCGACCGGGCGAAGGAATCACTGAAAGATGCGGATCTGGTGCTTTATGTGGTTGACAGTTCGACCGGGCTGGATGAAAATGACAGAGAGATCCGGTCTCTGCTGGAAGGACAGAGAGTGATCGCACTCCTGAATAAAACAGATCTTCCTGCAGTTACAGATGCCAGGACCATGAACCGGTTCTTTTCCGGACCTCTGGTCTGCATCTCTGCAAAGGAGGAATCGGGCTTTGATGCATTTGCGGATCTTCTGGAAGAGATGTTTCTGGGAGGAAAGATCGCTTCCAATGATGAGGTAGTTCTTACAAATGTAAGACACAAAGCTGCAATGAAGGAAGCAGGGGAGAGTCTGCGGAAAGTAAGGGAAAGTATTGAACTTGGGATGCCGGAAGATTTCTTTTCCATTGATCTGACCGATGCCTATGAAGCTTTGGGCAGGATTCTTGGAGAATCTATGGGGGAAGATCTGGTAAATGAAATCTTCAGTAAATTCTGTACCGGAAAATAGATGCGGACGACATTTTGCAGCGTGTGTTTCCGGATCCGGGGGTATTTTAGTACAACACAACATAATCATGGAGGAAAAATATGCCGTTTGTAGAGGAATATACAGATGTGGTGGTGGTCGGTGCAGGGCATGCGGGCTGCGAGGCTGCGCTTGCCTGTGCCAGGCTGGGGCTTGAGACTGCAGTATTTACAGTCAGTGTGGACAGTATTGCATTGATGCCCTGTAATCCGAATATCGGAGGGAGTTCCAAAGGCCATCTGGTAAGAGAGCTGGATGCCCTGGGAGGGGAGATGGGAAAAGTTATTGACCGGACTTTTATTCAGTCAAAAATGTTAAACAGATCAAAGGGACCGGCAGTACATTCTCTGCGCGCCCAGGCGGATAAGGCAGAATACAGCCGTGCCATGCGTATGGTGCTGGAGGAGACAGAACATCTTCAGATTGTACAGGCAGAAGTGACAGAGATTCTGGTCAGGGACGGCCAGGCGACGGGAGTGCGTCTGTATTCCGGAGCAGTCTATCATGCAAAAGCAGTGATTCTCTGTACCGGAACTTACCTGAAAGCAAGATGTATCTATGGAGATGTCAGCATGCATACAGGTCCGAATGGCCTGCAGGCTGCCAATCATCTGACTGATTCTCTGAAGAGCCTGGGGATTGAGATGTATCGGTTCAAAACAGGAACACCGGCAAGAATTGACGGGAGGACGATCGATTACAGCAAGATGGAGGAACAGTTTGGAGATCAGAGAGTGGTTCCGTTTTCTTTTACAACAGATCCTGAGACTGTACAGATTCCGCAGGCTTCCTGCTGGCTGACCTATACGAATGAGAAAACGCACGATATCATCCGTTCCAGTCTGGACCGCTCGCCTCTGTATTCGGGAGAGATCGAAGGAACCGGACCCAGATACTGTCCTTCCATCGAAGATAAAGTTGTGAGGTTTTCCGATAAAAACCGGCATCAGGTGTTTATTGAACCGGAAGGACGGTATACCAGCGAGATGTACGTGGGAGGAATGTCCAGTTCCCTGCCGGAGGATGTGCAGCACGAGATGTACCATTCGGTACCCGGACTGGAACATGCGAAAATTGTCAGAAATGCTTATGCGATTGAATATGACTGTATCAATCCCCGGCAGCTCTGTCCGACTCTGGAATTTAAAAAAATCAGAGGACTGTTCAGCGGAGGTCAGTTTAATGGCAGTTCCGGATACGAGGAGGCAGCATGTCAGGGACTTGTGGCAGGAATCAATGCATCAATGGAGCTGCTTGGAAAAGAGCAGATCATCATTGACCGTTCGCAGGGATATATCGGAGTGTTGATTGATGATCTGGTGACAAAGGAAAACCGTGAACCCTACCGAATGATGACTTCCCGGTCGGAATACCGTCTTTTACTCCGTCAGGATAATGCGGATCAGCGTCTGACTCCTCTCGGATATCAGGTTGGGCTGATATCCAGAGAACGATACCAGAAACTGATGGAGAAAAAAGAGCGAATCCAGAAGGAAAAAACGCGTCTTGAAAAAACAATGGCAGGGGCAAATGCAGCCGTACAGCAGTTTCTGGAAAAACATGGAAGCATGAGTCTGAAGACGGCTGCTTCCCTGGCAGAGATTCTCCGGCGCCCGGAGATCCGATATGAATATCTGGCAGAGATTGATCCGGACAGACCGGATCTCCCTCTGGAGGTTACAGAGCAGGTGGAGATTGCGATTAAATATGACGGTTATATCCGGCGTCAGCTGAAACAGGTGGAACAGTTCCAGAAACTGGAACAGAAGCGGATACCGGAAGACCTGAATTATGAGGAAATCGGCAGCCTGCGTCTGGAAGCAGTTCAAAAGTTAAAATTATGTAAACCAGTATCCATTGGACAGGCTTCCCGTATATCCGGGGTTTCGCCGGCTGATATAGCAGTGCTGCTCGTATATCTGGAGCAGAAAAGAGGACAGGAGCATGGTGTATGAACGAGAAACTGAACAAAATAGAAGAGAGGATAAGAAGTCTGGATCTGGATATCAGTGCTGTTCAGGTCAGGCAGTTCTATGATTATTATGAACTTCTGGTAAAATGGAATCAGTTTATGAATCTGACGGCAATCACGGATTTTGAGGATGTAGTGCAGAAACATTTTGTGGACAGCCTGTCGATAACAGGAGAAAAAAACCTGCAGGATGTGGATAACCTGATCGATGTGGGAACTGGCGCCGGTTTTCCGGGAATTCCGCTGAAGATCATGTTTCCGGAACTGAAGATTACACTTCTGGATTCCTTAAGAAAGAGAGTCGATTTTCTGAATGAAGTAATTGACCGTCTGCATCTGAAACAGATGGAAACCATACATGGAAGGGCAGAAGATTATGCAAAACCCGGGAAAAAAAGGGAAATGTATGATCTGTGTGTTTCCCGTGCAGTGGCAAATCTGTCCACGCTGTCGGAATATTGTCTTCCTTATGTAAAAATCGGAGGGGAATTTATTTCCTATAAATCGGGTGAGATTACGGAAGAGATGAAAGAAGCAAAATCTGCAGTTTTTCTTCTGGGAGGAAGGATCAGAGGATGCAGGAATTTTGAACTTCCCGGTACAGAGATACACAGGACTCTTGTATGCATCGAAAAAGTCAGCGGATGTCCGAAGAAATATCCGAGGAAAGCAGGCACGGCGGCAAAAAATCCGCTTTAAACAGGCATGTGATGGGACTGGTGTAAGAGACGGAACGCTTTTACACCAGTCCATTTTTATCTGTTTTTGTGCGCGGTATGGAAAAATGCGCAAAGATTATGCCTCTTATTGTCCGCAGACATTTTGCTTATGAATACAGATACAGATTGATATAATTCAGAACCTCTTCCGGTGATTCCAGCTGAGGCAGTTCTTTCGTATAAGCAATGTATTCTGCTTCAATGGCAGGATTGTAGTACTGATATTCTTTTACAATGTTTTGAATATCAGGTACTTCCCGTCCGGCCAGAATATGAATGTTTTTGTTTATGTTTTTCAACGTATGGATGATATTTGCATTCGTATACCTTCCTGCGAGGCTTGCATACAGATTTCTGGAATCTTTTCCGCCCAGATGGGAAGATTCATAGTAATAATCATACAGGGCTTCGGGTATCTGTTCCCTGTCATAATAATATCTTTCCTCAAAATTTTCCTCGATCATGTTTCTTGCTGTGATCATATGATAGATCAAGGTACCGATGGAAGGTATTTTCAGAAGAAATGCAGCTGTTTTCGTACGTTTGGAAGGTGTTTTGTGAAGCGACCGGATACTTTCCGGATTGATCAGGATCAGTTCCGCATAGGCTTCTTCATTGACACTGCAGGCATCCAGAACGAAGGAAGCGGATTTTCCCGTTGCAATGACACTTGTCTTCTTCTTGATAATATTCCGGATAAAATCATTGATCAGCTGCGTATACATATAGCTGGTGTATGTGATATCCGGTCTGTCGGACCGGCCGCATCCGAGCAGATCCATGGCATAGACCGTATTGGTTCTGGACAGTTTCGGTATGATTTCTGACCATTCTACGGAGGAACTGTCTTCTTTTAAATTATGTACCAGAAGGACCGGTTTTCCTTCACCGGTCACGCTGTAACTGATATCACCGAATCTCCAGTGATAGATCTCTTTATTTTTGGAATCCAGTAATTCTTTGGAGGTTGCAAGCTTTTCGATTGCTTTGTTGATGATGGACAGACTTATAAAAGAGGTAACCGTGATTCCTATGAGTGAAAGTGCGGTTGTAATTTTTTTATTCATATGTGTATTGATACCTCCTTTTCTTATTTATGATTGTATACTATATGGGGCGTTACTTCAATAGAAAAATCAATAGAAAATGCAACGGAACATGCATTTGCTTTACTTGAAAAACGATATATGTTATAATGAGCCCGATTTTAGCGGAAACCAGGCATTTTCAGGAGGTGTGGTTTATGAAATACAGAATGATTGTATCGGATTTGGATGAAACTCTTTTGGGTTCTGATCGCAAAGTGTCAAAGAGAAACAGGGAAGCAGTTCAAAAAGCCCGTGAACTTGGGGTTAGATTTGTACCGGCGACCGGAAGAGGTTACTGTTCGATCCGGGGAACACTGGATGAGCTGGGACTGCGGGAAAAAGAACAGGAATACGTGATCTCGTATAACGGAGGAGCTGTTACGGAGAATAAGGGAGAACGATTACTGCATTTTCAGGGAATATCTTTCGAAAAGGCAGAAGCATTATTTTCCAGAGGCCTTTCTTATGATGTCTGCATTCATGTATATACAAAAGATATGGTTTATGTGTACCGCTTAAATCAGAATGAGACAGACTATATAAAGGGAAGAATGGACGTTCAGGAGTTTTTTACGGAGAATCTGGATTTTCTGAAGGGACAGGAGATTGTTAAAGTTCTCTATGTAAACACCAGTTTACAACTTTTTTAAAAATAAAGATACAAACCCATGTTCTTTATTGTATAATTAAAGCGTCAAACCAA
>VSND01000008.1 GCA_009774145.1 Lachnospiraceae bacterium | reverse complement strand
CGAATATATTCAGCCTTAACTTTATCAATCGTTTTCCCGCCAATACCAAAATTCTTATCAGGCACTTCTTTGATCGTGGTAATAAAAAACTCCTGCGGTACTTTCATAATTTCGGAAGATACTTCCGTCAACCGCTTGATCAGTTCCTCTTTTTGGGCGTCTGATAAATTCCCGCTCTCAACTGTGATATAGGGCATATGATCTCTCCTTTTCATTTCATTTTGTTGCATTTATGTCAGGAACAGAATTTGTGTTATACATGGCCTCCATGATTAAACATTTTCCATTCCTCAGCATACGTTATGTCCTGGTGCAGCGGCTCTTTCAAAATCTTTTCGTAAAATGCCAATTTACTTTGTGTCAAAGTCAATGCCTTTTGTAAATCGGCTATTTGCCCCATGATATTTTCTATATGTTCTTGAACCATCTCATAGCGCTGTTCAAGCGCCTTTCCGCCTTGTATCAATAAAGAAACATATTCCTTGATAGATTGGATTGGAATATTAGCCATGCGCATACATTGGATCATCCGAATCCATTCCATATCTTCATCTGTGTATTGCCTGTACTTCTGGTCATTTCTTTTTACTGGCGGCAATAAACTTTCTTTCTCGTAATATCTTAACGCTGCGGTAGAAAGTCCAGTGATCTTTGCAGCTTCTTTTGCTGAATACATTTCAAATCCTCCATTCACTTTGTAGAATAAACTATGAAGCGCACTTCAAAGCAAGAGGAATTATACCATAAAACAAAAATTTTTCCACCTGCATAGCCAATCACCGGGATATTGACCGACTCCAGACTGGCGGGGAGATCGAACTCCCGGCACAGGACATCCGGCTTGAAACAGCACACCCACACGCTGCCCAGGCCCAGCTCCGCGGCCTGGAGCATCATGTGGTCGGTCAGAACAGAGGCGTCAATGTCCCCGGTCTGCTTCTGGTCAAAGGGCCGCACCCACGCTTTGTTGCGGTCGGCGCAGACAATGATAGCCAGGGGCGCGCTGTAGATGTCGGCGGCTTTGCCGATCTTCGCCAGCCCGTCCCCGCTCTGGACGGCGATCAGGTGAACCGGCTGGAGGCTGGCAGCGGTGGGGCCACATGGGCGGCCTCCAAAATCTTCTCCAACTTCGACCGCTCCACCTTCTTGTCTGTGTAACTGCGGATGGAGCATCGTGTTTTCGCAATCGTAATTATGTTCTTATCTGTGATAAAAGCAGGTCATTTGTTTGCCGGCAGGGTTTGCATCAGGGCAAAGAAATGTTGTTCCTTACCGCTGCTAAAATAATTATACCACGCTTCCAATGTATCCGTCTGAAATACTTCCAAACGCTCAATGATTTGTTTTGCCCATAACAAAGCCCCGGTGGAGCTTGCAGTAATCAGGTTTTGATCTGCAACAGACGGCTTATCGACATAATACTGCTGTCCTTTGTAACAGGGAGAAACCATTTCGAGGTACCCCATTCCATTGCTGGTGTGCAGACGTTGATCCAGCAGACCGACATTTGCCAGCGCGGCAGTAGCGCCGCAAATGGCACATACCGTACCACCTGCTGAAAGAAGATGACTCGCCTTATCAATGATGGCTCCATGTATCGGATCGCCCCAGGTGTTTGCGCCCGGCAGCAGTAATACACTTTCTTCGTTCATTGCAATATCGCTGATGACGCAGTCAGGAATGATCGTGAGGCCGCCCATTGTCTTGACAGGCTCTTTTGAGATACCGACTGTTTTGACCGATATATTCGGCGCATCCTTTTTGAAAAAGCGTTTAGAGTTGAGTTCTGCGGCAGCATACCCCATTTCCCAATCTGCCAGGGTATCAAGGATATAAACATAGACTGTAATCATGCCTTTCCTCCGTTTTCATTTTCTATTTGCTGTTGGCTTCTCCATTGTACCAGTCAATTGTTGACAGCAGTATGGCAACAATCTATAATGAAAGAGGATTTTGGAAAGGCGGCTATGAAATGAAAGTTGACAGGCTTGTTAGCATTATTATGACGCTCCTCGATAAAAAGCGTATAGGCGCGCAGGAGCTGGCAGATATGTTTGAAGTTTCGCCCCGTACAATCTATCGTGACATAGATGCAATCAATATGGCGGGTATTCCCATTCGCTCAACTTCGGGAGTTGGCGGCGGCTTTGAAATTATGCCGGAGTACAAGATTGATAAAAATGTTTTTTCGACTGCCGACCTTTCTGCAATCTTGATGGGGCTTTCCAATCTTTCCAACATGGTACGAGGTGATGAACTTGTAAACGCGCTTGCAAAAGTCAAGAGTTTCATCCCTGCCGGTAAAGCGAATGATATTGAAACAAAGATAAATCAAATCTGCGTAGATTTGAGCCCATGGTCAGGCAACAAAAATATCCAACCATACCTGCAAATGATTAAAGCAGCTTTAGAGGATTACAAACTGCTTTCCTTTGAATACATCGCACATCATGGAAATAGAAGTGTGCGAACAGTTGAACCATACCAGCTTGTGTTGAAAAGCGGCCACTGGTATTTTTATGGGTATTGTTATTACAGGAGCGACTACCGCCTGTTCAGACTATCCCGTATGTCAGACCTGCAGATAAAACAGGAAACTTTTATTCCACGGGATTATCAAAAACAAATTTTGGATTTTGAGGAAATCATAGAAACAATGCAGACAGAAATTAAAATACGCATCCACAAATCTGTGCTGGATAGGGTCCTTGAATTTTGTACCTATGACCACTTTTTTCCAGATGATGATGAGCATTACATTGTAAATTTTCCGTTCATTGAAAACGAATATTACTATGATATTCTCCTTGGTTTTGGAGATAAGTGCGAGTGTCTTGAGCCTCTGCATATCCGCGCAAAGATGAAGCAAAAAATAAACGATATAGCTGCGATATATAGTAATTAACACCTCAAACAGCAAAAAAGCAATCAGCCGCAATAATGCTGATTGCTTTTTGCTCCATGGCATATTTGAATTTGTTATCAGCAGCTCCGCATAGTTTTTTTGTGGTCTTGTCCATATCAGTGAAATGATTTTCCTACAGAACAACGTCCGTTTCATTGCCATCAATGACGGCGTTGACAGCGCACAGGGCGACAACGATTTTGCCCCCTTGCGTAACATTTTTAACGAATGGCTGGTGAAGGATACGGGCAAGAAAATCAAGGCAGTCAAGAGGTCAAAAGGCATGAGTGAGAACCCCGTGGAGAAACAGGCGGTATTTGAGAACCACCACGAAGCAATAAGGCAGCCTGATCTTTGCAGCGATTCCCAAATTCAGCCATCCCCTTCGCTTCTCTGAAATGTAGTGATTTTCTGCTCCCTGCAGGTGCGTTCCCAGATGGATTCATCCAGGGCATCCACATAATCCTGCAGGGGTGCCTTTTCCACCGTACATTTTTTCAGACTGCGAAGCCTGGCCGGAATCTCAATCTTCGGCGCCTGAGCTCCGGTCAGGATCTCCAGTTCCTCCAGCACCGTCAGTTTTTCCAACAAAGACACATCCGTGATGTCCCCAATCTGGATCCGCAGTGCATACAGTCCGCCAAAACTGGACAGGTCTTCCACCAGCGCATCTCCGCTGCCGATGGCTTTCCAGTCCGTCTCATACCGTACACCGTTGACACTGCAGAAGTCGTAGCCTGCACTTTCCACCGCCTCCAGCGTTTCGATCTGCAGAAGATCGCTGTAACGGATGTCTCCTTTTATCTGCAGTGCTTCTTTCAGTACCGCCGGAAGCACCGGTTCCTTCCAGTCAATGACAAAATCTTCCACCGCTGCCGGTTCTCTCTTCAGATGCCAGGCTGTGCCGTTTGCAAATTCCCATGCAAGCACAAACGGATTATGAAGCGACGGGTAATTCCACACTTCCATTCCCCGGTATTCTCCGCTTTTTACTCCATTTCCAAACCCCATATGCCGTTCTTCCTCATATTCTTCAAAGGTTGCCGCCGTATATAAGGTCAGCCGCCCCATATCCGGAGAAAAATCCTCCGGCGCAAGACCGATAAATTCCATAAGGTTCTTTTGTCCGAACCGGTATGCTGCGCTTACGATCTGCCGTTCTCCATTTTTATCTGTGAAGACACAGCGGAAAGCATATACCTCATTGCCGCTTTCCACCCGGTATTTTTCAAAGGAGAGTTCTGCAAGGTCTTCTGCGAATACTGTCTCGGCTGTCTGCCTCAGATCGGCGCAGACCTCCCCCCAGTCTTCTGCCCAGGCATCCTCACCCATCTGATTGTCTTCCAGACTCCACAGTACCCGCGCCCGCTGGTCCGTGCCGGCAAATGTACTCAGACGCGCATCCAGACTGCAGGTTCCAAGCGCCCACCTTTCCGGTATCTGAAAGCGAAACGCGCCCGCATCCTCCAGATAATATCCTTCCCCTCTCTGTATCTGCGGCTTCTGAAGGCTGTACTCCCGGTCAGGCAGCGAAAGATACTGTCCCGGAAAGATCCGTCCGGGATCCGAAAGCCCGTTCAGAGCAGAAATGTCCTGCCATCTGCTGCCGTCCCCGTAAATCTTCTGTGCAATCTTCCACAGACTCTCCCCTTTTTCCACCATATGCTCTCCCACTGCCGCAGTGAGTTTCAGATAATTGCCGGGATTTCCTTTCGGATGTGTCAGCATCGCGTAGTCTCCCGGTTCCTCTTCCTCCGGCAGGTCGGCAAAAGCATCTTCCGCCTGTACCGCTTCCGGTCCGGCTGCACAGACAACACTGCCTGCACTTCCCGGAATCCCTCCGGACAGCAACAACAGTATGCAGAGCCAGACCATCCGTTTTCCCGTCAGCCAGGTCCTGATCCCGCATTTTATCTTTTCTATTCCAATACCCATGATGCACTCCTGCTTCCTTCCCCGCTGCCGGCCTTCACGACCCAGACCGCCTGATTCGTAATTCTCTGCTTCTCCCCGTTTTCAAAGATGAAGAGACTGCCGGCTCTGCCGTTTTCCTCTTCCGCCCGGCCGTTCTCTTCTGCGGGGAAACCTTTGTCCTCCCGGTACTGCAGCATCCAGACGCTGTCCGCTCCGTAAAAGGCATAGTGGTAAATATCCGTTTCCAGTTCCCGGACAGTCCCCTCCCGGTACTGCACCAGCGTATGCAGATCTTTCTCATCCGAAAACCGGTCCTGCCTGATATCCAGCTGTTGATATGTCTTCTGCAGATCCGCCTGCGCATATACCGGAACCGTCTCCTCTTCTCTGGCAGTCATAAGCCCCTCTGCCAGAAACAGACAGGTATCAGAAACCGGAGATTTCTGAAGACTTTCCAGAGAAATGTCTGCTGCCGACGCAAGCGCTTCCTCATGATCGCTTCCATACAGGCTGACATAACCTTCCAGCCCCATATTTCTGCTGTAGAAAACTTCATTTCCCACCACCGCAGTTTCATCCGCCAGTTCCACCACCTTCCGGCAGCTTCCATCGCCGTCCAGCGCATACCGGTTTTCCAGATACCCGTAATACAGGTGATGCCCATATCTTCGGTAATCCTGCTCCATGTCCGGGCTCTGATACTCCATCAGATACAGCAGCGTTCCGTCCGCAGAATAATCTTTCGCAGTGCCCAGAACCATTCCTCCGTCCAGTCCCTCCAGCGGATAAATCCCGGATTTTGTCAACGCATAAACAAACGACCGTTTCTCCAACGCTTCCCGCTCCCAGCACGCCTCCAGCCCCCAAGCAAACGCCTGATCCGCATAATTCTCCCCGTACTGACTCAGATAATAATTACAGGAATACAGCACATCCCCGGGCAGGCTGTCCCCCAGAAGTTCGGACAGCGGAATCTTTTCAAAGGAATCTTCCGGCATCATCTCCATATAGTAAACGTCCTTCGGTTTTCCCTCTTCGTCAGGTATCGGCCCCATAATCACATATCCGCTTACCTCATCGATCGTTTTCGCCGGTGAGACGGTAACATCCATCACGCGCACCGTACACAGAAGCGGATAATAATCAGACGCTGTCTCTTCCAGAAGCTCCCATAATCTTCTGGTATCTTCATCCTCTTCTCCTCCATCCGGCGCAATCCAGTCCGAATACCGGACATGCTCCGCCGCCTCCAGCACAAAGACCACGTTTCCTTCTGTTCCGAGTGCGCCGACCATCTGCCGGCTTTCCCCGCCTGCATACACCTCGGTCTCTGCTTTTCCCTCCCGAATCCTGTACACAGAACCGTCCCTGGTATAGAGCAGGCCTGCGCTTCTGTCATCCCGGCCAAGAACCATGTCCGCACCCTCTGCCAGCAGCCCTGGCTCTTCTCCCGGGCTGCATCCGTACAGGCAGCCGTCCATCCCGTAGAAGATGACCTGCTTCCCGCCTTTTTCCACCCGGTACGGATCCTTCCTCCTGCCGTCAATTTCCCCGATCTTCTGATGCTCTGCGCCGTCATACCGGTACAGGATACAGCTGGCACAGGGCAGCTCTTCTCCATCGACCTGCGCGGTTCTGTCCGCAGCTGCCTGACAGTACCAGACCGCCCCTTTTTCGTCCACGCTGTAAAAAAGTACATTTTCTGCAAGCTTTTTTGCTTCCTGCCCGGCATCCGAAGCCTGCATATACAGATCATAGCAGAAGACGCGCACTTTCATCCATTCTTCCAGTTCTTTTTCTTCCATACAGGCAGAGGCTTCCTTACGTTCCTCTGCTCCTCTCTGCATTCCAAAGGTTGTCCACCGCATATGCTCCGGAAAAAGCAGGTTCTGACCGGGTGTTTCCCATACTGTATCCTGCAGGGCTTTTTCCTCATTCTGGATCCAGACGCCTTCTGTCTCGTCCCACTCCTGCCAGTATTCCCACGCTTCCCAGTAAGGAAGCCCTGGCTCCTCTCCCTGTACGGCAAAAGCGCAGTCGGTCAGAAGCAGCGGTTCGCTGCTCCCCTCTCTCCACACATACAGTCTGTTTTCCCTGTCCGTATAGGCAAAAAAATCTGCCGCGGACGCTTCCTCCGGTTCCTGAACTGCATGTTTCCGCACTGAAAAAAACAGGGCGCATGCAGACAGGAACAGGACGCCGGCAAGGAACAGAATTTGTTTTTTATGTATTCTGTATGTATTTTTTTCTTCCACTTTATGTTCTCCTGCTCTTCTGTCCAGTCTCCGTCTTCCGACGTCTTTCCGACCTGGACCATATATTTTCATTATACAAAATATATTCTGTGATTCAAGTGTCTTTTTGTTTTCTCTATTCAAAAGCTGCCTGTAACACGCAGATTTTCAGTATTTAACCAAAAGACTTATTGAAGGAACCTGAAAATAAAACATTGACAAAATGTGTTTTTTCTGATACTCTGTCGATATACAAAAGCAGTTCATGTCTGCTGCAAATCTTTTTCGGCAAATCGCCGAAAATTCCCGGAAACTGAAAATAAATATTGAGCAATGCCAAAGAAGCGGATATAATAAGTGTAAAACATTCTGCCATTATCTTTGGTACTTTAAAGGGGGCAGAGTCATGTTTATCCCACCAAAATCAGACGTCTCCATAAAGGAGTTGTTCCAGAACGAGATGGTCCTGAGACATTTTATCAGTGCAGTTCTGGCAATTCGACCGGAAGACATCCGCACCATACGACTGAAAAATACATTTCTGCGGCGAAGATACCGAAAACAGAAACAGGGAATTCTGGATATTCTGGCAGAAATGAACGACCATTCAAAAATCAATATTGAGCTCCAGGTAAAACATTATGCATACTGGGACAGACGTCAGCTCTTTTACCTTTCGAAACTGTATACAGAAGATATGAGGATTGGCGAAGACTATGCACTTTTAAAAAAATGCGTATCCATCAGTATCCTGGATTTTAACCTGACAAACCGAAACGAATATCATCATGCTTACCGTCTGCGTGATAAGCATGGATATGAGTTTTCCGATATGTTGGAAATCCATACCCTGGAGCTTAAGAAAAAACTGAAGGAAACAGCAGAGATGGATGAACTGGAAGAGTGGATTCGGTTTTTCCAGGCAGATTGCGAGGAGGATCTGGATATGATAAAAACAAAAAACCCAGGCATACTGGAAGCAATTAAAGAAGTGAAAGAGATGAGTTTAAGCCGCCGGATGCGGATACGTTACGAAGCACATCTGAAGCAGGTACGGGATGAGAAAGCATGGAAAACCTATGAACGGGCAGAGGCAAGAAAAGAGGGACTGGCTGAAGGCCGGGCTGAAGGCCGGGCTGAAGGTCGGACTGAGGGACTGGCTGAGGGACTGGCTGAAGGCCGCAGCCAGATCATCCGCAATATGATCAATCAGAAAGTTCCCGACGAAGATATCATCCGGCTTTCCGGCTGCAGCGAAAAAGAATTGCAGGAAATAAAAGGGTAATTAAAAGAGCCTTTTCCTGTTCACAGCAAATTTTATCAATATTAAAAAAAAGTATTGACTTTTTTTCAATTCCGAGTATACTACTTTTCGTAAAGCAAAGGCGCTTTGGAGAGATCCAGGGCGCCTTTTCTTTTTTTATCCGCATGGCGGCAGCCATGCGTCTCAGAAAGGAGATCACATTATGAACAGGCAAATCCCGGAATTATATGGAAGCATGATATTCAGCGACAAGGTCATGCGGAAAAAGCTTCCAAAAGATATGTACAAAGCGCTCAGAAAAACCATTGAGAACGGCACGCATCTGGAACTGGATGTGGCAAACTCCGTGGCAGTGGCCATGAAAGAATGGGCAGTGGAAAACGGCGCCACTCATTACACCCACTGGTTCCAGCCCATGACCGGCTTCACGGCGGAGAAGCACGACAGCTTCATCTCGCCTTCCGGAGACGGCGAGGTCATCATGGATTTCTCCGGCAAGGAGCTGGTCAAGGGCGAGCCGGATGCGTCCAGCTTTCCGTCCGGAGGACTGAGAGCCACTTTTGAAGCCAGAGGCTACACTGCATGGGATCCGACTTCCCCGGCGTTTATCAAGGACGGCACCCTGTACATACCCACCGCGTTCTGCTCCTACAGCGGAGAGGCGCTGGATAAGAAAACCCCTCTTCTGCGTTCCATGGAAGCGCTGAGCAGCGAAGCGGTGAAGATGTTAAAACTTCTTGGAAATAAGACCGTCACCAGAGTGTCCACCACCATCGGGCCGGAACAGGAATATTTTCTGGTAGACAAGGAGCTGTACCGTCAGAGAAAAGACCTGATCTTCTGCGGAAGAACCCTGTTCGGCGCATCCGCCCCCAAAGGACAGGAGATGGAGGATCATTATTTCGGCGCGCTGAAACCGAAAGTGTCCGCTTATATGCACGATCTGGATGTGGAACTGTGGAAGCTCGGCATCCCGGCCAAGACCAAACACAACGAGGTGGCTCCCGCACAGCATGAACTGGCGCCGGTCTTCGATACGGCCAATGTGGCAGTGGACCACAACCAGCTCACCATGGAGATCATGAAAAAGGTTGCCGAGAAACACAACCTGGTCTGTCTGCTCCACGAAAAACCTTTTGAGGGCATCAACGGCAGCGGCAAGCACAACAACTGGTCTCTGATCACCAACGACGGCGTGAACCTTCTGGACCCCGGCCGCACCCCTGCGCAGAACATCCAGTTTCTGGTATTTCTGATGGCAGTTATTAAGGCTGTGGACGATTATGCGGACCTGATGCGGATCTCCGCCTCCAGCGCCGGCAACGACCACCGCCTGGGCGGCAACGAAGCTCCGCCTGCCATCGTGTCGATCTTCCTTGGAGACGAACTGACCGCGGTTCTTCACTCCATCGAAAACGACATGTATTTTGGAAAGCAGGAAAAGGTGCAGCTGGATATCGGCGCACACGTTCTACCTCACTTTGTAAAAGACAGCACGGACCGGAACCGTACCTCCCCCTTTGCCTTTACCGGCAATAAATTTGAATTCCGTATGCTTGGTTCCTCCGCTTCCGTGGCGACGCCCAACATCGTGCTGAACACGGCGGTGGCAGAAGCGCTGGCGCAGTTCTATCAGGAACTGGAGGGCACAAAACCGGAAGATATGGAGCATGCAGTCCATGAACTTCTCAAACGGGCCATCCGGAAGCACAAAAAGATCATCTTCAACGGCAACGGCTATTCAGAGGAATGGGTGAAAGAAGCCGAAAGCAGAGGCCTTTACAACCTGATATCCACACCGGACTGTCTGCCGCAGTTTATCGTTGAAAAAAATGTGGACTTATTTACAAAACATCATATTTTTACAAAGGATGAGATTTTCTCCCGTTATGAAATTCTTCTGGAAAATTATGTGAAGACGATCCTCATCGAGGCACGGACTTTGTTGGAGATGCTGACGAAAGATTTCCTGCCTGCAGTCAGCGCTTTCGCAGGGCAGACTGCAAAAAACGCAGCTTCGAAAAAAGCATTCCTTCCGACCCTTTCCATGCCGGCGGAGGAAGCGCTCGTTACAAAACTGACCAAAACTTATACGGATCTGACCGACGGCCTGACACAGCTTGCCGATCTGGTCAGGGAAGCGGAATCCATCGACGATATGCAGAAGGAAGCAGAATTCTGCCACACGCAGATCCTGTCCAGGATGGAAGCACTGCGGCTTACCGCCAATGCGGCAGAGACCCTGATCCCGGATACGCTTCTTCCCTATCCGACTTATGACCAGCTCCTGTTCTCACTGTAAGGAAGGTGCTTATGGATCGAACAGCAGAGGAACGGATCAAAGAAGAATGCGGGGTATTCGGCATCTTTAACCCTGACGGAACGGAGGCGGCCAGTACCATTTCTTACGGTCTGGCTTCCCTCCAGCACCGGGGACAGGAATCCTGCGGGATTGCAGTATGCGATACCGAAGGGCCCAAAGGAAATATGAACGTGCACAAAGGCATGGGGCTGGTGCATGAAGTATTGAAAGAGAAAAATCTGGCAAAACTGAAGGGAAATCTGGGTGTCGGACACGTCCGCTACTCCACTACCGGCGCTGCCGTCCTGCACAATGCACAGCCTCTTGTCCTGAATTATATCAAGGGGACGCTGGCGCTGGCTCATAACGGCAATCTGGTTAATACGGAAGAACTCCGGGAGGAACTGGCCCGCACCGGCGCCATCTTCCAGACAACGACGGACTCGGAAGTCATTGCTTATGAAATTGCGCGTGCAAGAGTCCATACGAAAACGGTGGAAGAAGCGATCCGGCAGACCGCCTCCCGCATAAAAGGCGCATACGGCATTGTCATCGCAAGTCCCCGAAAACTCATCGGAGTCCGTGATCCGCTGGGACTGAAACCCCTGTGTCTGGGCAAAAAGGGAGATTCCTGTATTCTTGCTTCGGAGAGTTGCGCTCTGTCCGCCGTCGGCGCACAGTTTGTCCGTGATGTCCTTCCGGGAGAGATTGTAACCATCTCCCGCAAAGGAATTTTCTCTGACCTTCATCTTCAGCAGGAACAGCATGCCCACTGCATCTTTGAGTATATCTATTTTGCAAGGCTTGACAGCACGCTGGACAAAATTCCGGTCTACACTTCCCGGAAGAAAGCCGGCGCTGCCCTGGCAAAGGCCTGGCCGGCAGAAGCCGACCTGGTCACCGGAGTCCCGGACTCCGGCATCACCGCCGCACAGGGATATGCAGAAGAATCCGGCATTCCTTTTGGGCCTGCCTTTTATAAAAACAGCTATGTAGGCAGAACCTTTATCAAACCTGCACAGAAGGAACGGGAAGCCGGCGTCCGGCTGAAGCTGAGCGTCCTGAAACAGGCGGTTCATGGAAAAGACATTGTACTGGTGGATGATTCCATTGTGCGCGGAACTACCATCTCCAATCTCATTCGCCTGTTAAAGCAGGCAGGCGCAGGAAAAGTGCATGTACGGATCAGTTCTCCGCCCTTTCTCTACCCCTGCTACTTTGGGACTGACATTCCTTCGAACCGGCAGCTTCTGGCTGCTTCCCATTCTACAGAAGAGATCCGGCAGCTCATCGGAGCGGACTCTCTTGGATACATGCGCGTGGAGGATCTTCCCTCTACGGTTGACGGGCTGCCGCTTTGTACGGCATGCTTCGACGGTCATTATCCGATGGAACTATGACCTGTCATTTCAGGCAGGAAAATACATGAACTTTATAAACCGACCGGCTTTTTTATAACGAAGAACGGTCATTCGCTCAGAAAGATATCGAAGGAGATATCGGCAGGTGCACCCGCCGGTATCTCCTTTTATATATATTAAACTCTATATGAGATGAGGAGGAACTATTATGACTGAAGAAATGATGAATGCGCTGAACAGCCAGCTGTTTGCGGTCTGGTTTCTGATCGGCGCGGCACTCGTGTTCTGGATGCAGGCAGGTTTTGCCATGGTGGAGGCAGGCTTCACCAGAGCAAAGAATTCCGGCAACATCCTGATGAAAAACCTGATGGATTTCTGCATCGGTACGATCGTATTTATCCTGATCGGCTTCGGCCTGTTGCTGGGCGAGGACATGATGGGACTGATCGGTAAACCGGGATTTGACATCTTCACCGGCTATGCCGATTTTGACTGGTCCAATTTTGTATTCAACCTGGTTTTCTGTGCGACGACCGCGACGATTGTCTCCGGAGCCATGGCGGAGCGGACGAAATTTTTGTCCTACTGTATCTATTCCGGTATCATCTCCGCACTGATCTATCCCATCGAGGCACACTGGATCTGGGGCGGCGGCTGGCTTTCCCAAATGGGCTTTCATGATTTTGCCGGCTCCTGTGCGATCCATATGGTCGGCGGAGTCTCCGCACTGATCGGCGCAAAGATCCTCGGGCCCCGTATCGGAAAATTTGAAAAGGACAAATCCGGCAAAATCACAAAGGTAAATGCATTTCCGGGACACAATCTTCCGGTTGGATGCCTCGGCGTCTTCATCCTGTGGCTTGGCTGGTACGGTTTTAACGGCGCAGCCGCCACTTCCGTAGAACAGCTTGGATCCATCTTCCTGACCACTACGGTGGCTCCGGCGATCGCAACGGTGGTATGCATGGTCTTCACCTGGGTCAAATACGGAAAACCGGACGTGTCCATGTGCCTCAACGCTTCTCTGGCAGGCCTGGTCGGCATCACCGCCCCCTGCGACGTCACAGACTGTGCCGGCGCCATCGCCGTCGGCGTCGTATCCGGACTGCTGGTCGTCTTCGGCGTATGGTTTCTGGATTATGTGCTGCATATCGACGATCCGGTGGGCGCCGTAGCGGTTCACTGCCTGAACGGTATCTGGGGAACGATCGCCGTCGGTCTGTTCGCTACGACATCCGCACCGGACAACGACACCCTTGTGGGACTGTTCTACGGCGGCGGATTTGAGCTTCTCGGCATCCAGCTTTTCGGCATGCTGGCAGTGATTGCCTGGACTGCCGTAACAATCACGGCCGCATTTCTGATCATTAAAGCAACCGTGGGCCTGCGTGTCACCGAACAGGAGGAGATCATCGGTCTGGATGCAACCGAGCACGGACTTCCCTCCGCTTATGCCGGCTTCAGCATCATGGATATTTCCAACACCATGACCATGGAAGTCAATGAAAATACAGCCCTTGGAAATGACGATTATGTCACAGCCTCCGGCACTCAGAAAGACGCCGCTGTTCGGGTGATCAAAACCGCAGAAAGCGATACCGGCATTTACAAAGTATCCATCATATCCCGGCTGTCCAGATATGATGTGCTGAGAAAAGCCATGAACGAGATCGGGGTCACCGGCATGACCGTCACACAGGTCATGGGCTGCGGCATACAGAAAGGCGCCGGTGAGAGATACCGCGGCGTCGAACTGGACGCAACCCTCCTGCCCAAAGTCAAAGTCGAAGTCATCGTCGGCAATATTCCCGTGGATACCGTGATCGAGTCTGCCAAAAAGGCGCTCTATACCGGACACATCGGAGACGGCAAGATCTTTGTCTATCCCGTCGGCAGGGTAGTCAAGGTGCGTACCGGAGAGGAGGATCTGGACGCCCTCCAGGATGTGGAATAATCAACTGCCATTATACAACTAAAAGAACAGGACTCCGGCATATTGCCGGAGCCTGTTCTTTGATCATAATTCACCCTTTTCTTCTTCTTTGATCTCCCAGTGAATCAGGAAAGTCAATGCTGCCCGCAAAGCGATAATGCCTGCTACCGTACCGATCTCCGTCCATTCTCTTACCACGACCGTACGGAGTATCTCACTTCCCAGCTTAAACTCCAGTCCCATGGCAAGTCCCTTTGCCAGTGTAAGCTTTGTGGCGGGCGAACGTTTCAGATACAGATAAAATCCCCGGATTCCGGTAAAAATAATGATACCTACACCGATAAATTCAAACAGCAGAATTGCCGCTTCCACAATATGATGAAGTACATACTCAAGTAAACTTAACAGATCCATCTTTCAAATCCTATATAAAATATGCCGCATGCCTGGTTACTCCGCCGCATAATTCAGGCGTACCGTAACCGTTGCCGTCTTATAACGGGATCTGGTGTCAAATGCCCCGTCATAGGTATATTCCCCGGATCCGGAATTGGTGGCCGTGATCTGGAATACACCCAGACTGGCAGTCAGAAGATCTCCTCTGCGGCATCCGGTTCCGTCTACCAGAATATCGATCCGCTGTCTTGCGTTGTCCGTCGCTTTCTCGATCAGATCCAGCTTCACCTCATCCAGCGTTGTACAGTAATATTCCGGCGAATAGGAAGCGAATTCGATACCCGATTCAATCAGCTTCGTAATATCCCGGGACACCATCTCCACCTTGTCAATGTCACTGGAAGTTACCGTCAGGCTCTGGTACAGGTCGTAGCCGTCCGGATAGTCCCGGACATAATTCCCGTTCTCGTCATATTCTGTCCGGTAACGCTGAGAAATATCCACGGAACTGAACACCAGTTCTTCTTCATTCACTCCATTATCCAGCAGATACTTTCTTACTACTTCCGCATCATTTTTGATGACCTCGTAGGCTTCCTTTGTTGTCATCCCATACGCCGAGAAGCTGCCCCGCCATACGATCAGATCAGACTCAAAATCACAACTTGCTGATCCCGTCGCCGTCAGTCCGTCGCCGCCGCCTCCGGTCTTGTACCGGACAAATCCGTTGGACGCAATCGTCACACATACCACTGCCGCCACGGCAATAATCAGCGCCACGACTACCGAGGGCATCCCGCCCTGCATCTGCAGTTTTTTCGTTCCTTCGCTTCTGTTCTCTTCCATTAAAAATGCCTCCTGAATATCTGTTCCCGCACCGCCCGGCGCAGGGAATCTGTTGTTTTATTCAGCATAACACCATCCGGAAGTTTTTTCTACTGATTCTGCAAAATGATGCAAAAGTTATGCAACTTTAATGCTGCAGCCTGCAATTAAAAAAATACAGAGCCTCAGATACATACAACAAATGATACTTATTCCCGCTTTTCAGTTTCATAAAACGGCATTTGATAACAATGCATACATAAATTATGGGGGCTTTCGCCCCCAATAAAAATTCAGTTAAATACTTGAAAACTTCACTTCATAAGCAGTATACTATATGTAGACAGAAAAAGTACCATCTGTATGCCATATAAAAGAAAGCATTATCAGCAGTTTTTAATGATTTTCCCGTCAAAATATGTATAAAGGAAATTTATGAGCACAAAAAAGAAAAAGAAATTTATAGATATTATTATCATTGTCTGTTTAGGGATTTTTGACATATCTGTATTGTTGGGATTCGTGTACTGGTATCTAACATCTTATTCCGTTAGACCGATGAAATGCCCTGTAGTATCTGCACTTATGGCAGGCTTCTTACCGATACGATTCTGATCATCCACGGTCTTACAGCATCAGTCCCTGCACACTTATCAGCGTATCACACTGCTTTGACTTCTGTTACAGATCACCGCTTTCTCTGCAAAGCAAACCTTTCAAAATATTCCGCCGCTTTTTTCTCCGTCAGTCCAAAACGTTTCTGAAGCTTGCCCAGCAGCTTCCGCAGGGCTTTTCCCCTGTTTCCGATATCTGCGTATGTACTGCACCAGCGTTACATACCCTTTCAGTACCGGACAGTTATTCAGAAGCTCCTGACTGTGCCCCGCATTGATATTCAGCATGTGTGCTGTCCATTCGTTGTTTCAGACCTGGCAATCATATATTATTTCCCCTGGCGGTAATCAACTTTCCAGGCAATCCCCTTCTCTTGCCATGTCCACCTTATAGGGTACATTATAATCTGTTGTTTCATTCAGCATAATATCATCCGGGAAATTTTTCTACCGATTCTGCAAAATGATGCAAAAGTTATGCAGCTTTACATAACCGCTTTGGATTTACCGTAATTCTGCAGTCTGTAAATACTACAAGGTATCAGACTGCAGAGCAGAAGCAGAGCGGCAAGAATCCCAGGCAGTTCAGACAGAGGATACTGAAACACAAAATAAGGAAGCCTGCCCTTCATGTATTTTCCTGTGAGATAGAGAATTCCGTTTCCGAAAGATCCCAGTATCCCTGCAGTAATCATGCTGTAAAACAGCCCTTCCAGTGTCAGCATCCACTTCAACTGGTTTTCCGTCAGACCAATATTTCTCATAACAGTGAATTCACGGCTTCTGATCACGATATCTGTAAGCATGATGTTCAGATAATTCATGATTCCCATAAAGATAAAGATCAGGCTTACCGTCCACATCACATACCGGGCAGCCAGAATATAGTTCTGTTCTCTGACAATCCGATCAGAATTGCAGATCAGGGACAGCTGCTTCACACTTCCTGTATTTATTGTCTTAACCCACTGCTTTAATGCTTTTTTTATCTCAGGCTCCCTGCCGTGCTCCACATCAAAAGACAGCTGAAAAGTCCGCGGCGTCAGGTATCTGCTCAGTTCCTCGAAGGTATCTTCGGATACCGCCATGCAGATCGTCTTTTCCCCGTTCCACATAACATCCAGTTCCGGAAATCCATGGTCAGTCAGATCCAGATAGCCACAGTTCACCAACGGTACCGGACGGTACCCGGACATATCCGTTCCCACCGGAACCAGATCATAAATTCCAATACTTGTTCCGATATATTTTTCAGTATTTTCTTTCGCTGCTTCTGACAGTAGATGCCTGTGCAGGATCAACACGCCATTTTGGTTCAACTTTTCTGTTTCGCAAACACCGGTTTTCTGTATTATAATGACAGGATCTTCCTGCATATTCAGAATCTGAAAACTCTCCCGCCCCTCTTTGTCAAGGATCGGAAGAAATCCCTCTGTTTTTGTAAAATCTTCCACATGAAAGTCTCCGGGTTCTTCTAAAATGCCTTCTTTTTCCTGTGAGGATTCTATCAATGCAGTACAAAACTCATATGTCATACAGATTTTAAAATCTGGATTCTGCTGCAGATCACTCATGATATCCGCCCCTTTTCCGATCATCACAGAGACAAGCGCCGCCTCACATCCCAGCGCCAAAGAACACACAATCAGCAGGCATTTCTTTTTCGAACGCATCATGTTCATCCATGCAATCTGCAGAATCGGATTTGGATACCTTTTTTTCCAACATTTCTTTTCCTTTGTCATTCTTTTGGGAGACCGCCCTGCATTTTCATATACGGAAGCCTGCATGGAACGCAGGTTCAGCATCTTTTTCAGTAATATATGAACCACCAGAAAAACCACTACAAATACCAGCAGGCAGATCACTGGCAGAAAGCATCCATAAGCAATCCGAATTCCTTCACCATTTCCTGAAATATTGGTCCTGCTGATTCTTCCAGCCAGTATTCCTTCTGCAATTATGAATGCGATCACTGAGCCTGCTCCATTTCCCGCCAGACACACCTGCAGCATTTGTATATATACGATCTTTTTAATCTGGCGATCTGACACCCCCAGTACGCGCAGCAGACCATATTGACGAATGTCTTTCCCCATAGACAGGTAAAGGATATCGTATATAAATAAAAACAAAACAAGTACAAAAGTCAGACACAGAATAAACGCTGCGCCGCACCCTCCTGCTGTTTTCGTTACTGCCCTGCTGAAAGCCGAATCCATACTGACGACCTGCTGATTTTCTTTCAGTATCAGATCTCTGTAAAGAATTTTTTCCACCCTGGCCCCATCCAGATAATCCCTGTCCGTATCTATAAGAATCCGGCACGGAAACTGATCAATGGAACATGCTTCCAACCGTGCTCCTGAGATATAAGCTTCTGGCTCCTCGATCATGGTATCCTTTGCATCCACATAACACCCGGACAGGATAAAGTCCTGCTTCCCTGTCAATTCCCCGCAGAAAATATCATTCCAGTAGAATTCAAGCGACAGTCTCATTCCTGCTTCCGGATCTACTATCCCCATATCATCCATCAGTTTTCCTGCATTCTTTTTCATACCTGTCTCTTTAACATATGGCAGATGATTCAACTGCCAGACAGAATCTTCTGTTCCGTTCTCCAGATAAGCGGATACCGTCATACCATCTGAACGTATCATTTTGAGCATATCTGTCTGAATCTTTCCATAAATCATGCTCACAGTCAAAAAAGAGGCCATTACCACCGCTGTAATGGCCAGAAACAGGATTTTATTCCGATTCCTGTTTTCCATCGGCTGATCAATATCCTGTCCGCTGTCTGCGCAATCTTTTCATCATGAGTTACGACCAGCATAGTCTGAGGATACTTCTCACACATTTTCCGCATTATACCAATCGTCTCCCATGCTGTTTTTGAATCCAGATTTCCGGTAGGTAGGTATAAGTTAGTAGCAAGAATATTCAGACGGCAAAAAACGGCGGAAACATCATGCCCCGCTGTCCTTTTTTCTTATAACTGCTCAAACTGTACATCCTTGACCTTGAACATCCACAAAAGCCTCCGGAAAAGCTGCCCGACCGTCCTCACCTCTGTCATGAGCCGGATGTTAACGCCCTGTGTGAAATCCACCCATGAACCGGAATCAATTAGCTGCTGCAATATATCCCGCCATTCCGGACACGCAATCGGGTTCGGGTCTAATAAGACAATGTTTCTCTGACCTCTCCAAAACTCTGACAGGTCAGCGACCTTGTATGACCTTTTTCCCTCTTTTTCCTCAACGTGGCAAAAACCGCATCCCCTCGGACATCCCCTGCTCATGAATCCGTATGCTGTTTCTTTTATCTATTCCGGATAGATGGAATAGTCCGGATATATATGTTCAATCTCCGGGGGCAACTGCAAATCCCGCTCCGCTCTTTTATATTTGGTGCGTCTTTCAGCATTGCATTTATTGCCCTATCTGCTGTCGCTCTGTTTTTTGCCTCAATTACAATGCAAATATTCGTTTCTAATTCTGTTTCCATCACTGGTCTATATCCCTCTTTCAGTTCGATATAATATTTAAATTTCATCATTTTCCCTTTCTGGCCCGTTTTGCCGATAGCGCAGCATTTCATTTTATTTCAAAATACTGTTTTAAATTTTTGAAATGCTCATTTGCCTTGTCTTTGTTTTCCTTTCCCTCAAATACTTCATGCGATATGTAAGTTTCTTCCCCTGTCTTTTTATCTATCATTACTCCTGTTATGATGTAGACCGTCTTCGTCACCCTATAATCATTTCTGTTCAGTGTTCCTCTCCAGAAGTTTGTCTTTCCCGTACATTCCACCTCATTGAACTGTCGTGTCCTTATAACCACTCTGCAATCTTTTGTGTCCTCTAATTCAAATTCTTTTTCCTGTTCATTTACGAGGAAATCATAATAAGGCTTGATTTTTTCGTTCCATTTCTTATCATGCTCCGCAATTCTGCGGTTCATTTCAACATCCGTCCATGTTCTGTAACCATCCCCCCTGTGCTTTGATCATTGATTTTCCCTCTTGTTTGTATCTTGCGTGAACTTTTTTTGTTGATTTTTGCCTTTACCCGTGATATGCTTGAAAAACAAGGGAGGTGATATGCTATGACGCAAGGCGAACGTGTCAGAGAAATCCGAAAATCTCTCGGTCTTACATTGGAGAAATTCGGTGAGAAACTCGGTGTCAAAAAAAATGCAATTAGTCAAATAGAAACCGGACGCAATTCTCTTACAGACCAAATGACAAAAGCGATCTGTCGGGAGTTTGGCGTTGACTACACATTTTTGACCACTGGTGAGGGAGAAATGTTCGTCGATTCCGACGATGATTTCATCGAAAAGATCGACCGCATTATGGCAGGTGAGAGCGACATCCGGAAAAATGCAATAAAAGCCCTCGTTAATGCCAGTACGGAGGATATTGAGGCTCTTGACCGCCTCATTGATTTGTATTTGCAAGCGAAAAATGAAAAAGACTGAGGTGAATACTATGCAAAATGTATCTTTTCAACCAACTCAATGATAGCCTCTTTGTAACTCAAGAGAACACCACCTCCCTTCCGATACGCATTGTAACACAAATTTCCATGATTGTGGAAATCGTGAGGCACATTTCCATGATTATGGAAATATTCTCACCTGCTGCCGACATCCAGTCCGGCGTGTGCTACAATTATTTGTATTCGGATTCAAACAGGTCGGTGATTTTAACGCCCATTGCAATGGCTATCATTTCAAGCTGAAACAATGTCGGCGACACCTTGCCGTTTTCGATGTTGTTGAGCGTCGATTTTCCGATTCCGGATTTCTTCGCCAACTCCATCAAGGTGAACCGTTTTTCGGTCTTTTTTCCCACAATAGAATCTTCACCCTGCTCACCTCCTTTCAAAAGGAAGTTTACAAGGTGACAAGATTCGCACATAGGAACGGAGGATTTAATTACATGAAAAAGAAAATAGTTTGTGCTTTTATGGTCTGCGTTCTTTCCCTCGGATGCCTTACCGCTTGCGGTGGCAATGATTCCGGCAACGAATCCCAGGGCGACACCATCACAAATCAGAATGATTCCACGGATGCGGATGCTCCTGCTGCCGATGACGATGAATTACAAAAGGATTTTGTCGGCGATGCTTATTCTGATACCGGAGAGGGAACATTCTTGCTTGTGAACTCAAGCGGAACAACTGAAAACGGAAATGTCATTGTTGTATATGCGGACGCTGACACCACTCTCATGCAGATAGGCTATGAAACATCGGGGATAAACGGAGGTTCTTTGTCTCACATATATATTGACGGTATGCTCTCCACAAAAGAACAACCCGGAGATTCTCAAGGCTCTCTTGACCTGTCCGGAGATTCCCTTTCCACCGGAACGCATAAAGTTGAGGTCGTTCAGTATGAGGACGATAACACTGACGGCACAGTGACCATGTATAAAGCAGCCTCTTATGACGTGAAAGAAAAATAGATACTTTGCCCTAAAGCATATAATTATCAAGATTCAGTATAATAAAATCCAAAAGGAGGAACGTCTATGTCAACTTTGGAGAAAACAATCGGATTGTTGGAAACTATGCCGAATGACAAAATTGAGACCGTCTATGCTTTCGTGCGGTTCATAGATTCAGACACCTATGAACCGCCATCCGAACCCGCATCTGCAAAAAGAGAGACTATACAGTCCATGCTCGGAATTGCTCACGAATATGCAAATCCGGCATTGACAGAACAGGAGGAGGGGGCTTTTGAACGTGCTATTGCGGAAAAATATGCAACTGATAGACACTAATGTGATTTTAAGATTTGTATTGAATGATAATGTCGAAATGGCTCAACGTGCTGCGGAGGTTATCGCCTCCGGCGCATACACAAAACCGGAGGTCATTGCAGAGGTTGTCTATGTACTGAAAAGTGTATATTCTACCCCGAAAGACAAAATCAAATCTATCATCCGTGGGTTGTCTGACATTATCCGGATAGAAAATTCGGACTGTGTCATCCATGCGACAGACCTGTTTTCCAGTACATCACTCGATTTTGTTGATTGCCTACTGATTGCCTACCACTCACTAAACGGCGAAACAGTTTTCACTTTCGACAAAAAACTGAATAAATATCTGAATACAGATACAATGTAATTTTTTATAACTATATATCTAAAAAGGGCGACCGCTGCGCCAACAACGACCGCCCTGTGATTCACTTACCTCCGCAAAAGCACGGGATAAAATGAAAACCTTGCAAGTCTCATTTTATCATAAAACCGTGCTTTTGCATAGGTTTTATTTTTATACCTTTTTATGATGGGAGTTGATAAAATGAGGCGGAAAACCGTCGCCACTGTTGAGAAAATCCTACTCCGTGTCGCAATTTATATCCGTGTTTCCACGGACAGGCAGGTCAAAGAGGGCGATTCCATGTTTCATGGACTGCTATTGAGCAGCCTTATTTTGACACATCCACGCCCCACGGACGGACGCAAAACGCCGGAGTGTCGAAAACAAATTACAGAAATTGAAAGACCTGTTTTTCAACGACCCCATAACGATGAACGAATTTAAACTTCATAGGGAAAAGTTGCTTTTGCAGCTTGAGAAAATCAATACAGAGGATTCCCGCCCCGTTAAGGATTTGTCATATCTGCGGGATTTCTTGAAAATGGATTTTGAAAGTGTATATGATTCCTTTTCCATTCCGGAAAAGCGTGAATTGTGGCGGTCAATCGTCAAGGAAATCCGTATTGACCATGAGAAAAACATTCACATTATTTTTTTGTGATTACTGTATTACTAACTTTACCCCTCCGGTAGGTTCATCTGCAAGAAGGATTTCCGGCATAGTATATAACGCCCTTGCGATTGCCGCTCGCTGCTGCTGTCCCCCGGACAGTTCACAAGGCATGCGATACAGAGTATCCCCAATCCCCAGCTGAGCCGCAAGCTCTTCTACTTCTTTTCTGTCTATCGTCTTTTTTAACAGCTTTGACGGCAGGATGATATTTTCCACAATATTCACTACTGGAAGCAGATTATAATCCTGAAAAACAAATCCTGTATGATGCAGCCGAAACTGTGTTCTCTCTTCCCCTGACAGATCATTCAGTAAGCGGAACCCATTCGTTCCGCGCGGGCTTGTTTGTAATCTATCTTTAATAAGTTTAACGTACAAGGTTACTTTCTTTCTCAGGTATTTGTTGGAAAACTTATGATACTACAAAGAGTGCCTTGTGCGTTATTTTTTTGAAAAACCTGTAAACTGGTGTAAATAATCCATAAACAAGTCATAATCTAAAACAGCCTGTTCTAATAAACTCAAATATTGAATATCTCCTTTCAGATGGTCTTCCCCTTTAAAGTCTTTTCCTCGTTCGATTTCTTCCCATTTTAATGGTGATATCATATAGTTTACTTTAGATCTGGGGCATTGAAATACTCCCCATTCTAAATTTCCTTTAAATTTTCTTAGGGCTTCATCTATTTTTTTATAATCTCCCAATTCCTGTCCTGTTTTCTTTAAACGAAAAATCAATCTGGGCATCTTATCAAAATATACATCTCTTCTCATCTGCGCTACTGAAAAATTTCTCATTATAATATCTGCCAACTCCGTAGAATACTTCCTGTTTCCATCCATGATTCTCCTTCTTCTCCTTCCAATTATGTCGGGCACTTCAACTATATTTTAGAAGATATTTTATATTGTTATCTTTCACTATAAGGTACTGTTTCAGTTTGTTACATTATATAAATCTTCTGCAATTTCAGAGCAATCCTAACCAGGATTTTCTTTATAATAATCGTACCTCTCCTGCATTACTTTATAAAATTCACATACCGGAATGTACTTTTCTTTCCGTTTACAGTCAGAGCTGCGATTTCCTACATTTTATCCTCATTATACAGATGATAATTGGATGCCTGTTATATCACAATTATGTTTATCTACTTTGCTTAAGAATTTTTTTAATTGTACTGCACACTGCGGCATTCTCTCCTCAAAATCATTCCAGTTTATAAATTCTAATCTTTCTGGAAAAATAATATCATAATACAAGTCATTCATTGCCATCCAGTTTAATCCTGATAATGTCGATAAGTTTAATTCCTTTCTAAATTGTCTGATAAATTCCTCCTCTGTGTTTATTTTTTTGCAATCTATTCTGATACTTTTCTTTGGCTGGTATCTTTTCTTCAATATATCAACGATCTCGCCATTATTCTTTTCGATAAACCGTTCAATATATGCATCAGATATCATATTATATAAAGTAGGATTATTTGATAAAATATATTGTTTCAAAAATGTCACCAAACTTATCCTTTCGCTTTTGGACAAAAAATTTGTACATAATAATTCCTCATATACTAAATCCGGCAATTCATTTTGAAACAGCTCCATATTATTATAAAAATAATTTTCAAATTCATTTGTCATTAAATATCCATTTAAATACAAGCATATAACCATTTGACAATTCATCTTCATTCCTTTTCTGATGATCCACTTATTCCTGGTGTCCTGTAAAGTCCAAAGCTGTATCAAAAACAGGGCACTGTATTCTTCTTCCTGCGTCCACTTTTTTGGTCCGCTCCCCTTTTCCATATGTCTACAGTCCGGTTAACTGGCCAGAAACTCATATGTCCACTTCTTTGGGCATCTACCTTTTTCAAAGTGTCTACGGCATGGGATTCCATTCGTTGTTTCAGACCTGGCAATCATATATTATTTCCTCTGGCGGTAATCAACTTTCCAGGCAATTCCTTTCTCTTGCCATGTCCACCTTATAGGGTACATTATATTTCGCCCCCAATAAAAATTCAGTTACATACTTGAAAACTTCACTTATAAGCAGTATATTATACGCAGACAGAAAAAGTACCATCTGTATACTATATAAAAAAAGCATTATCAGCAGTTTTTAATGATTTTCCCGTCAAAATATGTATAAAGGAAATTTATGAGCACAAAAAAGAAAAAGAAATTTATAGATATTATTATCATTGTCTGTTCAGGGATTTTTAACATATCTGTATTACTGGGATTCATATACTGGTATTTAACACACCACTATGTTAGATGTTCTGTAGTATCTGCACTTATGGCAGGCTTCTTACCGATACGATTCTGAGCATCCACGGTCTTACAGCATCAGTCCCTGCACACTTATCAGCGTATCACACTGCTCTGCTTTGACTTTTATTACAGATCATCGCATTCTCTGCACAGCAAATCTTTCATAGTATTCTGCTGCTTTTTCCTCCGTCAGTCCAAAATGTTTCTGAAGCTTGCTCCGAATCCGTTCTTCCGGCACCTCTTCTTCCAGATTGTCTTCAATAAAGATCTGAATTCCCTTTTCCAATCCTTCCTTCCGGCCTTTTTCCAGACCTTTTTTCAGCCCTTTTTCTATTCCTTCTTCCAGCCCCTCCTCTTTCATCGTCCTCGCGAACAGTTCTTCATCAAATTCCGTCAGCAGCATCAGTTTCACCTCCGATTTCTTTTTCAGCAGATATTCTTTCAGCATATTTTCCTCTATACACTGATCAATCGCAAGCTCAACAGCTTCCGCAGGTTTTTTATCCGGCATTTAAAAACTGCCGGAACAGTAAAGCGGTGCATTTCCCCTCAAAATATCTGAATACAGTATACTACATTCGGTCTCTGCTTTCCACTGTTTTTCAGGATGCACAGAGATTCCATAGGAGTTCTCTCTGAAATATGCTTATCCATAACAGGCCGCCTGACATAAAGCACTGAAAAGCCGTCTCACACAATCAACCCCTGTGCCCTCGCCCATACATTATACAGATCCGTCCAGTATTCAATGGGGAAAACACACATCAGGCAGAACATCACAGCGCCTGCCATGACGCAGAAACGCACAATTGCAAATTCCCGTTTCTGACGGACAAGAATGCAGACAAACACCAGCCCCACCCACAGCATGAAAATCAGCGGCAGAATCCGGTACACCGTCAGCCCATAGACACTGATATACATCCCCATCTTACTGACTGCCGTAACCAGTAAAAGAAGGGTAAGTACCGAAAGCAGTACCGTCAAAAACCCAAGCCCTCTATGCCCCCTTCTGTCCGTTCTGGAACAGGCGCCTGCCAGCCAGGTAAAGATCAGATTCCACACCCCGATCTGACACAGCTCAAAGAATCCTCTTCTCGCATATTCGGAATACGTAAAACCCTCCGGAAGCATTCCGTTAAAGGCTGAAAACAGGTATCTTCCCTGAATCGCCATAAACAGGCAGTAGATCAGACAGACAATGAGCAGTGCGGTACAGATGGCCGCATCCGGAACCTTCCGGAGCTGTCCCCCGGTTTCCAGAAGCTTTTCCTCCTGAAACCGGTCGGTATTCCTTCCGTGAATCCCTCCAAAGATCAGACCAAACAGATAGAAGGAGACTGGAACTGCAAAGAGCACACGGACAAAGATGACCAGAAGATGGTTGCTGATATAATCCGCCAGATTGCCCGTCAGATCGCTCATCAGAGACTGAAATCCCGCATCCGCACTGGAAAGAAGCGGAAGAATAATTACCAGAACCGGTATGACAATCACGATTCCCAGAAGAATTGATCCAGCCCTTCCCGATACCTTTTTCTGCGCTTCCTTCTGTCCGGCACCAAAATCATGAAAAAGTATCCGTGCCTCACATCCGAGATTACTGAACGGAACCACTGCCAGCGCATTACACCCGTCGAAAAAGACCCATCGGGAAGTCTGTCCGCCTTTCAGGAGCCTTCCCGATGCAGACAGCGTCCAGTAAGCTGACACTGCCAGAAGCGCCAGAAACTGCAGAATATACAGTACGCTCCAGAACGCATAGGGAATCCCCACCGCCAGCATCACGGCCAGCCAGAACCAGCTCTCCTTCGGCGGACGGATCTCTTTTCCCCACAGATAAGCCAGCACAACTGCGGCATAAAAGACTGTAAATATGCCAAGATTCCTCTCAAAATCATTGCCTGAACACAAATAGATAAAACCATATCCTACCAGCAGATAGACAGCCGCAAACAGCCTGTCTATCGGTTCACATTTTGGAAAAACGGGTGCACTGACCCGAGGCAGACAATCCTGGCTGCCCTTCTGATCATATTCGTTCATATATATTCTCCTTGTTTGAATTCCACATCTGTACTCCGAATGCCCTCTGTACAGGTAGCGATGCTGTTTTGATCCGGTTCCTCATTTTTCCTGAAAAATTCCCCTCTGTCCGGACACCGATGCTGTTTTGATCCGGTTCCTCATCTTTCCTGAAAAATTCCCCTCTGTCCGGACACCGATGCCGTTTTGGACCGGTTCCTCATTTTCCGTCAAAAATACCGCTCTCAGTCAGACTCCGTGTATTCCAGAATATCCCCCGGCTGGCAGTCAAGCGCCCGGCAGATGCCGTCCAGAGTACTCAGCCTGATCGCCTTTGCCTTTCCGTTTTTTAAAATTGAGATATTTGCCATGGTAATACCGACCCGTTCTGAAAGCTCCGTGACACTCATCTTCCGTTTTGCCAGCATCACGTCAATGTTAATGATGATCGCCATCCATACGCCCTCCTATATGGTCAGTTCCTGTTCTTCCTGTATCTCGCTGGCTTTCTGCACCAGATGGGACAGTGCTGCACACAGCACCACCAGCGTTACCGAGATAAATACTGCCAGAAATACCGGAAAGATCAGCCATGCCGCTTTCCGATACCATCCTGCCAGAAAAAACCATACGAGAAATCCGGTATAAATCACCGCATCCGCCAGCATATACTGGCTCATCCGCTTCAGTCGTCCGGCATTTTCCATGGAAAAAGACCGGTCCCTTCGGATACTCTCACAGATCTCCCAGAACCGAATCAGGCACAGAAAAGCCGGAACGGCGCTGACCCAGATCAGGCCGCAGGTCCCACGGTAGCCGTTCTCCCCTGCTGTCTCTGTCAGCGGCTCCTTCAGCACCAGCGGCAGAAACCAGAAGAGAAAGACAGCCAGCAGCACTCCCACTCCCGCCGTGATCACCTTCAGATATCCCGACATCTCCGTCTGTTTCATGTCCATTACCTCCATCCCTGTCATTCTTGTTTTATGATAATCCTGTTTTTTCTTCTTGTCAATATATTTTTATTGATATTCGATAAATAAATATCGAAAAAATACTCCCATCCATATGAAAATATGGACAGGAGTACGATTCAGCCGTTTTTACAGACATAAAAGGACGCCTTCATTCACAGTTTTCCGACCAGACTGTGTTTTTTCCAGCTCCCGCCCAGATAATGCAGCACAGTCGGCACAGCGGATACGCACCACCCGACGGCAACACTCCACCAGAGAATGGATTCCCCGAAGACCGGCGCCAGCAGAAAGGCACAGAACACCCGGACTCCCAGGCTGCCCAGCGTCAGCCCTACATACCAGTTCATGTCCCCGGCGCCCTTAAAGACGGATTTCATAACCATATACACAGAAAAGATGACCAGGAACAGGCCGGTCACACGCAGATAAGAAGCCCCAACCCGAACCACCTCTGCCGCCCCCTCGCCTTCCACGAACCATCCGATCAGCGTTTTCGGCATCAGCTCCATCACAAGAACCATGACAAGAGAAAGCACTCCGGTCACCAGAAGAGAGACTTTCACCCCCTGTCCGATCCGTTCCGGTTTTTCTGCCCCCATATTCTGACCCACAAAATTTGACAGGGCATTCCCCCAGTTGATCGGTACGGTGGATACCAGATTCACCGCTTTATTGGCTGCACTGCAGCCGGCAATGACAGCCGGTCCAAAGCTGTTCGTCACGGTCTGCACACAGACGCTTCCAAGAGAAACTACCGACTGCTGCAGAGCTGCAGGAACTGCAATCCGCATCATCCGGGTAAATTCTGTCCGGTCAAACCACCGGTCCGCCCGGTCCATACCGAGCCGGCACATCTTACGTTCCAGAACCGTCAGAGACAGAACGGTGCAGACCGCCTGGGACAGCGTGGTTGCCAGCGCACTGCCCCCGACTCCCATGGAGCAGACAAGGATGAAAAACAGGTCTCCTGCCACATTCAGAAAAAAAGCAAGGATCAGAAAATACAGAGGCGTTCTGGAGTCTCCCATGGCGATAAACACTGCATTTTCCGCATTGTATAAAAAGATCGCCGCACCTCCCCAGAAGTAGATGGTCAGATATTCAATGCTGTACTCCAGGATCTCGGCAGGCGTCTTCACCAGAAGGAGAATCGGTCCTGCCAGAAGCTGTGTAAAAACAGTCACCAGAACACCTGCCGCCGCAGCAAAAGCCAGGATCGTGGTCATACAGGCCCGGATCTCCTTCTTCTTTCCCGCTCCAAAATACTGGGCAATGACAACAGAGGCTCCCAGTGCAAGACCGGAAGCCAGCTGTACGATGACCGCAGTAATCGCACCTGCAGAACCAACGGCTGCCAGCGCGTCGGCTCCCAGATAATTTCCCACAATCAGACTGTCTATGATATTATAAAGCTGCTGAAACAGATTGGATAAAATCACCGGCACCGCAAAGGCCAGAAGCACCTTTGCCGGACTGCCCTGTGTCATATCCAGCGTATCTCTTCGGCTTTTCTTCATTCCATCCCATCCTCTTTTCTACCACCACAGCAGGTATACCAGCGTTAACGCCAGACCAATGGCAGCCAGCATCAGACCGAAAGAAAGGCTTGCACCGATCAGACGGTTGGTCCGGTTGATCATCTCTTCCCACTCTGCAAACGTCACCACAAAAGAACGTTCGATGGGATTCTTCCGCCGTATGGTATGATTGATTACACGGACGATCTGATCCAGAATCTTTCCAAGTGTCCGGGAAAATACAGATCCGATCAGATATACATGCCGCTCTGTCCTGCTTTTATGGGTGGTACTGCGAAACAGCACAAGCACGGTATCCATCAGGTAATCGCAGATCCTGCTCAAAAATGCCGACACCTCCAGAGCTCCCTTCAAAAGATTCCGCACCAGATACAGCCGGTCTGCCAGCCCGCAGAAATATCCGGCAAATGCTGCTGCCGCTTTTGCAAATACCGGACGGTAGACCAGATCCTCCAGATCCAGCCAGCCCGGCCAGACATTCAGATAACAGGTTCTTCCCTTTTCATCTTTCCCCATCAGGTATCTTCGTATCATTCCAAAATATACCAGTACGCCGATCGTCATGGATATGACGGCGCCCTTCAGACTGGCCAGGCTGAAATAATGGACGGCATGCGCAGGCATCTCCCCATGCAGGAAGCCCTGTGCCAGATCGGCGATACGGTTCATGGTCAGGTAAGGCAGGAAGCCCATGAGCACCAGAAGGACGGCAGGTGTCAGCAGCGCAAATATGCTCTCCTGATTCATATATGCCGTCTTCGCATCATATTCCTGCTGTCTGTCCGGATGTTTCTCCAGAAAGACCGCTGCAAACAGTTTTGTCATATAGGCAATCGTCATACCTCCGGTGAGCAGAAAGACCCACTCGATCCCGCGGATCCACAGAGACGGCTCTCCATGGGCTGCAAGCTCCGATGCATATTCTACGATGCTCTCATGAAGCAGTGTTTTGCTCACATATCCGCTGAAGCCCGGGATTCCTCCGATGCTCAAAGCCCCCGTCAGAAAGATGGCTTTCAGAAGCGGCTTCTGGTATCCGAATCCCCGGATTTCATTCAGATCCAGCGCATGCAGGTTCCTATAGACCACACCTGCTGCCATAAACAGAATCAGTTTGATCATGGAATGATTGACCATATGCAGGATCGTTCCCCGCACGGCAAGTGCATTTTCCGCGCCCAGAAGCTCCATCATCCCCGCACCCACCAGAATAAACCCGATCTGGGACATGGAGGAACAGGCAAGAGTCCGCTTCAGGTCGATGGAAAATACTGCCAGAAAGGCTCCGCCGAACATGGTAATGGTACCCAGATACAGTATCAGCCTGCCCCACTGCGGATCATACCGGAAGATCTCCGCACTGATTACCAGCACGCCAAAGACGCCGGTCTTTGTCAGGATCCCTGACAGCAGCGCACTGGCCGGTGCAGGAGCTACCGGATGCGCTTTGGGAAGCCAGACATGGAGCGGGAACATTCCCGCCTTGGCCCCAAAACCGAACAGCATGCACAATCCTGCCGCATAGATCTGCATACCCTTTTCCTGCATCACAGCTTCGACTGCATCGTGCAGCTCCGACATCCGAAGCGTCCCGGCTGCATCATACAGAAGAAACAGCCCCATCAGCATGACCAGGCCGCCGATCACCGCAATGGCAAGATAGATCTCTCCCGCCTTCATGGCGGCAGGTTTCTCGTCATGGATAACCCACACATAGGAAGCCAGAGACATGATCTCAAAGAAGACAAACGTCGTATAGAGGTCTCCGGACAGAAACACTCCCACCGTTGCCCCAAGGGTCAGCAGATAAAAGAAATAATAACGGTTCCGGTTCCGGTAATGCGCAAAATATTCTCTGGAAAAAATCCCGGTCATCATCCACATCAGCGCTGCAATGCATCCGTAAAGCAGACGGAAACCGTCCAGCTTCAGGTACAGCCCCTGCATGCAGAAGTCCTCCCATATGAATTCCAGCTCGCCTGTCCGAAAATACGCACCGGCTGCCAGAACCATCAGCCCCATCTCCAGAATAACCGAAAGCTGAAGGACCCGGTCTCTAATCATCTTATGCCGCATTCCCGTCAAATAGCAGAGAAAAGCTGCCATGAACGGAAACCAGATCACATGAAACAATTCAAAATCACCATTCATCCCTTTTCTCCTCTTCTAGAATACTCCATGGGCCACTGCCCTCAGAATCTGCATCAGCGGTTCCGAACCAAGTCCCCAGATCAGAACGGCTGCGGTAAAGATACCCAGCGGAAGTTTCATCTCCCAGTTGGGATCCGTAATGTCCTCCTTCGATTCACCGACACTTCCCTGGTCCGGGAACCACGCCCGGACTGCCACCGTCAGCACATAGACAGCTGTCATAAGCGCTGAGTACAAAAGGACTGCCACTGCTCCATAGGCAAAGGGATAGTCCGTTCCCAGCTCCATGGCCGCCGCGGCAATATTCCATTTGCTGATAAATCCGGCAAAGACGGGAATTCCGATCAGCGACAGTCCGAATACGACAAACGTCGTAAATACAAACGGCATCTTCTTCGCCAGCCCGTTCAGTTCATCTACATAGGTCTTCCCGCTCTGATGCAGCACTGCACCGGCACAGAAGAACGCTCCGATCTTCATAAACGCATGGAAAACCAGATGCGCCATGCCTGCCAGAAGCCCCTGGGGACTCATCATCGTCACGCCCAGCAGGATGTACGACAGGTTGCTGACCGTTGAAAATGCAAGCCGTCTCTTAAAATGCGTCTCCTTCACCGCCATGGTCGAACCATAGAGGATACTGAGCATGGCGATGCTCATAACCACAAAATGCACCCATGTCCCCCGGATCAGCTCTGTGCCGAAACAGTAATAGGTCAGCCGCATGACTGCAAAGGCGCCGGATTTGACCACTGCCACTGCATGCAGAAGCGCCGTCACCGGAGTGGGCGCCACCGATGCCTGCGGAAGCCAGCCCTGGAACGGGAACACAGCCGCTTTTACGCCAAACCCCCAGAAGGCCAGCAGATAAACGATCTGCACGATGGTGATATTGTCGCCGACCCGGCTCATATCCAGAACACCGCCCATGACAAAATCCGTCGTTCCTCCAAAGATAATGACAAACACCAGCGCCACAAAAGCAAATGCCGCACCGCCGATGGAATAATACAGGTAAACCCTGCTGGCGTGAAGCGCCTTCTTCGTCATGGGATGCATGACCAGATACACCGATACCAGCGTTAAAAGTTCATAAAACAGATACATGGTCACCAGATTTTCCGCCATGGCGATTCCCATGGTCACGCCGCAGGTCATCGTATAAAATGAGAAAAAACTGGTCGTACGCTCTTCATGGCGCATATATTCAAACGCATACAGCGTCGCCAGAGGCCACAGAAAAGCAATCAGGCAGACAAACACGCTTCCCAGCCCGTCAAGACGAAGGGCAAAATCCAGATTACCGGTCAGATGAAACAGGATAAAACCCTCTTTGGGACGCCGGAGCACACAGAGCGCCGCAAGCACGGAGGTCGCCAGTATCAGGATTTCCAAAAAGGCATTCCGCTGTTTCTCCGGCAGATGCAGAAGCGGCATCACCGCCCCGCCCAGGATCGGAAGAACCACCGGAAGGACCAGATATACACTGCTCATATCCGCCCTCCCTCTACAAAAGTCCCGCAGCAGTCGTCTGCAGGAATCTTAAAAATGTACCCGGAAACATTCCGAACAGCACGGCCGCTGCCGTAAAGAGAAGCATCGGAACAAGCATCAGAAGATTCGGTTCCCGCTTCTGATACCCTGTCTTTTTGCATTCTTCTCCCGGGAAAAAAGACTGAATGGAGATCGGGAGCAGATATCCTGCTGTCAGCATGGCGCTGAGCAGAAGCACAACCGGACCAAGCCATGTATAGACCCCCATTTTGTCTTTTAGCGATCCGGTCGCCAGATACCACTTGCTGACAAATCCGCTGGTCGGCGGAATTCCCACCAGCGTGATCGATACCAGCGTAAAGCACCACATGGTAACCGGCATCTCTTTTCCGATCCCCTTCAGCTCCTTTACCGTCTTTCTCCCGGTCTTATAAATAATCACACCGGCCACCAGAAACAGACAGTTCTTGACCACACTGTGGAAGACAAAATGAGAGAGCGCTCCGACCATGCCGTCCGTATTCAGTACCGACAGGCCGAACAGGATATAAGATACCTGGCTGACGGTAGAATAGGCAAGCCGTTTCTTCAGCACCTGCTCTTTATAAGCCATCATGGAACCCATGAATACCGTAAGCAGCGCCAGCGTCATCCAGGTATACTGCACCCAGGTCCCGCGGATCACATCCGCGCCTGCCACATAGAAGATCACCCGGATGATCGCAAGCACGCCGGATTTGGTAATGATTCCGGACAGGACCGCACTGGCCGGCGCAGGCGCCACTGGATGGGCCGTAGGCAGCCATCCATGCATGGGAAACATGCCTGCCTTTGTACCGAATCCTACGATCGTCAGCATCAGCACCAGCAGCGTCATGGCGTAGCTTCCCGTATAAGAATCCATCACCAGAAGATATCCGCCTTCCCGGAACACGCTCCCCGCCCCGTGGGCATAGAGATAGAATATTCCAAACAGAGCCATAAATGCGCCGGCTACCGAATAGAACAGATATTTCAGACCCGCCATCACCGCCTCGTGGCTCAGATTATGCAGCACCAGGGGCAGAGACGTCAGCGTCATCATCTCAAAAAACAGATACAGCGTGATCAGATTTCCCGCATGGTCCAGTGCGATCAATACCCCCATGACGATCAGGTAAAATCCAAAATACCGGTCTTCATGCTCCTCATGCTTCATATATTCAAATGAAAATACGCCGCCCAGCGTCCATGCCGCCGCCGTCATTCCCGCGAACAGTCTGGTCACATCATCCATACGTACCAGAAGCTCCAGCGTATCCGTCAGGCTCCAGAGTACGAACTCAAAATTTCCCACAAACATCAGTTTCACTGCCAGGGCAGAGGTCACCGCCATAACCAGAAAGATCCCGATACATTTGACCTTCCGGTTCCGGATCCTGTCCTGAAAAAAGAGCAGGAACAGCCCTGCCAGAACTGGAAGCAGAATCGCTGCTCCAAGTAAACAACCAACCATCATTTTCCTCTCCCCCTGCCTAAGCAAACATCTCGATTCCGAACTGTATCAGATCGGTAAGCGGCTGGGACAAAAGTCCCATGACAAAATTCAAAAGGATCAGACAGCATACAGCCGCTGCTGCTCCTGCGGATCTATGCGTGTGTATATTCCGAAACTCCTCCGGGACACCTGTCGGTGTGTAGATCCGGATCACCGTATGCAGAAAATAAACGGCATTCAGTATGGTACTGACTGCCAGCACGATCAGTGTCACCAGAACCTTATTGGAACCGGCGCCCAGAGCCGCTGTCGCAAACAGAAGCTTCGAGATAAACCCGGCAAGCATCGGAATGCCCACCATGGAAAGGCTTCCCACCAGAAAAGCCGCGCCTGCCAGCGGATTCCTGAATGCCGCGCCCTGAAGCGCCAGAAAAACCCTTTTATGCCCGGATGCATCATTCAGTCCTTTTGCTGCCAGGAAAAGCAGAGACTTTGTGATCGCATGGGTCAGGATATGAAAGACGGCTGCCACCATCCCGGCTTCTGTCGCAAGGCCGATCCCCATGTAGATATATCCGATCTGCGCAATTGAGGAGTAAGCGATCATCCGGTAGATATCTTTGGCCATGATCGCACTTACGGATCCCATAACCATACCGATCAGGCCGAAGACAAACAGCACATTCACGATCTTGCTCCGGACAATAATATCAAAACCGATGACACGGTAAAAGATCTTGATGAGCAGAATGATATAGCTTTTGGACACCAGACCGGACAGAATCGCACTGCTGGATATGGTCGAATACCCGTAGGCATCCGGCATCCAGGAGTGAAACGGATACAGGCCGCTCTTGATCGCCAGTCCTACAGTGATCACACTGATGATGACCAGAAGCGGTATCTGATACTGTCCTGCTTTCACCAGCTGCACCATGGCTTCATGGGCATTTTCCATCAGAAGGTGCCCGGTAATGTCATAGAGCATGGCAAGCCCCATCAGAAACAGGCCGGAACCGATCAGACTCATGACCATATACCGGGTTGCCGCGATCAGGGACCGCCCGCTCCTTCGGATCATGATCATTCCGCAGGCGGCAATGGTATTGATCTCTACAAACACATAGCCGGTAAACAGGTCGTTGGTATAAATGATCGCCAGCAGGGAGCTTAAAAGCAGATCGGTCAGGATAAAATACAGGTTGATCTTCTCTTCATCCACCGTCCGGAATATATGATCCATCCCTCCCAGAAGGGAGCAGAGCATAACCAGTGCAAACACCGTCGCCAGCAGGGCTTCCAGTACCCCTGCCCGGATCTCATTGCCCCAGGGCGCCGGATACCTGCCCATGGTATAGACAAAGTTCTCTCCGGCAGACAGGACATAAAGCAGGGTAGCCAGAGACATCAGCGTCACAAGCGTCACTGTGGCAAGCGTCATTCTCTTCGCCGCCTTCCCCTTCATGGGCGTGGAAAGGATTCCCGCAACCATGCACAGCACAATGGAAAAGCATGGAAAATTCTGTACAAAATTCATCTTGGCTCCTCCTGCTGCATCCGGATCAGGATTTCATCCAGGTCCAGAGAGTGGTATTTTCGGTAAAGGCGGATCGTCAGCGACAGCATCAGCGCCGTCACGCTGACCGATACGACAATGCCGGTCAGCACCAGGCCGCTGGGAATCGGATTGATATAGGCTTCTGCGTCCAGGATACCGTTTGTCACAATCGGCGCATCCCGCCCGTCCACATAACCCATGGCCGCAAGGAACAGATAGACCGCCGTATCCATGATGTTCAGCCCGATGATCTTTTTGATCATGTTTTTATGAAGAAGCAGCGTCGTAAATCCGACACCGAACAGGATCACTGCTGCAATCTCATCCACATTTGCCCAGAGATTCGGTCCCATTCTACATCCCTCCTCTTCGGAACAGTGCAAAAAACGCATACATGGTACATGCCACTTCCAGTCCCACGAAAATATTGATCGGAAGAATCATGCCGCTGCTTAAAATATCCCCGGGCGTTCCAAGAGGAATTGCATTTTTGATCATATTTGCCCCGGTATAGAAATAATAGATCATGGTCACACTGTAGAGCGACAGTGCGCCCACCTTGACCAGCTCATAGATTTTTTCGTTAAAAAACCTCTGTGTTTTATGAAATCCAAAAGTCGTCACATACAGGATCAGTCCCGCTCCAATGACAGCCCCTCCGGAAAATCCTCCGCCCGGTGACAGGTGCCCGTTCAGTATGATATAGAACCCGTACAGGAAGATCACCGGCGCCAGAACCTGTGTCATCTTCTGAAGAATCGCATCCGGCTGCGGTTCATATTTCCAGTCCGTCTCGCTTTCCTTCTCAATCTTTTCTTCGCTTTTGCGGAGCAGCACGATCACGCAGGTGGCTGCAATAAACAGAACGCATGTCTCACCGAAGGTATCAAAACCGCGGTAGCTTAAGATCATATTGGTAACCATATTGACCGCGCCGGACTCTTCCATGCCCTTCTCAATGTACCGGACGGAGACTTCATTATTATTCGGCCCGTTCGGATCCCCCAGCACCGGAAGCCAGGAGACTGCCAGAAGAAGAACGGCAATCAGCAGAAGACACAGCGCCACCGAAGTCAGACTGTAGAGCAGCCGAAACGCCCGCATCTCTTTATTCTTCTTTGTATCCTCCAGGTAATGAGCGATCTTTTCTCTGTCCAGCCTGTCCGGATTGTATACCGAAACTCCGGTATATTCTGTCTCCCGAAGGGGCTTCATCTCCATCTTTCCCGCAAAGGGATCCATTTCCCCGTTCACCCATCGGACCAGACGGTGCCACAGACTGTTTTCATAATCATCCCTTATTCTGCTCATGATCTTCTCCTTCCGAAAGCGCCTTGAGTTTGCGCAGTGTGACAAAGAACAGGATACTGCTGACTCCCGCTCCCACTGCCGCTTCTGTAATCGCCAGATCCGGTGATTCCAGAAGAAACCAGATGATGGACATGACCAGGCTGTAGGACATAAACACAATAACGGAAAGCAGCGGATTCCTGATCAGGCTGGCTGAAATTGCACAGATAACCAGAAATACCAGAAGTATCACCTTAAATCCTTCCATCTTCCGGCACCTCACATTCTTTCTCCAGATCCTCGTTGACCAGAACCTCCAGTTTGCAGATCATATGGGAGGAAACCGGTCCGGCAAGCCAGAAAAACACCACGATCAGAACCAGTTTCAACGTCCCGAACTGAAAACCGCTCAGAACCGCAAGTCCCAGGATTGCAAACAGAATGCCCATGGAATCCACCATGGCGGAAGCGTGCATCCGATTCAGGACATAATGGAACCGGTAGACCCCGATCACTCCCGCACACATAATCAGAAGCCCGATCACAATCAGGGCTCCTCCAACGATCAACTGCACCCATGCCATCACAGCTCGTCCTCCTCCTCTTCCTCTTCTTCCTCTGCACGCAGAAAAACCGTTCCCTTGATCTTCCGCTCCTGATAGGCTCCCCCATAGATCTTGGTCAGGATCACAACTGCAAGAAAGCTGATCATCGCATAGATCAGACAGACATCATACAGATAATCCGCCCGCAGATACAGCGCAAACATGGCAATCTCAACAATCGTCATGGTACCGATCATATTGACCGCCACCACACGGTCTGTAAGCCTCGGTCCCAGAATCGCGCGAAGCAGACAGAGCATGATCAATACTGCAATGATCATCATGCAGGTAAGTAAAAATATATGGTATATGCTTTCATACATGAGATTCCACCGCCTCCATTTTCTCCAGAAGCTCTGCAAAAATGGAATTTTCCAGCCCTTCTGCAAACTCTTTGTCCAGACAATGTACATAAAATTCATTTCCTTCCAGGCTGACGGTAATCGTCCCCGGTGTCAGGGTAATGGAATTGGCAAGGACCACTCTTGCAAATTCCGACTTCAGGCCGGAAGTGAAATGAACAAGCTGCGGTTCTGCCTGGTACCTGGGCGTCATAATGAAAAAAAGCACCTGATGGTTGGCTTTCAGTATCTCCATGATCAGAACCGCCACATACTGGACTGCCATCGGAACCAGACGGTACAGCCTTAAATCACTGCGGATACTGTAATTCATGAACCTGCAGCAGAACGCAAACAGAGCGGCGCTCAGAGCAAGTCCGATCAGCAGAATCTCCAGCGTGATTCTGCCGTTGAAAATGATCCAGAGCACCAGAAATGCAACAAACATATGCGTTTCCCCTCTTCCAGTTTTTCTCATACAAATTCCACAGGGCACCCGTACGGTGAAGGATGCCCTGCTTTTGTTATGACTTAGGATAATTCCTGTTTCAGTTTACACTTTTTTTAGAAATAAAACAATAGTTTTCCAATTTTTGAATGGATTTTTTGGGATGTGTCGCGGATATTTCACGGATGCAGGGGGAGGAGCTGCGGGCTGGAAACGCTCGTATGGAATGTATCGGACAACCGGCGGTTGTCCGCTCCAGTCCACACAGCGCTGTTTTCAGCCCGCAGCTCCTCCCCTGCCGTCCGATTCCTGCACATTTCAGGAAAATCATACCTGTATTTTCTGATATTTTCCGGATGCAGAGATTGAAATATTCAGATATCAGAAGCTGTTTTTCAAAGCATCCTGTATATGTTTTATGTACAGATTCCGTATACCTTTATATTCTCCAAGACCCCTGAGAACACATTCCACCGTAAATCCTGCTGCTTCAAACCGGCTTCTCCAGGAATCCGGATCGTCGCCGGACATGTCATTCAGGGCATGATCGCCTGCCACTACCATAAAAGGGGCAAGCGTCACACGTTTTGCACCACAGGTCTGAACCAGCTTCATCAGCGTCTCCATGGACGGATAAGCTTCTACCGTTCCAAGGAAGACATTGGAATATCCCATGTCTTTGAATTTATCATCCAGAGCCGCATAGATGGAATTGGCATAGTGCGTGGTGCCGTGCCCCATGAACACCAGCGCCCCGTCCCGGGGAAGATCTTTTAATTCAGCCATGACTGCTTCGATCACGGCACAGGAATCTTCGTCGCTGGTTAAAAGCGGCGTGCCGAAGCGGACGGATGTAAAATGATCCTGACAGGCGCGTACATCTGAAATCATCTGATCATTTTCAATTCCGTTGATCACATGCGTCGGCTGTACCACCACTTCGGTAATGCCGTCTGCCATCATCCGCTCCATGGCTTCTGTTACGGTATCAATCCGGATGTTGTCCCTTGCTTTTAATTTCTGAATGATCATCCTGCTCGTCCATGCACGATACAGCGTACGGTCCGGAAATGCTTCCTGAAAATCCTTCTCTATGGCATCAATCGTTTTTTCCCTTGTGGCATTCACACTGGTTCCGAAGCTGACCGCCAAAATTCCTTTTTTTACAATCTTGTCCATGATAAACAGTTCCTCCTGACATTGATGGGGATATTTTATCATCTTTTGTACGAAAAAGTCTATGGACTGATCTATGGGAATCTGTTATAAGTTAAAACCGGCCCTGCATCTGACACCATGAGAAAAAGGGGATGACTGCAAACATTAGACAGACACATCTTTTTCCCTGGGGCAGGAAGCCGCAAATCCGTTCTGCTGTTTCCATTCCTTCCATCTGCCGGCATCCATCAGGAGCTTCCAGGCGCCCCGGTAATCCAGGCCGAACAGATCGAACTGCCGCATCAGATTGCTCACGATCTGTCCCTCCGGCCTGTGGGCTCCCATACAGTTTCCGTTTTTCAGAACCATCTGGCTGCCTTCATAATCCAGAATCGCGTTTTCATGGGTTTTGTACTGATCCAGCAGTTTCACATAGCGTTCCTGAAGGTTTTGGTCCTTCACCCCGTCCATCGCCTGAATGGCATAGATCAGTAAATGGGGATCCTCTTCCCTTAACAGATATTCCAGAAAATAATCCACCACTTCCTCTTTCCTCTTCAGATCCCGGATGCAGTAAAACAGCACACCTCTGTCATTTCTGTCCAGATTTTCCCGTTTAAGAGCTTCCTTTAATCTTCCTGCATGGACATCCGGACGGTCCTTCACTCTCATGAATGTATAACATGCATCCCTGAAACCCTCTCCATGAAGCTCTGGCAGTATCTCAAATATCTTTTCGTACCATGCCTCTGCCACCTCTCTGGCGTCATCTGTTCTGATGAGAAAAACTGCCTCCTCATAAGCCCCATCTTCCCACAGCCTTTCCATCTCACCTGTCATTTCTGGTACATGGAAACTTCTCATCATCCTGACGATACTTGTCCGGACTTTCCGATTGGATTCCCGGGCGCAGGCCTGTTTAAAATACGCCTTCTGTCTGTCGGGAAGCGTCTCAAATTTATAATAGCTGTCGATGATATCGATCTTTTCTTCCGGATCTCCTGTCTGTTCATACAGCTTCATCAGCTGCTCCGGATTTCCGTCTACATTCATCCCGAATCCGGTTTCCTCGTCGCTGTATCCTGCGATCACCTCTCTGAGCCACCGCCGATACCATGCCAGAAATCCCTTTTCCCGCATAAAAAACGGCGTTGCGCAGAGATCTACATCATAGTACACCACCCGACCCCTGTATGGGCCGTTCAATATCAGTCCCGTCATAAGCGTACAGCCCTGGCTCTCAATGGGCAGAACCCCGTCATAAGGACAGACCGCTTCTTCCCGCCTGTCCCACGGATCAGCAATCCGGTCCCAGTCCTCGTCGCTCATCTTCGGAAAGATCACCGCTTTCTCTTCAGGCTCCGACAGTTCATACTGATGACTGTCCGCTCCAAACCTTTCGAAGTCCGCATCCTTTGCCCTTGCCTGTTCCAGTAATTTTAAAATACGTTTTGCCCGTACGGGCCGACATAATTTCTTGTCAATCATTTGTTAGTCTCCTCCTGCAACGCATGTTCTGCCGGATTCCTCAATCTTCCAGACAGGCCCCCTTCATGGAACTTGCCGCATGCTCGCTGAACAGCCGGAGCACGCCGCTCTGGTAACGAAGCTTCTGCCCCACTTCCACCGGCTCCTCCAGAATATACCGCATCAGTTCATCCGCAATGCGGTCTCCCAGAAGCTTTTTGTCCATCTTTTCAAACTGATACCTAATGGCTGATCTCTTCCTTTCGCAAGCATACAGATTTCCTTATTCCTCTTCCCTGACAATCGTAATCAGCGTCGTCTCTCCTTCTTCCTCATCCATTCTTCCTGCATAAAAGCAGTCTTTCTCCTCATCCCTGCAGCAGAACAGATATCCTCCCCAGTTGCAGCTCTGCCTGCGAACCTTTGTCAGATCGATCTCCAGCTGCGAAAGCCGCTGTTCCTGCCACTCCTCTTCTGACAGAATCGATTCTTCATCCACCTCTTCTTTCCAGGTGTCCTGGCTTTCATCAAACAGTTCATCCAAATATTCATTATAGCCCTGATAGACCCATCCATTCTCCTCCAGCGCTTCCTCCGCCGTCGAATAATCGATCCCAATCAAAGCGCTTAACACCACTTCCAGAAGAAAATCGGACAGTCTTTCATACATCTTCTTCCAGTCGGTTATGGCGTGCGCTTCATGGTACATGTAGACCGGCGGATCCTCATCCTCCAGATCCTGTTTCCGGATTCCGAAGGTCACGATGCCGGCGCCGTAATCACTGCCGATCTCCAGATAGTCACAGCTCTTTTCTTCCCATCTTTCTTTTGGAAACTGGTAGAACAGATGATAACCGCCCTCGTTGTATTCCTCCGGGTTCTTTTCCCAGTCCGCCTTCTGGTCCTCGATCCCTTCTTCAATCTCTTCATAAAAGAAATAAGGCAGTCTGCCGGTCCACAGATCCGATGTCTCAAGCATGGGGCAGTCCATGGCCAGTTCCATAAACTCCCGGTACACTTTCGGCAGGCGGACCCCCTTTTCCTGCATAAAATTTTCCAGTTCCTCCCTGCCCGAAGGTTCCTCATAACCCAGTCGTTTTAGCAGTTCTACCGCTGAAATCTCATATTGAATTCCCACAATTCCGCCTCCTGATTTCTGTATTTTACTGGCAATATTTTAACATATCCTGTAGATTTATTCAACATTTGACAGGTTCCTCACAACAGTATGCCGAAAATTCAGGATTCCTTGACAAATACCGGTTTCAAGCCTATAATAGACAAAGGCTTGTATAAATTTGACCTGGAGAAGGCAACCTGAAAATGTTGATGTGTTTAGAGGAGGAAATGAAAATGCCAAGAAAAAAGAAGACAGAAGATGCGGCTGCTTCTGCAACAACAGCCGCAGGCACTGCGTCTGCAAAAGAGAATACGACAAAAGCGAAGATGGCCGCTGCAAAGAGCGCAGAAGCAAAGACGGCTGAGAAAAAGTCAGCTGCCAAAAAACCTGCCTGCAAGACTTCTGTGTGCGTTGAGATGAGCGGTTTAAGCGTATCCATAAATGATATTCAGACTGCTGTGAAAAAGGCCGTAAAGGACAAAGGCCTGGACGCTTCCGAACTGAATATCTATATTAACGCTGCAGAGCAGGCTGCTTATTATACCATTAACGGAGAGGGCGGCGAAGACTTCAAAGTTGATTTAAAAAATCTGTAGGATTTCCTGCTGTACAGGGGTTGACCGGACATGCGGCCTGGGCCGTATGCTTCTGATCAGCCCTTTTTCTGTCTCTCTTACCGGTGGTTCTTCCGGTATTCGAGAGGCGTGCATCCCATCTTCCGTTTGAAGATCTTTGAAAAATAGCCCGGGCTGGTAAAACCTGTCTGTCCTGCAATCTGCGTCACATCGAGCTCCGGACGCCGCAGAAGCTCCAGACTCCGTTCGATCCGATAGTCCAGAAGATAGTCGAACATGGATTCCTTCATATACCGTTTGAACAGGCGGCAGCTCTCGCTCCTGCACAGATGGATCTGCTCTGCCAGCTCCTCCAGCGTGATCTTTTCCGCATAATGCGCCTGGATATATTCCATGATCCGCCGGATGCGCTCCGTGTCCCTTCCGTTCTCCGCAAATCCCGTCTCGCTGATTTCCACATGCTCATAGAGTTCCTGCCAGATCTGAAGCAGCGCAATCTGGATCTTCAGCTCCTCCGATGCCGGATGCTCCCGGTTCAGAAGCCGTATCTTCTCGATTCCTTCCAGTATCCGTCTCTGCCAGTCTTTCTCCGAAACAAGATGAATCGAAGCGAGAGACGGACTTTTCAGAATATGATTCATGTATTTCGTCTGCATCACACTGGAACTGTATCCATATAAAAGCCTCGGGTGAAAGGTCACAGACAGATAACTGCAGTCTGCGCTCCCATTTCCATGTCCGGAATGCAGCACGTTGGTATTGCAGAACAGCCCTTCCCCCGCCTTCAGGTGATACAGGCTGTCATTGGCCTGATAGATGATCTCCCCCTCCATCACAAGCGTCAGTTCGATCTCCGGGTGCCAGTGCCAGGGAAACTCTCCCGTATCAAAACTGGACAGCCGTTCATAGCTGACCAGCACCGGAAATTCATAACTTCCGTGACGCTTGATCTCTTTTTGCTCCCTGTCAATCTGCAGACGCATAAAATCTCAATATCCTTTCATTTTATAAGAATATACTTCTTGAATTTCCTTCTGTATCTCATTATAGTGTAATCATAAGAAATGTCAACCGTGAGAAAAATGAAGGAGGAATCACCATGGCAGTAAATGTATCGGAACTGAAAGAAAAATTTGCCGAACTGTTCGGCGGCGGAGGCAATATCCGGGCTTATTTTGCACCCGGACGCGTCAATCTGATCGGAGAGCACACGGATTATAACGGAGGGCATGTGTTTCCCTGTGCACTGACCATCGGAACCTACGGCATCATCCGTCCAGGAGAGGATCGGACGCTTCGACTCTATTCCATGAATTTTGACCATATGGGAATCGTAGAAACTTCTCTGGACGACCTTACCCCGTCCGATGAAGCAGGATGGACCAATTATCCAAAGGGGATCCTGTGGACCTTTGAAAAACGCGGATATCATCTGGAAAAAGGAGCGGACATTCTGTTTTACGGAGACATCCCTGCAGGCAGCGGACTCTCCTCTTCCGCCTCCCTTGAAGTGCTGACCGGACTGATGCTGAGGGATACCTTTGGCTTTGATGTCTCCATGGTCGATCTGGCGCTGATCGGACAGTATTCCGAAAATAATTTCAACGGGATGAACTGCGGGATCATGGACCAGTTCGCTTCTGCCATGGGCAAAAAGGACTGCGCAGTCTTTCTCGACACCAACACGCTGAAATACGAATATGCACCGGTAAAGCTTCCCGATGCGAAGATCGTCATCACCAACAGCAACGTCAAGCACAGCCTGGTTTCTTCCGCCTACAATGACCGGAGAAACGAAAGCGAAGCCGCATTAAAGGCACTGCAGGCCGTTGTGGACATCCAGACACTGGGAGACCTGACGGAAGAGCAGTTCGAACAGTATAAGGATGCCATCAAGGATCCGGTCTGCAGAAAGCGTGCGAAGCATGCCGTCTATGAAAACCGGCGCACGATCCATGCGGTGGAAGCCCTGAAGGCAAACGACATCGAGACCTTCGGAAAACTCATCAATGATTCCCACGTCTCTCTGCGGGATGATTATGAGACTTCCTGTGCAGAGACGGATCTTCTGGCGGAGCTGGCATGGAACGTACCGGGCGTCCTTGGCTCCCGTATCACCGGCGGCGGATTCGGCGGATGTACGGTCAGTATCGTAAAAAATGATTCCGTAGACCTGTTTATTCAGACGCTGGACAAAGCCTATACGGAAAAAACCGGTATCAAAGCGGAATTTTATGTGGTGGAGATCGGCGAAGGCGCCCATGCACTGGACTGAATTTTTACAGACGGCCAAACAGAAACATTTAAAAATCACTCTGCGCGGGAACATCTGTCCGGACATTCTCGAACACATGTTCCCGAACGGATACAAAACCCTGACAGGAGGCACAGCATATCATGTTATCAGAACAGATTGCAGCGCTGGTACAGTACGGCATCGATACCGGACTGACGCCGGAATGCGAGAAAATCTATACGACAAACCTGCTTCTGGATGTATTCCATGAGGATGACTATGAGGAACCGGCAGAGATTCCGCAGGAATCCCTCGAACAGATCTTAAAGGAACTTCTCGACGAAGCATGCCGCCGGAAGCTGATTCCGGACAGCATCGCATACCGGGATCTTTTCGATACCCGGATCATGAACTGTCTGACGCCGCGGCCCGCACAGGTCCGCCGGACCTTCCAGGAAAAATATCAGATTTCCCCGAAGGAAGCAACCGACTATTTCTACAAACTGAGCCAGGACAGCGACTATATCCGCCGCTACCGGGTATGTAAGGATCAGAAATGGAAGGTAAGCAGCGAATACGGAGAGATTGACATCACCATCAATCTGTCCAAGCCGGAAAAGGATCCGAAGGCCATCGCCGCCGCGGGAAAAGCAAAGGCCGGCTCTTATCCGAAATGTCTGCTCTGCATGGAAAATGAAGGCTATGCCGGCAGAGTCAACCATCCGGCAAGGGAGAACCACCGGATCATCCCGGTCACCATCAATGACAGCCGCTGGGGATTCCAGTATTCGCCCTATGTCTATTATAACGAACACTGCATTGTATTTAACGGAGAACATACGCCCATGAAGATCGACCGGGCGGCTTTCCTGAAGCTTTTTGACTTTGTAAAACAGTTCCCTCACTATTTCCTTGGATCCAATGCAGACCTTCCCATCGTGGGCGGCTCGATCTTAAGCCACGACCATTTCCAGGGCGGCAACTATACGTTCGCCATGGCTAAAGCGCCGATCGAACACATGTTTGTTATTCCGGGATATGAGGATGTGGAAGCCGGTATCGTCAAATGGCCCCTGTCCGTTCTCCGGATCCGCCACAAAGACGAAACACGGCTGATCGACCTGGCAACCCATGTACTGGAGGCATGGCGCGGCTATACGGATGCGGACGCTTTTATCTTCGCATACACGGACGGCGAACCACACAACACGATCACTCCGATCGCACGGAAGGTAAATGACGTCTATGAGCTTGACCTGACCCTCCGGAACAACATTACGACCGAAGAGCATCCTCTGGGCGTCTACCATCCCCATACCGAACTGCACCATATCAAGAAAGAAAATATCGGGCTGATCGAGGTCATGGGGCTGGCAGTGCTTCCCTCCCGTTTAAAGGATGAGATGGAACTTTTGAAAGAATACATCCTCTCCGGTAAAGATATCGCTTCCAGCGAGGACCTGAAAAAGCATGCGGACTGGGTCCATGCTTTCCTGCCCGGATATGATTCCGTTACGGAAAAAAATATCGACGGGATACTAAAGCAGGAGATCGGCAGGGTATTTGTAAAAGTACTGGAAGATGCCGGCGTCTACAAATGTACCGAAGAAGGAAGAGCCGCATTCCTTCGTTTTCTGAATACCCTGTAGACCGTAGCATATAACCTGTAAAACCGCCTGAAAGGGCTGCTGCAACATGTGATTCTGTCCGCTCTGATCCATACGGATCTTGCGCACGCAGACAGAGTTACATCTTGCAGCAGTCTTGTTACTGTACATCTCACATCTGTTTTCCCAGTATTTTCCGGATGCGCTGTACCTCTGCTTCCTTTCCGGGCTTTCCTTCACAGATCCGAAGGACTTCTTCGTACAGCTGCTCTGCTTCCTTTTGATTCCTGTCATACAGAAGGTCCGCCAGATAACAGCCGCTCTCTGCAGGGTATTCTGCATAAATGCCCGGATTTGCAGCAGCCATACGGCGGTCAGCGGCAAGGGCTTCCCTGAAGAACCGGATTGCTTCCTCATATTTACCCATGTTCTTCAAAAGAATTGCCAGATTGAAGCTGGCAGGAGACAGATATGCATCATAGGAACGAGGATACGTCTCTGACAGCTGATGATAGATCTCCCACGCCTCCCGGTAAAGGGGTTCCGCCTCCTCTTTCCGATCTCTGTTTTCATAAAACAGCGCCAGATCATGACAGTATCTGGCAGTTTCCGTTTTATAAGCATCCGGATCTGTCTGCATCAGGCGGCGGCCAATATTCACAGCCCTGCTGTACAGTCTCTCCGCTTCCGGATAACGCCCCTGGTCTGTAAGCACGATGGCAAGTCCGTTACAGCTGTTTGCCAGTCCGGGAGCATATGCGCCCGGATTGACAGACGCCAGACGCTCCCGGATCTCAATGCTTCTGCGCTGCAGCTGCTCTGCTTCTTCCAGCCGCCCCTCATCCAGTAGAGAAAGGGACAGATCGTTGCAGGCTCTGGCCAGAGGAGCTTCATATACCTCCGGATATTTCTCTGCCAGCCGGCTGTACACAGCAAGCCCTTCCCGATAGAGCTGCTCCTTCTCCCCGGAATTCTGTTTCATGTCAGCCAGTACATCCCCCAGATCAACACATGTTATGGCTAAATCGGCGGCATATATTTCCGGATTCCCTTCTGCCAGACGGCGGTAGATCCCCAGTGCTTCCCGGCAGAAAATTTCGGCTCCTGTCAGCCGATGCACCTTATGATACAACCCTGCCAGCATGCGGCAGCTTTCAGCAAGCACCGGCTCGTAAGCAGAGGGATTCGCCAGAGCCAGACGGCGCCGGATCTGCATCGCCTTAAGATACATCTTTTCTGCCTCATCCGGCCGGTTTCTTTTTTTCATAAATCCAGCCATCACATGATAAGCAGATGCCACCTCGGGTTCGTAGACAGCCGGGTTGCCCTGCATCAGGCCAAGCCGCAGTTCCAGCGCTTCCTGATACAGCGTCTCCGCTTCCTCCATATGATTCATGTCGGACATAAAACCTGCCAAAGCACTGCAGCTACTGGCAAAGCATGCACGAAGCTCTTCTGAAGGATTCGCCCGTGTCCGGACCAGGCAGCGGTAAATCTGCTGAGCTTCTTCATATAACGCTTTCGCCTCCTTTGGCCTGTTCATTCGCTGCATTATCATCGCCAGATGATTGCAGGCAAGGGCAAGATCCGCTTCATAAACAGAAGGATTTTCTGCTGCCAGACAACGCCAAATCTCCAGCGACTCCCGCATCAGCAGTTCCTCTTCTTCCAGTTGATCCAGATAATGAAATGCTATCGACAGATCGTCAATACAATCTGCCAGAACCGCCTGATATCCGGGATTTTCCTTCGCCGCACGCCGATAAAACACAAGTGCTTTCCTGAGTACCTGCTCTGATCTGTGCCAGTCTCTGTTTTCCCCATAAAGTTTTCCAAGCACAAGCATCAGTGCAGCACGGTCGGCCTCTTTCGTCTCCGGTCTCCGCCCATAGTACCGTTCCAGCCGTTCTGCAGCCTCAATGCCCTCCGGATACGCCTTTTGCCTGTACAGAAACCGTGCGTAATCATAGAGAACGTTTATCTCAACCTGATATTTTTCAGCTAGTGCACAGCATCTTTCATAGACAGACCGGATTTCCTCTACCGTCTCTGCATCCGCCCCGGTAACCAGCAAGGTTGAGATCAGAGAGCGCTTGCCGGATATGTATTCACGGATGGGCTCTACAGCAGCTTCTGCCAGCTCTTCCGCCTGTCCGACCTCCTGCTCCCACTGAATATCCCTCAGAATGTTCTTCGCCCCTTCGTAGTCTCCCAGAGCCACCCGCTCAATTGCTTTTTTCTCCCGCCAGTTCAGCCTTTTTCCCGCCCGCCGTTTTTCTTCCGTCTGGCTGCACAGTCCCAGCATGTCCATCTCCATCTGATGCAGAGAATCTCTGACATGGCTCCGTTTTTCCCCCAGCTCCATCATCTGCTTCAGAAGCCCGGATGCCTCCGGATGCTTCCCATATTCCACTGCCAGCCTGCCGAATTCCCCATTCAGCCGTTCCTGCTCTTTCACAAGCTTCTGTACCGTCTCATTCCTGCTGTACAAAGGCACGTGCTCCAGTGACATCACGGACTGGTCCCCAAAGATTACCTGCCCGTCCTCGAATTTCATCTGATCCTTCGTCTCCGGATTTTTCACCAGTTCCAGCAGGAGATCCAGCTTGATCGCATCCAGATGGGTAAAGGTGCTGTAGTAATGTCCGATCTGGCTGCTCAGCTGTTCCATAAAATCCATAACGCTCTGTTCTGCCTGTTCTCCTTCCGGAAGCGTTTTGAAATATGTAAAGATTCTGGGTGCTCCGCTCTTCCGGAACTGATCCAGCGCCACATAAAATTCCTCAATCGTATACTGCCCTGCTGATTTTCCGAACACAATATAAAAATACTGGCTTTCCCGGATGGCCTCGTTATATTCCTGCTGTTTGCGTTCCAGCGCCACCGATTCCCCCAGATCCTCGCATATGGCCAGTTCAAAATATATTCCCCGCTTTACATAGATGTCATTCAGCGAACGGATAAAATTTCCCATCTGCTGCCGTTCATTCCGAAACTCTACAATGGACGACGCCAGAAAAATCTTAATAAATTTCATACCCCTGCTCTCCTTCATTCTCTGTTCCTTCCAGAAAACTGCGCAAAAACCTCACCGCTATCCGGCTGGAAGATATATCAAGTGTATCACGGTTTTCCGGTCCTGACAATCTGTTACTTTTCACATTTCCCTCTTGAAAAAATCCGTCATATCCTATATGATGATCGTATCAGTTTCTGCGCAACTGGCGGAAAGCGGGGCACTCCCCGCAGCAGGAATCACCTGCAGGGAACGCAGATCACACAAAAGCCGACCGCCTGGGCGCATGCAGAATCTCTGTGCGCTCAGGCGTTTTTATATCTGCATGTCTTCGTTTACCCATAAACCCGTTTCCCGTACCTGCCTGATATGCACTGCGGGAATCCCTCTGTTCTCTGTGCACAGGCCCCGCGCCTCTGCGCACAGAACCAGAAAGCGAGGAAATCATGACTTTATTATCTCTTGAACAGGAACTTCGTTCCAACTCCTATCCCGGCCGCGGCATCATCATCGGCCGAACCCCGGACAAAACCAGAGCCGTTGCCGCCTACTTTATCATGGGCAGAAGCCAGAACAGCCGCAACCGCATCTTTGTGAAAGACGGAGACGGCATCCGCACCCAGGCATATGATCCTTCCAGGCTGGAAGACCCCAGTCTTATCATCTATGCCCCGGTCCGCGTACTCGGCAACAAAACGATTGTCACCAACGGCGATCAGACGGATACCATCTATGAAGGCATGGACCATCAGATGACTTTTGAGCAGTCTCTGCGTTCCCGGACCTTTGAACCGGATGCTCCCAACTATACTCCCAGGATCTCCGGTATCCTGCATGTGGAGGCCGGCAGCTACAACTATGCCATGTCCATCTTAAAGAGCGATCAGGGCGATCCGTCCTCCTGCCGCCGCCATACCTTTGCATATGAAAACCCGCAGGCAGGCAGAGGCCATTTCCTCCATACCTACATGCAGGACGGCGACCCGCTTCCAAGCTTTGAGGGCGAACCAAAGCCGGTGGCCATTCCGGATGACATGGATGCTTTTGCAGACCTGCTTTGGGAAAATCTGAACGAAGACAACAAGGTATCTCTCTTCGTCCGCTTTATCCATATTGCCGACGGAACCTGGGAGACAAAAATCATCAACAAAAATCAGTAGTCAGAAAGGATCAGATCATGAACGAACTTCAGTTAAAATACGGATGCAACCCCAATCAGAAACCATCCCGCATCTACATGGAAAACGGGAGCGATCTTCCGGTCCAGGTACTCTCCGGCAGACCCGGATACATCAATTTTCTGGATGCCTTTAATGGCTGGCAGCTGGTCCGGGAGCTGAAAAAAGCCACCGGTCTGCCTGCCGCCGCTTCTTTTAAACATGTATCGCCTGCAGGCGCAGCCGTAGGACTTCCACTTACCGACACACTGGCAAAGATCTACTGGGTGGACGACCTTGGAGAACTCTCTCCCCTTGCCTGCGCCTACGCAAGGGCCAGAGGCGCAGACCGCATGTCTTCCTTCGGAGATTTCATCGCACTTTCCGATGTCTGTGATACCGATACCGCCCGGCTGATCAAAAGAGAAGTCTCCGACGGCGTCATCGCTCCGGGATATACCGAAGAGGCTCTTAAGATCTTAAAGCAGAAGAAAAAGGGAAACTATAATGTCATCCAGATCGACCCGGACTATATACCGGATCCGCTGGAGAAAAAGCAGGTCTTCGGCATCACCTTTGAACAGGGAAGAAATGAGCTGGATGTGAATGGAGAACTGCTCTCCCATCTGGTAACAGAAAAGAAAGACGTTCCGGAAGAAGCGCTGACGGACATGAAGATTGCGCTGATCACGCTGAAATATACCCAGTCCAACTCCGTCTGCTTTGTCAAGGACGGACAGGCCATCGGCATCGGCGCCGGACAGCAGTCCCGCGTCCACTGTACCCGTCTGGCAGGCAACAAGGCCGATCACTGGTTTTTGCGCCAGTCCCCGCAGGTGCTCGGACTTCAGTTCGCAGACACGCTGGGACGGGCAGAACGCGACAATGCCATTGACGTCTATCTTGGAGACGAATCGATGGATGTGCTGGCAGACGGCGTATGGGAGACGATCTTCAAGGTAAAACCGGCGGTCTTCACCCGGGAAGAAAAGCGTGCATGGCTGGATCAGATGACAGGGGTCACGCTCGGCTCCGACGCATTCTTTCCTTTCGCTGACAATATTGAACGCGCCCACAAGAGCGGCGTGAAATACATTGCCCAGCCGGGAGGTTCCGTCAGAGACGATCTGGTCATTGCATGCTGTAATAAATATCAGATAGCAATGGCATTTACAGGAATCCGGCTGTTCCACCACTGATTGCAGGCTGTATTTTTTCACACAGCCGCGCATATGTGCTGACAGCGTTTTGAGTCCGTATGCATAGAAACGGGGCTGCTGCAAAATACAAGATGCATCATCTTATTTTGCAGCAGCCCCGTCTTCGATCTGCCGATTAAACGGTATCGTTTCTCTTCACATAACCCGGTTTTGCCGGATCTGCAATGATCTCCTTCATACGGGTGATCTTTGCAAGGCGATCCACCACCTGGCCTTCAATATGTACGTCGTTGCCGATCAGCGTATCGGTAAGCACCACACAGTTCTTAACCACTGCGCCCGGCTTAATGACACAGCCTCTGCCGATGACCGAATTCTCCACGGTACCTTCAATCTGGCAGCCGTTGGAGATAAAGGAGGACTTCACATTCGCCGTCTCATAATACTGCGTCGGGCAGGAATCACTGGTACGGGTATAGATCGGCCAGTCTTCGCTGAAGAGGCTCTTGACGTTCTTCGGATCCAGCAGCGCCAGATTCGCATCATAGTATCCCTTCAGGTCATCGATCGGCGCGAAGAAGCCCTTGTGCGCCACGCCCCGGATATCCAGCTCACCACTGCACTTGTCATTGATGATATGCTTCATCGTATACATGGAAGAAACCTTCTGCGCCGCCTGTACCAGCTCAATGAACACTTCTTTCTTCATGACATAAGTATCCATAAAGATATTCCGGTTCTTCGTCGTACCGTTGTTGCGCTCGATGGATTCTACACCCTTCTGCTTGTTGAGATTCAGATAATCACAACTCAAATATGCTTCTTTTGCATTGTCGACTTTATGATAGAGAAGCGTAACATCCGCGCCGGACTCCTCATGAACCTTCAGAAGTTCATCAAAATCCTGCGTATAGACCATATATCCCGGAGCGATGACCACGTGCGAATTGCTCGCCTTTACCATCCGGTCCAGATTCTCCGCATATACTTTGATATCCGTATTGTAATAGTCTTTATCCTCCTGGGAATCTGCAAATACCATCTGCAGATATCCGCTCTTGGAATTGATGTTGTAATGCCGTCCTGTTCCGATATGCTCGACCAGAGAACACGGTTTTCTTCTGACATATACCTGGATTCTGTCGATACCGCTGTTGGACATATTGGAAATCGGAAAGTCAACCACGCGATATCTTCCCAGAAAGGCGAATGCCGGGATTGAACGATAAGTTTCCATCCCTTCCACCCAGATATGGTTCTCTGAAAAACTTATAATTCCTAATGCTCTTGCCATATGATCTTACCCCTTTACATTTTTCGCAACCAGTTCAATATGCTCGCTGTCTGCATTCCCGACAACTGCCTGGCTTCCAATCTTTACCTGATCTGCAACTAATGCTCTCGTTACCACAGCGCCCTCTTCCACGACTGCTCCCGGCATCAGCACACTGTCGATGACCTTTGCTCCCGGTCCCACTTTGGCGCCGGTGAACAGGACAGAGTTTTTCACTTCGCCTTCCACGATACAGCCCTGTGTAATAAATGCGCGTTTTACGCTCGCCTCTGAAGAAATATACTGCGGAAGCGTGGGCACATCCTCTGTATAGATCGTCCATGTACGGTCGTCCAGATCCAGGCCGTTCTTCTTATCCAGAAGATCCATGTTCGCTTCCCACAGAGAATCGATGGTTCCCACATCCTTCCAGTATCCCTTGAACTTGTAGGCAAACAGCTTCCTGCCGTCATTCAGAAGCGCCGGAATGATATCCTTGCCGAAGTCATGGCTGGACTCCTCATTCTTCATATCTGCCACCAGCATTCTGCGCAGCAGCTTCCAGTTGAATATGTAGATACCCATGGAAGCCAGATTGCTCTTGGGCTCCGCAGGCTTTTCTTCAAATTCCACGATCCTTCCGGTCTCCGGATCCGTATTCATGATACCGAAACGGCTTGCTTCCTTCATCGGAACTTCGATGACTGCAATCGTTGCATCCGCGCCGTTTTCCTTATGAGCCTGAAGCATTTTCGCATAGTTCATCTTGTAAATATGGTCGCCGGAAAGAATCAGCATATATTCCGGCTCATAATTATCCACAAAGTCAATATTCTGGGAGATTGCATCCGCCGTTCCTCTGTATACATCCAGATTCGCATCCGCTTTCTCACGGGGCGGAAGAACAAAAACACCGCTGTCGCGGGCATCCAGTCCCCAGCTTCCTCCGCCTGCCACATAACTGTTCAGAAGAACAGATTCATACTGTGTCAGTACACCTACCACATCGATTCCGCTGTTTGCACAGTTGCTTAACGGAAAATCAATAATCTTGTACTTTCCGCCGTATGAAACAGCCGGTTTTGCAACTTTATTGGTAAGATCATGCAGACGGGAGCCACGCCCGCCAGCCAGAATCATTGCCAACATATTATTTTGCTTCATAGAAAGGTCCTCTCTTTCATTTATATAGTACAATTATACAATTATATAGAAAAAATTGCAATTTCCCTGCATCATTTTCGCATTTTTGCATAATTTTTCGCCAAAAAATACGTCATTTTTTGTCTATTTTTACCTATACCTGCTGCACACTGTCAGAACCAGGGCAGAACGGGGGGCCATGAAGACTTTCTGATCCACCGGTTCTGTTGACCTGCCCTTCGGGATCCCTTCCGGCAGATAATTGCCGAAGGTATCCGCCTCCACCTGCCACCTCATATAAGACGGAAGCCCCGGCAGCGAGAACTCCTGCCATTCCCAGAACACATTGACTGCCAGGCAGACGATATCATCGTCCGTATCTTCATGGTTCCTTCCGGCGTAGATGACCCGCAGAACCTTTGTCTCTTCATCCGGTTCTGCCACCTGAAGCTCCGGAAATCCAAGAGAGCATCTTCTGGAATATTTCCGGATCACGTCATGCTCTTTCCGAATCTTTATGACATGCTTCGTATACTCAAAATGTTCCCGGTTCTTTTCCAGGCCCCCCCAGTCAAGCCAGGAGATCTCATTGTCCTGACAATATGCATTGTTGTTGCCGTACTGTGTATTCAGAAATTCGTCTCCGGCAAGGAACATGGGCGTGCCGCGGCTCATCATCAGAACCGTAACGGCATTTTTGGCCAGCCTTCTGCGCAGAGCAAGAATCTCTTCGTTATCCGTCTCTCCTTCCACTCCGCAGTTCCAGCTCCGGTTGTCATCCGCCCCGTCTGTATTCCCCCATCCGTTGGCTTCGTTATGCTTTTCACTGTAGCAGTACATATCCCAGAGCGTAAATCCGTCATGACAGTTCAGAAAGTTCACGGAAGCATTATATCCTCTGCCCTCCCGGCCGTACATGTCAAGAGAGCCGGTGATCCGCTGCGCCGCCACATGGGACATGCCGTAATCTCCTTTCAGATAACTGCGCAGGTCATCGCGGTATCTTCCGTTCCACTCTGCCCACCGGTTCCAGGACGGAAAGCTTCCCACCTGATAAAGCCCGCCTGCATCCCATGCCTCCGCAATCAGCTTCACATCGCCCAGAATCGGATCAAAGGCGAGGCTCTGCAGAAGCGGCGGCTTGCTCATGGGCGAGCCGTCTTCGTTGCGCCCCAGGATGCTGGCAAGATCAAACCGGAAACCGTCCACATGATAGACGGTAGTCCAGTAGCGCAGGCATTCCAGAATCATCTGCTGCACGATCGGATGATTGCAGTTCAGCGTGTTGCCGCAGCCGCTGAAATTATAATAATGTCCGTCCGGAGTCAGCATATAATAGATGTTATTGTCAAATCCCTTGAAGGAAAAACAGGGTCCCATCTCGTTCCCCTCTGCCGTATGGTTGAATACCACATCCAGAAAGCATTCGATCCCGTTCTCATTGAGCGCACGGATCAGTTTCTTCAGTTCTGTTCCTTCCCGGTTATATTCCTTTGCCCCTGTGTAACTGGTATTGGGGGCAAAAAAGCTGACGGTGTTGTAACCCCAGTAATCCACCACCTGATGCCCGTCTACCATCCGGCTGTCCTTCATCTCATCAAACTCAAAGATCGGCATCAGTTCCACCGCATTCACGCCCAGCTCTTTCAGGTACGGAATCTTTTCCATAAGCCCGGCAAAGGTTCCAGGATACTCCACCCCGGAGGAGCCATGTCTGGTAAAGCCCCGCACATGCATCTCATAGATGATCAGATCTTCCATGGGAATCAAAGGATTCTGGTCCCTTCCCCAATCAAAGTCATCCTTGACTACCCGGGCTTTATAGAAGGTACCTTCCTTCCGCGGCCTTCCCCACTGACTCTGTCCGGTCACTGCTTTTGCATAAATATCCAGAAGCACCCGGTTCCGGTCAAACAAAAGGCCTTTCGTCACATCATACGGACCGTCCAGGCGGTAGGCATATTCAAAATCCTGAATATTCAGCCCGAATACAATCATGGAATATACATTCCCGATCCGATAATGTTTCGGAAACGGCAGCACCGCATACGGCTCTTCTTCTTCCCTGTGAAAAAGCAGAAGTTCACAGGACGTTGCCCCAAAGGAGTGCACGGTAAAATTCACCCCAACCGGAATCGCCATTGCCCCGTTCAGTTCATACATGCCGGGACGCACCTCAAATCCGGCAATCACGTCCATGGGCACCATATGGATGCTTCTCATAGGACTGATAAATTTTTCCTCTTCCATTTCTCTGTTTCCTCCCCCCTTACATCACTTCTCTTTCAAAAGCGTCCTGCCGATTCCCCTTTCGAACACTTCTCTACAAACCCCTTCCAGCAGTACATCCGAAAACACCCTGCCATCCGGAACACCCGTTACCCGGGTACCGGAGAGGTGCCTTTTTACCAGCCCTTCCGGCGCCCACGATCGATCCGCCGTCTGCAGCATGGGCAGATCAAATTCGCTGTCCCCTGCCGCAAGCACAAGATCCGCTTTTATGTAACCTTTGAACCTTCTGACCGCAGTTCCCTTATCAAGCCCTTTCGGCAGCGCGTATACCTTGCTTCCATTGGAAAAGACATCCATAAGCGCCGGATCCAGGCGGTCTTTCAGGCGTTTTACCATCCTGTCCGGTTCCCTGCTCTTTGTAAACAGAAACAGATTCCGGATATTTCTGACTTCAAGGATCCGGCCGCAGTCTTCCTGCATGCATGACCCGGCACGCCCAAACTCCCTCCGGCTTTTTTCCGTCAGCCGGAGGGATTCCTCATACCAGTCCGTAAGCTCTTTCCCGTCTTTCAGCAATACGCCGCCGTTGCACACCAGTGCATATTCCGGTATCCCTGTCCCCAGACGGATTCTTTCGTACTGCTCTCTGGTCCGGGTCGTGACAGGCACAAATAATGTCTTCTTCCGCACCTTTTTTAAAAGAGAAGAAGACTGACCGGTCATGAAGGAGAGCTCTCTTCCTTCATAGACCTCCACACAGGTCTTCTCCTCTCCGATCTCATGCTTCCAGGAATAGATCAGCGTATTGTCCAGATCCGCATGAAATACGATCAGTTTTTCTTTCCCGTCAGACATTTTCTCACCAGATCCACCGGGATCATCGTCACCGCCAGCAGCACGACCGCCGCCCATCCGGTGATGCCAAAGGGAACGCAGCTGAACATGTTGCCGATCCAGGTAAATACAACGCCCGGCACCAGCGCGGCATTGACGATCAGCGCCTGTACAAGCACAATGATACAGAATACTTTCATAAAACCGGTATTCTCATCCAGTCCTTTAAAAATGGCAAAACCATCATCTCTTACATTGAAGCCGTTAAACAGGGCACTGACAATGAACAGAACAAAATATCCGGTCAGATGCTGCTCCTGCGTGTCAAACAGTCCGGCAAAAAACGGCATCTTCAGATAGACAAAGCTGATGATGGTAAGCCAGGCTCCCATAATGCCGATCTGCGTTGCCATCTTCCTGCTGATGATGCTCTCATCCCTTCTCCTTGGCTTCTCCAGCATGTATTCTTCGAGCGCCGGCTCGTTGCCGAGCATGATCGCCCCAAGTCCGTCCATAACCAGATTGACAAACAGAAGATGGGTAACCTTCAGGGGCTCCTCCACTCCGAAGAACGGAGCTATGGCGCTCACGACCACGGCCGCCACGTTGATGACCAGCTGGAATTTACAGAATTTCAGGATGTTATGATAGATGGTCCTGCCGTACCAGATCGCATCCTTGATGGATCTGAAATTATCATCCAGAATGACGATCTCGCCTGCTTCCTTGGCTGCCTCCGTACCGCTGCCCATGGCAAAGCCCACATCCGCCCGCTTCAGGGCCGGGGAGTCATTAACACCGTCTCCGGTCATGCCCACTACCAGATTCATCTCCTGACAGAGCCGGACCATCCTGGATTTATCCGTCGGAAGCGCACGCGCGATTACCCGGATCTGCGGAATGATCTTCTTTACTTCGTCATCGGACATCTCATTCAGCTGTGCGGAAGTCAGCGCCCGGTCGGAGTCGTCCTTCAAAAGACCTGCATCTCTGGCAATGGCAACTGCCGTCTCCAGACGGTCTCCGGTGATCATGACAACCTGAATGCCTGCATTTCTCACCTCGGCAATTGCATCTCTGGCCTCCGGTCTGACATCGTCGCGGATCGCCACAAGGCCGATAATGACCAGATCATCATGGATTGTATTTTCCTCCAGCTCCTTTTCCGAATAGCCGAACGCCAGCACACGCATGGCCTTTTCCGCCAGCGCATCAATCTTCTGATCGAGGACGGCCTTGTCGATGGTCTGTACATTTCCGTCTTTATCCAGATATTTCCCTGCCTTGCCAAGCAGACGTTCCGGGGCGCCTTTATAATAGGTTCTGCCGGTGCTGTCGATCCTGGCCTGGCTGAACTTGTTCATGGAGTTAAAGCCCTGAGAAGCTGTGATCTGATAATCCTTATTGCCCTCCAGTGTACGGAACGTATCCTCTCCAATGAATTTCATCAGCGCCTGGTCCGTGGCATTGCCGCCGATTACCTTGTGCTGTGCGTCAAACATGGACTGTGTATTCTTTCCGATCGCCAGATCCAGCAGGCTCTTTACCCCCGGATGCCCGGAAAGCTCCGGAACCGGAATCACCTGCCCGTCTGCGGTAAAGAATTCCACGACCTCCAGACTTCCTTTGGTAATGGTACCGGTCTTATCACTGAACAGGATATTCAGAGAGCCCGCGGTCTCGATTCCTTCCGCTTTTCTTACAAGCACATTGTGGTCCAGCATCCGGCTGGTATTCTGCATCAGCACCAGAGAGATCATCAGAGGCAGTCCCTCCGGAACTGCACAGACAATGATCACGATCGCAAGGGATACTGCATTTACAATGTCCTTGATGATCTGCTCGGCGCCGGCGGAAAAGTATGCAGATACTCCTCCTGCCGACATAACAAAATAGGCAAAATACAGAATGGCAATCACGGTTGCGCCCACATAGCCGAATACCGAGATCTGGCCTGCCAGTTTGGACAGCTTCACCTTCAAAGGAGAATCCACATCGTCCTCCTGCATCTCGTCCGCCATCCGGCCCATCATGGTCTTAAGTCCGACTTTTCTTACATCCAGAACTCCTTCGCCGTCGAACACAACCGCTCCGCGGAACAGGGAATGTGCATCCACAAAGGTATCTCCGGTGATCTCGTCCGCCAGTTCAAAGCCGTCTTCCGCCGCCGTCTTCTTACACTCTTCCGCCTCGCCGTTTAATGCAGAATTATCCACCCTGAGGCTTCCGTCTACCAGCACTCCGTCCGCCGGGATCTTGTCGCCCGACTGCAGAAGAATCTTGTCGCCAACAACCACATCATCCACATCGATGATCGTTATCTTCCCTTCCCGGTACACCTTACAGTGGTCCTTCTCCGTCCGGTCCTTCAGTTCCCGGTATTTGGTATCGCTTGCCACACCTGTTTTTGCCGAGACAAATGCCACGATCAGCACTGCCACGATCGTTCCCAGCGGCTCATAGATCTCCGCATAGCCGAAAAAGAACATCAGGATCATAAGCACCGCAATCGCCAGCAGGATCCTGATCATCGGATCCCCGAAGGTTTCTTTAAATTCGTCCCAGAATGTGGTCGGCTCCGAATCAGGAATCTCATTGCTTCCATATTTTTTTCTGGAAGCTTCCGCTTCCTGGTCTGTCAGTCCATTAAATTTCATCACATATCTCCTCAAAGCTCCAGTAAATCACCGGAAAGCGCCTGTTGTTCTGCTTTCCATGTATCCCGGCGCGCCGCATCGCTTTCCCTCCATAATATGCCCTGTCTGAAAACAAAAAATGCAGCCCGCCGGCATGTGTCAATTTCCCCTTACATATACCGGCGGATCAGTTCACCCAGTCCCGGATCTGTCGTACCCTGACCAATCGGATTAAATTTCCACTCGCCATTATGCCGGTAGATCTCACCAAAGATCATGGCGGTCATATTGGCATAATCCTCTGTAAGATTGTATCTGCACATCTCACTGTTGTTCCTGCCGTCCACCAGACGGATAAATGCATTCTGAATCATGCCGAAATGCTGCTTCCTCTGCACCGCCTGATAGATATTCACAACAATTACGATCTTGTCATATTCTGCAGGAATGGCGGCAAGATCAACGATGATCTGCTCATCATCTCCTTCTCCGGCTCCGGTCAGATTGTCTCCCATATGCTGAACCGTTCCGGTTGGATGGCGCAGGTTTCCAAAGTATACCACATCCTCCTTGTACACCAGCTTCCCCTCATGCAGCAGAATCGCTGATGCGTCACAGTCAATGGGCGCCGGCTTCGGAGCCAGGAAATTAAGCCCCTTCGGCTTTTTCACCTCATCCCAGCCAAGACCAACCACAACTCTGGATAGTCCCGGATTTTCCTTGGACAGACTGACCTTCTGTCCCTTTTTCAAACTGATTGACATATTTCCTCCTGATGATACTTCCGTATCCGCTATTCAACGTCTACGCCGTAATTGGCACACAATGCCGCCAGGCCGCCCTGATATCCGCTGCCGATGGCGTTGAACTTCCACTCATTTCCGTTCTTATAAAGCTCCCCGAATACCACTGCCGTCTCGATGGAAAAGTCTTCGCCCAGATCATACCGCAGTATCTCTTCACCGGTCTCTTCATTATAGATACGGATAAATGCATTGTTCACCTGTCCGAAATTCTGTCTTCTCGCCTCCGCCTCATAGATCGTAGCTGAAAATGCGATCTTCGAGATATCTTCGGGCACCATGGACAGATCCACTTTGATCTGCTCGTCATCCCCGTCTCCGGCTCCGGTCAGGTTGTCGCCCATATGCTGTACGCTTCCTGATGTATGCTTCAGATTTCCATAGAAAACAAAATCTCCGGAATCTTTCACCTTTCCGCTGTCTGTCAATAAGAACGCCGCCGCATCCAGGTCGAAATCCCCGCCGGTATCAAACGCATTCACATCCCATCCAAGGCCGACCACTACTCTTTTCAGGCCTGGATTTTCCTTTGTCAGACTTACCTTCTGTCCTTTTTTCAAATTCACTGGCATCTTACTTCTACCTCCTGTCCATATTTTAGGATATTTTTCTGTTTTTACGCCACTTCAATCCCATAATGTCCGCAAAGCGCTGCCAGGCCTCCCTGGAACCCGCTGCCGATCGCATTAAATTTCCACTCTCCGTTATGTTTATACAGCTCGCCTACCACGACTGCCGTCTCAATGGAAAAATCTTCGCCCAGGTCATAGTGGATGACCTCCTGTCCGGTACTCTCGTCTACGATCCGGATGAAGGAATTGGATACCTGTCCAAAATTCTGTCCTCTTTCCTCTGCTTCATAGATTGTTACCGTAAATGCAACCTTTGATACATTTGCCGGAATCTTTGTCAGGTCTATGAAGATCTGCTCATCATCTCCTTCGCCTTCGCCGGTCAGATTATCTCCCATATGCTTCAGAGACTCGCTTGGATGGGTCAGATTTCCGTAAAAAATGAATTCCTTCTCTGACGGACATTTCCCGTTGTCCCCCAGCATGAACGCCGCCGCATCCAGGTCAAAGTCTGCTCCGGAATCATACGCATTTACATCCCATCCCAGGCCAACCATCAGTTTTTTCAGACCCGGATTACCTTTTGTCAGGTCTACTTTTTGTCCTTTTGTCAGATTGATTGCCATAATCGTGTTACCTCCTGTCACCTGTTATTATCTGGCATATGATACATCCTGTTGAACTCCTCTTTGATATGCTCCAGACGCAGCTGATCCTCCGAACGCTGTTTTCTGGCGTTCTCCTGAATCTGCTTCGTCTCATCGATACCACTTACAATCGTCCTCCAGGTTGTCTCCAGCGTCTCAATCCGGATCGAACTTCCGGATGCAAGCTGCGCAGTCATCTTGGACTGCTCCACCGTATTGCGCGCATTCCGGATGAGCATCTCATTGGTCTTCTCATCCAGTGCAGACATGGCTTCCGCCTGAATTCTCTGCCGTTTCAGCATAATGGCCTGCGCCAGCGCCTGCTTGAAAATGGGCAGAGTAATGATAAATGCAGAATTGATCTTCCTGACCAGGTTCATATTGCTGAACTCCATGGTCTTGATCATGGGTATGGACTGCATGGCCACATTTTCTGCAATCCTGAGGTCCTGCGTCCTCTGTTCCAGCATCATCAGCGCCTGATTCAGGCTCTGGATCTCGAACTGAATGGACTGGTCCCCACTCGCTGCCATATCCTGCTCCCGTTTTGCGATATAATCAGAAATCTCCCGGCAGCCCTGCTCTCCGGCAAGGATATATTTCACCAGATCATGATAATAATTCACATTGGCATCAAACATCTGGTTCAGCTTTTTATTCGACTGTCTGATCTCGGACTCATACTGCTTCAGCTGCACATAGATCTTGTCAACCTCTTCTCCCATGGTATGATATTTGTCCAGAATTTTATCCAGCTGTTTTCTCAGACTTCCGAAAAGCTTCCCGAACAGGGTCGGATTCTCCCGGATCTCGTCAATATCAAATTTGGACATGACCTTCGCCAGCTGGTTCAGCATGGCGCTGGAATCATCCAGCTGAGACATGTTCATACTGTTCAGAACCACATCGGAAGCCTTGGAGATCTCCTCTGCCACCTCTGCTCCGAAAGAAACGATCGTCTCCAGATCATAGACCTCGATCTGGCTGGCCAGCGCGTCCACCTCCGGGGAACCCGTAAGCGCCGTATTCATCTGCTGCCTGTCTGCAACGATGTCGTATTTTTCCACTACCTCCACTCCGTTTTCCGCTTCCAGAACTGCGGTCTGCACTCCTGCCTGCGGTCTGTCAAAATTAAGGCCCATACTCAATTACCTCTCTTAAATATAATATCACGCCATGAGCGCCGTGTACCGGATGGAGCCGCCTGAAAAGACGGCGCCTGCAGGTCATAGAGGTACTCTCCTGCCTGATGCTCCTCCATGACTTCTCTGTTAAAATATTTTTCAATGCACTGATATCCGGTAGGAACGAAAAATACCACATCAAAACCTGCCAGATTCAGAAAAGCGGTCAGAATGCTGTCTTCCAGAGAAATCATCGTCTCTGTCGTATGAATGTAAATCAGCTTGGGATTCTTTTTTGTAAAATCAAATCTCTGAAGCAGGCGCAGAATCTCTTTTTCCAGATTCAGCACCACCGCAAGGATGGTATACTCCGTTCCGTTCTCAAAGGTTCCCCGAATCAGCCTCTGATCGATCAGAAGCTGCAGCTTATCCAGAATATGTTCCTGTATCTCTTCTCTTAGAAATTCATAGGAATAACAGGCATGCGCTTTGATCTTCTCCCTCTGCAGCTTCCCGTTTTTAAAAAATCCCGTCACATGCGCTTTCATCGGATTCTGATCCGTGGGGCTGATATGCGGCGCCTTCCGGATGACAAAGGTATCCGGTGTCACCAGCGCATGAATATCCGACCAGTACCGGTTGATCTGTCCGTCCCTGACGCCCGACACCTTTGCAAAAATGACCGGAACACTGACTACATGGTCGGTCACCGCAAAGTTCGGCCGGTACTTCACTTCCTGATTCCATAAAATGGAGATTTCCTCATACATGGTCTGAAGAGATACGGACAGCGCCCTGCCGTACTGCTGGTTCCGGTAGATGCCGGAATCCTGATACATGACCTCGTCCAGTTCCCGTTCTGCATGGTAGGCTGCCGTCCCCATCCGGATATCCTGCCCTTCTTTCGGAAAACGCTTTACCGTCAGGGACTGTTCATAATTCATCTCATACAGGTTTTTATCTTCAAGGCTGCAGGCTGCATTTCTGTCCGGCCTCAGAAGAAGCACATCCACCGGAAGCCTGGACAGCAGCTTTACAAACATGGCTTCCTTCCCGTTTCGCAGGCCACCCAGATAGACAAAGCATCCGATTTCCGGATATTTCCAGTGTTCAAACAGCTCCGGCGTATACCGCTTAAGCCAGCACAGCAGATACACGGCATGGTTCGTAAGCCGGTTCAGATTCTCTCCCGGAAACTCTGCTGCTTCTGACAGGACCTCGACAAACGCTTTTCTCATCAGTTTCTCCAGTTCTGCACTGGCAGTATAACGGATCTCTCTGGAAAGATCTGCAAGCATCTGCTCCTGATCTCTGTAATTTTTTCTGGAGATCTCTTTAATCTCCTCCGTCGTCGGATAAGGGATCTCTCCCTCCAGGATCAGAAGCTTTCTTTTGCTGTGTCCAAGCTTCAGCTGAAACTGATACAGTTCGTTCAGATAAGTGACCTTATCCTCCACGCCGTTGATCCTGATAAAGCAGTTATAGAAAAACCGGCTGTCCGATCCCCGTTCCGGGACTTCCTTTAAAATATCCTCCAGCCCTTTTCCTTCGATCCAGGCATTGGTACAGTTCACAGTCTCCGGTCCGCCCCCGTAGAGCTTCTCCCGGTTCCACTTTTTCTCCAGTTCTCTGCGCAGATACCGGATACCGAACTCCTCCGGAAACGGTACCATGTCCGGCATCTCCAGAACACAGGACAGCGCACTTTCGGGATCCTGTCTTAAATAATTCTGATCTCCTTCACGCTGCAGCAGCACGATATCGCTTCCCGCTTTTGCCAGTATATCCAGAAGCTTCAGCTCATAAGCGCTGACTGCCCCTTCATACAGGATCTTTGGAATCTCCTGATCGCCCAGACGGTTTACGATCCGCTCAAACTTATAATACAGCCAGCACATGAACTTGATATAGGCATTTTTCAGGATGTTGTCGTTTTTGCCCGACCTGCGCATGCCGGCCAGCGTATCACAGATCGAAGAGGCAACCTGTCTTCTCTGCCCTTCCTTCATCCGGGGCAGCCATTTTCCCAGACTTTTTTCGATAAAGCCGGCATCCATGCAAAATTCCCTGCCCATAATCTCTTCATAGTAATTCAGATTCTGCTCTTCGGGATTGGGAATCCTTCCTTCTATGATCACACCGTTCTTTCCCGCCGCCTCATAATAAAGTCCCAGAAATTCCCGGATCGCTTCATTACAGCCGTTGATCCGGTAAAAATAGATCCCCCGCTCCCGCCTCTGATCCAGTGTTACAAAATAATCTTCCAGCTTCTGAAGTCTTTGATGTTCAAACATACGTCCATAACTTCACTTTCCATACTGTCCTGTAAATCCGCTGACAAACTGGGTAATAAACTCATACCCCACCGCCAGATTGATGTTCTGTCCATTGTCAAAGCCTGCCGTGCTGATCCCGATCACCTCTCCGTACATATTCAGAACCGCCCCTCCGGAGCTTCCATGGGAAATAGGCGCCGTGAACTGGATCATATCCACGTCATTGATGACACGGAACCCGGATATAATGCCGTCCGAAACAGAATTAAACAGTCCCAGAGGACTGCCGATGGCAACCACCTTCTGACCCCTGACCAGCTTTCTGCCTCCTGCATAGATCGGAAGCGGCCGAAGTCTGCGGTCAATCCGGATCACCGCAAGGTCCAGAACGGAGTTGTATTTGATGACTTCATCCGTCTTATAGATCGTATCCTCGTCCTCAATCCGGACAGAATAGAACCTGCCCCCGCTGGCTACATGATGGTTCGTCAGTATGTATCCGCCTTCTCCGATCATGATGCCCGAACCGTTGCCGAGCGTCTCACCCTTTTTATCATGAACGGAAATCATAACCACAGAAGATGCCAGCTGCGCCAGCTCTTCAAAATCCAGTTCCCTGCGCGCGCCGCCCCGGCTGCTCCCGGCTCCCGAAACCGTCCTCTGCGACTGGATGCTGCCGGCAGAAGCTGTCCTTTTGGGGCTCCCCGGCCGCTGAACCGGATCGGATGGGCGGATGGAACCCGGGGCCTGTCTTCTGCCCTCTCCTGCCACCCGTACCTCCAGAGGCCTTCGCTCTCTGGCCGCCGCCGGCCGGTTATTCCTTCTCTGCGTATGAGACGGAACTGCCGGGGCAGAAGCATGCGGCTCATATGCCGGAAGCGCACATGCGCCAAACGCTCCAAGCGGTATCTTTTTTGACAGATTCAGCCCTTCCAGCTGTGCGTCGATATCGGACTGGTACTGAAGGAGCAGCACATCCACTCCCATCCATGTCATAAAACAGGCAAACAGATATTCCTGTTTTTTCGACACATTCGCCATTGCCAGCTTCATCACGTTTTCCGGCTTATATCCGTACATCAGTTCTTTGGCTGCCTGATCTGCCCAGAACATCAGTTTCACCGCAAAATTTTTCTCCATGGAGGCACTGGCGTGAGGAGTCACCTGCCCGAATAAGCGCACTGCCTCACTGCATGCAGCTCCCAGAAGCTCCTTTTGCGTCTCATTCTGCCCGGAAACCTTCAGTTCCAGCGCCTTTCTGCCGTTCCTGGTCCAGTTCTCATAACAGCCGGTGTAAAAATCCACATCTTCAGATGAAACCAGTCTGGGAAGTTCGCCGAGTCTCTGATATCTGACCTGCCCTCCGGATGCCTGTTCCGACAGGGTACGGTCCAGCTGCCTGATCTCCTCCGGATAGGAGGCATTCATCCCAAGCATCCGGATAAAATACACGTCTTTACAGTCTCCTCCGGATTCGCTTCTGCTGTTCGCAAACGCACTTATGGAAGAGACGTTTTCCACATTATGTCTTATCTTCATGATTCCTTCACGCATGCCCTTTTCTTTGCCTGTACGGCCATAATCTTCTAAATGATACCATAAGGAAGCCCGCCGATGCCCATGCAGGTCATCAGCCTGTGCTTCGCTCCAACTGGTAACATTATATCATATCATCAAGATAATTACTATGCTTTTATTCCCACATAAAGGTAAAAGTTTCTGTACCGGTTACTGTGCTCCCCGGACCCTTGCTATGAATGCTTTCCAAACAATTACTATGCTTTTATTCTCAACCATGTTATAATGTGGGCATTGCGAAAATGTCCGGCAGGCAGGCCGGCTTCCGGCGCCTGACCTTTCAGACCCCTGTCTTTCAACGAGGAGTGAATTCTATTTTATGAAAAATTCGGTATTATATTACAGTGTAGGGCCTCTGTTGTACTGCCCTGCCAATCATACGGGTATTGCCGACTCCCTGATCCGGGAACGTTTTGGAACACATTATTCTCTTGCCCTGTGCCTGGAGGATACCATCTCTGACAGTCATGTGGAAGCTGCAGAACAACAGCTTGCTGCCACCATGAAGAAGCTTTGCAGAAACCTGGAGAAACAGTCGTTTTTTCTTCCCAAAATATTTGTGAGAGTACGGAATCCGGAGCAGATTGCAAGACTCAGGATGCTTCCGGGAAATGCCGCACATCTGATCCATGGATTTATCCTTCCAAAATTTTCGTTAAAAAATGCCGATTCTTACATTGAGGCCATCCTGTCCGCCAATCAGAATTCCGCGAAACCGGTCTATATGATGCCCATTCTGGAGGATCCGTCTCTGACGGATCTCCGTACCCGACACGAATTTCTGTATTATCTGAAGGAAAAGCTGGATTCCGTGGAAGAACTGGCGCTCAATGTCCGGGTGGGCGGCAACGACTTATGCCACGTCTACGGATTTCGGAGAAGTCCGGAAGAATCCATCCACAGCATCCGGGCCATCTCCGACATTTTTTCCGATATTATCACCGTCTTTGGAAAAGATTATGTGATATCCGGTCCTGTGTGGGAATATTATCACGGCAGGCACTGGAAAAAAGGATTGAAAAAGGAACTGAAGGAAGACCGCCTGTGCGGTTTTACCGGCAAGACGGTCATCCATCCAAAGCAGATCGAACTGGTCAATGATGCTTACCGGGTATCGAAAAAAGATCTGGCAGACGCGAAAGCTGTCCTGGGATGGGATCAGACCGCTCCCAGTCTGGTCTGCGGATGTACTTCCGGGGAACGCATGAATGAATACAAGGTACATTCCAACTGGGCGCAGCGGATCCTGCTGCTGTCAGAAGCATTCGGCGTCCGGTAAAGATGCGTCATACATCTTTCACCGGACCTTCCGGTTCCGTTCTGCTTCCATCCTGCGTCGGCTTTTTCACGTATCCGCCAGCTTTCGGATCAGCCCGCACGCTTTATAATGTCTGAGCGGATAATATTCTACCGGCACCTGCTTCTCCTCTGCCAGCCGGATCAGGTGCGCCAGAGAAGGATCCATCTGAAGTCCCTCCCGGATCAGTACTTTCCACGGCACTCTCCGAAGCAGTACCCGGGTGGCCTCTCCGATGCCCGGTTTGACAAGGTTGATATCCTGAATCGCAAACTGCCGGGCAATCTCTCTGACTTCGTCGATTCCCGGTCCGTCTGCCGGCCGTTCTTCTGAAAGGTTCTCTTTCTGAAACTCCGCTTCAATCGTCCGGATAAAGTCCCCGGACCGATCAGAGTCCTGCAGCTCTCCATAATATACCGCACCGTGAAAATCCTCCGGTCCAATGATGTCGTCCCGAAGAAAGGTCCGGCTGACCAGGCCGGATACCGTGCTGTTCAGGCAGGAACTGGGAATCAGGATATCCTCATGGGTACCGCAGAGCCTGGTCATGTTGGCAGGATCCGCCACCACCGCCAGCTCCGGAGAGACTCCTTCATAAGCTTCCATCTCTTTTTCCAGTTCCCCAAGTATCGCCCCTTTTCCGATCCAGCCGTCCACAAACAGCAGCTGCTCCGGCTGATGCTGCTTCAGAAGAAAGGCCATGGCATTGCGGTCGATTCCTCTTCCCCGGATAATGGATATGGAATAATGCGGAACGTTCACCCCGTATTTCTGCATGATATAGTGTTTGATCAGGATTCCCACGGGCGTTCCGGCTCTTGCCAGTGAAACCAGCACAACCGAACGCCCTCTTTCCTCCATAATCCGGTCTGACAGCCTTCCCACGGCCGCTGCAACCGGCGCCGCAAAATGCTTTAAAGCCTCCTGATAGATTTTCATATATGCGCTGCCCGGCACATATTCTAGCGGCAGCATCTCACAGTAGTGCCTGCCGGACTGGATCTGACGCTCCCTTTCTTCTGCGGACTGCGGCTCCACAAGCCCGGTAATATCCTTCAGAAGCCATATCACATCTTCTTTTTTATAGGAACTTCTCATGCCTGACACCACCGGATTACACAGATTCTCTCATTCCCGCAGGAGACAAGCGCATTGATCAGCGAATACAGGCCTTCTTTCTCTTCTTCTCCTGCATCTGTTACCATGCATACTCTGTCATATGCGGACAGATCATACAGAAACGTTGTCCTTTGTCTGTCATAAAGACTTCGCAGTTCGTATCGCTCATGCAGCGGATACCATGCTTCACTGCTGACCAGAATGGGACTTCTGGTCGTGGAATGACATCGGACCCAACCGGTTTTCTCTTCCAGCATGGAGGCAAGCACCAGCGCCGGATACATGAATTCCTCTGTACCAATTACCAGAATCCGTTCTCCTCTGACCGGCTGCAGACGTTCCACAGCTTCTCGTCCCATCTGCCTGCAGGCAGTTTTGTACAGCGTTCCGTCTGTCAGCCTGCGGGCATCCCGGCAGCCGGATATCCGGTATTCTTCGGGAACCACGGCCGGAAGACTGCTGTCACAGCCGTGACAGATTCCGTCCCCCCTGCAGTCTGCCGCCCGCTCTTCATAGCTGTCATGACAGGTTCTCAGAAGCCAGTGCAGGCGGATCCCGCTCTTTGCATATTCCTCCTGATATGTTTTTGCCATACCATTCAGCAAGGAAGCCGCTGAAAAGCCGGCACAGCCCGGATATGCCTTTTTGAGAAGCTCTATGATATTTCTTATGGTGTTTCCGGTCGTGATCTCATCCTCTATAAAAATGATCCGGTCCACCCTTTCCATCACCCGGTCCAGATCATCCTTCACAAGCTTCTGTTCCGTCGCGTGGCTGTGCTGTTCTGAAAAATAAAAGTATTCCACATCCTGGATCTGTTCTCTGGTGGTCTGTATATAGAGCGCTCCCAGCTTCTCTGCCACCGCCGCGCCAATGGCTGTGGCAGTCTCGGCAAAACCTATAAGAAGCAGCCTTTCTCCCCGGTATTCTTCCAGAAGCAGCTCTGCCAGACTGCCAAACATCCGAAGCGCTTTCCCCGGGCTGACCGGCACATGCTTCCCCTGCAGCCGGTTGACCACCAGATAACTTCTCTTTTTGTTGTTCTCCCGCTTTGCGACTGCCGCCAGTTCCTGCTCTGTATATTTTACAGACGCTGTCTGTTTCCTCTGCAATTCTTTCACAAAATACGCCTCCAGTTTTTCATACGATAAAAATGCCAAAGATATTACAGATCTATTATACGTACTGCCCGCTCATATCTCAACTGCATTTTTTCTTTTATTGAGAAATATTTGCAGAACATGCACATCCGGACACTTTTATTTTTCTGTTTTTTAGTGTATACTGACTTTTAACAAAACCATTACAGAGAGGAAAAAATATGAAGCAGAAATATCTATTTATGATCGGCATGACTGCCGCGCTTTCCCTGACCGGATGCCAGTCCGGCAGCACGAATGCGGAGACAGAAGCATTGCAGGAACAGATTACACAGCTCCAGCAGCAGATCACGGAACTGGAACAGAAAGCATCTGCAGACGCCGCGGCGGACGCTTCTTCCACAGAGCAGAACGAAGAAGGAACCGCTGCCGCGCCGGAGGCCTCTGGAACGGACAATACCGGCGAAACTCTGCCTGCGGCAGATTCCGAAGCGGAAAATACACCTTCTTCCGGCGCTTCCGATGCGTCTGCAACCACCCATACAATGGAAGAACTCACAGCCATGGTCTCTGCCTATGAAGAAACGGCAGGCGCAGCAGTGCCTTCCGGAACTGCTGCCGATGACATGGAACAGTTTCTTACCTTGAAGCAGGAAGAAAAAAAGATTGACAATGATCTGGACCTTCATGAAGATGAACTGGAATATCTGTACCGGAACGGATCTCTGTCCCGGGACGAATACAGGACTCTGGAACGGGAACTGGAGCGTCTGGAAGACCGTCTGGACGCTGCAGAAGACGAACTGGAATATATTTTCGGAATTGACGACTGATTTTGCATCTGTCCGGAATGTGGGACGGGACCAACACCCGGATGTCTTCCGCCTTCGCTGCGTACCATACGCAACAGCAAAAGCGCATCCGGTGTCAGTCCCGTCTGCCTGACAGCTGCAGAATCTGTTACATGGACACTCTCTCCTGAATTTCTGCCATCTTCGCCGCATTCAGGCGGGTATCCCCTTTGACTCTGGAATAGGACAGATAACCGTTCATACGGTCGATCTTCGTCAGATTCCGGCTGCCGCATTTCGGACACACATCCATATCCAGTTCCTGATGACCGCAGTCGTCACAGTAAGCCAGAGACAGATTCACGCCCTCATAAAAGCCTTTCTTCATGGCGCGCCGTACCAGCGTGCGGACCGCTTCTTTATTATACCCCACCGGATAACGTACATACTGGATCTTTCCGCCGTTGCACAGTTCCCAGAACCGGCCTTCGCAGTCCTGCTTTTCGATCGGGGTCATATCTTCAGTCACATGACAGTGGAAGCTGTTGCTCACATAAGGCCGGTCTGAGACATTTTCCACGATTCCGTATTTTTTGCGGAACTGTTCGATCTGAAGACCGCACAGGCTCTCGGCCGGAGTGCCGTAGATCGCATAGAGATTGCCGTCCTCCTCCTTGAACTGTGTGATCTTCCGATTGATATACTGCATAACCTCCAGAGCGAACTGTCCGTCCTCCCGGATGGATTTTCCATTGTACAGCTCCTGCAGCTCATTCAGCGCCGTAATCCCGAAGGAAGCCGTCATGGGCTTCAAAAGCGGTTTGATCTTGTCATGAGGATTCAGATGCCCGCCATAAAAACCTCCCTCACAGTAAGCCAGCGGGTTGGTGGAGGCACGCATCTCCCCCAGATAGTCATAGGTACGGATATGGAGATTACGGATCATCTCCAGATAATAGTCCAGCACCTCATAAAAATCACGGTTCTCTGAACGGGACCGGGCCAGAATCATGGGAAGGTGAAGGCTCACCGCACCCACATTAAAGCGTCCCACAAAGATGGGCCTGTCCTCTTCATCTGCCGGTTTCATACCGCCCCTTTCATACCAGGGACTTAAGAATGCCCGGCAGCCCATAGGACTGATCACCCGCCCGTATCTCTGATACATCTCGGAGATATAGCCTTCCCCGCTTAAGGACAGCCAGTCCGGGTACATGGTCTTCGAAGAGCACTCAATACCGGCCTCAAAGACATCCTCGCAGCACCCTCCCTTTCCATGGATTGCCTCATCGTATAAAAAGACGATCTTCGGAAAGAGCACCGGTTTCTTCGCTCCCGGCTTTCCCTGTCCCTCCTGGTGAACCTGCAGAAGCGAGATGTTGCACATCTTTGCAAACCGTTCCTGCCCAAGACCCATGGTCACGGTTACAAACGGATAATCTCCTCTCGATGAGCCCACGGTATTCAGCTTGTATTCGATTCCCTGCCAGCCCTGGTCAAAATCCCTGCGGACCTTCTTCATGGCATAGAGCTCTGCTTTCTCCTCTGCGCCCTCCCAGGAAGGATCCATATAGGACAGAAATTCATTTTTATATTTTATATAGCTTTTCTCGGCATAGGGCGCCAGCACCCTGTCCACTTCCGGCACCGTAAAACCGCCGTACTGCTGCGCTGCCGTACTCAGGATGATATCCCCCATGACGTCAAACGCCGTATCCAGGGTCTTCGGCTCATTGTACCACACATTCCCCATCTCAAAACCGCCGCTTAAGACACTGGCAATGTCGAACAGACAGCAGTTCATGGTGTCGAGTCTTGCAGACTGGTCATGGATATAGATATATCCGTCCCTGCACGCCTGCAGCTCGTTCCGGTTCATGAAAAATTTCCGGTACAGCTCCTTATTCAGTTCATTGAAGATCAGACTTCTCTTGGTCGCTACCAGAGCGCTGTCCGTATTGGCATTGCTCTTGTCCCCGATGTAGCGGATGGACTGGCTCTTCGTATATACGTCGTCCATCATATGCACAAAATCTTTTTTGTAGTTCCGGTAGTCCCGGTAACTCTTTGCCACTGCTGGATTCACCTTCTCCAGCGCCCTCTCCGCGATGTTGTGCATGTCCTGGATATCGATCCCCTCTTTTCCCAGAGACTCTGCACTCTCCTGCGCGAACCTGCAGATATACTCTGTCTCTTCATCGGAAAATTTGTAAAGGATTCTGGCTGCAGACTTGTTGACTGCATTCACGACCTTCTGCACATTAAAATTCTCCCTGGTTCCGTCCTTCTTGATTACGTACAACTTGCGTTCCCCCTACTATATGTTGTGTATCTTTTGTTGAGATATTCCAAATGTTGATTACAAGTATATACTATCTGCTCCCTCTGTGCAATAGACAAACAGGAAAAATATGTTCGAAAATTTTTTTATAAATTCTGCTATATTTCACAAAATAAAAAAAGAAGGGCAAAACCTGTTGACAGGCTGCCCTCCGGTTTTTATTTCATAAAACGGTCGATCGCCTGGGTCAGATCTGCAATCGATTCCATATCCCCGCACTCCACGGCTTCCACCAGGCAGTGCTCAATATGATCCTTCAAAATGACCTTTCCCGTATTGTTGATCGCAGATTTCACAGCCGAAAGCTGGATCAGCACCTCACTGCAGTCCCGTCCGTCCTCCACCATACGCCTGATGGACTCCAGATGTCCGATCGCCCGGGAAAGACGGTTCAAAACAGCCTTCGTATTGGCATGGCTATGTGCATGCCCGTGAGCATGTCCTCCGGCATGGCTGTGCGTATGCGCTTCCTGCCCATGGACATGTTCATACACCGTCCCGTCAGGAGCTGTATGCGTATGTTTCTCTTCTGCCATCTTTTCTCCTTTCCGACATTTTCCCTCTTACGGAATATCCTGGCGCAGGCAGCTTTCTGCCGCCGGCCATCGGACAGACAAGCTGGTACAGCACCCCGTTAAAATGCTGTACCGGACATGTGCACAGACGCTCTGTCCTCCATGATGCCGGAGCCTGCTACAGGTCGCAGTTCTTCACCGTTCTCGGGAACGGAACCACATCGCGGATATTTCCCATGCCGGTCAGATACATGACGCACCGTTCAAATCCCAGACCGAAACCGGAATGGCGCACCGTTCCGTATTTCCTGAGATCCAGATAGAATCCGTAATCCTCTTCCTTCAGCCCCATCTCCTTCATGCGGGCAGACAGTTTTTCCAGATCGTCCTCTCTCTGGCTTCCGCCGATGATCTCTCCGATCCCGGGAACCAGACAGTCCATGGCTGCAACGGTCTTCTGGTCCTCGTTCATCTTCATATAGAAGGCCTTGATCTCCTTCGGGTAATCCGTCACAAATACCGGGCGCTTAAACACCTGTTCGGTCAGATAACGCTCATGCTCCGTCTGCAGGTCGCAGCCCCAGGAAACCTTATAATCAAAATGGCTGTTATTTTTCTCAAGGATCTCCACCGCCTCTGTATAAGTCACATGCCCGAATTCCGAATTCAGCACATGGTTCAGCCGGTCCAGAAGTCCCTTATCCACAAAGGAATTGAAGAAATTCATCTCCTCCGGCGCATGCTCCAGCACATAGCGGATCACATACTTTAACATATCCTCCGCAACCTGCATGTTATCCGTAAGATCGGCAAACGCCATCTCCGGCTCGATCATCCAGAACTCTGCCGCATGGCGGGTCGTATTGGAATTCTCCGCGCGGAAGGTGGGGCCGAAGGTATAGACATCCCGGAACGCCATGGCAAATGTCTCTGCATTCAGCTGGCCGCTGACGGTCAGGTTGGTGGGCTTACAGAAGAAATCCTGTGAAAAATCCACCATGCCCTCTGTTGTCTTCGGTACATTTTCCAGATCCAGCGTCGTCACCTGGAACATCTCTCCTGCACCTTCGCAGTCACTTCCGGTAATCAGAGGCGTGTGCACATAGACAAATCCCCGCTCCTGAAAAAACCGGTGAATCGCATAAGCGGTCAGCGAACGCACCCGGAATACCGCCTGGAACATATTCGTCCTTGGACGCAGATGGGTCATGGTCCTTAAATATTCCAGCGTATGGCGCTTCTTCTGAAGCGGATAGTCCGGTGCAGATGCCCCTTCCAGCGTTATCTCAGCCGCCTGAATCTCAAAAGGCTGCTTTGCCTGAGGCGTTGCCACCAGTGTGCCTTTTACAATGACTGCCGCTCCCACATTCAGTTTGCTGACCTGCGCAAAGTTTTCCATGGTATCATGATAGACAATCTGGAGCGGATCAAAAAAGCTGCCGTCATGCAGTACCAGAAATCCAAAGCTTTTGGAATCCCGCACGCTGCGCACCCAACCCCCTACCGTGATCTCCTGGTCAAGATACGATTCCCGGTCTCTGTATAAATCACGAATCGTCGTAAGTTTCATAATCCTGTCCCTTCATTCTGTATTTATTTTCTCAAAGACATGGGCAGCATCCCATATCTGTCTATCTGCCGCTGTATACGATTCCCTGTTCCGCATCAATGGTCACGAACGTTCCGGACTTCAGGATGCTGCCCGCATTCCTCGCCGCTACGATCACAGGGATATCCAGCGCCATACCTACGATTGCCGCATGGCAGTAACGGTCTCCGGTCTCCGTTACGATGCCGGCTGCATCTTTCAGCTTGCTCATCATCTCATTGGACGTCTGTTCCACCACAAGGATATCGCCCAGTTCGAAATTATGCTCCAGCTCTTCCATATTTCTGCAGACGCAGACCTTACCGGTCTTCTTCAGCGAATTGCAGCCCTTGCCGGTAATCAGCGTGTTGCCTGCCACATGCACCTTGATCATGTTGGTCGTTCCGGACATTCCAAGCGGAACGCCGGCTGCGATGACCGCCAGCTCTCCTCTGCGGATCAGTCCCTTCTGCTCTGCCTTCTCCACTGCATGGTCAAACAGTTCGTCTGCCGTATCCTCCTCTTCCATCAGGATGGGCACTACGCCCCAGCACAGGTTCAGCTGCCGGCATACTCTCTCCTCCGTGGAGCAGCCGATGATCGGCACCGACGGACGGTATTTGGAGATGCTGCCCACGGTCTTTCCGGACTTTGACACCGCCACAATGGCCGCTGCCTTCAGGTCCATGGCCGTCGTACAGGTCGCATGGGATATGGCATTGGTCACATCCGGTTTCTTCGAAAGTCTGCGCGGCTTGAACTCGGTTGTATAATCGATATCCTTCTCCGTACGCTCTGCGATTCTGGCCATGGTCTTCACCGCCTCCACCGGATAAGCGCCTGCAGCCGTCTCACCGGACAGCATGATCGCGCTGGTACCCTGATAGATGGCGTTGGATACATCTGACGTCTCCGCACGGGTCGGACGCGGGTTCTTAATCATGGAATCCAGCATCTGCGTCGCCGTGATGACCGGCTTGTCCATACTGATACACAGACGGATCAGCTTCTTCTGAATGACCGGAACGTCCTCCAGAGGAATCTCCACACCCATGTCTCCTCTGGCGATCATGATGCCGTCTGCCACCCGGAGGATCGCCGCACAGTTCTCCACGCCCTGCATGTTCTCAATCTTGGCAATGATCCGGATGCCTTCGCCGTTATGCCCCTGCAGAATCCTGCGAAGCTCCAGAATATCTTCCGCTGTTCTGGTGAAGGATGCCGCAATATAGTCAAAACCCTGCTCTGCCGCAAAAACGATGTCTTCAAAATCCTTCTGGCTCACAAAGGGCATCCGAAGCTCCACACCTGGTACATTCACACCTTTGCGGTTGGAGATAAAACCGCCGTTTTTCACCTGGCAGACAATCTCTTTTCCCTCAATCCGCAGCACTTCCATCCCGATCAGCCCGTCGTCGATCAGGATGGAATCCCCCGGACAGACATCCTGATAAAGCGCCTTATAGGTAATAGACACTTTCTCCGCTGTACCCATGATCTCTTCATCGGTAAGCGTAAAGGTCTGTCCCGCCTTCAGTTCCAGTTTTCCGCCTTCCACTTCTCCGATGCGGATCTCCGGTCCTTTTGTATCCAGAAGCGCCGCCACCGGAAGGTCCAGTTCCTTCCGAAGCCTTTTCACCGCATCCAGTCTCGCCTTCTGCTCCTCATGGCTTCCATGGGAAAAGTTCATTCTGGCAACTGCCATGCCCTCCAGCATCAGCTGGCGGAGCACCTCTTCCTTATCGGTAGATGGTCCCAGCGTACATACGATCTTTGTTTTCCTCATAACCTGCGATCTCCTTTATTCTTTCGCCAAATTCAAATATCTGATATATAGTTTACCATCTATCCGGCTCTTTTACAACCAAAAGGTATCTGAAAATCAACCCGCCGCAGGCAGGTGTCCCTGATTACGGCGGGTATGCTGGACTGAAATCAGCCTCTGTTTATTCATTTACACTGTAATTCGGCGCTTCTTTCGTGATATGAATATCATGCGGATGGCTTTCTTTCAGAGAAGCCGCCGAGATCTTCATAAATTCTGCGGTTGTCTTCAGCGTCTCCACATCCGCTGCGCCGCATAACCCCATACCGGAACGAAGTCCGCCGAGCAGCTGGAAGATGGTATCTTCCACATAGCCTTTATAAGCCACCCGGCCTTCCACGCCTTCCGGCACCAGTTTCTTCGCATCATTCTGGAAATACCGGTCCCTGGAGCCGTTCTCCATGGCGGCAATGGATCCCATGCCGCGGTAGACCTTATACTTTCTTCCCTGGTACAGTTCAAAAGACCCCGGACTCTCATCACAGCCTGCAAAGATACTGCCCATCATGCATACGTTCGCTCCTGCCGCAAGCGCCTTGGTAATATCTCCGGAGTATTTGATGCCGCCGTCTGCAATCACCGGAACGTTGTATTCCTTTGCTGCTTCATAACAGTTCATGATCGCGCTGATCTGCGGAACGCCTACGCCGGAGACTACGCGGGTCGTGCAGATAGAACCGGGGCCGATGCCGACCTTCACCGCATCCGCGCCTGCCTCGATCAGCGCCTTTGCCGCTGCTTTGGTGGCCACATTGCCGGCAATCACAGGAATGTCCGGATAGGCTTCCTTCAGCATGTGCAGGCAGCGGATCACATTTGCAGAATGCCCATGAGAAGAATCCAGCACCAGTACATCCACATGCGCCTCGATCAGCGCCTTCGCACGATCCAGCACATTTGCCGTAATTCCGATGCCTGCGCCGCACAGCAGCCTTCCCTGTGCATCTTTTGCAGCCAGCGGATATTTGATCTGTTTCTCAATATCCTTGATCGTGATCAGACCTTTCAGATTAAAATCTTTATCAACAATCGGAAGCTTTTCCTTTCTTGCCTTTCCAAGAATCGTCTTCGCTTCATCCAGAGTAATTCCCTCCGGCGCCGTGACCAGATTCTCGGATGTCATGGACTCTTTGATTTTTTTGGTAAAATCTGTCTCGAACTTCAGATCCCGGTTAGTTATGATGCCTACCAGCTTCCTGCCTTCTGTAATCGGCACACCCGAAATCCGGTATTTCCCCATCAGAGAATCTGCATCCGCCAGTGTATGCTCCGGAGTCAAAGAAAACGGGTCTGTGATTACACCATTTTCAGAACGTTTTACCTTATCTACTTCTTCTGCCTGCGCTTCAATGGACATATTCTTATGGATGATGCCGATACCGCCCTGCCTTGCCATGGCAATCGCCATCCGGTATTCTGTCACGGTATCCATCCCCGCACTCATCATTGGGATGTTGAGCCTGATTGTCTTCGTCAGCCAGGTCTCCAGATTGACCTGGTTGGGAATCACCTCTGAGTAAGCCGGCACCAGAAGAACGTCATCAAATGTAATGCCTTCACCGATAATTTTACCCATTTCTTATCCTCTCTTTCTTTTGTTTTAATCATCACTTCCTATTTTTACTGCCGCATCTCTGCCGATGACTGCCGGTACATGAAATCTGCCGGAAGAGTCTGATAAACGGCACCTGGACCAACGCTCTGTGAGTGCAAGAATTTAGTGCCGTTTACTGTAGTAAAAATCATACTGCTTCTAATGTTTAAAACAGTCTATCAGATAGCATCCATTATGTCAATGGATTTTATGGAAAAAAGGACGCTGCCTGCGCAGTGTCCTTTTTCTGTACGGTTCTGTCGGAATTACATCATACCCATTCCGCCGCCGCCTGCCGGCATCGGAGGAACTTCTTCTTTTATATTTGCCACGCACGCCTCTGTAGTCAGGAAGGTAGCAGCCACGCTGGTTGCATTCTGCAGTGCGCTTCTGGTTACCTTCGCCGGATCCAGGATGCCTGCATCTACCATGTCCACATACTCTTCCTTCAGCGCGTCAAAGCCAATGCCTTTCTCGGCCTCATGCACTTTGTTGATGATGACTGCACCTTCCAGCCCTGCATTGGATGCAATATGGAACAGCGGAGCCTCCAGTGCCTTCAGGATCACCTTCGCACCGGTTCTCTCATCGCCTTCCAGAGTCTCTACCAGCTTCTCCACATCCTTGGATGCGTGGATATACGCTGCGCCGCCGCCGCAGATGATACCCTCTTCCACTGCTGCTCTGGTCGCTGCAAGCGCGTCTTCCATACGGAGTTTTGCCTCTTTCATCTCGGTCTCGGTAGCCGCACCTACGCGGATCACTGCCACGCCGCCTGCCAGCTTCGCATAACGCTCCTGCAGTTTTTCTTTATCAAACTCGGACTTGGTTGCATCGATCTCAGCCTTGATCGTCTTGATCCGGTTCTCGATCTCTTCCTTGCTTCCAAGACCGTCTACGATCACCGTATTCTCTTTCTGAACCTTCACAGACTTCGCACGGCCAAGCATCTCAACCGTTGTATCCTTCAGTTCCAGTCCAACTTCTTCAGAGATCACCGTACCGCCGGTCAGGATCGCGATATCCTGAAGCATTGCCTTTCTTCTGTCTCCATAGCCCGGAGCCTTTACGCCTACTGCGGTAAAGGTGCCGCGCAGTTTGTTCAGTACCAGAGTCGTCAGCGCTTCGCCCTCGATATCCTCGGCAATGATGAGAAGCTTCTTGCCGGACTGAACAAGCTGCTCCAGTACCGGAAGGATCTCCTGGATATTACTGATCTTCTTGTCTGTGATCAGGATATAGGGATCTTCCAGAACTGCTTCCATCTTCTCAGTATCGGTTGCCATATACGCAGAGATATATCCGCGGTCGAACTGCATACCTTCTACCACATCCAGCTCGGTCTTCATGGTCTTGGACTCTTCAATCGTGATAACGCCGTCGTTTGCCACTTTCTCCATGGCATCTGCCACCATGTTGCCGACCTCATCATCTCCTGCAGAAATCGCTGCAACCCTTGCCATCTGATGCTTGCCGGTTACCTTGCTGCTCATGCCTGCGATCGCTTCTACCGCAGCATCCGTTGCCTTCTTCATACCCTTTCTCAAAATGATCGGGTTCGCGCCTGCTGCCAGATTCTTCATACCTTCATTGATCATTGCCTGTGCAAGAACCGTTGCAGTCGTCGTACCGTCGCCTGCTACGTCGTTGGTCTTGGTAGCCACTTCTTTTACAAGCTGAGCGCCCATGTTCTCGAACGCATCCTCAAGCTCGATCTCCTTGGCGATGGTCACGCCGTCGTTGGTGATGAGCGGAGTACCGAACTGCTTGTCAAGAACCACATTCCTTCCTTTCGGTCCAAGAGTTACGCTTACCGTATCTGCAAGTTTATTCACACCGGCTTCCAGTGCGACTCTGGCGTCTACGCCATGTTTGATTTCTTTCGCCATGATAAATCTCCTCCTATTTAAGTTCCGCATCTGCCCTCTCCGTGCCCTTTGTCCGGAACGGTTTCCTTCCGTTTCCCGGCCTGAAACCGTTCCTGCACGGCTCCGGCAGATGCTGTTTTAAGTTCCGCATCTGCCCTCTCCGTGCCCTTTGTCCGGAACGGTTTCCTTCCGTTTCCCGGCCTGAAACCGTTCCTGCACGGCTCCGGCAGATGCTGTTTTCAAGTTCCTGTTAATTATTCTACAACTGCAAGAATATCATTCTGTCTTACGATTACATATTCTTCTTCGTCAAGCTTTACTTCATTTCCTGCATATTTGGAATAGATGACCTGATCGCCTGGTTTTACATGCATGGTCACTTCCTTACCGTCTACCATTCCGCCCGGGCCAACTGCCACAACTTCTGCAGTCACCGGTTTCTCCTGTGCTTTTGCTGCCAGAATGATACCGGATTTGGTAGTCTCTTCTTTTTCATTCTGCTTTAATACGACTCTGTCACCTAAGGGTACTAATTTCATGATGATTCCTCCTTCACATAATCCTGTTGCAGGTTATTAGCACTCACTTGGATCGAGTGCTAATCTCTGGATATTATATTAGTACGGGAAAACCAAATTGTCAATGGGAAAATTTCGTTTTTTTTATTTTTTAGCATTTCTTTATAATTTTCACATCTGATTTATGATTCTGCGCCTGCTGCAGCTCCTCAAACACACAGTCATTCAATACCCGGATGCTGGTTCCCTTCATGCCCGAAGAACGGGATTCAATCACTCCGGCGCTTTCGAATTTCCTGAGCGCATTGACAATTACGGAGCGGGTGATTCCCGCCTTATCTGCGATCTTGCTGGCTACCAGCGTGCACTCGTCTCCCTTCATCTCCTGAAAGATCAAAAAGATTGCTTCCAGCTCCGTGGTCGAAAGAGTGCTGATGGCCGACTGCACAATCTGTTTTCTGCGTTCTTCTTCTGCATTTTCTTCATGTACCGAGCGCATCATCTCCAGTCCCACGACCGCCGTACCATATTCACTCAGAATAATATCATCAATGTCATAGGCCTCTTCCGATTTATACAGAAACAGCGTCCCCAGCCGCTCTCCTGCAATATCAATGGGCGTGACCAGCGCCTGATAGTTCCTGACATTCCCGGTTTCAAATCCCAGTGTCCGTAAGTTTACGTTTTCCTGTGTAGACAAAATTCCAAGAAGCCGCTCATTCAAAAGCGGATCGATCCTGCTCCCCACCTGATCCACAATCAGTTCGCGAAGTTCTTCCACACCCTCAAAACGGCTGCTTCCCAACACCTTTCCTTTCCTGCTGATCACAAGTACATTCGACAGCAGAATCTCCGACAATATCTTACAGATATCATTAAAAACCACCTTGCTGGAGCTGTTGTTATGCAGAAGCCGGTTGATCTTCCTCGTTTTATCCAGTAACTGTACACTCATCCTGTCATCTCCTATCCACATCCCGTATTCATCCGGATCCCCGGACGCTGTCCCGATATACGAAAACAAAGTGCAGCCACAAAAGCAGCCGCACTTTGGATATTAGCATAATATCTGACACATTTCAATTCCTATTTTGAATTTTCTGTCATTTTTTCCTTCTCAGCCTCCGGCTTTTTCCAGGAGATATAATCACAGTCCGGATACCCCTCGCAGCTGTAGAATTTCCGCCCCTTGGAAGAACGCCGGAGCACCACCTCTTTTCCGCACTTGGGACAGGACACCCCGATCTTTTCCAGATACGGTTTCGTATTCCTGCAGTCCGGAAATCCCGGGCAGGCGAGAAATTTCCCGTGGGGGCCATATTTGACCACCATATTTTTCCCGCACTGTTCGCAGACCACATCGCTGACTTCATCTGCGATCTGAACCTTCTGAAGCTCCTCTTCCGCACGGCACACCGCTTCATTTAAATCCGGATAGAAATTGCTGACCACGGTCTTCCAGCCGACTTTTCCCTCTTCCACCATATCCAGAAGTGATTCCACATTGACGGTAAAATCCGTCTCCACAATACTGGGAAAAGCCTGTTTCATCATATGGTTTACCACTTCGCCGATCTCCGTCAGATACAGGTTCCGGCCTTCTTTTGCCACATAACGTCTGGCAATGATCGTGCTGATCGTCGGCGCATAGGTACTGGGCCTTCCGATGCCCAGCTCCTCCAGCGTCTTTACAAGCGCAGCCTCCGTATAATGTGCAGGGGGCTGTGTAAAATGCTGTCTGTCCTCCAGCTCCTTCAGGGTAAGCTTTGAATCCTTTCCGATCGCCTTTACCAGAGTCGCATTTTTGCTTTTCTCTTCTTCATCCTGTACATAGACCGACATGAAGCCGTCAAATGCAACCGTGGAAGCCGCTACCGTAAACCGGTATCCGTTTCCGTCAATCCTCACAGAGGTGGTATGATACCTGGCATCCGCCATACGGCTCGCCGTAAAGCGCTTCCAGATCAGCTGGTACAGACGAAACTGGTCTCTGGAGAGAGAATCCTTCAAAGAAGCCGGAGTACGGCGGATATCCGTCGGCCGGATCGCCTCATGGGCATCCTGTATCTTCTTATCCGTTTCCTTCTTCGCCCTGCTTTTTTCCTGCGGAAGGTATTCCTCTCCGTAAGTTTCCCGGATGTAGCCTGCCGCCGCCTGTGCCGCCTCATCGGAGACACGGGTGGAATCTGTACGCAGATACGTGATGATACCAACGGTTCCCTGCCCTTCAATATCAATTCCTTCATAGAGCTGCTGAGCCAGACGCATGGTTCTGGAGGTGGAAAAATTCAATACCTTTGACGCTTCCTGCTGGAGCGTGCTGGTCGTAAACGGCAGCGGCGCCTTTTTGAGACGCTCCCTGTCCTTTACATCCGTAACGGCAAACTCTGCATCCTTTACTGCCTGAAGGATCTTTTCCATCTCCTCCCGGGAATGAATTTCCAGCTTTTCCTCCGTCGTTCCGTAGAATTTCGCAGGCAGGGGCTTCTTCTCCCCTTTTACGGCAAATTCTGCATCCAGCGTCCAGTATTCTTCAGGAACAAATGCATTGATCTCTTCTTCCCGGTCAGCCACCAGGCGAAGAGCCACCGACTGCACCCTGCCTGCGCTTAATCCCCGTTTGACCTTTGCCCACAGAATGGGGCTGATCCGGTAACCCACCATGCGGTCCAGCATCCGCCTTGCCTGCTGGGCATCCACCAGATCCTGATTAATTCCCCTGGCATGTTTGATAGACTCCTTCACCGCAGACTTTGTGATCTCATTGAACGTAATCCTGTATATCCTTTTCTCATCCAGGTTCAGCGCCTTTGACAGATGCCATGAGATTGCTTCTCCCTCACGGTCCGGGTCAGTTGCAAGATACACTTTATCCGCTTTCTTTGCCGCTTTGCGCAGCTTCGCCAGAATATCTCCTTTCCCGCGAATGGTAATATATTTTGGTTCATAATCGTTTTCCACATCAAAACCGAGCTGACTTTTGGGCATATCTCTTACATGTCCATTGGAAGCCATGACCTCATAATTCGAACCCAAAAATTTCTTAATAGTCTTCACCTTGGCAGGTGACTCCACGATAACAAGATATTTTGCCATTGGTCGTCCTCAATCCGTTCTTACATAATCATTCTTCCTGATCTCTCTGATGCAGCCCTTCAGCTCCAGTCCGACCAGAAGAGAGAGTACCTTCTGGACAGGCATTTTGGTATTTTTTACAATCTCATCCAGAGAGACCGGCTGTAAACGTATCCAACTATACACGATATTTTCATCCTTTGCAAGTAAAATTTTCCCCGGCTCTGTGTTCTTCACGGCGCTCATCCCCAGTGCATCCAGTATGGCGCGGGGACTGTCCGCAAGCCCGGCTCCCTGCCGGATCAGGTTCAGACACCCCCGGCTTAACCCGTCTCCAATCCTTCCCGGAACGGCAAATACATCCTTTCCCTGCTCCAGCGCCAGGTCGGCAGTAATCAGAGAACCGCTCTGCTCCCGCGCTTCCACCACAAGCACCAGATCCGACAGTCCGCTGATGATCCGGTTTCTGGCCGGAAAATGTCCCGGTTTCGGCGGCATGCCGGGCGGCTGCTCCGACAGAATGCCGCCGGTTCTTATCAGCCTGTCATACAGCTTTCTGTGGCCTGCCGGATAACATACGTCCACGCCGCTGCCCAGGACCGCAAAGGTATCTCCCCCTGCTTCCAGCGCGCCTTCGTGCGCCATTCCATCAATGCCCCACGCCATACCGCTGATGATCTGTATTCCTTCCTTTGCCAGCTCCCCTGCAAAAAACCGCGCGGTCTCATCCCCATACCGGCTGGAACGCCGTGCACCCACGATGGCCACTGACATTCTGCCCGGATCCGGAAGCCTGCCAAGCACATAGAGCCCTCCTGGCATCCCCCTGTGAACACGCAGCTTTTCCGGATAGTCTGCATCCTGCTGCCGGATATATTGTATGCTGTTTTCAGATCTGTCAGTCATGTTTCTTCTATTATTATAGCTGTTGTTGTCTTTTCCTTCCATCTGTCCTACCTCCCCCAGAATTTCTGATCCAGCGAGCGGTAACCGATGGCTTCCAGAAGGTGTTCGGTCCGGATCCGCTTCTCTCCTGCCAGATCCGCAATCGTCCTCGCCACCTTAAGAATCCGGTGGTATGCTCTGGCACTGAGCCCCAGTTTCTCGAATGCCAGTTCCATGGTTCGCATTTCCTCCTGCCCCAGTATACAGAAATGCCGGATTGCAGACACCGGAAGCTGGGAATTAAACTGCCAGCCCAGCTCCTGGTACCGTTCCTTCTGAATCTTCTGAGCGGTCTCCACCCGGTACCGAATCCCGGCAGAGCTCTCATTTTCATGGGTTCCGGTCAGATCCCGGTATTCCACTCTGGAAATTTCCGCGCAGATGTCAATGCGGTCCAGAAGCGGTCGGGATATACGGCGCAGATACTGGCTGATCTCCCCGGGCAGACAGTGGCAGCGCTCCCGGTCAGGATAGTAGCCGCACCGGCACGGGTTCATTGCCGAAACAAGCTGGAAATGCGCCGGAAATACAAAGGTACCGCTTGCCCGGCTGATCGTAACCTGCCCTTCCTCCATGGGCTGACGCAGGATCTCCAGTGCATTTCTGGAAAATTCCGGAAGCTCGTCCAGAAAAAGCACGCCTCTTGTCGCAAGGCTGATCTCACCTGGTTTTACCTTTCTTCCGCCTCCTGCCAGCGCAACGGCAGACACGGTATGATGAGGCGCCCGAAAAGGACGGGTTCTGATCAGCCCCGCTTCTCCTGACAGGAGCCCGCAGGCACTGTACACTTTCGAAATCTCCAGGCTCTCCGGAAGAGTCAGTTCCGGCAGGATCGTCGGCATCCGTCTGGCGATCATGGTCTTACCCGCACCCGGGCTTCCCACCATCAGAAAATTATGCATGCCTGCAGCAGCGATTTCCGCCGCACGACGCACGCCTTCCTGTCCATTTACCTCCTGAAAATCTTCCCCGCAGACACTCTGTTCCGCTTCCCATTCCTTTGGACACTCCGCATGCTCCATGCAGAAACCGGGAGACAGGAGGCACTCCAGGAGTTCCTGAAGCGTTCCTACTCCGACCACCGAGACTCCATAGACTGCTGCTCCTTCTTTCGCATTCTCTCCCGGAACCAGACACAGTCTGCAGCCAAGCTCTTTGGCCAGCATAACACTTTGCAGTACTCCGCTCACCGGCCGGACCTTTCCGTTTAAACCGACTTCCCCCATAACCAGTACTCCTTTGACATACTCTTCCGGTATGATCCCAAGCGCCGTCAAAAGGGCAGCTGCCACCGGCAGGTCAAATCCGGTCCCTTCCTTCCGGATATGCGCCGGTGAAAGGTTTACCGTAATCTTTTTCGGGGGAAAAGAAATCTTTGTATTCCGGAGGGCCGTGCGGACCCGGTCCGCCGCTTCCCTCACCTCGGGAGACAGATCTCCTACCATACAGAACTGCGGCAGCCCGTCACAGATATCCGCTTCCACCTGAATCGGATACGCTTCAATGCCGATGACTGCCGCTGATAAAACTGAACTGAACATAATCTCTTTCTATGGAATTGTATTTGGAAAAACTCTTGCGATACGCATTCCAGATATCAGACGTTCTATGAGTATAACATATGATTTCCGGGAAATCAATCCCGGAAATACTCTTTCAGCCGGTTTATGGCATTTTTTTCGATACGGCTGATATAAGAACGGGAAATGCCCAGTTTCTGCGCAATCTCCCGCTGAGTATATTCTCTGCCGCGGTACAGTCCATAGCGCATGATGATAACCTGCCGCTCCCGCTCCGACAGAATTTTTTCCAGAAGGCCGTAGACTTTTTTCGTATCATCCTTCAGGCCGATCTGTTCCAGCGCCGTTGGTTCCCTGCTTTCCATAATATCCAGAAGCTGAATCTCATTCCCTTCCTTGTCCGTGCCGATTGGTTCGTAATAGGAAGACTCTCTTTGCAGCTTTTTTTTCACTCTCATGTACATGAGAATCTCGTTTTCTACACATCTTGCCGCGTACGTTGCCAGTTTACTTGCCTTTTCATGGTCAAAGGTGTCCACTGCCTTGATCAAGCCGATGGTTCCTATGGAAATCAGTTCCTCCATATCGTCCTCAGATGACTGGTACTTTTTCACAATGTGGGCTACGAGGCGCAGATTATATTCGATCAGAATCTGACGTGCCTCCTCATCCCCTCCCTGATACCTCACCAAACAATTTTTCTCTTCTTCCGCCGTAAGAGGTTTCGGAAAAGCTTTCAAAAAAAGACACCTCAGTGGATATTTAATACATCTTATGTAAAAAATCCACGAAAGTGCCTTTCCACTTCCATCTTCTTTTTTAAGAACGGTTATTCCTTCCGGCGCAGCAGGTCCATGGGTTCCGGAGCCTGGCTGAGTTTCACCCACAAAGCCTGTCTGGAATGGGGAGCGCTTTCCTGATATCCGCCGTCCTGTGCATCCTGAATACGCTCCACCGTCACTTCCACGTCCGCTCCGTCCGGTTTCATGATCTCTATGGTCTCACCCACCGAAAATTTATTGCGCTGCTCGATGCTGCAGCGGCCGCTTCCGTCCGTCTCTCCAACAATACCCAGATAGGTATAGTCTTTGCCGTATGTATTCTGGTCATAGATCTGTGCGTCCCCGTCCGGCTTGCCATAAAAAAATCCGGTCGTAAATCTGCGGTAGGTGCATCCGGTAATCTGTTCCTGATACCAGGGCATATGCTCCTGATACCGTGCCGGATCCTCTGCATAATCGTCCAGCGCCTTCCGGTAGGTACGAGCCACTGTCGCCACATACAGCGCCGTCTTCATCCGCCCTTCCACCTTCAGGCTGTCGATCCCGGCCGCAACAAGATCCGGAATATGCTCGATCATGCAGAGGTCTTTGGAATTAAAAATATAAGTTCCCCGTTCATTCTCATAGACCGGCATGTATTCTCCCGGGCGCGTCTCCTCCACCACGGAATATTTCCAGCGGCAGGGATGGGTGCACGCCCCCTGGTTCGCATCCCGTCCTGTGAAATAATTGCTCAAAAGGCATCTTCCGGAATAAGAGATACACATGGCTCCGTGTACAAAAGTCTCGATCTCCAGGCTGTCCGGAATGTGTTCCCGGATTTCCCGGATCTCCTCCAGCGTAAGCTCCCTGCCTGTCACCACCCTTTTGGCGCCCTGTTCCTGCCAGAACTGAAAAGTTTTGTAATTCACGTTATTTGCCTGCGTGGAAACATGGATATCCACATCCGGGCATACCTCTCTGGCAGTCAGAAACATTCCCGGATCCGCAATGATCAGCGCATCCGGTCCAATCTTCTTAAGCTCTTCAAAATAGGCCTCTGCTCCCTCAAGATCCCTGTTATGCGCCAGAATATTCGCCGTCACATAGACCCTGACTCCGTGCCCATGGGCAAAACGAATCCCTTCCGCCATCTCTTCCATGGAAAAATTCTTTGCTTTCGCGCGCAGGCCATATGCCTCTCCGCCGATATAGACCGCGTCTGCACCGAAGGTAACCGCTGTCCTCAGCACCTCCAGACTGCTCGCCGGAATTAAAAGTTCCGGATGTCTGTTCATACTTCCTCCGCCCCCTGTTCTGGACTGTCATGGTTTTTCACGCTTACGGTCACACCGTCTCCTGTGGTCAGGACAGAGGTGGTAAGCGCTTCGCAATGTGTCAGCATATACAGATATTCCCGCATCCTTGCATGTATCGTACGGTTTCTCCGCTCCACCGCAAACCGGGACTCTATGATATCCCCATCCTGCAGCACATTATCCGACACCAGCAGCCCGCCCGGCTTAAGCAGGCGCAGAACCTCCGGCAGATAACCGGGATACTGTCCCTTTGCCGCATCCATGAAGATAAAATCATAGCTTCCGTCCAGACGCTGTAAAATCTCCATGGCGTCTCCCTCCAGCAGGCGGATGCATCCTTCCTTTCCAGCACGGGCAAAATTTTCCCGTGCGATGGGAATCCGCTTCTCATATTTCTCAATCGTGGTGATCCGGCATCCCTCCGGCGCATACTCGCTCATCAAAAGCGCGGAAAAGCCCACAGCCGTACCAACCTCCAGAATGTTCATCGGCCGGCATACTCCAAGCAGGAACCGGAGCAGGCTCTGCGTCTCCTTCCGGATAATCGGCACCTGGGATTTCAGAGCTTCTTCTTCCACCTGATCCAGAAATTTCGTATTTCCCGGATACAGAGAATTAATATAGGCCGTCATCCGTTCTCCAGCGATCATTCTTCTTCATCCTCTTCTTCTGCTTCTCCCGCCAGTACCTCCATAAGTTCCTTCGGCGGCATGGAAGTATTCAGAATATACTCTCCCGGCTCCAGCTGGTCTTCGTATTTGTTCAGCTTCAGCTGGACCCGGAAGATATCTGCATCACGGACCAGCCCTTTCCGTTCCAAAAGCTGTGCAATTTCTTTTGTTGTCATGTCACTGGTCAGAGTTACTCTCATATCTCTTCCCGGTACAGGCTCTGCCGCCGTATTTGTCACAATACTGTAACCATAGGTGTATGCATACTCCCCCAGCTTATAGATTCCCACAATAACCAGGATCATAATGGAACACCTTAACAGGAATAATCCAATTGACAGCATTGCCTTTTGTACATTCATGACTGTGTCTCCTTACATCGCCATGCCCCGGCTTCCGGCAGGGCGCATGGTTTTCTCTTCTCTGTTTCCGAAGTCCGGCTCTTTTCTCCGGCGCTTCAAATCATAAGATCCACACTGCCTGCGAGTCTTGCATGGATCTCCTGCAGGATACGGCACATCCGCAGTTCGTGTTCCAGATACCGCTCTACCACCGGATTTCTTCGAAAATCTTTGTATTGTGCGCTGAACTCTTCCAGCCGTTCATACAGATCATCTGCGTCGCTGTTCTGAAGCTCATAGTTCTTCCAGCAAAATTCCCTGATCTTCTCTGCCAGTCCCGGTACTTTCCGTACCTCCCGCTCTGCCTCCTGAAAGTTTTGATATTCGGTACTTTCCTGGATAGCAGATACTAATTCTTCTACCTTATCATTGATTGTATCCATTTTCTCTCACTTCCATTGATCAAATTGACGGATTGGCATCCTCTTTTGTCTATACTTCCATAATAATCGGAAGAATCATCGGATTTCTCTTGGTCTTTTTGCGGATATAGTCTCCCAGGGCATCCTTCATGACGTTTTTCATCTTGCCCCAGTCGGTAATGTTGCGGTCCAGGCATTTTTCCACTGCATCATAGACAACTGCCCGGGCCTGTTCCATCAGATCCTCGGATTCTCTTACATAGACAAAACCGCGGGATACAATATCCGGTCCGGACAGCAGCACATTGCTGCCCTTTTCCAGTGTCAGCGCTATGATCATGATGCCGTCCTCCGCCAGATGCTGACGGTCACGCATGACGATATTGCCCACATCGCCGACGCCCAGCCCATCCACAAAGATGGCCCCGGTATGGACCTTGTCCACCACTTTCGCACTGTCTGCGTCCATCTCGATCACGTCTCCGGACTGCAGCACAAAGATATTTTCCTTCTCAATGCCAAGCTGTGCCGCGATGGATGCCTGCGCCTTCAGATGCCGGTATTCGCCATGTACCGGAAGCGCATATTTCGGATGCACAAGGGAATAGATCAGCTTGATCTCCTCCTGACACGCATGTCCGGACACATGGGCATCCTGAAAGATGACATTGGCGCCCTTTGCAGAAAGCTCGTTGATAACCTTTGAAACCGCCTTTTCATTGCCCGGGATCGGATTCGAGCTGAAGATTACCGTGTCACCCGGCATAATATGCACTTTCCGGTGCAGATTCTGCGCCATCCTTGACAAAGCCGCCATGGATTCTCCCTGACTGCCTGTCGTGATCAGGACGGTGGCTTCCGGCGGATAGTTGTGAAGCTGTTCAATGTCGATCAGCGTATGGTCCGGAATCTGGATATATCCCAGCTCCACCGCAGTTGTAATGACATTGACCATACTGCGCCCCTCGACTACCACCTTCTTGTTATGCTTATATGCAGAATTGATGATCTGCTGCACACGGTCCACATTGGACGCAAAGGTCGCCACGATGATACGGGAATTGCAGTGTTCGGTGAACAAAGCGTCCATGGTCCGTCCCACGCTCTTCTCCGACATGGTGACACCCGGACGTTCTGCATTGGTGCTGTCGCACATCAGCGCCAGCACGCCCTTTTTGCCGATCTCTCCAAAGCGCTGCAAATCGATGCTGTCACCGTACACGGGCGTATAATCCACTTTGAAGTCTCCCGTATGCACAACCGTGCCCGCCGGAGAATAGATGGCAAGGGCAGAGGCGTCCGCAATACTGTGATTGGTCTTGATAAATTCAATCCGGAACTGTCCAAGATTGATGGACTGTCCGTGCTTTACGACTTTCCGCTTGGTCGTCTTCAGCATATTGTGCTCTTTTAATTTTCCTTCGATCAGGGCGATCGTCAGTCTGGTCGCATAGACCGGAACATTGATATCCTTCAGAATATAAGGCAGCGCCCCGATATGATCCTCATGCCCATGGGTAATGACAAACCCCTTTACTTTATTCAGATTCTGCTTCAGATACGTCACATCCGGAATCACCAGGTCAATCCCCAGCATATCATCCTCCGGAAATGACAGCCCGCAGTCCACAACAACAATACTGTCTTCGAATTCAAAGGCAGTGATGTTCATTCCGATCTGTTCCAGTCCGCCCAACGGAATGATACGTAATTTTGATTTGTTCACATTTTTCAAATATATAACCTCCTGTTATCTTTATTTTTCAGACAATCCGTACAGTACCCGTAGAGCTTCACATCATGATCCTGAATCCGAAATCCGGTCTTATCCTCGATCCTGTTCTCAAACTCCTCCAGAAGATCTCCCTGGAAAGACATGACCCTGCCGCATTTCACGCAGATCAGATGATGATGGTGATGGCTGTCCTCATCCTCATAGACATGCCCCAGTTCATACCGTACATATCCGTCATCCAGATAGATCCGGTCAATAATCTTCAGCTCCAGAAGCATCTGAATCGTCCTGTATATTGTAGCAAGCCCAATCTCCGGGCTGCTCTCTTTCACCCGTTCATAGATTTCTTCTGCAGTCAGATGGCTGTCTGTTTCTTTTGAAAGCGCTGACAATACTGCAACCCGCTGAGCGGTTACCTTCAATCCCTTTTTCCGGAGCAGCTTTTCAAATTCTTCCCTGTCCAACTGCATGTTTCTTCCCATCCCGTAACTATTTTGTAAGCTCCACATCCTCCAGAAGCTCGTCAAATACCTTCAGTACCGCATCCAGTTCCTGTTCATCCTCTACGATCTCGTACAGGGACTCCTGTTCCTCATCCTCTGCCAGATCTTTCAGAATCAGGCACTCTGCGTCTTCCTCCTGCGAGTCCGTCACCAGAAGATAATTCCTTCCGCTGATGCGGGTCTGTTCCACCACATAAAACTCTGCCGCCTCTCCGTTCTCATCCTGAAAAATCAGCTTTTCCATCCTGTCTTTCACTTCCCTTTGCTCTTCCTGTCCAGATATCCCTGCAGAATAAATACTGCTGCAATCTGATCGATATACTCTTTCCTGTGCTCCCTGCGCACGCCGGTCTCCATCAGCGTCCGGTTCGCCGCCACAGTCGTCAGGCGTTCATCCCACATAACAACAGGCAGGCCTGTCCGCTTTTTCAGCATCTCTGCAAATTCCAGCGATTTCTCAGCCCTGTCTCCTATGGTATTATTCATATTTTTGGGAAATCCAAGTACAATCTCCCTTACGTCGTATTCTTCACACAATGCCTGAATCCGGGCAAGCGTCTGCCGGAGTTTATTCTCCTGAGCCCTGCAGACAGTCTCGATCCCCTGAGCAGTCAGAAGAAGCTCATCACTGACTGCGACTCCGACGGTCCTGGAACCGTAATCAAGCCCCATAATCCGCATAAACCATCTATTCCTTTACTGTCTTGTCCACATACACTCTTAACAGTTCTTCCACCAGCTCGTCCCGCTCTACCTTCATGATCAGGCTTCTGGCGCCCTTATGACTGGTAATATAAGTCGGGTCACCGGACATGATATAACCGACGATCTGATTCACCGGATCGTATCCCTTTTCCGTCATCGCCTGATAGACCATATGGAGGACCTCGCCTACCTGCAGCTCCTGGTCAGATTGCATCTTAAAATACTGTGTGTTCTCCAATTTTTTCATAGTACCCCGTCCTCAATGATCGTATGCCGCGCTGCTGCCGCTTTTCAAATGCATCTGCCGCCTGCTGCGTATAAACAGATACTCTTTACCTACTCTACCATCAGTTTACTATAATCTGTCCATAAATTCAATGCCTATTTTCTGTCGGCTTTTGTCAAAATACCGCATAACACATCATTTTCCAGAAATTTCTCCACTTTTACATGCTCCATCCGGTTCGCAAGGGATGTTTCCTGCGCAACCGCAATTCGTACATATTCTCTGGTATGTCCGATCTGGTATGTGACACCGTCCCTTTCATAAGACTCTTCCATCAGCACTTCCACGGTCTTTCCAGGCAGCCGTTTTCTGTAGGCAATGCTCTGTTCTTCCGTCAGCTTCCGCAGAAGATCGCTTCTGCAGGTCTTGACCGCTTCCGGCACCTGCCCTTCCATCCGGTCCGCTTTTGTCCCTTTTCTTCTGGAATATTTGAACACATGCATCTCATAAAACCGAAGCTCCTCCAGAAACTGAAACGTCTGTGCAAACTCTTCCTCTGTCTCTCCCGGAAAGCCGACCATCACATCCGTCGTAAGCGCCGGATGGTCAAAGCAGCTCCTGATCCGTTCACAGCATGCCCGGAATTCCTGCGTATCATACTTTCGGTTCATACGCCGAAGCGTGGCATCACAGCCGCTTTGCAGAGACAGGTGAAAATGCGGACACAGCTTTTTCTCGGAAGCCAGTTCCCGTACAAAAGGCTCCGTCATGATCCTCGGCTCCAGAGAGCCGAGCCGGATCCTCTGGATCCCGTCAACCTCCGCCACTGCCCGGATCACGGACAAAAGGCTGCCCTCTGAAAGATCGGTTCCATAGGAGTCCAGATGAATACCGGTCAGCACCACCTCCTGGCATCCATTCGCTGCCAGACGCCCGGCCTCAGCAACAATATCCGCAAGACTCCGGCTGCGAACCCGCCCCCTCGTATAGGGAATGATGCAGTAAGTACAGAACTGATCGCACCCATCCTGAATCTTCATACATGCTCTGGTATGCGCCGACGCCTTCTCAAGGCTCATGTCCTCATACCGTTTCTCGTGCGTCATACTGTGGATATGGGAAGCTGTACGGCTCTTTTCCCACTCCTTCAATATCTCAGGAAGCCCTGCTTTCTCGTTGTTTCCGATCAGAATATCCACGGAAGCATCCGCAAGAAGCGCCTCGCCGGCCGACTGCACATAACATCCTGCAGCAATCACCAGCGCGTCCGGGTTCTGTTTTTTTGCCCGGTGCAGCATCTGACGGGATTTCCGGTCTGCCATATTGGTAACGCTGCACGTATTGATCAGATAGACATCTGCTTTTTCGTCAAAGGATACGATCTCATACCCCTGTTTTTCCAGCATCTCCTGCATGACTTCCGTTTCATAGGAATTCACTTTGCATCCCAGATTGTGCAGCGCCGCTTTTTTCATGGCTCCTCCTGATTTTTTCGTATTTTTTCATTGACTTTCTTCCTCCAAGTCTTTAATATGTTACTTAGAATAACACAGTAATAAGGAGGAGTATATTAATGAAAACCGTTCATATTTCTTTAAATTCTATTGATAAAGTGAAGGCGTTTGTCAACGAGATCACCAAGTTTGACAACGACTTTGATCTGGTATCCGGCCGTTATGTCATCGATGCCAAATCCATCATGGGGATCTTCAGTCTGGATCTCTCCAAGTCAATCGAACTGAATATCCACTCCGAGAACAATGTGGATGAGATTCTTGAAGTCCTCTCACCCTATATTGTGGATTAAACCATCCTGCAATACCAGCTGCCGCAAAAAACGGCAGCTTTTTTCTTTCGGACGGCAGCTCTGGAGATAACCGTTATGAAATCTCCAGCACTTCTCTTGCAGACAGGGCTTCTTCCACCATCTCTTCGATCTTTTCAGACAGCAGAAGCTCCGATCTGCGGATCCGGTCCACCTGAGGCTTTGTCACCGGATGCTTTGCCACAAATGTGGTACAGCAGTCTTCATAAGGCAGGATCGATGTCTCGTACGTATCAATCTTTTTCGCAATGGTCACAATATCTTCTTTGTCAAATGCGATCAGCGGGCGGAATACCGGAAGTGTACATACATCATTGGTAGCCGCAAGGCTCGGAACCGTCTGGCTCGCCACCTGACCGATGCTCTCTCCGGTAATCAGAGCAAGACACCCGGTATCCTCTGCAATCTTCTGGGCAATCCGCATCATATAGCGGCGCATGATGATGGTCAGTTCATCATGGGGACACCGGTCATAGATGTACATCTGAATATCCGTAAAATTGATCACATGCAGCCGGATCGGGCCTGTATAGCGCGCAATCTTCTTTGCCAGATCCACCACCTTCTCCTTCGCCCGCTCACTGGTATAGGGCGGCGCATGGAAATAGACGGCATCCACGCAGACTCCCCTTCTGGCAACCATATAGCCTGCCACCGGGCTGTCGATCCCGCCGGACAGAAGAAGCATCGAACGCCCGTTCGTTCCCAGTGGCATGCCTCCCGGACCCGGGAGCACTTCCGAGTAGATGTTGACATGTCCGCTGCGCAGTTCGATGTGCAGCATGATCTCCGGATCGTGCACATCCACCGTGAGATTCGGAAATTCCTCAAGGATCCGTCCTCCGATCTCTTCATTAACCTCTGGAGAGGTCATGGGATAATTCTTGTTCGCTCTGCGGGTATGAACTTTGAAGGTCTTTTCGGCCCTCTCATACATCCGGTGCATATAATCCATGACGTCCCGGGAAAGCGCTTCAAATCCCTGATCCTCTGCAAGCACCACCGGGCAGATACCCACGATGCCGAATACCCTCTGAAGCGCCGCCACGGTTTCCTCATAGTCAAAGGGGCCTTCTGCCTCCACATAGATGCGTCCCTGCTCCTTCGTAATCTTAAATGTGCCGTCCACCGGAGCCAGTACCCGTTTCATCCGGGCAACCAGCGCATCTTCAAACACATACCGGTTCTTCCCTTTTACCCCGATCTCTCCATATTTAATCAAAAATGCCTGAAACATGATTCTCTCCTGTCTGAAATATTATCGCCGCACATACCGGCGCAGCACCGGCAGAAGCTCTGCCAGCGCCTCAAGGCAGTAATCGATCTCCTCCTTTGTGGTCTCAAAACTGAAGCTGAAACGGAGGGTACTGCCCAAAAGCTCCTTCTTCACCCCGATCGCCTGAAGCGTCCGGCTTACGGCCGGTTTGTTGGACGAACAGGCGGAGCCTGCCGATACATAGATTCCTTTTTCTTCCAGCGCATGAAGCAGCACCTCACTGCGTATGCCTTCAAAGCTTACACTCACAATATGGGGCGCGCTGTCTCTCCCGGTCCTGCCGTTCATAAAGACGCCTTCAAGCTTCCGGATCCCTTCTGTAAAATGCTCCTTGAGAACATACAGACGGTCCACTTTTTCAGAAAGCCCGCTGCAGCATACTTTTGCCGCCTCTGCCATTCCGGCAATTCCCGGCACATTCTCTGTTCCGGAGCGAAGCCCTTTCTGCTGATCTCCTCCAAAGAGAATCGGACGGATCTTCACTTTTTCGTTTACATACAGCAGACCCGTCCCTTTCGGGCCGTGCAGTTTATGGCCGCTGACAGACAAAAGGTCAATTCCCATCCTTTTGGGAAGGATCCTGTATTTTCCATAAGCCTGAATCGCATCCACATGAAACAGCGTCTTTGCGTTTTTCTTCTTTATGATCCGCGCCGCCTCTTCCACCGGCTGAACGGATCCGATCTCATTGTTCACATACATCATGGAGACAAGGATCGTCTCCCCGCAGACTGCTTCCTCAAGGGCCGCAAGAGACACGATCCCGTCCCGGTCCACCGGGAGATATGTCACGGAAAATCCCCGGTCCTCCAGATGCTTCATGGCATTTATCACCGACGGATGTTCAATGGCCGTTGTGATCAGGTGCTTTCCCGCCCTCTGATTGGCAAGCGCCGTGCCGATGAGCGCCAGATTATTGGACTCCGTACCCCCGGAAGTAAAACAGATCTCTTTCTCGCTGACCTTCAGATTTTCTGCAAAAAACGCTTTCGCTTCCTTTATATAGTGTTCCGCATCCATCCCCTTTTTATGAAGAGAAGACGGATTCCCATAGTCCTCCCGCAGAATGCGGACCATCTGCTCCGTCACGCACTCCATACACCGGGTCGTAGCCGAATTGTCCAGATATGCCTCCATTGTCTATTCCTCCAGCTGAAACATCAGAACCGACAGGATACACAGCCCTGCCGTCTCGGTTCTCAGGATCCGTTTTCCCAGTGAGACCGGCTGCGCTCCCATCTGCATGGCCGCCTCGATCTCTTCCTTCTCAAATCCTCCTTCGGGTCCGATAAAGATACCGACAGACTGCCCTTTTTGTACACTGTTCAAGATCTCTCTTGTCCGCTGCATGGCGCTGTTCTGCCCGTCCTTCAAAAGTTCTTCAGCGCATTCATACGGAATCAGGCAGACATCCGGTTCCTTCGCCTGCAGAAGTGCATCGGAAAAGCAGACAACCGGCAGCACCTGCGGAATCATGGCCCGTCCGGACTGCTTCGCCGCACTCTCCGCCACTGCCTGCCAGCGCTTCCGCTTATTCATCTCTTTCTTCGCATCCAGCTTTACCACACATCTTCTGGATGCCACCGGTACAATCTCCGATACCCCAAGCTCGACCGCCTTCTGAACGATCAGTTCCATCTTGTCTCCCTTGGGAAGGCACTGAAACAGTGTAATCCGGGAGGATAGTTCCGAAGCTACCCGCCGTTTTTCAAGAATACCGGCATAAACGGCCGTCTCTGTAAACCGGCAGAGGCGGCATCCGTATTCGTTGCCGTATCCGTCGCTTACAATGATCTCTTCTCCCGCTTTCATCCGCAGGACGCTGCTGATATGATTCACATCTCCGCCCAAGATCTCGATCTCGTCTGTATGTACCTGAGAAGGCTCTACAAAAAAATGATACATGGTCTCTCCGTCAGTTTTTACGTGCCGTTACAGACACCCAGTCTCCCTGATGCGTCACTTCCAGAACCTCAAGTCCTGCCGCCTGGACCGCATCTTTCACAACGGTTTCCTTTTCTTCTATAATGCCGGACGTGATATAGATCCCGCCTTTCTTCAGATGCTGCACGATCACCGGTGTAAGTGGCACCAGCACCTCCGCCAGAATATTGGCCGTCACCATATCATACTGTTCACAACCCGCCTGTTCCTGTATCTTCCGATTATCAATAATATTGCCTTCCAGCACCTGGAACTTCTCCGAAGGGATGCCGTTTACTTCCATATTTTCTTTCGAAGCGCTGATGGCACAGGGATCCAGATCGGTGCCCAGCGCACGTTTTGCACCCAGTTTCAGCGCCGCAATCGAAAGGATGCCGCTGCCGGTTCCCACATCCAGTAAAACGGTTTCCTCCGTCACATATTTCCGGATCTGCCGGATACAGAGCTGAGTCGTCTCATGCATTCCCGTCCCAAAGGCGGTACCCGGATCGATCTGGATCAGAAGCTTCCCCTGATCCTTCGACTTCACCGGCTCCCAGGAAGGGGTAATCAGGATATCGTCCACGTAAAACTGATGAAAATATTCTTTCCAGTTGTTGATCCAGTCCTTATCCTCCGTCTGAGTAGCTTCCATCGTTCCTGCTCCCACATCCACGCCCCAGCTTCGGATCTCGTCCAGTCCTTCCTGTACCGCCGCCAGAATTGCTCCGTTGTCCTGCTCCGGCTCCAGATAGAAACTGATCCGGGCAGTCCCGTCGTCTGCGGGTCCTTCCGGAAGAATGTCCACAAACATCTGAGACCTGTCCTTCTCCGACAGAGGAATCTTATCCTCAATCTCGATTCCTTCGATTCCCACGTCCATCATCATGCTGCTGATCAGATCCTCTGCCTCTGTCGTGGTCAGCAGCGTATATTTATTCCATTTCACTGTGTTCTCCTTATATTACAGTTCCGCATCCGTCTTCCCCATGCCCCAGAACCGGAAGCACATCCGGACTCCTTCCGGGCATGGCTCCGACTCCTGCTGTTTTTCAGTTCCGCATTCATGCGACCTATCTTAACACAAACGCGGGAGGATTTCAACTGTCCTCCCGCACCGTATTTTACAAAAATGCATCAAGCTTACTTTTTACACGTTCACCTGTATCAGCCTGGTGTGGACCAATCATTACTCCAGTCTCGTGCCGTGGTCATATTGTCTGGTCTCCACAGTACCGTCGGCATAGGTGATAGTCCACTCACCGTCCCACTCGTCGTCCACGTATTCGCCTGCCGCAACCGTGCCGCCGGACCAGGTATAGGTTCCCTTGCCATTTTTCACACCATTTACCCATTCTGTCTCAATGGAATCGCCGCTGGGCCAGGTATAAATGCCGTGACCATCCCGTTCACCATCCACAAATCCGCCTACATAAAAACTAACATCCTTGCTGCCGCCTATGTAGTTCGTGCCCTGGCCGTTCCATTTATCATTTGCCCACTCGCCGTCGTAATAACCGCCGTCCGGCCAAGTGCAGCGTCCCTGCCCGCTTCGGACGCCGTTCTTCCACTCGCCCTCATAGACCTGACCATTGGTATACTCCATCTTCCCCTGACCGTCCGGTTTGCCGTCGGTCACGCCTCCTGTGTAGGTTCCGTCTTCAAGGGTCAGAGTCTCAACCTTCTTACCATAAATCCAGTTCTCGGTCACTGCAGTGCCGTCCGATTTGGTCCAGATACCCTCGCCGTTTTTTTTGTTATCTACGAATTCTCCCTCATAGACGCTGCCGCCCGCATAGGTTATAGTGCCCTTGCCATTAAATTTGCCATTCTTCCATTCGCCCTCATAATGGTCTCCGCTGGGCCATGTACAGGTGCCATACCCGTTGATCCAGTTATCCGCAAAGTCACCTTCATAGATGGTTGTTTCTCCGTCTTTTCCCCAGGTCATGGTACCTTTGCCTGAACGCTCATTGTTTTGGAATTCCCCTTCATAGACATAGACTACACCTTCCCCGGTTTCCCAGGTCATGGTGCCTTTGCCTGAACGCTCATTGTTTTGGAATTCGCCCTCATAGACATAACCATCTCCCTCGGTAGAGGTATAGGTACCCTGACCGTTCCGCATGCCGTCTTTCCATTCGCCCTCATAATGATCCCCGGAATCCCATACGATCGTGCCCTGGCCTTCGGTGACGCCGTCAACCCATTCGCCTTCATAGGTGCCCGCGACATCCTCCATTACGAAGGTACCGGTGCCGTTCGGCCGTTCGTTTTTCTTATCCCACTCGCCGGTATACAGTCCGGAATATGTATCGGAATTTCCGTCCGTCATGGCGTAGGGCTGGTCTGTGACCTTGCCCGGGCCGCTCAGCATGATGAACAGCACGGCCAGTACCGCGGCTGCAGCCACGATACCCCCGATGAGCTTGATATTCAGCGGCTTTTTGAGTTTCTGCCCGCTGTCGCTGGTGGAGTCGTCTTTTTTCTGCTCCGGTTCCTGCGGCGGTACAGGTTTTGGTTCTTCCGCAGGCGCCGGGTCTGGTTCTTCTTTCCGGATGGGTTCGGGCTCCGGGTCTTCCGCAGGTGTGGGAGCCGGTTCTTCCTTCCGGATAAGTTCTGGTTCTTCCGCAGGTGCCGGGTCTGGTTCTTCCTTCCGGATGGGTTTTGCTTCTGTCACCGGCGGCTGCTTCTGCTTCGGCACGGATGTGTCCTGCTGATCCAGGTCAACGACCAGCGACTTGTCAAATACATCCCTGCTGACCGACTTGATGGTCCGCCGCACCGCCCCCAGGTCATTGATGGTCTTACGGTTGATCGCAGCGTCCCGGAAGAAGTTGATAAAAGCGTCTGAAATGTCGTATCTGGACAGGGCGTCCTGCTCCAGAAGCGTGGACATGCTGGTGTACGCCGACTTCATGGCCCGCATGATATCGTTGGAAGTATTGTTGGTATTGGTCGAGATGTTGGCGCCCTGATTGAGAATCTCGTTTTTCGCGCCCCGCTCGATAACGGGCAGGTCGGTCGTGTCACCCAGATGAAGCTGGTCCTCCAGAGACACAAATACAATCGGTTTTTTGTTGTTGACCGCAGTGAGCAGCTCAAGGAAGCAGGCGTAGCTCTCGATGTAACTCTGACTGATGAATGCAATGATCACGTCTGCGCCCCGTGCATTGCGCAGCATGGGCACGATCCACTTGTCGTTCACCTTGTCAAAGGCCTTGTCTGCGTACACCCGCAGGCCGTACTGCCTCTGCATGGGTACCACGGCCGATTTGAACACAGCCTCCCAGTTGTCGCTGGCATAGCTGATAAATACGTAGGGCTTACGTTGAGAACACTCGGTAATGGCCAGATTTTTCTCCAGATACTCTGACCGTTCTTTCTTCTGTGCTTCATTCAATCCCATCTTTTCTTATACCTCCCTGAATGATTTCTGTTTTGTTAAAGCGTTTGATCCTGCGCCCTGCTTTTGATCGCCTCAATATCCTTGACCTTTTCTTCTTCGCTGAGCTGATGATAAGGAACAAGGCAGCTGTGAATACGGCGGGCGCTGTCCGTTTTCACACCGTATGTCCAGTTGTGGATATAGTGGTATCTGCACCATCGCATGTGTTCCAGCTCTGCCAGCGTCTCCGGCGGCGTACCCCGTGCCATCAGACGTTCGGCAGTGGACATATAATCCGACGAACTCACATTGGAATAGCGTTTGAAGCTGTCCAGCTGTTCCCATGGTGTCCCGCCGTACTGCTGACAGTAAAATTCATGCTGCCGGCGGGCGGCCTCCATGGTCCGCTCGTTGAAGACAACATCGGCAGAGGCCAGTGTCTCGGCAGTGCCGAAGCATATGATCTGTCCCTTTCCGAACAGGCTGGTCACAATATCCCCTCTGGGTGTGTACAGGTAGACAGGGCAGGCAACAGGAACCGCCGCCAGTATCCTGCCTGCAATCGTGACGTTGCGGCTGACATTCTCGCTGCCGCAGATAATGATCCGGTCAAAATCCAGCAGTTCTGCGAATTCATAGCTGCCGCTGTCATGAAATACGATCTCATCGGGAGCCATCTGGTCCAGCCGGGTGTGTTCCCGCCGGAATTCCGTCCCGTCGCCGTAAATATGGTACGTAAAGTGCTGGCCCGGATCGATCAGGTTGACCTGAAGACCGTAAAGCAGAATATTTTTGCCCACGTTTTCAAATCCGATAATGGCAATTTTCTCACTCTGAAGAACAGGATAGTCCTTCCAGTACTGCCGCGCGCAGTTTTCCGCAATACTGAACACGGTAATCAGCGGATTTTCAATATTCTGCCTGGAAATATCTTCCAGTCTGATGTATACATTTTTGTCCCGAAGCTGTTCGCAGTTTCGGTTATAAAAGGCCAGGTTTTCCATATCGCTCGGAAACATCAGCACATACCGGGCGGCACGGTCGATAAATTTTCCTTCTCCGCGAATCCTCTGTCTCGAAGGCAGATCCTTAAAAATGTAATCTGCATAATCGGAATCGCCGTAAATGACGGTAGCATCCGAATTGAACAGCTTCATATCATTAATGACGTCGGTCACCTTGTCCAGCAGCCCGATCACGATGCTGAGCGTTGCAGCAATCGCCAGAAACCGGGCAAACTGAAGAAAACCGCCCACCGGAATGCCGCTTTCGGTCGTTCCGGAGTAGAGTTTGAGCGAAGAATAGACTGCGTCAAGAAAAGGATAAATTCGGTTTTCCTGCTGGCTGAAGACAGGAAGATAGCAGTAGATTCCAATAAAAAACGGGGCGACTTTGTAAAATATGCTGATCAGTTTTAAAGCTGTCTGAGAAGATTTTTTCATAAAAGGCACCTTTTCGACATTTTTCTGGAAATTATAGCACTGTCAGGTAACAGTGTCAAGAATAAGCCCTCTCCTGTTTTCCTTCTTCATCCTCTGTTTTCTGTCACTTCTTCATAGGTCATGCCGAAGATTTTCTCATTGATGATATAGATATCCGAGGGTTCTTCTGCCCTGGCAGCCAAGTAATCCCCCGGTTCGCCCAGAAGATAACCTTCCCAGTCCTTCTGAAATACCTTGGTCCGTCTTGTCAGTCTGCAGGCATGGATCCGGGAATTCTTCGGCACGCAGGCGAAGATATGCCCTGCCAGAGCTTTGTCCTCATCGTTGACGGCGCTGACTGCGTCCTCCACATCCTGCAGCGCTTCCGGCGGCAGTTCATACGGTTCCTGCAGGCACTCATTATTCTGCTCCAGCTTTCTGCGGTTATTGACATACACTTCCTGCCTGACGCCCACGATAAAGTACAGATCCTCCGTAACCTTTTCCTCTCTGTCGCCCTCCAGCATCCGGATTCTTACTTCTGTCCCTTCTTTGTAGACATCCGATGCTTTTATGTATCCGATCCTCACCGGTTTTTTCTGATAAAGCGGTTCCTTTGTCAGATCCGGATATTCTCCACCATCCAGCCGGATGACATCCTGCTCTCTGAAATAGTCATCCATCCGCGCCGCAAGAAAACGGCCGACCAGATCGTCCAGTTCCTCCGGATCGATAGCCGGATGCTTTAAAAGCTCTATGCCAAGAAAGCCCCCCGCCTTCTTCGCATGTCCCCCGCCGCCGGTCAGATATGCAGCCAGGTCGCTGGCGCGGGTCTCTTCCGAACAGCTGCGGATCGACAGCTTCGCACCGCCGGGCAGCATACAGTATGCGATACACAGATCCACCGTATCCACTTCCAGCATCTGATCCGAGATAATTCCCAGCAGATTCGGATCGCAGGGCTCTGCCTTTGCGATGGCAAACCGTTCTTCTTTATGCGTTTCGCATGCTCCCAGCGCCTGTCCGACCACGATCAGCTCTTCTGCAGACAGATTATGCGTCTTGAATTCATCGATCATTTCTCTGTCTTTCTGGTCAAACACGGACTCCAGATCGTCCCTCATGGCCCGGTCCCTGATCTGACAGATCTCCTGCAGTTTGCAGGTATCCATGAAAAGTCCATAGTACAGGGCAATGGCCAGACGCCTGTTTCCTTTCACATCATACTTTTCTTTCCGCAGCAGATCCCAGACGATCGTGGCACAGGCGCCGTAGTTATCGCGGATCTCCCGGTCCCACAGACTGGACAGGCTTTCCTTTCTGGTAATATGGTGATCGATTGCCGCCATCCTTTTCCCCGGCAGCCTTTCTACATTCCGCTCTCCCGGCTGGCAGTCCACCGTCAGCAGAAGCTCCGGCTCCTCTTCCAGTCCGTGAACATGCTCCACGGGAATCTCAAGGCGCTCCACCATCCGCACCAGATTGCTCTTGCGGATCGGATTCCTGCCTCCATAGACCAGCCGGGGGTTTTTCCCGTTGGCGCACAGATAGGACCAGATGCCAAACCCGCTGGCAACGGCATCCGCATCCGGGTCGTTGTGACACTGGATCACAATCGAATCAAACTGTAATAATGTTTTCAGCTCCATTTTCTCTACCTCCGTCAATCCCTGCCTACAGTACCTTTTCCAGCTCCTCGATCACGATCTTCAGCGCCCGCAGCCTTGCATATTTCTTGTCCACCGACTCCAGAATGTGCCACGGCGCATAGGCAGTGCTGGTCTTCTTTATCATCTCATCGACAGCGCTTTCGTAGGCATCCCACTTCTCCCGGTTTCTCCAGTCCTCATCCGTAATCTTCCACTGCTTCTCCGGCGTGTTCTGGCGAAGGGTAAAGCGCTCCAGCTGTGTATCTTTGTCAATATGCACCCAGAATTTGATGATGACGGCGCCCCAGTCAGAGAGCTCCTTTTCAAATTCGTTGATCTCATTGTAGGCGCGTTTCCAGTCATTTTCGCTGCAGAAGCCTTCCAGCCGCTCCACCATGACCCGTCCGTACCAGGTCCGGTCGAAGACGGCGATATGCCCGGTCCTGGGCAGTCTGGTGTAAAACCGCCACAGATAATGCCTTGCCTTCTCATGAGGCTCCGGGCTGGCGACCGGATGCACTTCAAATCCTCTCGGATCCAGCGCTTCTGTAATGCGTCGGATATTTCCGCCCTTTCCTGCCGCATCCCATCCCTCATAAGCGATGATCACCGGAATCTTCTTCCGGTAGAGCCGGTTGTGCAGCTCTCCCAGATGGCTCTGGAGACGTTTCAGCTCTTCTTTATATTCTTCCTCGCTGACCGTTTTTTCTGCCAGAGACACCTCCGACAGCTTCGGCATCTTCACAAGCGGAAATACATTCTGCAGCACCGGCACTGCCAGCGCCTGATTCTGCATGGCAATATCGATTCCTTCCGTCAGCGTCTCCAGCACCTGCAGCTCCGCCCATTTTCTGGATTTGCCATCCACCACATACCATGGAACCGCCGGAGAATCTGTCGCATCCAGATACTGGTCAAAAATCTCCAGACATTTTTTATAGTGTTTATTCTGTCTGCTGTCCGCTTTATTGATGCGCCATTTTGTATCAATGTCGTTCTTCAGTTCACCGATCCGCTTCTTCTGCTCTTTCTCACTGATGTGCAGGAAAAATTTTAAGACCAGATATCCGTTGTCTGTCAGCTGACGCTCAAAACGGCGGATGCTCGCCACCCGCTTTTCATACGTCTCATCATCCATAGCCCCCATGAGCCTGTCTCTGGTCACCTCGTCCATCCAGCCGGAATCCATGAATACGAATTTTCCCGCCTCCGGGATCTCCGAGAAATACCGCCACAAAAACGGTTTTCTCCTGTCCTCTTCCCGGATGATCTCCATGGATGCCACCTTGAAGAACCGCGGATCGATGTTCCGGATGACCTGCCCGATGACGCTTCCCTTTCCCGAGGTTCCCCAGCCCTCCAACAGCACCAGCACCGGAAGCTTATGCTCCTTGATCTTCATCTGCTGTACTGCCAGCTTCTCCCGGGCGGCCTTCAGGCGGCTCTTTAACTCTTCCTCCTGGGGCTTCTCCGCCAGTATTCTGTTTTTCAGCATTTTCTTTCATACCTCTCTGTTCGTATATTTATATACGCCAGACTGCGCATGCTCCATATCCTGTCTTCCATGAAACATCCGCAGTCCGGCAAATATTTTTTAATTCCCCAGTATGAACGTTCTGATCTCCTCCATACTGTCCACAACCAAAACCGCCCCTGCTTTTTCCAGTTCTCCTTCTGCCGCAAACCCCATGGACAGCCCCAGGCACGGGATACCGAATTTCGCTGCGCCTTCGACATCATGCCTGCGGTCTCCAATCATCAGGACATGCTTCCATTCCTCTTTCGGAAGCCGCATCCGGCTGCACAGAAGCTCTTCGATCACATCCTCCTTGCTGAGCCGGCTCTCATCCATACTGCCCCCGCAGATATGATCAAAATAAGCATCCACCTGAAAATGCTCCAGAATCAGCCGGACAAACGGCTCCGGCTTTGACGAAGCCGTGGCAATCACCTTTCCATGGGACTTCAGATCCGCAAGAAGCTCCGGTACGCCGTCAAAAAGCCGGTTCTGATACACTCCGGTTACGCGGAAATATTCCCGGTAATATTCCACCGCCTCCCTTGCCTGCTCCATGGAAAAATCATAATATTCCGTAAAAGATTCCAGAAGCGGCGGTCCGATAAACGGCTCCAGCTTTGTAAGGTCCGTCTCCTCGATCCCCATATGCCGAAGTGCATACTGCACGCTTCTGGTAATTCCCTCCCGCGGATCCGTCAATGTCCCGTCCAGGTCAAACATAAGATACTGATACATAGTTTACTCCATTTCTTCTGCATCATACTGAAAACGTTCAATAATATAGTCATACATCCGCCGGACTGCCGGCGCAAATACATCGGAACGCAGGCTGGCAAGTACAATGGTCCGTTTTTCCTCCACATCCAGCGGATAGACATCCACCGGAAAAGGAATATTGCGGATCACCAGCTCCGGCACCAGGCATACGCCGTAACCGCCCATGACCAGCGCAATGGCAGACATGTCATCCAGAATGCGGCTCCCTCCGCTGCCGGACAGATGATATTTCTCAAGAAAATGGTTCACATCTGCGTCACACCCTTCCCGCTGGATCACAAATCTCTGTTCCCGCAGTTCTTCGATCGTCACATACCCCGGATGCTTTGTCTGAAATCCTTTCGGCGTCACACAGACAAGACGGTCTTCATAGACGGGCACATATGCCAGTTCCCCCACACTGGTAGACGACAAAAATCCAAGATCAACGATACCGTCCCGCAGCCAGTGATAGACATCATCGTAAGTACCCTGATAGATATCAAGACGGACCTTCGGATATTTGCGTTCAAAATCTTTCAGAAGGCTTGGCAGCCATTCCACACAGGCACTGTTGAACGTCCCCAGACGGACAAGCCCCTTCTGCATTCCGTTGAACTGCGCCACCGCCTGCTGCAGATATTCATCACTGTTCAGCACGTTCTTAATATATGGAAACAGCTCTTTTCCGTAGTTGGTCAGATACACTCCATGCCTGCTGCGCACAAACAGCATGGAACCGAGTTCTTCTTCCATGGCTGATACTGCATGGCTGATGGCTGACGGCGTAAGCTTCAGCGCCTGGGCCGCCTTTTGAAAGCTCTCCTGCTCCACAACTGCCATAAATACCTGATAAGACAATAAAGTCACGGCTTTCTCCTTGAATCATTTTCATTTTAAGCATGAAAATAATGAGTTTTACTTATGTATCATTTTATACTAAAATAAAAGCATCATCCACATCAGAGGGATTGCTTTTGTTGTATATAATGTGTTTGCGATGAAAAATGGAGGGCCTGAGCCTTCCATTTTTCATGTCTCCAGATGCATCTGCAGCACAGCGTCTCTTCCTTCTTTGCAGATCCATCCGTACACCGCATCCAGCCCTTCTTCCGAGAATTCGAAATCCTTCTGAATCTTTTCTTCCTCCGGCGTATGTTTCAGCGCAAAAGGTTCCGGCCACATGACCACACGCAGTACTTCCGTCTTTTCTTCCTCTGACTGCACAGACTCCGTCTTCCCGATCCAGAATCTCACTCCCCGGTCAGAACCGGTAAATGCTTCTTTTTTATAAAAAGGAAGATGAAACAGATCAATCCTTTCCACCATATTCCGTCTCTCCTAAAGAGTGCCTGTCTTCAGCGTTACGGTTACCCAGCCGCCGTCATAGTTGAACCCGACCTCCAGGCCCACCGGCGTGTAAAACATCACGCTGTCTTCCTCATCCTTCAGATACTCCATCAGCTTCTCGTCCGAAAGCTCATCCACAAATTCCACCGTACCATTCTGGTGGCTGTTTCTGGAACGGAACTGCCAGGCCAGCTCTTCGTCCACATGTGCCATCTCTTCATGAGAGATAACCTCCCCGTTATCCACACGGAACGTAATTGCCTCCACTCTGGGAATCGTGGTCTTCTTCTCGTAAAAACTGTGGCGCACGACAACGCTGATCTTCTCTTCGTCCATATAAGTCACATAACCGGAACTGGAGATGCCGGAAGCATAATCACGATATGCATCCTTGTATTTACAGACCATGTCCCGGATCTTCTGGTTCATGGAAGAAAACTTTTCTTCCTCCTGCCCTTCCTCATCTCTCAAAACCGGATATACCCCATCGTAGGTACAGCTGTCATCAGAATCATCCGGCCGCATGGATACAGATTCCCATATGACCTTATAATCCAGATCCTGCGAGGTGGCGTCTGTGATCTCTTCATAATAGTCGTCCTTTTCATCCGGTTTATAATATCCGTTGGAATCATCAGAATCCCCGTACCCGTCCGGCAGGCTGTCATCGTACGGATTCCCATATCCGAAATACCCGTTTCCGGAATCATACCCATAACCGGGCATGGTGTTCTTCTGCACCTCATCAAAGACCCTCCGGATGGAAATGACCATGAATACAAGAATCGCAATCAGAAACAGAATTCCGATTCCTGCACAGGTAAAAGCAACCACTCTGCTGCGCCCCGGCTTTTTCTGTTTTTTTACCGGCCTTAAAGAAGGCTCCTGTCCTCCCGTCTGCGCCTGTCCATGAAACGGCTCCTGCCAGCCGCTCCCTGTCTGCCATGCAGAGGACCCCTGCCAGTCTGCATCCCTTCTTGTAGAATAACCACAGCTTCTGCATACGCCTTCCTGCATCACGGCGCCGCATCTGGGACAAAATCCATATCCATCCTGTCCGCCCATCACTTACCCCTTTCCTGCCCTGTCGCTCTTTATTTTCATTAAAAAATATCAGTTCCACTTTATGTTTGATTATATCATGTTTTTTTCTCAAAGTCTATTCTTCAATATCCACGGTAACCGTCCAGTAACTCTCTTTTGCATCAATCGCGCGAACGGTTCCCTCCAGACTGCCGAGGCGCTTCTTCGTATTATTCGACATGGCTATGGCATCCCTGATGGTATAGTAATACATGATGCCCGCCATGGTACTGGAAGCGTCCTCCTTCAGCTGCACTTTATCACCGACCTGTATTAACCCAGCCCGCTCCATACGAAATTCCATCTCTCTGACCATCGTACGCCACTCCTAAAAACTCTTCCAGACAGATTCCCTGTTCCGTCATCAGCTTTGCAGCCGGAATTCCCACATAACGAAGATGCCACGGTTCTGATATGATACCGGTAATTCCGGATTTTCCGGAAGGATAGCGGATCACATAGCCATATTCCCATGCATGCTCTTCCACCCATTGATATTCCTCTGTATTTTTGATTCCTTCATCCAGAGTCCGGTAACTCCCCGTCACAAAATCCACCGTAAGGCCGAGCTGATGCTCACTGGTACCCGGCACTGCCACTACCTTTCCCGCTTCCTCAACTGCCTTTTTATGGCTGCAGCCGTCTTTTTCCAGCCGTTCAATCTTTTTCTTAAAAAGCTCTACCTGTTTCATATAAGTCCGATAGGACGACGTAACACTGATGTTCATCCCGTCTTCCTTCGCGTCCGCCATCATTCTCTCAATCGCATCTGCCGAGCGTTCCTCCAGCTCATGTCCGTTTCCGATACTGACCAGAGACAGATCCAGCTCACCCTTCAGAATATATTCTTTATTCAGGAGACTTAAGTATCCATTGATCACCGCATCGGTCACACCGCTGTCCAGAGCATCCTCAATATCCTTTTTCACCTGTTCGGTCAGAACCGCCTCCTTAACCCGGGGACTCCTCCGCTCTGTTCCTGGAACGGCACGCGGCTGTTCTGCTGCTGCATTGGGATCGCTGCCTGCCTGGGCTGCTGCCGCCGCCTGGGCTTCCGCTGCTGCCTGCGCTTCCGCTGCTGCCTGCGCTTCAGCCGCAGCCTCCGCTTCCGCCGCTGCCTGCGCTTCCGCTGCTGCCTGCGCCGCCGCTGCTTCTGCCGCCGCCTGGGCCTCCGCCGCTGCCTGCGCCGCCGCTGCTTCTGCCGCCGC
>VSND01000079.1:12739-19191 GCA_009774145.1 Lachnospiraceae bacterium | reverse complement strand
CACTATCGCTTGATTAAACAATTTACTTTCTTTGAAAATGAGAGAGATTGGGATTACGATGCTTATAATTTATCTTGCGAATTTACGACCAGGTAAAAAAATTCTTCACTCTGTTTCGCAAACAGGTAATTAAGGCATAGCAACCCAGATTACTGCTATTCCTTTGAATTATAAATGCAGCCGTCAACCATGCACCGTCACATGTGGGAGAGGGGGAATTATTTATGGCTTGCACAGAAGCATACAAGGAGCATATCGAATACACATTTAATGCCTTTTGCAGAGTAGTCATACACTATGCAGCTATCAACGCATGGCGTGACAGGGATAAGCGGCGGCAATGGCCTGGCTTCACCACCTTTCCACAGTCAACAGGTCGAAAAAAACCATGAAAAAAAGGCCGCCACTGTTAGATAGTGTCCTTTATTGTAAAATTTGCTGAAAACCCATGCCTTTATAGCCGTCTGTAGCTGATATTTTTAGCAGTTTCGCCAGTTCGCTTAGAATACTCAGCTTCAGACTCACCAATCCCGTTTTTTATACTTTACAACATTTTTTCAAAATCAGCAATACCACGCATGCATGAAAAAAGCACCTCTGCAGGTGCTTTTTTTACTGTTCTGCCAGCAGAACATCATGGTTGATCGTCCGATAAAAACCTGCCTCAAAGGCTTCCCCTTTTACTCCGGTGCCAAGAAGCCACATGGTCTTTGTCACTGTCGCCTCCAGCGTCATGTCAAACGCCTCCACCACCGGAAAACGTTCCTTGATGGATTTGCCCACCTGATAAATCTCCATATCACTGCCTTCATGCGTCACCTGAGTCGCCATAATGACCTTCTTTCCCTGTCTGCACCAGTTGTCCACCGCCTCCTGAAAACTCTGTTCTCCATAGGCAGGCAATCCGCCTACACCAAAGGATTCAATAATGACTGCATCATAATCTTCCGCCATCCGGTTCAGAATCCGCCCGTCCATGCCGGGAATCAGTTTCAGCAGAAATACCTTCGCATCCATCCCATGATAAAACCGCACCCGTTCCCGTATCCGGTTCCGGTCATCAATATAAAAGATGATCCGGTGATCCTGAATCACTGCAATATCCGGATAATTGATACTGGAAAACGCATTGTAGCTTTTGGAGCGCTCCTTCTTCGCCCGGGTACCTGCGATCACTTTTCCGCCAAAGACAATATTGACGCCATGCGCACGGTCATCGGAAGCAAACCGGAGACTGTCTCTTAAATTCAGCCTGGCATCTGTAATCTCCAGATCAATCGGCTTCTGTGCCCCGGTAATAACGACAGGTTTCAGATTATTCTGGATCAGATAGGAAAGCGCTGCCGCTGTATATGCCATGGTATCCGTGCCATGGCAGATCACAAATCCGTCATAGTCATCATAATTATTTTCCACCAGCCCTGCCAGAAGCAGCCAGTGCTCCTGACAGATATTGGTGCTGTCCAGGCTGAAAGGCTGTATGGCAGTGACCTGACAGAATTTTTCTGCCTCCGGCACACTGGCCAGAAGCTCCTCTGCCGGGATCCCGGGCTCCAGCCCTTCCGTCATGCATTTCGAAGCGATCGTACCGCCTGTTGCAATCAGTAAAATCCGTTTCATTCCGTCTCCTTACCGTTCCGTCAAAACGTTTTTCAAAGTTTTCCCTTTATAAATTCCAGAAACCGCTCCGCCCAGATTCCGGGTGTCTCATCCTTTCTAAGAACATATCCGAAAATCACCGGTTCCTCCTCTTCATACAGAGAAAGTCCCGGATACCCCTGAGACTGTTCCTCCGGCCCCAGGTAAGCGCCGCTGATATTTCCCAGATCCGTATTCCGAAGCAGATCGTTCATCACATAATCGCTGTTGGTAATCACTGCCACCTGCGCCTTTGTATCCTCTTCCTTCTCCTGCCGAAAGATATCCCAGTAATGATTCAGCGTAAATTCATCCTCATAACACTGCACCAGACGAATCTCCTCCATGGGAATATCCCGGACCGAAGCCTTTTGCCCCATGGGATTGTGCGTCCCAAAATAAAGCATGGCCTTTAACCGCTTCAGTTCTGCAAAATTCAGGTGATTCCGCTCCAGTTTATACTGGAAGGATACCATCTGCGGTTCCATCATATGCACAAATCCCACATCCGACAGGCCGCTGCCGCAGCGGCGGATCACATCCTCCGTGCTGGCTGTCATAATCTGAAAAAGAACATTTTCATCCTTATGGCTCCGGTAAAATTCCGTAAAGCACGCGGACATCCAGGAGCTTGGATTGCAGGCGATGGAAAGTTCTTCCCCCTCATCCATTCCGGCATATGCCGCCAGCTGATTGACCTGTTCAATGGCTCTGCAGGCATAATCATACGCCTGCTTTCCCTTTTTCGTCAGCCGGATCCCCCGGCTCTGCCGTTCAAAGAGCGAAAATCCCAGTTCTTCTTCCAAAGTCCGGATGATCTTGCTCACATTGGGCTGGCTTGTATACAAAACATCTGCAGCCTTACTGAAAGACTGCAGATCTGCACATACCACCAGATATTGAAGCTGTTTTGTCTCTATCATGTATCCTTCTCTGCTTTCCGGCTCAGGCAGATATGGCCATCTGCCCTTTTGCCGCCCGGCGCTTCACCGCACTGATCAGGAACATGGGCGTAGACGCATAATTCACCTGCTCGGTCCGGTCCCAGACACGTTTCCACACCTGTTCATCCGCCTGCAGCTGATCTCCTGCATACGCTTTCAGTACCTGCATGTCCCACGCCGGACGCATGGTGCGGCTCATGGGAACCTGTCTTGCAATCTCTTCCATGGCATCAATGTCCGTACAGGTATAATGATCCTCCATCCGGAGCTCTTCCACCTTCTCCCGGTCCTCTTCGTACCGTCTGCGTTTCTCCTCGTCAAACAGGTGATGATACCAGTTGGCATCAAAATTCAGAAGCTTTCCGCCCTCTTTCAGAACGCGCATCCATTCTGCATATGCTTTTTCCGGATTCTCCAGATTCCAGGTCAGATTGCGGGAGATCACCACATCAAACGTCCCGTCCGGAAATTCCAGATTCTGTGCATCCATCTGCTGAAAACGAATCCGCGCTGCCAGTGCTCCTGCATTTTGCTTTGCCTGATGGAGCATGGCCTCTGTATAGTCCACCGCCGTCACATCATATCCCTGTCCGGCCAGAAGAATGGCAAAAAAACCCGGCCCGGTTCCCACATCCAGAATCTTCAGCTTTTTTTCCTTCGGCAGATGCTTCTGGATTTCCCGAAACCATACCTGATCCTGCCCGGTGGCAAGTTCATGACGGTTTACCTCGGAATATCCTTCCGCCCTGCCGGTCCAGTACTGTTCGATCTGTGATAACAACATTCTTTTATACCCCCGCTTATCTGATCTGTTTTATTTTATTTTACTGCCCGAATTACAAAATTCAGGATCAGCTGATGTCCGTCCGCAAGTGTCTGCTCCCTTGTCACGCTGCCGTCCACATAAACCGCTCCCATCTTCTTAAGCGTCTGCACGTCCCATCCGGGGCGAAGCTCCCGGGCCATGGGAAGCAATTCTCCGATCCGGTCGATCGGCGCCGCGTTTACGCCTTCCATATGCTTATGTTCCCACCGCATCCGGTCTCCGTACTCTGCATCCTTCACATAATAGTAAAAGTTGCCGTCGCAGTTCATCAGGCTCCCGCCGTTTCTCAGCACCCGAAGCCATTCCTTATAAGCATGCTCTGGCGCCTCCAGGTTCCACAGCACATTGCGGCTGACAATAAAATCAAAGGACTCATCCGGAAATGCCAGATTCTGGGCGTCCATCTTCCGGAAATCCACCTTCACCCCATAGGCATCCGCATTTTTCCTGGCTTCCGCCAGCATATTTTCCGTATAATCCACTGCCGTTACTTCATATCCCATCTGCGCCAGCAGGACGGAAAAAAATCCCGGCCCGCATCCGATATCCAGTACCTTCTTATAGGTCTTTCCCTCCAGCGACTGGCGAAGCTGCCCTTCCCAGTAGCGGCGCGCTTCTCCCTCCAGTTCTTCCCGGTTGCTCTGTGCATATCCTTCCGCTCTCTGATTCCAGTAGACGCGGATCTCCTCCAGCCGTTCCCCCATCTGTCTGTCACTCCGTTCCTTTCTGTCTGTTAAAATTATAACGTTTTCAAAAAAGCCCCGCAAGCCGGGTAGGGGGATATTTTTACCGGAATTTTTACATTCGGTTACTTTTTACGTCCGCACCGGCGTTTGGCCCGGCGCAGGCCGATTTTCCCGGAAGTTATGTGAAAAGATGCCGGCCCCCGGAGCGTGTACTGTGCAGTCCATCCTAAGGAAAGACCACTTCACAGTTTGACAGTTCTGCCGGAAACCTTTATACTGTTGTTACACAGGATATTATCATATTCAGGAGGGTATGCAATGGAAAAATCAAAAGTTTACTACACAAATCTGCGGGTTAAAATGGGAGATACGCTTCAGGCAAAGCTGGAACGTCTCCTTCGGAAAGCCGGGCTTCCAACCATGGATCTGGAAGATAAATATGTCGCCGTCAAGATTCATTTCGGTGAACCGGGCAATCTGGCGTATCTTCGTCCAAACTATGCGCGCACGGTCGCTGACATGATCAGGTATCTGGGCGGAAAACCATTCCTGACAGACTGCAATACTCTGTATGTAGGCGGACGCAAAAATGCCCTGGACCATATGGAAAGCGCATATCAGAACGGCTTCAATCCCTATAATACCGGCTGCCATGTGCTGATTGCAGACGGCCTGAAAGGAACCGATGATGTATATGTTCCTGTAAAAGGCGGGGAATATGTAAAGGAAGCAAAGATCGGACAGGCAATCATGGATGCGGATGTCTTTATCTCCATGAACCATTTCAAAGGGCATGAGGCTGCCGGATATGGCGGCGCTCTGAAAAATATCGGTATGGGCTGCGGTTCCCGCGCAGGAAAGATGGAGATGCATTCTGCCGGAAAACCATATGTCAATCAGGAGCTCTGTATCGGATGCGGACAGTGTATAAAGATCTGTGCCCATGATGCGCCGTCTGTCACAGACCGGAAGGCTTCCATTGATCTGAAGAAGTGCGTCGGATGCGGACGCTGTATCGGAGCCTGTCCGAAAGATGCGGTCAGCCCTGCACAGGATGAGGCAAACGAGGTACTGAATTACAAGATCGCAGAATACAGTAAGGCGGTTCTTGATGGAAGACCGCATTTTCATATCAGCTTCGTCATAGACGTCTCGCCCTACTGCGACTGCCATGCGGAAAATGATCTGCCCATCGTTCCGGATGTTGGCATGTTCGCTTCCTTTGACCCGGTTGCCCTGGACATGGCATGCATCCATGCAGTAAATGCACAGGAACCTGTCAAAGGCAGCGCTCTGGAAGACTCCGGCCGTCCTTTCCTGGATGATCATTTTACTTCCATCTTCCCGGATACAAACTGGAAATGCTGCATCGACCATGCAAAAAAAATCGGCATCGGCACAGATGAATATGAGCTGATCGAAGTAAAATAGACCATAGAGTCAGGGGCTGCCGCAGCAGCCCCTGATCATCGGATTCTTTATTCTTTTTCCATGTGAATGGTCATCTGCGGGAATGGAATATCGATTCCCTCTTCATTCAGACGATTATGAACCTGTTCCAGAATTCTCCATTTCACTTCCCAGTAGTCCTCCATCTTTACCCATGGACGGATCAATATGGTAATTCCGCTGTCTCCAAGCTCATTGACAGCAACCACATAAGACGGCTCCTTCAGTATTTTCTCTTCTCTGTCCAGAATCTCCTCGATCACTTTTCTCGCATGCTTCAGATCCGAGTTATATGCCACATCCACGCTCATATCCACCCGGCGGGTCTCATTTGCCGAGTAATCAATGATATTGCTGTTGGAAAGCGTACCGTTGGGAATGATGATATTCCGATTGTCTGCAGAATGCAGTGTTGTGGAAAAGATGGAGATCTCCGTCACCGTTCCCTCACAGCCACAGGCGCTGATATAATCTCCCACAACAAAAGGCTTCAGCACCAGAATCAGAATTCCGCCTGCAAAATTGGCAAGGCTTCCCTGAAGAGACAGACCGATTGCCACGCCGGCAGAACCAAGCAGGGTAATGAAAGATGTCGTCTGTATCCCAAACCGGGCAAGGATCGCCAGGATCAGGACTGCATAAGCGCCCCATTTTACCAGTTCATCCAGAAACTGAACCACGCCGGTATCCACACTGGACCGCTCAAGAGCTCCCTTCAACAGTTTTCTGAGAATATTGATAACCTTTATTCCAATAAACAGACATGCCAGCGACCATATAATCGACATTCCGCCGCTTAATACCTTTGGTAAAAATTCCTCCACCAGATTCCACTCCATCTTTTGTCCTCCCATTTAAGTTCCGCATCTGTACGAACAATGCCCACTTCTCTGGAAGCATTTCCGGCCG
>VSND01000079.1:0-12639 GCA_009774145.1 Lachnospiraceae bacterium | reverse complement strand
CTTCGCAACCCGAAATCCTTCCGGGCATTTTTCGTACAGATGCTGGTTTAAGTTCCGCATCTGTACGAACAATGCCCACTTCTCTGGAAGCATTTCCGGCCGCTTCGCAACCCGAAATCCTTCCGGGCATTTTTCGTACAGATGCTGGTTTAAGTTCCGCATCTGTACGAACAATGCCCCTCACTCTGTGTTTTTTATAAAACGGTCCAGGAAATCCTGCTCTGAGATGATCTCCACGCCAAGCTCCTTCGCCTTCTTGTTTTTGGAAGAAGACGACGCAGTATCGTTATTGATCAGATAACTGGTCTTTGATGTAACGCTCCCTGTTACTTTTCCGCCCCTGGTTTCGATCAGATTCTTAAGCTCATTCCGGTTCCCGAACTGTTTCAGGCTTCCGGTAATTACAAATATTTTTCCATTCAGTGTAAGTTGTGATTCATCCACTGTTTCCACCTGTATATCCAGTTCCTGCAAGAGAGCATCCAGCCAGCGGTTATGCTCCTCATCCGCAAAATATTCTTCCACACTGGCGCCGATGACGCCGCCTACCCCTGGAATCTCGCTCAGTTCCTCCGCTTTTGCCGTCCGCAGACGCGCCAGATCATAGTCATACTCTTTACAGAGCACCCTGGCATTGGCAACCCCGATATTGGGGATCCCCAGACTGTACACCAGTCTGGGCAGCGTCGTATGACGGGCCTTTTCCAGACTGTCTGTCAGCTTCTGGTAGGAACGTTTCCCAAATCCTTCCATCTCAACGATCTCATCCCGATAACGATCCAGATGGAACAGATCTGCATATTCACGCACATATCCGGAGCCGATGAATTTTTCCAGTGTCATCTCTGACAATCCGTCAATGTTCATGGCATCCCGGCTTACAAACAGCGTAAATGACTTGAGTTTTTTGGCCTGGCAATCCGGATTTACACAGTACAGCGCTTCCACTTCATTCACTTTCTGAACCTGAGCCGGTCCGCCGCAGACCGGGCACTTATCCGGAATCTCTACCGTTCCGCTGCCGGTCAGATTCTCCGCGATCTGCGGAATGATCATATTTGCCTTATACACGGTGATCGTATCTCCGATCCCGAGTTTCAGGGACTTCAGAATGCTGATATTGTGAACCGAAGCACGGCTGACTGTCGTGCCCTCCAGCTCCACCGGCTCAAAAATCGCCACCGGATTGATAAGTCCGGTTCTGGAAGGACTCCATTCAATTTCCTGCAGACGGGTTTCCCGAAGCTCGTCCTGCCATTTGAAGGCACAGGAATCCCGGGGAAATTTCGCCGTCCGCCCAAGAGACTGCCCGTATGCAATATCATCATAGATACTGACCAGACCATCTGACGGAAAATCATTGCCTGCTACCGCATCCGAAAATTCCTGCACTGCCTGTGAAACGCCTGCGCCGGTTACTTTTTTATATTCCACCACATCAAATCCCTGCTTTTTCAGCCACAGGAACTGCTGTTCTCTGGAATTTGCAAAATCCACGCCGTCCGCCCGCACCAGGGCAAACGCATAAAAATATACATTCCGTTTTGCCGTAACCTCGTTGTTCAGCTGACGGACAGAACCGCTGCAAAGATTTCTCGGGTTCTTGTATTTTGCCGACTCCTCTGTAATCTCTGCATTGATCTTCTCAAAATCCGAATAACGGATGACCGCCTCGCCCCGCAGGATCACATCCCCCTTATGCGGAATCGAAAGAGGCACATTCCGAAATACTTTCGCATTATTCGTAATGACTTCGCCAACCTCACCATTTCCGCGGGTAACCGCTTTTAAAAGCTGCCCGTCCTGATAGGTCAGTACAACCGTCAGCCCATCCAGCTTCCATGAGATCAGCACTTCATGGGCTCCGGCAAACTCTGCAAGCGCTTCTACTTCCTTGGTTTTGTCCAGAGACAGCATGGGAGCCTCATGCCGTTCCTTGGGAAGCTCGTCCACTGCTTCATATCCTACGGTTACCGTCGGACTCCCCGCCAGCACGACTCCGGTCTCCTTCTCCAGCGCTTCCAGTTCATCGTAGAGTCTGTCATATTCCAGGTTGCTCATAAGCTCCCGGTCTTCCTGATAATAAGTCTTTGCTGCTTCCCGGAGCCTGTCTGCCAGCTCCTTCATGCGTTTCATCTGATCCATAAACTGCTCCTTCTGTCAGAATCTCTGTATCTGTTCCCGCAGATACTCTGTTTTAAGCCTGCACTGCATCTTCCGGCTTTCCCTCCTGCTCAAGAAGATGCAGAAGCTCCGCCAGTTCTTCTTCTGTCACATTCCTCCAGGTCCCTGTCTTCAGATGTCCCAGCCGGATGTTCATAATGCGTACTCTGCGAATCTCCAGAGCGTAAACCCCCAGCTCCCGGCACATTCTGCGGATCTGCCGGTTCAGTCCCTGCGTCAGGATGATCCTGAATTTCCGCTTTCCAAGACGTTCCGTCTGACAGGGCCTGGTGGTCACATCCAGCTCAGACAGGTAGACTCCTGCTGCCAGATCCTGTAAAAAACGGTCGGTAAACGGTCGGTCTGTCACCACTTCATATTCTTTCTCATGATAATGAGAAGCCCGCATCATCTGGTTGATGATATCTCCCCTGTTTGTCATCAGAAGAAGTCCTTCCGAGTCTTTATCGAGTCTTCCCGCATAAGTAATCCGCTTCGGATAATTCAGATATTCAATAATATTGACATCCTCTCCCTGACTTACCTCGCTGCATACGATTCCTCTCGGTTTGTTCACTGCCAGAAGAATGGTCTTTTCCCGGCTGTCCTTTTGCACCGGCTTTCCATCCAGAGACACCTTCTGTCCTTCTTCAATCTGCATCCCAAGCGATGCTGTCTTTCCTTCTACGGTCACTCTGCCCGCTTCGATCAGACGGTCCGCTTCCCTTCTGGAGCAGACCCCTGCCTCACTCATATATTTGTTCAGACGTATCATTATGTAGCTTTCCCTCCTGTGATCGCGGGGAAGACTCCCGCAATCACTATCTTACCAAATCCTGACACAGATTACCAGTCTATCTCAGATAAGCTTTCAGTTTTTCAATATTTTTTTCCTCAAAATCCATCAGTTCCTGTGCCATCTCATAATATTCTTTCTGTACGGATTTGTTTTTCTTCACCGTCTTCATCAATTCTGTGATCCTGCGGGCATTTCCCTGGATCATCATATCCGCCAGATGTTCGGTGCTGGCATTCAAAAGCGTATTCATCTGGATTCCGCTCCAGAGCCTTGTCCGGTTCATGATACTGTCTTCCGGCGGCGTCTCCTTTTCCTTATGGTATTCCTTCTGCAGCTTCTCCTCCAGCTGTATGAATTTGCATGCCTGACGGTTCAGATCCAGTGCAAGATCATCATCCTCCACCTTTCCGATGATCACATTGATCGCTTCCCGTCCCATCCGGGTATTCCGGTAACTTTCATCCAGTACCGCTCTGTCCGCTTCTGTCATCATAAAAAAACTCCTTTCCCTCGTAGACTGCTACTAGGGTATGGAGTTTTTTTAATATTATTCCAGATATTCTGTCATTACATAACCGGACAGTCCTTTATATTCCACCTTGCTCCAGCCGTTCTCATAGGACTCGATCTGAGTGATCGCATCTCCCTGATATGCCAGCGCCACCCTTTCGGATTCCGTAGTCTGCTCAGAACGCACATTCACGGTACTGTTTACATGGGTCTCCCGGTTCTGAACCGTAACTCCGCCTGAAGACTCTTCCTCTTCCGAAGCCTCCGGCTCTTCACCCTCCGGTTCTTCTTCCTGCGGCTCCTCTCCGCCTTCTTCCGGCTCTTCTGTTTCCGTCTCCTCCTCTGCTACCTGCCCGCTGATCTTCTGAATAAAATCAGCCAGCGTTCCGTCGCTCTCCTGCGCTGCCTGATAACGCGTGCGGACATCATCATACAGTGCCTGTACTTCCGGATCCTGCTCAAGCTCAGCCACATATGCCTGCATGCTCTCATCGATGGTTCCATAATGAATCCGGCGTCCGTCATCCTCCTTCGGCCCTACGTACAGGCAGATGATGTCCGGCGCACTGGTCTCAATATTGATCAGTTTCATATCATAACAGACAAAGACAATGTAAGAATCCTCCACCGGTCCGTTCTTCGTATAACAGGTGACATTATCAAAGGATTCAATAAACGCTGCTCTGTTTTTAATGCTTTCCTTTTCCTCGTCTGTCAGAAGATCCACGATCTCTTCCAGCCCTTCCACATCTCCGCTGGCAATAGATTCACAGTACTTTTCAACCAGCCGGTCTATGGATGCATGGTTGTTCTCTTCCAGATTATTCTCCGGTTCCGGCTCAGCCTCCTCCGGCTGCTCTGCTCCTTCTGTGGTCTCCTCCTGCTCCGGCGGCTGCTGAACCTCCTCCTTTGCCGTATCGTCGCCGCCCCTCAGCAGAACCACGATGATGATCAGCAGAACCACATTGATTGCAAGGTATAATCTATAATCAGTCAGTAAATCTTTCCATGTATTATTAGTGTTTTCGTTTTTCATATGTCCTCCTTAATATTGATTTTTGAAAATAAAAAATGCACCTGACAAGATTCGAACTTGCGACACCGGGCGTCGGAGGCCCGTGCTCTATCCAGCTGAGCTACAGGTGCTTGGCTTACTACCTTGATTATCATACACCAATTTTGAAAATTACGCAACCTTTTTTTGTAATAAATCTGTAACATTTTTAAAAAAACATCCATGCCGGCATGGACAGGCCGTCCACAGCCCCCTGACGCGCCCTGAAAATACCGGTCCATGGCCGGCCGGATGAATACCGGACTGCGAAGTATCACTCCTACTCTACGGTCTTTTTTTCTGCCGAATAATAATACGCATGGTCGCTCAGATACTCTTCCCGGCTCACACATGCTTCATTGACTTCCCGGATCAGCTGATCCAGCTCCGCCCGCGTGGTCGCAAGGCTTTCCGGAAGAAGAATCAGTTCATGGATGCTGCTCGGGAGGATATAAAAGCTTTCTCCAAGCTGTTCCAGACACATCCGCTGCACCTTCGGAGCGATAATGACCCCTGCCCCGAACATCTTTCTGCTGTTGCTCAGAATATGCATCCCGCTGCTCAGCGGTTCAAATCCCATATCGCCCAGAAACGCCTCCATCGGCTCCAGGAATACCTGAACCTCCGCCATATTTTCCGCCGCCGCATGATAGATCTCTTCCAGTGTCACGCCCCAGTAATCCATATGGCTTGTATAGACCAGCGCCGTCGCATGCTCCACAACCTGTTCGGGAATCTGCAGATAAAATACAATTGCCAGATCCAGCCATGGAAGCCACGGCACCTCTTCCAGCAGCGCCTCATTTTTTTCCCTGGAAATCAGACGGCAGCATATCCTCTTTCTCATTATGCGGAAATCCATCATCTGCTCGATGCCCTGCTGCGGCAGAAGCCCGCACTCCCTCTGAATCTTCAGAACAGCATCCGCGATCTCCCCAAGCTCCTCTTCCGACAGGTCTTCCTGATAATAATGATTGACATAGACCGTCGGCCTTTCCCGATGCCCTTCCACATAATAGGAAAAACCATCCAGCTCCACTCCGTTATTTTTCAGAACCTGGACGCTTTTGACGGCCTCTCCTTCCTTCAGCTTTTCCTGGATCTTTTGTTCCAGACGAATTAAAAAATATTCATATGTCATTGAATTCCTTTCTGTTTCTGTATCTTATAACGGGAATCGGTGTGCGAAATGCACAGGAATGTTTTATATCTGTATCCATTTTAACCGATATTCCCTGCTTTGGCAATATGAAATTTTAAAATCCGCGCTCTTTCAGTTCCTCTACAATCCGAACATATGTTTCGATGACATCAAAATTTTTATAGTCTTCCCGTTTCAGGTCAATAATGTCTCCATGGGAGATGCCTCTGGTACGGGTATTGGAAAATACTCCTTTGAATTCTCCCCACTTTGCAGACTCCACGCTGACCAGACCGTCATTTTCTCCTTCCAGAGGTTTGATCATGCAGTAAGTGATACTCAGAAGCATATGGCTCCATGGATGCTTCATCTTCGAAGTATAGCTCTGATAATACACCTGCGGGGAATCCGGTACCTCCGAATTAAAGCGTTCGCTTTCCTTTGTTGCAAACTGATGCGTGGACGTATAAAAATCAGGATTCCGGTCTCCGAATCTCTGGAAGGTCCGGTCAAAACAGAAGGCAACCAGCCGGTACAGCGCATCCGGAAGAAGACATGCATAGTCCACAAAGCGGCAGCCCCGATGGGGCGTATTCATCGTAGTCAGAGACGCCACATAAGGCGCCATGCCAAGCTTCGAGACTGCATATCTGGCATCCAGCCCTCCTTTGGAATGAGCAATGATGTTTACCTTTTCACACCCGGTCTCCTCAAGAATCTGAAAAATCCGTTTTCGAATGTCCTCTGCATTACAGACAATGGTTCCAAATGCTTCCTGATTGCCGTAATAGACCGTTGCGCCGTTTCGCATCAGTTCCCCCGGAATCCTTCCCCAGTAGTTAAAATACCGAAGGTCCCTGAAACCGATCCCATGGACCATCACCAGCGGATATCTGGTTCTGCACAGCCCGGAATCCACGCGCAGATCCCGAAGCACGGCCCTCTCCTGTTCAAAATCATATTCCTCATAAATCAGGCGGCAGGCATAGAGCAGTACAACCAGATTTACAACCGGAATCCACATGGTAACGATCATGAGCAGACGGCGCACAATGCCCAGGCGCCTGGAAGTACAGATGATCCGCAGTACGCCTGCTGACAGAAGCAGAAAACACCCGGCACAGGCAATTACTGCATTTGCTGCCAGCACGGCTGTTGTGGGAGCCGTGCCCCACGGATTGTGGATATAAAATCGGACAAATATCCAGATCTGTACCGCCATGGCATAAAGCCCGCCATAGATCAGGCGCCCTCCTCCAAGCATCATGCGCACCCGCAGGCCGGTTCTTGCCTTTCCTCTGTCTTTTGCCGGCATGACTGTCAGCCAGACATAATGGATCAGCAGAAGCATGACGGCCGGCACAAGAAGCGCCGCATACCAGATCCCCCAGACGCCGCGCTGCTTCAGCAGATATGTAATCCGGTTCAGACAAAGTACCAGATTCAGTGTACAGGGCAGACTCACTGCAAGCCAGCACCTTAATAACCATTTTCTCACAGGTAACCCCCCTTGTCCCGGCAGCATTTTTCCGGTTTCTTCCAGGCGTGAACAGGAAAAACCGGGACCGACAGCAGGACGGCTTCTGAAATACCGGCAACTGCTCTGCCCATATCAAAAACCATCCTGCCGGCAGCCCCGGCCCGCTCTCTGTCACTTATACTCGGGACAGATATTCTCCGCTTCTGGTGTCAATCTTGATCTTGTTACCAGTCTCCACAAACAGCGGTACATAAACCACTGCACCGGTCTCTACAGTCGCCGGTTTTGTCGCGCCGGTAGCGGTATCGCCCTTGAAGCCCGGCTCGGTATCCGTAATCTCCAGCTCCACGAACAGCGGCGCCTCCACTGCGAACACGTTGCCGTTATGAGAACAGATCTTCACCATCTCATTTTCCTTCACAAACTTCAGTGCATCGCCTACATCATCACTGTTCAGTGCAATCTGATCATAAGTCTCCGTATTCATGAAATGGAACAGATCTCCGTCGCTGTACAGATACTGCATGTCCACACGGTCAATCCTCGCTGCCGGGAATTTCTCCGTCGGGCGGAAAGTCTTCTCAACCACGCCGCCGTTTATGATGTTCTTAAGCTTGGTCCTCACGAAAGCCGCACCCTTTCCCGGCTTCACATGCTGAAACTCTAAAATCTGATATACGTTACCTTCAATCTCCAGCGTAACGCCATTTCTGAAATCTCCTGCTGAAATCATACTGATGTTCCTCCTTAATGTTATGAAGGGGAATGCAAAATCCCCATACTTTTTATTATTTTATAATAGAACGTTACAGATTTCAACCTTTTTTTCCGGATGCGGTGAATTTGCCTGTACAGCGTCTCTATCCGATCATGGAACTGTTTTTCAGCCTGAACTTTCCTACCAGGCTCTTCATAAGCTGCGACTGACTGGACAGCTCCTCGCTTGCGGCTGCGCTTTCCTGCGCGGTGGCCGAATTGGTCTGTACCACACTGGAAATCTGGTCGATTCCCATCGTAATCTGAGAGATGGCATCCGCCTGATTGCTGCTTGCCTCTGAGATCTGTCCGATAATGCCTGTCATTTCATTTACATCATTTACCGCCTGAAGCAGAGAATGCGCCGTCTCATCGGCAATCTGCGTTCCGTTTTCTACTGCTTTTAAAGAATTTTCAATCAGAACCGAGGTGTTCTGGGAAGCCTCTGCGCTCTTGCTTGCCAGATTACGGACTTCATCGGCTACTACGGCGAACCCTTTTCCGGCAGCGCCTGCCCGGGCGGCTTCTACGGCAGCGTTCAGGGCAAGTATGTTGGTCTGGAACGCGATGTCTTCAATGGTCTTGATGATCTTGCCGATTTCACTGGAACAGTTGCTGATATCGCCCATTGCCTGTATCATCTGCTGCATTTTTTCATTGCACACATTCATCTCCGCACTGACGCTGCCTGCCGTTGCATTGGCCTGCCGTGCGTTGTCTGCATTCTGGTTCACCTTGTCGGAGATTTCGTTAATGGTGGAAGCCAGTTCCTCCACGGAACTTGCCTGCTCCGTCGCTCCCTGAGAAAGGGCCTGAGCGCCGTTGGATACCTGATCGGATCCGCTTGCAACCTGAGAAGCGCTCTGGCTGATCTGCAGCATCGTATCATTAAGCTTTTCTGCAATGCTCCGGAAAGAAATGAGTACCGGATGGAAGCTTCCTGTATATTCCTGTTCGCAGATCGAATCCACCACCAGATCTCCGGCCGCCATTTTCGCAAGAAATTTATTCTCGTCATCAATAATAAGCTGAAGCTTGTGAATTAATCTGCGCACCTGATCAGCGAGAACCCCCAGTTCGTCTTTGGAAGTATAGGTAATCTCCACGTCCAGATCACCTTCCGCCATTTTTACAGCGGCGTTCTCGATTTCGGAAATGGGAGTCTTAATCAGGCGAATAATCACAAATGAGAAGAAAACACCCACACAGATTATGATAATGATCACCGCCGCCATAACGCCGACAGCCGTTCTGTAAAGGAAAAGGCTTTCCTGCGTTGCATCGTCGCTGCCCTGAGTATTGTACGAGATAATATCATGAAAAGCACTGTTTAAAGAATTGTAAAGATCGACGCACTCGCCTTCCAGAATCGCGCGGGCCTCCTCCGTACGGCCCTGTCCTGCCAGTGCCATCATCTCTTCATCCGCACTCTTGTACTGCGTCCAGAGATTCACTGCATGATTATAGAAATCTCTCTCTTCCTCATCAATTAATTCTTCATATGTGCCCAGAAGCGCGGCCATATCCTCTTTTTCACTTTGGAGATACTGAAGACTGGATGCTTCTATTTCGTCCGATATTGCGGTAAGATATCCCAGCTCGTTCAGACGGATATTCGAAAGGGTAGCGGTCAGATCCCTTGCCGTATCAATACTGGGAAGCCAGCTGGTTGTAATATCATTTGTCATATCGTTCATCCTGCCCATCAGAAAGAATGACATGCCGCCGATGATAAACATGCCAATCAGCGCAACACCAATGAGAATATAAAGCTTTAATCTGATTTTTAAATTCCGTATGTAGTTAATCATACCTCTGCTCTCCTTTTTGTACCATGTTCCTTCACTGCCGGTTTTATGAAAGGATCGTTATTTTCCGCACAGCGTTTAGAAAATATATCGGCGTTTTTTTCATTTTTAATAAGTAAAATGGAAAAATATTGTACGGAAACAGAAAGCGAAAACCGGTCTGCATGGCAGGTTTCATTGACTGTTTGTCCGTTCAAAAAGGCGGCAGCCTGTCGTACTGCCGCCGCAAGTCATGCCGGATTGCCGGACTTTCCGTCAGTCCATCTGCACAGAGATCCCGCCTCTGCGCTCGGACGGCTGTATCACCACGGATATCGGCTGATTTCCGCTCCACTCGAATGCATAGGATTCGCCGGACGCCTGCCCGATCAGGTTTTTCCAGGACAGATCCGTCTTGATCTGAGGATCGCAGTATCCCTGCCCCATCCAGCAGATCACCGCGTCCGGATCCACGGATATGGTGCTCCGGCTCTGGATATTGGAAAGAACGATGGGATTGCCGTCCGTCAGAATCGCCACATATGCATTGCTTCCGTTACCGGTCAGCACGGATGTAGCCAGCCCCTTCTGGGAGAACACTCCGCATCCGATAAACCGCACCTCGTATTTGCAGTCCTGCGTGAAGGCAAGAATATTTTCCGACTCCACAGAGATCATCTCTCCAAACTGCAGCTGATAAATCAGCACATGCTGGCTGTTGTTTGCATAATAGGTCACAGAATCTCCGTTCATACTGACCTTCATAAGCGGAAGATTCTCACCGGTTACCCGCCGCAGAATACTCCCCAGCGCCGCCTGCCCAAGGTTTCCCTGAGGGCCCAAAAGCACCTTTTCAAACCGGTAATTCTTTCCGCCGGCACTGTCTCCTGCAATAAAAGCGCCGGCCTTTGTAAAAAGTACGTCGTTTCCTCTGCATGTTACCTTTAATGTCAGTTCATTGACTGTCTCAAAAGAAATCATTTTATTTTCTCTCCTCCACTCAGCCGCTTACCTGCACGCCGTACAGGCCGCACAATCCGGCCAGATCCTTCGCCACTCCGTTCCCGACTCCATGAAATTTCCAGTTACCGTTGTGCTGATACAGTTCTCCGATCATCATGGAGATAACATTTGTATAGTAATCGGTCATCGAAAAGCTGACCAGCTCCGTCTGGTCCCTGTGATCCAGAATCCGGATGTAGGCGTCCTTCAGCATCCCGAAATGCAGTCCTTTCTCCGCTGCCTCATTGATGGTCAGTACAAAGACAATCTTTTGGACCGACGAAGCCAGCTTCGACAGATCCACGCGGATCACTTCCCGGTCCGTCACACCGTCCATCTCAAATACCGTGCTCCCGTCCGGGCTTTTTGTCTGTCCGTAAAAGACAAACCAGTCGTCTCCGATCACCTTTCCATTTTCACCAAGCAGAAACGCAGACACGTCCACATCGCATCTGGCATCCGTGCTGTTCCATCCAAGACAGATATCCGCCTGACGGATCGGCCTGCCGGAAGACAGAAGTACCTTCTGTCCCTTCTGAATCGGATGCACCAGAGCCGGTATCTTCATCTGCGCAGGCGCTGCAGCCGGCGTTCCCATGCTCTGAACCTGCCTGCCCGCCGGTTCTCCCGGCAGCCCGGACACGCGCGCAGAACCCGCTCCCGGATTTCCTCCCGGTCCGGCGGCCCTTCCGGGCGCCTCCCTCTGCCGGTTCAGCCCTTCTATATTCTGCGCATTGAGAATCTTCCCCGGTTTTAATGTATTGACAGCAAGGAGTGTGTCTTTCTTCCACGCTCCTTCTGTCCTCATCGGAATATTGATCATAGCTTCTCCTCATTCCGTCAAAGTCCATATTTCCGCGTCTCCTGATCGATGATCCGCACCACCTGGGGAACGCTCCGGCCATCCGTCCGGATCATCACATGAGCCGCCTGGCGGTAGAAATTCTCCCGCTCCCGCATCAGCCGTTTTACTCTTGCCTCCAGATCATCGCCGTCCAGCATGGGACGGCTCCCGTCATTCTTTACCCGCTCCAGAATCGTCTGCCTGGAAGCGGACAGGTAAACGACACACCCAAGGCTTCTGAGCAGCTCCCGGTTCTGCTTCCTGACCGGCATCCCTCCGCCCACAGAAATCACCGTATGATATGTATCCTCCTGCATATGACAGAGAAGTTCTGTTTCCAGATCACGGAAATATGCCTCTCCATCCTCCGCAAAAATGTCCGGAATCTCCCGTCCTTGCTCTGATACGATCCTCTCGTCCGTATCTGTAAAACCCATCTCCTTTTCCTTCGCCAGAAGCTTCCCTGCCGTCGTCTTACCGGCGCCCATGAATCCGATCAAAATTAAATTCTTCATCCCTTACTCCACGATCTTCTTCAGTTCGTCCATGAACGTATTCACATCCTTGAACTCCCGGTAGACAGAAGCAAATCTCACATATGCCACAGAATCCAGCTTCTTCAGTTTTTCCATAACCAGCTCTCCGATCTCCCGGCTGGAAATCTCCCGGATCTCTTTATTAAAAATAACCGCTTCGATCTCGTCTACCAGCTCGCCCACCTGTCCGGCGGAATTCGGGCGGTTATGGCAGGCGCGCAGGACTCCGCCCTCGATCTTGGAACGGTCATATGTCTCCCGGTTCTCATCCTTTTTTATCACAATAACCGGCAGCGTCTCCACCTTTTCATAGGTTGTGAACCGTCTCCCGCAGACATCGCACTCCCTTCTGCGGCGAATGGAACTACCGTCATCAGCAGGTCTGGAGTCAATCACTCTTGTATTGTAGTTTCCACAGTATGGGCACTTCATGGGAACCTCCTTCCAGATTCATCTTTCACCAATATCACTTCTGCTTTAAGTATATATCACGACAGAGTTTTCTGTCAATGAAAAGGCGCATGTTCAGCAGCAGTCCCGCATGTACCTGCATAAACTGGAAATAAA
>VSND01000078.1 GCA_009774145.1 Lachnospiraceae bacterium | reverse complement strand
AAAGCACTTGGCTGGGAAGCCCCGGTAGTTGCCGCCTGAGTCTTCCAGACAGGCTCAAAAACTTCTTTTAAGCTTGACAGGGGCAGTCTGCGCTTTTTTGGCTACCCAGAAGATTATGTTTCACAGTAAAAGTTCTCGACATATCACCAGAATGCTATGCGAAATCTGTTTCTAAAAGTTCACGCACTTCAATCCCACGTCCGCTTAACTTATACTTCAGCAACTTACTAATACGATCATCACAGGTAATAAAGAATAACTGCTCTATGGTTGCTTTTGATGATATTTGATACTTAAGTAAATCCATGAACGCAAGCATATTTACATCATCCATACATGCAGTCAGGTCATCGATAAAAAATACCTTCATCTTTTCACGGTCATTTCTTGCATTGATACCTGCAAAAAAATGAGCCAGTATAAAGACACTGATCTGACCGTTACTTAAAACATTAACAATATTCTTACTCTTATCATCTACTAATGAGATTCCCTCATTCTCTTGGACAATGTTGATCCCGTCACTGGAATTTAACCTTATCAGCTTATTATAGAACTTGCTAAGAGCTGGGCCTACTTTTTCATACTCGTCTTTCGAAAGGTTCTCTACAACAGTTCTGATGTCTTTTGCCCTCTGAGACGCAATATCTTTCAGCTTCTGAAGTTTTTCTATCTCTGTATCAAGTTTCTGATTTTTCTTATTCTCCTCCTCCAGCTTCTGATTCAGGTCAGATAAAGTCTGATTTGCAAGTATACTATCGATAGCATTGAGCTTTGACACAAGTAAATCATAAGAGAAATCCGAAACGTCATGAGATTTGGTAATGAGATTTTTTACCTTTGCAAATGTCTGTTGCACCGTCTCATTTTCGAACTTGTAACCTAAAACTGCCAAAATCTTCTGATAAGACTCTTTTATTTCCTGCTCTTGGGATTCCTCTAGAAGCCTTTTCTCTACAGCAGCCAGTAAGTTTCCCACTTTTTCTGCAGTCAATTCTTCTACATTGATTGCCTTTTGGATTTTCTGTAATTTCTTAACCTCATCAAAATATGGCTGTATCTCATCCTTCAAAACTTTCAAGTCACTAATCTTATTTTCTAATGTTTCCGTCTCTTTCTCCACAACAGCTTTCGTGTGATTAATGACTTTCTGATAAAGCTTTTCAATCTCTGTCTCTAACAAAGTCTTTTCTTCTTCTTTTACCTTTACAGCTTCCCCGTTCTGTCTGATATACTCATCGGCTTCCTTAAGGATTAAATCCTCCTCCATGGTAGAAAATGACTCTGAACCACAAACGGGACATCGAACAACACCATTCTTTTTGAAAGCAGCATCTCTATATTCAATCACCACTTTTTTATTCGCGGAAAGAGAAGATAACAGCTTCAACATCTTATTATTCTTGGAAAGTAACTCAATCTCGTCAGAAAGATCCTTCACCCTTTTCTCTTTCTCTTTAATTTCCTTCTTATCCGCATCAAAATCAGACTGCATAAAGCGGCCAATTTCTAAAGCAATCACTGATTCTCCATCTTGGAAAATCGTATTCCTCAAAAGAGACATCCCCTTTAATTTTCTAAGTTTCGTTTCAAGAATTGTAATTGCATCTGTATTCTTGAAAAATTCAGCTTTCACTGCACGTCGAATATACTCTTCCTTTGTTTCCCAGTAAAAGACAATTTTTTTGATAACAGACTGCTGGTTCTTCAAAGACTCATTTTCTACAAGTTTATAAATTTCTTTTTTCGCCATCTGGTAACCACAATTTTCCACTTCTGATTTCTGCGCAGTTAACTCTTCTTTATTAAGACCAGCAATTTCTGTCTTCTCACCCGGATAAAAAACAGTCAAAGGATACGAAACCTGCTTTGCTTCCTCATGAGCTTTTGCCAACTGCTTTTCATACTCCTCAATCACCCCTTGCGGTACCTTCTGTTTCGTCTTATCCTCAATATAGCGATCCACATCCTCAGCAAAAAGAACCAGATTCTCCGCAATCTGCTTCTGCCTATCATAATTCGTGATAAACTCACCGAAGAAATCATTTAAGTCCTTTCTCTTTTTGCTTTGGACATTAAATGACTTCTGAACATCACAAAAATGAAAATTATAGAAACTATCTCCTGCATATTCCTGGATAAACGCTTTCGCTATCTCTTCATTTTCATCGATCGTAACCTTAGATGACCTTGGATTTAATTCATCCTTTGTCTGTTCTCTGCAAAGAATTGTTTCCTTTTCTCCATCAAATAACCAGAGACCTACCTTGACCTTCGCTTTCGCTCCAGCATCTCGGTTCTTTAAGATGCCATCGGTATTCATCTTGCGATCAGCATCATTCGTACTTCTGGCATCAAAAGCAGTTTTTAATCTTCCGATATTGCCAGTCAGACACCACTCAATCGCATCGACAGTTGTCGTCTTGCCAATTCCATTTGCCGCCGAAAGAAGCACAACCGATTTATCGTTAAAATCAATGGTTTTATCACGAAATCCTCTAAAATTCACCATGCTTATCTTACGAATTATCATCCTTTCAGCCACTCCTTAATCTTCTCAAAATCCTGTTCTCCAAAAGACTTATCCAATACACCTTCTTTTTTATTTCTGTTCACTCTTTTCCGCTTATTTTCCATAATCGCTAAAAGTTCCTCATCCTCAGGAAGCAACTGACTCAATTGTTTCATCTGTTCCGCATCCGGCGCGAATGCATCTGCTGGAATCATATGGAACGGTAATTCGATCACCTCCTCATCATCAATTACAATCCTATCCTTATCTGTCATGTCACCCTTAATGATGATCTTTCTTGATATTAACAAATTACCCTCTCGACTCCTATCTGGAGTCTCTTCAGAATAAACAATTAACTGCACAATATTATACTTTAACTTATGAATCGCTTTTGATTTGCCATTAATTATCATAAACACACGAATTCGATCATCCCAGTAATCACATAGAGAATCTATTTTCTCCAAGTCCCCATCCAGAAGGAAAAATAATTCGTCTTTTTGATCACTGATAAAAATACTTAATAACGCTTCCGGTTTCTGCTCTAAATCAAAAACATCTTCCAAATTAATTTCATATTCAGAAGCAATATCCCCGATAAGGAGATTTTTATAGCCGTTTTTCTTAAATTCTTCCTGTAAAATCATAACTACATTTCCTCTTTCACACATTTTACAGAAAAAATGCAACTGCTGCAATCTTCCTGTATGCTCCACTCATCCTCATCAATTCCAATGCAATCCATACACTCAATATAAAAACTATCTTCACCAAGATCCGCAACCGTAGGATTTTCATTTACGTTCGCCGTACTATAGTTATAATAATTTTTACCTCGCATAAGTTTACTATTCTCAAAGAACCATTTCTCAGGTTTTGGTGACATATTCACCATGCGTTCCACAATCTTTCGTTTTACACCTTTAAAATTTCCGCCTGCCCGGGGAAGAATCACGCTATGGTTTACATGTCTATCTTCAGGAAAATTCAGACATACATAGTCAGTTACTGAGGAATCCACGTAATGCAATGGATCAAACATTTCCAAACGAGCAGAAACCTCTGTCTCATTATTCAACTTCTTCTGAAAGATATTTAGCATAATCTTCCACAAATACTCCAGAAAAACAAGAAAACCCTGTTTGCATTCGGCAACGTAGAGCAATCTACCATCTACAGAAGTTCCTCTGTAACCAGCAATCTTGCTGACATCATCTGCGCTATATGTATTCAATAATTGATATTGACCATCCATAGTCTTACCAATTTCATTTATCCATCGCACCGTCCTCTGGCAAATCATGTTCAACATGTGTGTCTGTATATCTGAGAGATCATTACTATTTATAATCTCCCCATACTCTTCACAAACAATGCCCACCAAATAACTTGCAATTGTCTCATTCGTCTTCGTCTTGACAGATTCCGTCATATAACAATCAAATTCTTTTTTATCCACTCGCAACTGATCAAAAATAGGATTAACTAGCGTATAACGCCGCTGTATATACGAAATCGCAAGACCTAGCAGTATGAACTGCCAGTGTTCCTCATTTCCGTCCTTATCTGGATTCGGATAAGCCCTGGCCAATGCTTCCATCAATTTCTTTTTGTACCGATTGATATCCACTTGAAGGAAAATATTATATTTTGAAACAAACTCCTTTAGAGAGTCCTCCGATGCCATATCAACAAAAAGATTTTTCTTTTGTAACTCTTTCTTATTCGTTTTATAAACTTTCGTCTTTAGCCAGGTAGCCGAATCTGCTGCATCTGGATAAGCCACTGACTTGGGAAGCTCATTTCCAAGTCCGATATACTCTTTCATTTTATCAAGTGTCGGTTTCTCAACCTTTGAATTTCTATGAATATAAAGGCTCGGTTTTGCTTTCAAAGTACTCCGAAGCATCTGAAGACGGAGATACTGATAATAAAGATCTGTCGAAATTTCCTTCGCATCTGGAGAGCTCTTCGGATAATACTTTACCTGGATAAACTCAAATGTGCCGTCCTCGAAAAATACATCCACATCTTCAAGATATTCTGAACAGACACACTTTATTTGATTTTGAAGCAGACACATAATCGTAACATAATCCTGAAATAAAAATCCCCTGATCTTATCTGTAGCATCTCTACTCTTATCCCCCTCATACATGAATGATAATTTATTTACTTCTGTGTTCATTAGCACACTCACGGATCGTCCCCCTTCTACGCTGCCACATTCGTATTTATTATATCTATAACTGATTCAATCCTAACCTACGTTTCAATATATTCATAATTATAAGCGAAAAAATCCAAAAGTACAATGGAAAGCAGGCTGACAAATCACTTCATTTGCCACCCTGCCCATAATACAAACTCTGTTTCTGTGTCTTACCTCAAAATAGCCTCACCGTCTTTCCGATCCAGTATCCCAGCCCCAGCACCCAGCTGGTAAAAATCCCATACAAAATCACCGGTCCGGCGATGGTGAAGATCTTGCTTCCGATACCGAAGACCTGGCCTTCTTTCTTGTATTCGATGGCGGGAGCCGCTACACCGTTGGCAAAGCCGGTGATGGGTACCAGCGCGCCGGCGCCGCCCCATTTGGCAATGGAAGGATAGATGTTAAGGCCGGTCAGCAGGATGCTTAAAAAGACTAGGAGAATGGAACACCAGGCTCCGGCGGTGTCCGAATCCATGCCCATCTGAGCACCCATGTTGCGGATCATCTGGCCGATCAGGCAGATGACGCCGCCGGTGACAAAGGCTTTCAACATCTCATAGGGAAGATTGTGCGTCGGTGTGACCTGTTTGACATAGTCATTATACTGCTGTTTTTGTTCTTCATTTGCATTCATATAAATTTTCACTCCTTTTTCTGAGGATTCCGTTTCGCTGAGCTTCAGCAGAACTGTGTATTTATGACACAGCTGCTTTTTCTTTATGGTTTCCACAGCGGATCATTTTATACAGAGCATGTCTGCAAAGGCTTCAGTAAAGGACTGGAACTGGGCAGAGAAGCGAATATTTTTGTATGGGACAGGAAAACTAATTCTGAAAACAGGAAGCGGAGTTTATTATGGAAAGGAGTATCATCATGAATCAGACAAAAGGACGAGCCAGTCTTCAGTATGATGAGCCGCCGAAGATCATTGGTGCGGCTTCTGTTGTAGGGAGCAAGGAAGGAGACGGACCGCTGGGGCATCTGTTTGACTGTATTGAACCGGACCCGAAGTTTGGAAAGGATACATGGGAAGAGGCAGAGAGCGAACTGCAGCTTCGGACTGCCAGAAAGGCCATGGAAAAAGCCGGCATGAATGAGGAACAGGTCCGGTATCTTTTTGCAGGCGACCTGCTGGCACAGGGAATCGCCACATCTTATGGACTGATGGAGCTGCAGATTCCGCTGTTCGGGCTGTATGGGGCGTGCTCCACCTGCGGAGAGAGTTTAAGCTTGGCGTCCATGACCGTAAATGCGGGTTATGCGGACTGTGTCATGGCTGTGACGTCCAGTCATTTTGCCAGTGCGGAAAAGGAGTTTCGATTTCCCCTGGAATATGCCGGGCAGCGTCCCCTGTCGACTACCTGGACGGTCACAGGCTCCGGAGCCTTTCTCCTTGCCGCCGGCGGGTCTCCCTGGGCCGAAGGCGCCTCTGTATGCATAGCCGGGATCACCACCGGAAAGGTGGTGGACTATGGAGTAAAAGATTCCATGCATATGGGAGCCGCCATGGCGCCGGCAGCAGCAGACACGGTCTATCAGCATCTGGCGGATTTCGGCAGAAAAGTGGAAGACTATGACCGGATTATCACCGGAGATCTGGGCAGTATTGGTCAGACGATCCTGAAGGATCTCATGCGGGAGCGGGGGATCGAACTCGGGGATGTCCATGAGGACTGCGGAATGCTGATCTATGATCCGGATACGCAGGATACCCATGCCGGCGGCTCCGGCTGCGGCTGTGCGGCATCCACGCTGGCAGCCTATATTTTGCCGAAACTGCAGCGGGGCGAATGGAGGCGGGTGCTTCTGGTGCCGACAGGCGCTCTTTTGTCCAAGGTCAGCTTTAACGAAGGACAGTCTATCCCGGGAATCGCTCATGGAGTGGTTCTGGAACACTGCTGACAGGATATCCTCCTGTATCGGTCAGGTGAGTCCCGGTCAGCCGGATAACTGGAGGAACTGGATACGGAAGTGTGTTTTCCGGTCGGAAAGAAGGAATGGTATGATTCACTGGTACCGGGAAAAGGCATCTCTTCGGAGACGCCTTTTCTGTTCAAAGTGACAGGTATGCCGTCATCATACTTTTCTGTACATAAAAATGCGGTGTTCAGACAGAGAAACTTATGGCGGAATCAGGAATACTGTGATACAGCAGCCTTATTCACAGTAAAACCTGAAAGGGGAAAACGGCATGCCGCAGACAGACAGCATGATCAGGGCGTTTACGCTGTTGGAAATTCTGAAAAAGGAGGGCGATGCAGACCACAGGCTGTCATAGAAGCAGCTTCTGGAACTGATGAAGAAGAAGGTCGGCATTTACACGGAAAAGACACTGTGCATGGACCTTCGCAATCTGATGGCGATCCTGAATCTGCCGGTTCCGGAATATGAGGTTCAAAAAGATGATTTCCGGATCCGGTATGACGGTATGGAAGAAGAGTGGAGGCGTATGACCGGCATACCATATATCCATGAATTTATTTCTGAATTCTCAATACCTTATAAAAATTTTTGCAGGTACGCCCTTATAGTAGTGCCATAGGGTTGAGTTACAGTTGGCAACGATTGCTTAAATTCCTCACTTCCAAGAACAGCGATTGGTGAATTACACTGGGGATCAAAATCAATCATTAGAACCTACCTTCCTCGTTATTTTCAATTACATGATTCATATTTTTTGTAATTTTCTGGCTTGTATCTCTTTGTGAACTTCCATACCACGAGTATTATAATAGTCCATGCGTTCCTGCCGGCTCATATCTTTCGTCTGATAGTAGTTATATTCTCTCAATTTGTGAATGTCTTCAATGGTAAAATTAGGACTTAAAACAGGTCTGCTCATAATCATTCCTCACTTTCTAATAACACAGATGGGTTTAGAATCTCAATTGGTTTATGGCCTTTCAGGTTAGTAATTGCCCGTACTCCCCGTATTGTTTTAATATTTACAATATGCTTAAAATTCCATGATATAATGCAATCACATTCACTAACAATAGCAGCTCCGATATGCTGGCAATCATCATAGCTTTTCTTTGTCAGTATTCCCATTTCAATAATCTGCTGTGAAATATCTGCAACATTATCATCAATTTGAACCAAAGTATAATCAATAAGTCCTAAATAATCGAATAATTCGCTTTGTTTTGGTTCTGAACATCCTTTTAGTTCTTCAAGCGTTACAGTAGAAAGATATACATCATACTTTCCATTGCGAAACATTTCCCATAATTGTCTGGTATCAGCCATTTTTTCAGGCACATCCTCCTGAAGTAAATGACTGATCACTGAGGTATCCAGGTAAACTCTTAATTTTCCCATATCTGCCACCTCCAACAAGCATTTTCATAATTAGATTATACAAAAAAACGCATATAAAAACAATGGAGAATTGAAATTTTGACTTACTGGCTGAAGTGGCCGACAGAAATCACCGGTGTACTCGTTGGCGCAGAGTGGGAGGCGGATATTGAAGGCGTGCTGCTGCTTTGGGATGAAGGGAAAGGGTGTTGGCTGATGATGGATGATATTATAACTTTTCTGGAAAACAGTTTTCCCCCTTGCAGAGGTATTTGCTTTCCATACCATATTGATTTTGTTACCGTATCTTCTTATGCGGAATACAACGGAGAATATTAACAATTCCAGTTTGCAGCCACATAAAAACGAAATACGTTACCGCTACCGGTAACACACCCGGGCAGGAAATCCGAACAGATCTCCTGCTTTTTTTCAGTATGACGGGCATGCCGTCAGTCTGCGGTGAAATTTTGGCCCGACATAACGTCAGTCGCCGGAAATCAGGGAACTGTGTTATACTCTGTCTATAAGAATTTTCTGTACCTTGAAAACAGAATAAGGGCCACATGGAGACCATCAGAAAAACATGGGAAGGAGCGTGCAGAATGATGGAAGAAAAAATGCCCAGGATCGAGAGGCGGCTTCGGCTGTATGAGCTGGTGTGCGGCTATGCGATCACAGGTTTTGAAGTCATAGAAGAAGTGTTTCCGGACAGTAACAAACGGATGATCCAGAGAGATCTGAAGGACCTGAAGGACGCAGGCCTGGTCTGTGTGAAATATTCCAGAAAAGGGAACGGTTACATAAAGGAAAAGGAGATACCAGAGTTCAGCCGGCAGGCGAAGCCGCGCAGGATGGCTCACCTGAAGAGGCTGAATCGTCTCGGAAGGCTGATGAGCGAACTGGATAATGAGGATATTCCGCTGTGGGAAAAAAAGGACAGGGAGGAGGATGGAGAGATTCAGGAATATCTGACCGCGAAAGATTCTTACAATCAGATGTTTCCAGGTTTGTCGGAGCAGACGAGACAGAGAGATTTTGAAGTGCTTCGAAATATTGGGTACGATGTGTCTTATGACCATCAGGATCATTATTTCAGACTAGATAATTTTCATCTGGGATGGATGGAAGCGCCGGATGTGATTGACCAGGATTATCTGGACGGAACATGGCAGGCGCGGATTTTATGCCGGTCAGCGGCAGGCGTTCGTGGGGAAGCAGCAGATGGATGATGATTGGGGAGGAGATTTATGGGAATGAGAAAAAAGCCGGAAATGACAAAAGGAAAAATATAAGATGGTTAAAAAAATAACAAAGCAGGACAGGATCGCGGGAGGCCTCTACGGTCTCCTGATCGGAGACGCGCTGGGGGTCCCCTATGAATTTTATGAGGCAGAGAAACTGCCGCCCTGTGATGAAATTGAGATGATTCCGCCGGCGGGTTTTCGTAAAACTTATGAAAATGTGGCGGCTGGCACCTGGTCGGACGACGGAGCGCAGGCGCTGTGTCTGTTCCAGAGTCTTCTGGATCAGAATGGTTTTTGCCTGGAGGATTTCTCAGACAGGGTGCTCTCCTGGTATGAGGACGGCGTGTGGGCCGTGGGCGGAGAAGTATTTGACGTGGGGATCCAGACGGCTTACGCGCTGCGCGGATATAAGAACGGGCTGCTTCCGGAGGAGTGCGGGATGCTGAATCCCGACGGCAAGGGAAACGGCGCGCTGATGAGGGTACTGCCGCTGGTGCTGTGGCACAGCATACATGGAAGTCCGGATAAGGAGCAGCGGACAAAAGAACTGGTGGAGGACGCCCATCGGCAGTGTCTGATTACCCACGGACATGTGTGCAATCAGGTGTGCTGTGCGTTGTATTGTCTTGCGGCGCAGGAACTGGTGGAAGGGCTGGAGGCCCATGAGGCCATCGAAGCGGGGCTTGTCGCTCTGCGGAGGATCTATCGGGATCTGCCGGAATATGAACAGGAGCTGGAGTGGGCCATCCGGCCGGACCAGCCCTGGGAGGGGACCGGGACCGGTTACGTGGTGGACTGCCTTCGCAGCGCCTTTATGATCCTCCTGCAGGCGTCCGACTACGAGGACGGGGTAAAGCGGGCAGTTCTGCTTGGAAATGACACGGACACGACCGCCTGCGTTGCGGGCGGACTCCTGGGAATACGCTATGGGGTACAGGGAATTCCGGACCGGTGGATGTCCATGCTGCGGGAGCGGGAGAAGGCGGAGGCGCTGCTGAAACGCTGTCTGGAGAGATCTTAAAAAACAGCCCGGAAACAGCAGGGTTTGAAACTCCGAATGTACACAGGGCAGAAAAGAAGCAGAGAAACGGATGCAGCCGGTTCATACGGCGTATCGGCCCATGGAAGAAGAACTCAGGGCCCTTCGTGAATTTCGAAAAGAAGCTGTAACTCCCTGGGAAAAAGGGAAAAGAAGGATTGTTACCGTAAGGGCATTACCTGGGATGAATGATTTTTAATGTCATTCTTTCCGGCAGGCTCCCCATTGGTGAGGATAACTGTCTGACCGCAGATTGTTATAGGGTATTCTTCATGGGGTGCTTCAAAATATTTGTCTGTTGTGCCTGAAGGGTAAATTTTTTCTTCTGTGAGGTATTCAATGGATACTTCTCTCTGCCGCCGTCTGCTCCTGCCACGCCATGCGCTGAGTGCTGCATAGCGTATGACGGTCTTGCAAAAGCCATTGAATGTATACGTGATGTGTTCTTTGTATGCTTCCGTACAGAGCATAAATGATTCCCACTTTCTCCCGCATAGGGCAGTGCGATTGATGATTGCAACTATTATCTTTAATAACCTCTATTAAGTTTGTTATCGACAAGCCACTGAATATCATCTTCATATATGGTTTTGTATTTTAATGCAAATCTCATATCTGACGGGTCGGTTCCATTGGTCGTATATGCAAAATTGATTTTGTACTGCCATTCTCCTGGACATACGGCTAATTCTGTATCTATGTTAACCGTATCCTGTATCTCTGCTCCCTCTTTATAAAAAGAATAGGCAACTTTGCCCGACGGGTCATATACTTCAAAACTTACGAAGGATATATCGGTAACAGGCTTCCAGTATTGATGTCCAGTTCCATCTATAAGATTTTTCAGAGTAATTGAAATATTTATACTATTATCATGGTTCACATAAAAGCTGGTTCCTCCTCCACTTGTTACTATGGGCATAACCCGTTCAGAAAAGGAAACACCTGTATTAACGATATAGCCATTTTGAATATCCGCTTTCGTTTGCTCGTAAGTTCTGTAATAATCATACGTCTGAGCAGACAATGGAGAATCATCGGCAATTTGTTCCTCCTCATTTTCAACAGAGGAAATATCCGTATCAGATGAAAATTCCCATACAAATGGGTCAATCAGCTTTGCGGTTACAGATGTTTTTTCAGCCGGCGTTTGATTTGTGCTTAACCGTACATACCAGGTGCCGGGATACACAACATCTGTCACCATAATCATTTCATCCCCATAAAAATATTCTTCATTTCCTGATAGAAACCCGTCTTGCGCAAAGGTATATGTTCGTACCACTTCGCCATTTGGGTCGATTACTTCAAGCGATCTATGGCTGTCTCCATCAACGGCTGCATTTAACTGAATTTTAACATCATCTTCTGTGATACGAATTGCAACCTCCTTGGTTGTTGTCTGTTCGCCTTGTGTAAAACCGATAATTTCAGCCGAATTTGTACGCAAAGAAATGGTGTCCGTTTTGACATTAGGCTTTGTCTGATTATGCCTGTCAGCTACATATGCTCCCGAAACGGTAAATCCACAAACAAGCATAACGGTAAGAAGCAAGGATATAAAAATCCCCCATCTGGTTTTTTTCTTAAAATTCATAATCGCATTCAACCTTTCTTTTAATTGTTCTGCTCCCTCCGTTAAAGTGACGGAAGCCAAAGAACTTTTGTAGAGATTCTTTGACCTCATAAAAGAAATCAGCGTGTCCCCATACTCACGTTTCGCTTTATCATCAAGTACGGATATGATTTTTTCGTCACACGACAATTCACAAGATTGATTCACCTCTTTTTCCAACAGATATACAAAAGGATTGAACCAATGAGCGCATACAACAATCTGTATCAGCCATTTGTAAAACATATCTCTTTGTTTGTAATGAATCAGTTCATGCACAAAGATATAGAACAACTCTTTATCTTCCATATCGCCGACAGGTAAAACAATTCCTGGACGAAAGAAGCCAATCATCACAGGTGAAGCGATCAGCGGATTATAAGACAATTCCACTCTTGTTTTGATATTCAGTTTTTCTTCACAGTCAGACAACAGATTTAAAAGTTTAATATCCGACACCTCCGCATTACCCGCTTTGATGTACTGAATAAAACTTTGATAAATCGTTATCTTGCGGACAAACAGAACCAGTGCCAATGTTGACCAGAGAAAAAACAGGCAGACATATATCTTAAATGGCTCACGCATGGCAACAGCGGTTATATCCCGGCTTGTTTGTATCGGTTCTGTTTCATTGTGATTCGTATTTACCCAAACTGGTCCATCGGGATTTGCAGGGATTTCATTTGTTATCACTGCCGTGTCGGACTTTTCAAACAAACTTCCGGCAATCGAGGTATCGGGAGTAAAAGGAAGCAGAAACCGCAGCGCAACAATTATCCAGATATAATATTGCCAACGTTTACTAAATCTGGTTTTATATAACGGCTTCAAACCTGAAATGAGAAGTAATAACAGTGTGCCGGAAACAGACAGCGAGAATAATACTTTCATAAACTCATTCATTTTCTTTTCTCCAAAAGATTTCTATTTCTTTCAGCTCGTCTGCCGAAAGAATATCCTGCCGCAGCAAGGTTGATACTAAATTTTTCACATTCCCGCCGTAGACTTTATCAAGAAAACTGTGGGTCTGCATGGTCTGGTATTCTGCTTCTGTTATTGTAGCCACATACTCATTCTTCCTGCCGATTTTTTTGACTTTCAAAAACTTTTTTTCACCTAATCGGGAAAGCAGCGTGAGTACGGTGTTGTTCTTCCATTCGTTTTTGTCTTTTTCCAGTTCCTCCATGATGAGAGAGTATAAAGCAGTCCCTCCATTCTTCCAAATGATTTTCATTAGTACCAGTTCGGATTCAGAAATTTGCCGGGCCATTTTTGTTCTCCTTTTATCTTAACATCTTGTGGGTATATAAACATCTTAACACTTTGCAGGTTATAATACAATACCCCAAAAGAAAATTTAAAAATTTATAAAAAGATAGGAAAGACAGGGTGCGTTTCCACAATGCTTATCTTTTGGTCTTTGGTTCGGAATAGTGTGGTGCTGGCAGTCTGTCTCCTGTTTTCGGTTGGCTTTATGGAACGGCAGGACAGCGTTACCGGAGATTTTGTTACCTATGCCGGCAGTCTCATAAAGCGGCTTTACGAGTCAGGACTGATAACGCCTGTTACCGGACAAGACAAGGGTAAGTATAAATTTACCGAGCCGCAGAGATAAATTGAGTGCCCGCTATCAGCTGTCAAGCCGATAACGGGCATCTTCCATTAAGCATATACAAGTTCAGTAAAAACAATTTCTTCCGCTCTGTTGCAGATACTGTTCATACGGCGCCCCCACTCTAATTGATTGGACGCTTTCAAGGTTTCATTGATAGCCTCTTGCTGCATTATGGCTTTTTCAATGTTTTCCGTTTCTTTATAGAAGATAATATTTTTACTTGCGGCGCTGGGCGATCTGATCAGAAAGGACAGGCGGTATTTCGGGCTGATCTTAAAGGACCAGATGCCGGGGAAAACCGCCGGGGTATATGAGAAATGTGAGGCTTATGTGGAACGTCTGTCGAGAAGACAGGAGGAGATGATCCATGAATCAGACAGTGAGACGCCAGCCCGCCCTACAAAGATTGAATTATCATGAGGAAACTGTTATACTGCAAAAAAAGAACGTAAATCAGAACGCAAAGAGGTGGATCCATGGCAAGGACGGTCGGTATCGGGAAGCAGGATTTTGAAAAAATCATCGTAAACAATAATTTCTACGTGGATAAAACCATGTTTATCAAAGAATGGTGGGAAAATGAGGATGACGTGACCTTGATCACCCGTCCCAGACGTTTTGGAAAGACATTGCTTATGAATATGACGGAACGTTTTTTTTCTGTGGAGTACGCGGCCGGCGGTTCGGTATTTGAAGGCCTTTCCATCTGGCAGGAGGAAAAATACCGGGAACTGCAGGGAACTTATCCGGTCATATCGTTAAGTTTTGCAGATGTAAAAGGGATGTCTTTTTCTCAGGCGCGGAAAAAGATCTGCAAAATTATCCGGCTTTTGTATGATCAATATGGATTCCTGTTGGAAAGCGGCGCATTGACAGAGAGCGAGAAGGCTGATTTTCAAAGCGTATCGGCGGATATGGAAGACAGTGATGCGTCGTTTTCCTTAAAAATGCTGTCCGGCTGTCTCTGCCGTTATTATGGTAAAAAAGTCATTATTCTGTTGGACGAATACGACACGCCTCTGCAGGAAGCGTATGTACACGGATACTGGGAGGAAATGGTTTCCTTTACGGGAAGTCTGTTCAATTCGACTTTTAAAACCAATCCGTATCTGGAGAGGGCGATCATGACGGGGATTACCCGTATCAGTAAGGAATCTATTTTTTCGGATTTGAATAATCTGGAAGTTGTAACGACTACTTCCGGAAAGTATGAGACAGCGTTTGGTTTTACACAGGAGGAAGTGTGGGCGGCACTGGAGGAGTATGGGCTGTCTGAAAAGAAAGAGCAGATAAAGGACTGGTATGACGGCTTCACCTTTGGAAGAAAAACGGATATCTATAACCCGTGGTCGGTTTTGAACTATCTGGACAAACACACATTCGCTCCTTATTGGGCCAATACCAGCAGTAACAGTCTGGTGGGAAAGCTGCTCCGGGAAGGACGTCCGGATATCAAGATGGTCATGGAGGAGCTTTTAAAAGGCGGCGCCTATCATACGTGCCTGGACGAGCAGGTCGTTTTCAGCCAGCTGGGACGAAAGACGAGCGCGGTATGGAGTCTTCTTCTGGCCGGCGGATATCTGCGGGTGGAACATTTTTTTATGAACATGGAGCGCGGAAGAGAAGAGTATGATCTTGTGCTGACGAATAAAGAAGTCCGCATTCTGTTTGAGCGGATGATTGAGAACTGGTTTCTGGATTATACGCCGGCGTATAATGAATTTGTGAAGGCGCTGTTAAAGGGAAATAAAAGGGAGATGAACCACTATATGAACCGGGTGGCCATGGATACGTTTAGTTTCTTTGACAGCGGCAGCAGGCCCTCTGAGCGGACGGAGCCGGAGCGGTTCTATCATGGTTTTGTGCTGGGACTTCTGGTGGAGCTTCGGGGACGTTATCTTGTCACATCGAACCGGGAGAGTGGTCTGGGGCGATATGATGTACTGTTGGAGCCATGCCGTGGGGAAGATGACGCGGTTATCATGGAGTTCAAAGTATATGACCCGGAAGACGGCGAGCATACGCTGGAGGACACGGTACAGTCGGCGCTGCGGCAGATTGAAGAGAAAAGATATGCGGCTGTCCTGGAGGCAAAAGGAATCGCACCGGAGCGGATCCGGAAATATGGTTTCGCTTTTGAAGGAAAAAAGGTGATTATCGGGTAAATGCGCTGTCATTGGGACAGGATTATCGTTAGGCAAAGGAGGGATGTATTTCGTGGACAGGAAAGGCGAAGAAAGGACTGAGATGAATTACTTTAAAATAGAAGCAGAGATGAGAGCCGGTATCCGCGAACTGTCCGGCGGGGAAGTCCGGTTCTGGTTCCGGACAGACCCAAACTGGACATTCGAGGATATCAAAGAAAACAGAGGAATCCGTTTTATCGGACAGATGGAGCATGAGACGGACGAGGTAAAGGGCGAGGTGGAACAGCTGGAATATTTCGTGTCCATGGATACGGTTTCGCGGGTCTATTCCGGAAACGTTTTGAAAGCGATTCTTGTGGAAATGGTCTACAATCGTCTGGAGTCTCTGTACCGTTTCGGGGGTCTGGCGGAAAAATACATGGAGGATATGCCTTATGCCCCGGAAACCAGCGGTTTTTTCAGCCGGCGCACCTTTGACAGAATCCTTCATGGATCATGGTTCGAGGAACAGGTCAGCCATACCGGAAGTGTGGAGACCGTGCTGGAGGACGGGACGGCGCTGGGCTTTCGGTTCGACGATACGGGTATCTGTACGGTCTTTCGGAACGGGGAACCGGAAGGCAGGATCTGTCTGACATGCAGCCGTCCGTCGGAACGGAGAAAAGGGAAAAAGCCCATGGAAGAGCAGATGGAATTCGCTTATCCGGCTTTCGGAAATGTTGTCGGTCGCATAAAAACAGGACAGGGACTTACGGGAGCCTCTGCGGAACCATGGTATACGGAAAACCGCCTTTGGTCGGCTGATTATGAGTATAAGGATTTTATTCTCGGTCTTTGTAAGACGACGGATGATCAGCAGTGGCGGATTGACTATTGGAAATGGGATGACACAGAGAATATGACAGATGCCATAAAAGGGGTGGACAGTCTGTCGGATATTTTGGAGGCCATAAGATTATATGATAAGTATCATGACAAAGAGGGCCGGGGCGCTTTGATGACGGAGAAGATCGAGAACGCACTTCTGTCTGTGGACGAGGAGGAGCTTGTGGGAATGCCGAAAGCGGACTGGAAGGTGATCGTCATGTATTTTGACCCGCGTAATCTGTCTAATCAATGGCTGATCGTAAGCGGCAGAAAGCGAAATGGCGACTGGGAACTGTATGGGCTCATCCATCTGCTGGAATGGGAATGGGGCAGCGTCTCCCTTAAGCAGCTTGAGGAGGCGGCGCGCCGCCCGGAAGATCCTCCAGAGCGCCGCAGGATACTGCGGGAGGTGAGCGTGTCGGGTCAGCGTCTGGAAGACGTCCTGAAGTCGCATCAAGGCCGTCCCGGCTGGGGGAAACTGCTGTAAAGGAGGAGACATTTATGGCAACCGAAATTCAGATTCGTCAGGGCAACCAGATCGGCGGATGCGTGACGATCATCACTTATACCGGGGACGGCGTGACTACCCGGATCATGATCGATTACGGCATGTCTCTGCCCGGAGCGGAGAAAAAAGAGGAGTATAAACATGACTGGGAGAGGGAGCCGGTAGACGCTGTCCTGTTCACCCACTATCATGGGGACCACGCCGGAAGGTTTCTGGAGATTCCGACGAAGACCAGGCTGTATCTGGGCGGGGCGTCGAGACAGGTTATGATCAACATCTATCAGGCGCTGACCCGGGCGCGGGATCAGAGGACTGCCTCCTCCGCCCGGGAAGCGCTGGCGGTGCTGAGGGATGACGCCCGGATCGTGGAAGTGAAAAGGGACACGCCCATGAACATCGGGCCGGTCACCGTGACCGGGTACGAGGTGGACCATTCCGCCTGTGATGCTTACATGTATCTGATCGAGACGCCGGATAAGACGATCCTGCACACCGGGGATTTTCGGGGACATGGGTACCGGGGCAAAGCGCTCCTTCCCATGACGAACTGGTATATCCGGAGAAACGGCAGGCGGGAGGTGGACATCCTGATCACGGAGGGCACCATGCTGAACCGGCGTTCGGAAAAGGTGAAGACCGAGGCGGAGCTGCAGGCGGAAGCGAGGGAATATTTCCGGGAACACAACTATGCATTTTTGATCTGTTCCTCCACCAATCTGGATTCGCTGGCGTCCTTTTATCAGGCGGCCCGCAGGAACGGGATGTATTTGTATATTTATAATGATTACGTCTGTCAGCAGCTTCGGACGTTTACCGAACTTGCGGGCGCCAAAACGGATCTGTACCGCTTTGAAAAGGCGTATGTACTGCGCCCAGATCAGGAACTTCACCAGAAAGCCTGGGACAAACCCCGAAAGCAGAAGGATCTTATGCGGGAACACGGATTCCTGGCGCTGATCAAATCGGAGGACTTTTGTGAAAAATCTATCAATGAATTTCTGGACGTAAAGCCGGTCATCGTCTACTCCATGTGGGACGGCTATCTGGATCCGGAAAAAGCGGCTTATATTCCTCAATGGGATGCGTTTTTGAAGCGCCAGCAGGCAAAGGGCGTGGAGGTGAAGCACCTGCATACCAGCGGACACGCCACGGCAGAACAGCTGGCACAGCTGATCCGGGCCGTGAATCCGAAGGAAGCCATCTACCCGATCCACACGGAGCGGGCGGAAGGGTTTGGCGAACTGGACATTCCGCAGGAATTAAAGGAGAAAATAAAAGTTATTTGAAAATATGGAGCGGAGTTCTTGCTGGTGGCCCATGTCCTGCGATACCATGCAGATATAGTTCTGGAAACCGGTGCATAATGAGATTGCAGGAATGATTGAATTGCTGCGGGGAAAATGATAAAATACAGGAAAATGCCGGGAGGTGCAGTTATGCCGAGGACAGTCGGGGTCGGTCATCAGGATTTTGAACAGATGATCACAAAGAATAACTTCTATATTGACAAGACAATGTTTATCAAAGAATGGTGGGAGAACAATGATGCCGTAACTTTGATTACCCGCCCCAGACGTTTTGGAAAGACACTGAATCTGGATATGACAGAATGTTTTTTTTCTGTCACTTATTCCGGGAGAAGCGATTTGTTCCAAAATCTGTCCATCTGGCAGGAAGAAAAATACCGGGAACTGCAGGGGACCTGTCCGGTCCTTTTCCTGAGTTTTGCAGGGGTGAAGGCAACCTCATTCTCTGATGCAAGAAAAAGTATCTGTCAAATCATAAAAAATCTTTATAATAAATATGATTTTCTGTTGGAGAGCGGCCATCTGAATGAAAACGAAAGAGAAATGTATCATAGTATATCTGTCAACATGGAAAACTATCTGGCTGCCAGTTCCCTGAGTGCACTGTCCGATTACCTGATGCGTTATTACGGAAAAAAAGTGATTATTCTGTTGGACGAATATGATACTCCCATGCAGGAGGCTTATGTATACGGCTACTGGAACGAGATGGTTTCCTTCGTACGTAACCTGTTCAACTGTACATTTAAGACAAATCCATTCCTTGAAAGAGCGATTATGACCGGGATTACCAGAGTCAGTAAGGAATCCGTTTTTTCCGACCTGAATAATATAGAGACAGTGACGACGACCTCGGAAAAATATGAAACTTCTTTTGGGTTTACGCAGGAAGAAGTCTGGAATGCATTGAAGGAATATGATCTGTTTGAAGAAAGAGAGCATGTGCAGACGTGGTATGACGGTTTTACTTTCGGAAGAAGTTCGGGCATTTACAACCCGTGGTCTGTTATTAATTACACCACTTTACAAGTTTTTATAGAAAAAAATGCCGTATGAGACACTTTGGTGTATAATAAGCTTGCACACAAAT
>VSND01000077.1 GCA_009774145.1 Lachnospiraceae bacterium | reverse complement strand
TGCGATGGCAGCTCATGCGAATTCGACATTAGAACTTGTGCTGAATCTTCTTCAGTAAATATTATAAAAAGATAAAAAAACTTCTTAAGTTTTAGCAAAAGAAGCCGATAAATAAAAATGTAAAGCAAATTTATATATAACTTTACAGAACTTTCCGGAGTAGGGCCCTCTTCGGAGAGAAAAAACGGGGACAGGGAAGTTCCCGAGAACCATAGTATATAACAGGAGGATTTTTTATGGTTATTCAACACAACATAGCGGCAATTAACTCTTACAGAAATTTAGGAACCAACCAGAGCAGTCTGAATAAGAACCTGGAGAAACTTTCTTCTGGTTACAGAATCAACCGTGCAGGTGATGACGCAGCAGGTCTTGCTATTTCAGAGGCAATGAGATCTCAGATCAATGGTCTGAATCAGGCTACGAAGAATGCAAACGATGCTATCGGTCTGATCCAGACCGCTGAGGGTGCTCTGACTGAGACTCACGCAATGCTTCAGCGTCTGACTACACTGGCAAGCCAGTCTGCAAATGGTACTTACAACTCTGTTGCAAGAGGAAACCTGCAGAAAGAGGTTAGCCGTCTTCTTGAGGAAATCAACCGTATTTCCAATGACACGGATTTCAACGGTGTTAAACCGATTTCCGGCGGTTCCATTACTTTCCAGATTGGACCGACTTCCGGTGAAATTCTTAATCTGCCGACCTGTGGTATGACAACGACTGATCTTAGCATCAGTGATATCAATGTCAGCTCTCTGGCAGGCGGTAATAGTGCAATTGACAAGATTAAGGCTGCAATCAATACAGTATCCAGCTATCGTGCTGACCTTGGTGCTGCACAGAACAGACTGGAGCATACGGTTAACAACCTGAAGGTTACATCTGAGAACATCACCGCTGCTGAGAGCCGTATCCGTGATACAGATATGGCAGACGAGATTACTGCATTCACGAAGAACAATATTCTTCTGCAGGCATCTCAGTCCATGCTGGCACAGTCCAACTCTGTACCGCAGAGTGTCCTGAGTCTGCTTCAGTAATTATACAGCAGGATAGAGTTTTCTGGTCTGATGAAAGTCAGGCCGCAGCATAACAGGGCCTTATAATAAAAGCCATTTCAACGGCCAAAAGCTGTGAAATGGCTTTTTGCTGTATTATGACAGGGGGATCAGGCTGAGAGTGAAAGAAAAAATTCATATTTCACAATGTATGATTGTAAAAAATGAAGAGAAAAATATTGAAAGAGCCCTGACCTGGGGCCGGACTGTGATGTGGGAGCAGATTGTAGTGGATACTGGCTCAACAGATCGAACTGTGGATTTGGCCAGGCAGATGGGTGCTAAAGTGTATTCAATAGAATGGCAGGATGATTTTGCAGCTGCCAAGAACTATGCGATTGATCAGGCGAAGGGGGACTGGATTGTATTCCTGGATGCAGATGAATATATGACAGAGGAGGATGCAGAGAAGCTCCCGGAAGTTTTCAGACAGCTTTTTCAGGAGAGTTTTGACGGAGTAACGGCTTTTTTACATAATTTGGATGACAATGGAAAAATATTTTCTTCCTGCAGCCATCTTCGTTTTTTTCGGAATATTCCGGATATTCGGTATCGGAGACGGATTCATGAGCAGTTGACTGTGCTGTCAGAGCATGAACTGAGGATTATGGATGGAACACAGGAGCTGACGATCTATCATACAGGATATCAGGGAAAAGCTTCTGAGGAGAAAAAGAAAAATGACAGAAACCGAGTGATATTACAAAAGGAACTTGAAGATCATCCGGAGGATCCGGAACTTTTAGGATATATGGGGGACGAATATTTTGATGCACAGGAGATGAAAGAAGCAGAACGCTGGTATCGCAGTGCGGTTATGCATATGCCATCGGAGCCTGAAGAATATGATCAGAGGAGTGCTATGACTTTTACCAGACTGTTAATGATTCTGACGGAAAGAGAGGATGCTGACTGGACAGAGCCAGGAGCGGTATATCAGCAGGCTGTGCAGTCTTTTCCGAAGGAGGCAGATTTTGATTATATTGCCGGGCGTTATTTTTCATCACACGAACAGCCGATGGAGGGGATCCGATATCTGGAAAATGCACTGTTTAAACTGGAACAGTATGGATGCGCAAACAGGGCACTTTTTCTTGCGGGAAATCTGGGAGATGCGTATGATCTTCTTGCAAAGTGCGGTTATGAGACCGGGGAATTGCAGAAGTGTGTCACCTATGCAGTGGAACATCTGAAATATGAGCAGTATGAGATGAAGCCGCTGTTCTGGCTGTTTAAGGCGTTGTTTCAAAAGGATGTCAGAACAGAAGACGAAGGACAAAATAGAGCGGTTGTGGGCTTCCTTTCTAAAATCTATGACTTTTCTTCACTGAAAGACCGCCTGTTTGTGGTTAAAGCGGCGCAGAAGGCAGGATGTGAGAACTTTGCCAGTTATATGATGAGCCGTTTTTTTACATCGGAAGAACAGGAAATATTAGGACTGTGATGTGAGAAGTGGAGGGTGGAATGAAAATCTCATATGTTGAATGGGGTGCATTCGGAAGTGCAGATATGCGGGAGGCTTTTATTGCGGAGGGGCATGAGCTGGTGCTGTTTATGTTTTCTGCTGCTTATGAAAAGCGTAATCGGGATGCAGAAACAGAAGAAAGACTGAGTACTCTGCTTCATTATGAATCTCCGGATATGGTATTTTCGCTGAATTATTTTCCGGTAATTTCCAGAACCTGCCAGAAGGAGAAGGTCAGATATATTTCTTGGACTTATGACTGTCCATGTTATCTGCTTTATTCTGCAACTATTATAAATTTCTGTAATACAGTGTACATATTTGACCGGCAGTTATATCTGGAATTTCATCATGCGGGTATAGAGACGGTTCATTATCTCCCGCTGGCTGCCAATACAGAACGGCTGGATCAAATCTCTGTGGATTTGACCAACAGTTCTCCATTTCTTTATGATATTTCTTTTGTGGGATCATTATATATCGAAAAATATGATTATTATGCAAAAATATCACCGCATTTGTCTGATTATGCCAAAGGATATCTGGATGCGTTGATGGATGCGCAGAGAAAGGTTCAGGGATGTGATCTGATTCAGGGTGCGCTTTCTCCTGTAATAGAGGAAATGTATCAGATTTGTCCGGTGGATCCGGAGCCGGATGGTGTGGAGCCGAGAGAATATTTTTATGAACAGTATGTTGTAAACCGAAGGACGACAGCGATTGAGAGGATTGATCTTCTGGAAGCCTGTGCCCGGTACCGTCCGTTGGATCTTTTTACAATGACCAAAGAACTGGCGATGCCCGGGATCACGAATCATGGCGGAGTGGAGTTTTATAAGGAGATGCCGCTTGTATTTAAGCAGAGCCGGATCAATCTGAATATTTCTCTTCGCGGTATTAAGAGTGGCATTCCGTTGCGGGCTTATGATATAATGGGAGCCGGAGGCTTTCTGCTCAGTAATTTTCAGGCGGATTTTCTGGATGATTTTGTGCCGGGAGAGGACTTTGTCTATTATGAGAGCAGGGAAGATCTGCTGCAAAAGGTCTGTTATTATCTGGATCATGAAGAAGAACGGCAGGCAATTGCCGAAAACGGGCATAACAAGGTTGCAGCAGGACATACGTACCGGCATCGGGTGAGAGAGATGCTGGATTTTTGATGCGGAAGGAAAGGCTATATGAAAATCTTGTTTATCGAGTGGGACAGTTTTGGAAAGGAAGATATAAAGGAAGCTTTCTGTGAGGAGGGACATGAACTGGTTCTGTTTCCTGTTTCTATGGACGAAGATCTGGATGATGCGCCGGAGCTTGAGGAAAAGCTGTGGTCGGTACTGCGTCGGGAGACACCAGTGATTGTATTTTCTGTCAATTATTTTCCGGCAGTCTCCAATGTCTGCAGCAAAGCGGGAATCCGATATATTTCATGGATCTATGATGCGCCGTATGTGCGGCTGTATTCTCAGACGGTTCTTAATCCATGCAACCAGGTTTATGTATTTGATAAGGAATTGTGTATGGAATTTCGCAATGCCGGAGTGGATACAGTTTACTACCTTCCGCTGGCAGTCAATACAGACCGGTTGAATGCATTGATGGGGACAGCAGGCACATCAGACTTTCTGTATGATGTGTCTTTCGTAGGTTCGTTTTACGTGGAAAAAAATGATTATTATGATCAGATGGTATCAGCTCTCCCTGATTTTGCAAAGGGATATCTGGATGCAATTATTGCTGCTCAGATGAAGATACAGGGATACGATTTTATTGAGGACGTTCTGGGACCGGTAATCAACGATCTGTATCAGGCGTTTCCGCTGGATCCGGATCCAAGAGGGATGGAAAGCAGAGAATATCTTTATGCACAGTATGTGATTGACAGGAGGATTACGGCACTGGAGCGGATTGACCTTCTGAATGCCGCTGCAAGAAAACGCAGCATTGATATTTTTACGTATATTAAAGATTTTGCAATGCCGAATATGCGCAACCATGGGAGAGTTGACTATTTTAAGGAAATGCCTTTGGTGTTCCGACAGAGCCGGATCAATCTGAACATTTCCCGACGCGGGATCAAAAGCGGGATTCCCCTGCGTGCGTTTGACATCATGGGCAGCAGGGGCTTTCTGCTCAGTAATTTTCAGGCAGATTTTCTGGATTTCTTTGTACCGGGAGAGGATTTTGTGTATTATGAGAGTAAGGAAGACTTTCTGGAGAAAGTGGACTATTATCTGACTCATGAAGATGAGAGACAGAGGATTGCTGAAAATGGATATCATAAAGTTGCAGCAGGACATACTTACCGGCATCGGGTGAGGGAGATTCTTTCGTGAAAATACTGTTTATTGAATGGGAAAGCTATGGATATCAGGATATAAAAGAAGCGTTTACAGAGGAAGGGCATCAGCTCGTCAGTTTTCCGTTTAAAGTGTTTGGGCATCAGGGAGAGGAACTGCTGCATGATCCAAAGACAGAGAACAGGCTTTGTACCGTTTTACGCAGAGAAGTGCCAGAACTGGTATTTTCAGTGGACTATTATCCGGTAATCTCCCGTGTATGTCAAAAGGAAGGCATTCATTATCTCTCTTACAGCTACGACTGTCCTCATATCCTGCTTTATTCGGAGACAATCAGAAACTCCTGTAATACTGCCTATGTCTTTGATAGAGAAACATACAGGGAATACCATAAGGAAGGAATTTCAACCGTGCATTATCTGCCGTTGGCAGCGAATACCAAACGGCTGGATGCCGTAGATCGGGAGTTGCCGGATAAGCCTTTTTCTGATTATGATGTATCTTTTGTAGGCTCGCTTTATCTGGAGAAAGGCAATTATTTTGATCAGATTGAACCGCTTCTTCCAGAATATGCCAGAGGGTATCTGAAAGGGTTGATTGCGGTTCAAATGGGACTGCAGGGCTGTGATCTGGTTCGGGAAATGATGCAGCCTATACTGAATGATCTGTACCGAGTCTATCCGATGGGGACTATGCGGAACAGTCTGGAACCTGTCGGCTATTTTTACGAACAGTATATGATCAAACGCAGGATTACGGCAATCGAACGTCTGAGTCTTCTGGAAGCAGTTTCTGAAAAATACGGAGTGGATCTTTTTACACATATGCAGGATTTCTCCATGAAAAATCTGCGTAATCATGGCAGGGTCGAATATTTTTATGAAATGCCGACGGTATTTAAACGGAGCCGGATCAATCTGAACATCACGCTGCGCAGTACTGTAAGCGGAATTCCGTTACGTGCATTTGATATTATGGGAGCGGGCGGATTTCTGCTCAGCAATTACCAGGCGGATTTTCTTGACCTGTTTGTACCTGGAGAAGATTTTGTCTATTATGAAAATAAAGAAGATCTGCTGAAAAAGATCGGCTACTATCTGAACCATGAGGAAGAACGGAAGGCAATTGCCGGAAACGGACATGATAAAGTGGCTGCAAAACATACCTATCGGCATCGGGTCCGGGAAATGCTTGCTTCTTTGTGACAGGCGGCAGAAAGAGAGGAAGCGGAAAATGAAGATATTGAATATTGAATGGAAGGCATTCTGCAATGAGGATATGAAAGAAGCATTTCTTGCAGAAGGACATCAGATTGTCAGTTTTCCGTTTTCCAAGATGGAGAACACGAGGCATAACCTGAAAGTAGAATCGAAACTGACGGATGTACTGCGTAATGAGATACCGGATGCAGTGTTTTCTTTTAACTATTATCCGGTGATCTCCAAAGTATGCGGGCAGGAAGGAATCCGATATATTTCCTGGATTTATGACTGTCCCCATATCAGCCTGTATTCTTACACCATATTGAATTCGTGTAATACGGTCTATGTGTTTGACAGGGAACTGTATCAGGAATTTTACCAGGCGGGTATTCATACAGTGCATTATCTGCCTCTGGCAGCAAATACAAATCGGCTGGATCAAATGGAACAGGGAGAAAAGCTGCCGTATCTGTATAATGTTTCCATGGTTGGTGCGCTGTATACCGAAGTGCATAAATTTTTTGACCGGATGAAAGACCTGCCGGATTATGCAAGAGGATATCTGGATGCGTTGATGGCGGCACAGATGAAAGTGCAGGGGTATAATTTTATTCAGGAATCTCTGGAGCCGGTTATGGATGCTCTGTATCAGGCACTTCCGCTGGAACCTAATCCGGATGGTGCAGAGACAAAAGAATATCTTTATGCACAGTATGTAATCAACCGCAAAATTACAGGAATGGAGCGTACAGCGCTTCTGACAGCGATTACACAGGGACATACGTTTGATCTCTTTACCTTTGATGAAAGTTTTGCGATGCCGAATCTGCGCAACCATGGTTTTGTGGAACCATATGATCAGATGCCGAAGATCTTCAAACAAAGCAGAATTAACCTGAATATTACACTGCGCAGCATCAAAAGCGGTATACCCCTCCGCGGTTTTGACATTCTGGGGGCTGGTGGATTTCTTCTCAGTAATTTCCAGGCGGATTTTCTGGATCATTTTGTACCGGGAGAAGACTTCGTCTATTATGAAAGTGCCAAGGACCTGCTGCAGAAGATCGATTATTATCTGGCACATGAAGAAGAACGGGAAGCAATTGCACGAAATGGTCATGATAAGGTGGCAGCCGGACATACATTCCGGCATCGGGTAAGAGAGATACTGGATTTTTGAGATGGGGGAGCATATGAAAGAGATAAGTGTGATTATACCATGCTATAATGTGGTGCGCTGGATTGACCGGTGTCTGACTTCCATCGTCAGACAGACCATAGGAATGGATGTGCTGGAGGTTATCTGTATTGATGATGCGTCTACGGATGATACATGGGAGCATCTGCAGGAGTGGGAGCAGAAGTATCCGGATAATCTGGTTTTGATCCGTCAGGAAGTGAACCGCAGGCAGGGGGCTGCCAGGAATCTGGGACTGCGGTATGCGTCAACAGAGTGGGTTGCATTTGTGGATGCAGATGACTGGCTGGAACCGGATTATTTTGAATTGCTTCATGCTCCTGCGTTGGAATTCAATTGTGATGCGGTTTGCTGTCAGAGTGCGCGGGACACTTCTGAAGTTTTGAACTATTTTGATCAGGATACGAAAAATATGGAAGGAAAAAACGACAGTCTTATTTGTGCGGATACAGAAACCGTAAAAAAAGAACTGTTAAGAACAAGGGGAACATCAACCGGTCCATGTGCAGTACTGGTGCACAGAAGGGTACTTATAGAACATGAAATCTGTTTTCCGGAAGATCTGGTTTATGAAGACAGGTTCTGGCCTCCGTTGCTGTATATTTATGTGAACCGGATTTATCTGGTAGAAAAGCGGTTGTATCATTATTTCCGAAATCTTCATTCCACTGTTTTTGCTGATAATAATGATCACCTTATAGACTGGATGACTGTTCAGATAATAAAATGGAGAGAGTATGAGAGACGCGGACTTTTTAGAAAGTATTATGATGAGCTGGCGTATGATATATTGTGTGATGCTGTAAAAATAATGACCTTGATCTGCAGAAGCGATATGCCTTCATTTTCACTATACCAGCTGGAATGTCAGATCCTGGCAGAGCGGATTCCAGATTGTAAAAATAATCTGTATTTTGGAGAGTTTCAGGAATCATCCAGGTGCATGTTGGAAGCATTATATTCATCTCTGGACAGGGAAGGTTTCCGCCAATTTCAACAGATGGTAAAGCAGATGAGAATGTTATTGAAAGGGTTGCAGAATCAATGAGAAAAATCAGTGTCATTATACCATGTTATAATGCGGCGTCCTATGTTGACCGGTGTATTACATCCATCGTAGTGCAGACGATAGGGATTGACAATCTGGAGATCATCTGCATTGATGATGCTTCAACGGATCATACCTGGGAACATCTGCAAAAATGGGAACAGAAATTTCCGGAGAATATACTGTTAATTCGCCAGGAAGTGAACCGGAGACAGGGAGCAGCCAGAAATGTTGGACTTCAGTATGCGTCGGCAGACTGGGTTGCATTTGTAGATGCAGATGACTGGCTGGAGCCGGATTATTTTGAACAGCTTTATATACCGGCAGAAAGATTTGCCTGTGATGTGGCAGCATGCGGTATAGAGACAGATTATGCGGCCGATCTTGTTTATTTTAAGGAAGAGGATAGAGAAAAAGGGAAAGACCAGTATATTCAGTCTGATACAAATGCGAAAAAAAAAGAGATGCTCATTTGTAAACCTTTGGGAGAAGGTCCCTGGGCAAAGATTATCAGAAAAGAACTGCTTTTGAAGTATCAGATATTTTTCCCGGAGGAATTATTTTATGAAGATAATTTCTGGATTCCGTTGCTGCATATTTATGTTCACCATGCATGTGTGATTGGGAAAAAACTGTATCATTATTTTGTGAATCCACAATCAACGATTTATAAAAAGAATGAAAGTTATCATGTGGACTGGATTACCATACAGCTAAGGAAATGGAGAGACTATGGAGAGCGTGGTCTTTTTAAGTTATACCGTGAAGAACTGGAATGTGATCTTTTGTATAATGCAGTGTGCTTTATGAAAACATTGATACTGCGGTATGATCAGCCGTCCTTTTCATACTACCAGCTGGAAAAGCAGTTGATTCAACAGAGAATACCAGATTATAAAACCAGTCCGTATGCGAACATTTTTACGGGAATTGCCGGTGTGCTTCTGGATTCTTTATATCTTTCCATGAATAAGAAGGAATTTCAGGAGTTTACGGGAAAAGTGAAACAGTATTATGCTTTGAATGGAAAGATGCAGGCGGAAAGGAAAGATTCCGGAACTGGTAATGGATTTCGGATTGTCATGTTCTACTCCGAGACGGAGTCATTTAATTTCTTTACAGATCAGTTAAGGAAGGAGTTTGAAAAAAGGGGCCATGAAGTGTTTATCTGCGATCTTGAGGATACAGAGGATAAGACAGAACATTCTTACAGCCGATTAAATCAGTTTATATCCAAAAAAGTGGATCTGGTAATCTGTTTTGACGGGCTGGGAACCAGAGAAGAGCAGTTCATTGAACAGTGGAACAGACACCAGGCAGTGGTGGTTGATATTCTGATGGATCCTCCATTCCGTTTTCATCCTACCCTGGAGAAGCATCCGGAAAAATATCAGTTGTTCTGCTGTGATCTGGAGCATGTGAAATATGTGAAAAAATACTTTGCTGAGGAGGTTCCTGCTGTAGCATTTATGCCTCATGTGGGAACATTGGGAAAAGAAGATGTTCCTGTGATTCCTTATGAAATGAGAAAGTATGATATTCTGTTTTCCGGTTCTTATGCAGCCCCGGAATCCTATCTGGAGAAAATTCCGGAATTGTTTCCGGATGATCCCCGAATCTGCAGGTTATATCGGTGCATCTATGATCTGCTACTGAAAGACAGCAGTTTAACCATCGAGGAGGCTGTTCTTGGAACATTGAATAAAAATGGATGGTCTGTTTCAGACAGTATGTTAAAAACGCTGTTAAATCGTTCTCTTTATGTGGATTGGGCAGTTCGCATGTATTATAGAGGGCAGGTGGTATCTGTTTTGGCAGAAGCCGGATTTGATCTGTATCTTTTAGGACAGGGATGGGAGGCACATCCTTCGATCAAACATACCAATGTGCATCGGATAGAAGGACAGGTTCCTTATGAAAAAAGTCTGGCGTATATGGCAGATGCAAAATTGAATCTGAATGTGATGCCGTGGTTTAAAGCAGGAACACACGATCGGATTTTTAATACGCTGCTGCGGCATTCTCTGCCTCTGACGGATCCGAGCAGCTGGATCACAGAGAATTTTGCCGGAGGCGGGAACATCGTACTGTATGATCTGGATCATCTGGAATGTCTGCCGGAGATTGTACATGAATTATTAGAGGATTCTGTAAAAGCTGAAACAATGATTCAGAAAGGATATGAGATGGTCCGTCAGAAATTTACATGGACGAATTGTGCGGACTGGATTTTAGATGCAGCAAAACATTATCCAGTCGGGGAAGGAAAACATGGATGAGATTGCTTTATATCGAATGGTCAAGTTACGGAAATGATGATATTAAAGAGGCGATGATTGCTGAAGGGCATGAACTGGTATGCTTCCCATTTCCCGTCAGTTCTTCTACATATGGGACTTTGCAGGAGAATCCTGAGGTGGAGGAACGTTTGCGTCTTGCTTTACACAGGAAAGTTCCAGATGCAGTTTATTCAACTAATTATTTTCCAGTGATTTCCAAAGTGTGTCAAAAAGAGCACATTCGGTATATTTCATGGAATTATGATGCACCGAATATGTTGCTCTATTCAGAGACGGTTGCAAATTCCTGTAATGTGATCTATACATTTGACAAAGCTGAATGCAGAAAATATCGGGAAATGGGTATTTCACATATCTATTATCTTCCGTTGGCTGTCAATACAGACAGGCTGGATGCGCTGGATCAGGATATGACCAGGTATGATGTTTCTTTTGTCGGGTCGCTTTATCTGGAGCGTATGAATTATTTTGATCAGGTTGAATCGCTGCTGTCGGATCGTGCAAGAGGATATCTGAAAGCCCTTATTGCCGTCCAGCTGCAGATACAGGGGTATAATTTTGTTACAGAGATGCTGCCGGCAATCGCAGAGGAACTGCAAAGAGTGTGTCCGGTCACTGTCCAGCCGGGAGTAATGGCATCCAGTGAGACTTTTCACGAGAATGTGATCATTACACCAAGAATTACGGCGATCGAACGTCTGGAACTGCTGGAAGCAGTTGCGCAAAATCATGTGGTGGATCTTTTTACACATATGAAAGACTGTCCTTTACCGAATATACGTATACATGGTAAAGTGGATTATTATAATGAGATGCCGCTGGTATTTAAACAGAGTAAAATCAATCTGAATCTTACGTCGCGCAGCATTCAAAGCGGTGTTCCGCTGCGGGCATTTGATATTATGGGGGCGGGCGGATTCCTTCTCAGTAACTATCAGGAAGATTTTCTGGATCATTTTATACCAGGAGAAGATTTTGTTTATTATGAAAGTAAAAAAGATCTGTTGAGTAAAGTTGACTACTATCTGCGTCATGAAGACGAAAGACAGACAATTGCCGGAAACGGTCATGGTAAAGTTGTTTCAGAACATACTTACAGACATCGGGTCTGCGAGATGTTGGGAGGTTTTTAGGCCATGGATGAAAAAAAGATGGTGTTTATTACCTGTGTGAATGATGAGGCAGAATACGCAGAATGCAGATATTATCTGGAGCGTTTACGTATTCCTGAAGGATATGCAGTCGAGATGATAAAAATACAGGATGCATTATCTATGGCTGCCGGTTACAATGTAGGGATGAAAAGTTCAGATGCGAAATATAAAGTGTATCTGCATCAGGATGTATTTATTCGGAATCAAAATTTTATTTCAGAAATTCTGGAAGTTTTTGCGCAGGATGAACAGATCGGAATCCTTGGAATGATCGGAAAAAGGAATCTTAAAATGGGTTCTGCGGAGATGGTTATGATCAGGGATACCGGTAGAGTCATTGATAATGAATATATCTGGAGTTTTGGATATCCAGCTTCGGGAAAAAGATACGCTGAAGTGCAGGCATCAGACGGACTGTTGCTGGCGACTCAGTATGATATTCCATGGAGAGAAGATATCTTTACTGGATGGGATTTTTACGATATTTCACAGTGTATGGAATTTCAGAAGTCAGGCTTTAAGGTGGCGGTTCCCGTACAGGAAGAGATATGGTGTTATCATGATACATTATATTCGAAATTTACACATTATTATGATCATTACAAATGCTTTCTTCAGGAATATGCAGAGATGCTGGAGATAGATGATCTGGAAACATTGGATTCTTATACTTATGAAAAGGAACAGGAATGTGCACAGGCGATAGAAGAACTGAGGGCGGGAGTTGTGGATCTTTTCGATATGGGTGACAAAAGCAGCCTGAGAACATTGCTGCTGGAATCTGATCTGAGAAAATCAATCTATTTAAGAGAATATGCATCAATTGTCTCGATTGATTATCAGGAGGAAACGGCAGGTTTACGGCAGCGCTTCTGGGAGCCGGGAAGGACGGCAGTTCAGTTGGTATCAAAGCTTCGTAAACTGAAATATATGCTGAAACGGATCGAATATGCGGGGGACTGCTCACAGAAGGAACAGTTGCGAACAGAATATTCCCGATATGCGGTTTTGGATGTGTGCAGCCGTTATGTGACAGATAAAGAAAGGGTTTTAGGTAAGATTGCAGACCTTTTAGAGGTGCGTTCCTGTGTAATTCAATGACGGAAAATGACGGAAAGGAATGTTGGTGTGAAAATATTATTTGTCGAATGGGGAAGTTATGGGAGCAGGGATACGAGAGAAGCATTCCTGAAGGAGGGACATGACCTGTGTCTTTTTCCGTTTGAAGTATCATCAGCTTACCCATACGGGAAATATATAGAGGATCCGGAAACAGAAGAGAGACTGAAGACCGTCTTGCATGAATCTGTACCGGATATTGTATTTTCAATTAATTATTTTCCGGTTATTTCCAGAGTATGTCAAAAAGAAATGATTCGATATATTTCCTGGAATTATGATTGTCCACATCGGCTGCTGTATTCTCCTACTGTTTTAAATTCGTGCAACAGGGTGTATGTTTTTGATAAAGCGGTCTGTCAGGAATTTCACCATGAAGGTATAACCAACATACAATATATGCCTCTGGCAGTTAATACGGACCGGTTAGACCAGATGGATGCTTCATCTCCATTACCATATAGTTATGATGTTTCTTTTGTCGGATCGCTTTATCTGGAAAAAGGAGATGATACATTTGACCGGATTGAACACTCTCTGCCGGATTACGCGAGAGGGTACCTGCGGGCACTGTGCACAGTACAGTTGGAGATTCAGGGATATGATTTTACAGAAAGTATATCAGCACCTGTTCTGGATGACATGTATCGGGCATATCCCCTGGTATCAGAGCCATTGTTCAGGGAGTCCAGGGAACATATCTACGGAGATATCATAAAACAAAGACTTACGGCAATTGAGCGTATAAATCTGTTGGAACTGATTGCCAGAGATTGCAGCGTGGATCTTTTTACACATATTGTCGATTTTCCACTGCAGAACGTATGCAATCACGGTCCTGTCAGTTATGATACAGAAATGCCGAAGGTATTTAAGCAGAGCAGGATTAACCTGAACATTACGCTGCGTAACATCAAAAGCGGAATTCCATTGCGTGCGTTTGATATCATGGGATGCGGAGGATTTCTGCTCAGTAATTATCAGGCAGATTTTCTTGACTGCTTTGTACCCGGAGAAGACTTCGTTTATTATGAGAATCCGGAAGATCTTAAAAAAAAGATCCGTTACTACCTGACTTATGAAGAGGAACGGAAAGCAGTTGCCCGAAATGGACATGATAAAGTAGCATCAGGGCATACCTACAGACATCGAATAAGGGAACTGCTTCACGATGTCTGATGGCTTTGAGGATGGAAAGACAGATTAAAAAGAAAAGATGGGGAGATAAAGGGTGAAGATACTGAATATTGAGTGGGAAGCTTTTGGACTTGAAGATATAAAAGATGCATTTGCAGCAGAAGGATATGATGTGTCAGGATTTCCATTTTCCAAACATGAAAATGCGGTTGATAATCAGGAAATGGAGAAAAGGTTTCGTTCTGTGCTGTGTAAAGAAGTTCCAGATGTTGTGTTCTCTTTCGATTATTACCCGGTTTTTTCAAAAGTCTGTCAGCAGGAGCATATTCGTTACATTTCATGGGTATATGATAATCCTCAGATTCTGCTTTATTCGGATATGGTTGTGAATCCCTGCAATGTGATTTTTGTTTTTGATAAAAAAATATACCAGGAATTTCATGATTCTGGTATTAAAACGGTACACTATATGCCATTGGCAGTGAATACAGAACGCCTGGATCATATGACTCTGGATGCACAGTCCTGTAAATATGATATCTCTTTTGTCGGATCATTGTATTTGGAAGAACTTTCTTATTTTGAACGAATGAGCATTCGTTTATCAGATTATGCGAAAGGATATCTGGATTCCCTTATGGCTGCACAGATGAGGATCCAGGGCTATAATTTTATTGAGGAGTCTCTTGGGTCTGTGATTGAGGAGCTCTACAGGGTACTTCCGATTCATTTCGGACATGAGAACAGAGCGACCAGAGAGTATTTTTATGCTCATTACGTAATTGACCGGAAGATAACATCGGATGAACGTATTGAACTGTTGAGCGCCATTGCCAGGCAACACAGAGTGGATCTTTTCACATTGTCAAAAGAATTCCAACTGCCAAATGTATACAATCATGGAGCGGTTGATCCATATACAGGGGCACCGTTTGTATATAAGCAGAGCAGGATCAATCTGAATATTACATTGCGAAGTATCGAGAGAGGGATTCCGTTGCGTGCATTTGATATCATGGGAGCGGGCGGATTTTTAATCAGCAATTTTCAGGCAGATTTCCTGGATTATTTTGTTCCGGGAGAAGATTTTATATATTATGAAGATAAAGAGGATCTGCTGAAAAAGATTGATTATTATCTGGATCATGAACAGGAACGAAAAATAATTGCAAAGAATGGGCATGACAAAGTTGCTGCCGGACATACGTTCAGACATCGGGTTCGGGAGATGTTTGCACAAGTGTAATGCTGAAAGTAAATTATATTGGCAGACAACAGACCGTTTGTTTTGCCGGATATTTTGCGTGGGAGGGAACTGCAATGAATAAAAAACAGATCGCTTTTATCATATGTGTGAATGATGATGAAGAATTTGCAGAATGCATGTATTATCTGGAGCGTCTGTATGTTCCAGAAGGATACAGCACAGATATTATAAGCATACAGAATGCACCGTCTATGGCAGGCGGATATAATGCAGCAATGAAAGATTCAGACGCAAAGTACAAAGTATATTTACACCAGGATGTTTTTATTATGAACAGGATGTTTATTTCAGATTTAATAGATATTTTTTCGTATGATGAACAGATCGGATTGATAGGTATGGTGGGAAAACGGGATTTGGGAACAGGTGTTGCACAACTTACAGGATGGGATACAGGATCCGTTAAGGATAATCATAAATGCTGGAACCAGGGGTGTCCGCGGCAAGAGGAGGTTTTTCAGGAAGTGCATGCAGTGGATGGACTTTTAATGGCGACACAGCAGGATATTCGGTGGAGAGAAGATATTTTTGACCGATGGCATTTTTATGATATTTCACAGTGTATGGAATTTAAAAGAGCCGGTTATAAAGTGGTGGTTCCCTGGCAGAAGGAAGCCTGGTGTTATCATGACAATCGTGATCCGGAATTGACGACTTATTATGAGGCATATGAGACGTTTCTTCATGAATATGCAGATATGGAAGCTGTTGCTTCCAGTATTGATGTAAATAGGTCCGGATATGAAATGGAGAAAGAATATGCACAGATGGTAAATACCATGCAAAGCGGTATAGAAAAACTGATTATGGCAGGGGCTAAAACAGAGCTGCGGAAACTGTTTGAAGATCCCGATATTCAGGAATATTTTTGTCTGAAAGATTATCAAACTATCGTATACATAGATTGTCAAGAGGAAACAGAGCAGTCAGAATTACGTTTCTGGCAGGAAGACATGTCATCCTGTCAACTGTTGCGAAAGCTGCGAAGATTACGGCATATATTAAAAAGAATGGAATTTGATGCAGGTGAAAGAGAAAAAAAACGTCTGTGGAGCAGTTACTCGAAATATGCAGTATCTGCTGTCTGCGATCGCTATTTTGTGGATGCGAATCAGATCTGCGGTATCATAGAACCATCAGACTGAAGATTACCTGCATCAAAGATATTTTATGAATAACAGAAAGTGAACAGGAGGAAAAGATAATGATAAAAGATACCTGTATTCAGATCAGGAATGCAATTGATCTGGTAAGCGACACGGTAGGGTGTATTCAGAATTTCAGTGAAAAAGACTGGGAGGAGGCAGTATCCGGCAGGCTGGAAGCAGATCTGAAATCTGTGATCGAGTCTGTGAATACAGAGCTTTTGGAAAGTTCCAAAGTCTGTTTTTGCCGGCTGGATGATCTGGCTGGAAATAAAATGGATCCCGCATACAGAGAAGAGTTGGTCAGACAGTGTTTTTGCTGGCTGGATAAAATACCCAAGATCCTGGAAAAACAATATTATGCGGAAAATGTGTGGGATGAAAGATTTATCAGATTAATGGACCGTATTCAGTATGTGGACTTTGATATGATTATGGAAAATGTAAAGGATTCCTTGATGAATCGAAAAGCAGCAGAGATAGAGAATCTGTGCAAATATTATCAGCGGTTTCAGGATATGTGGGGAACTCTGGATGTGAATAACAACAGATATGATGTGGCAGTCAATCGGGTAACCGTATTGAAAGAACACAGAGAGGACTTTATATGGCTGTATAATCGGTTGGGGGATCAGCGGTCCCGGCTGGTTCTTACCAGTATGCTGTATAACTGGCTCACATTTGACACGGCTTATATTATGGGGATGAAAGAGGCGAATTACAGCGATTATTTTGATCTGGACCTGGTGAAGTGCGATGCTGATGAGGTGATTGCAGATCTTGGCGCATGGACTGGAGACTCGGCTTTAAATTATATCCGGACATATGGAAAATACAAAAAGATATATTGCTATGAGATCGATGAATCCAGTACAGAGATAATGAGGAAAAATCTGGCGGAATATCCGGATATTGAAATCAGAAATAAAGGTGTGGGAGATAAAAACAGTGTGGGCTATCTGGTAAAATTATCGGATTCAAGCTGCAATAAGATTACAGAGTATAACACGGGTCAAAAAGTTGAGGTGGTTTGCTTGGATGAAGATATTGAGGAAAAGATTACTTTAATAAAGATGGATATTGAAGGAGCGGAACAGGATGCGTTGAGAGGAAGTATCCGGCATATCCAGGAAGAAAGTCCCAAATTACTGGTCAGTGTTTACCATAATAATGAAGATATATGGAAGATTCCTCGGATGATTACCGATATGGATTCTGATTATCAACTTTATCTCAGAAGCAATGGGAAACAGTGGGGACCGGCAGAGATTGTGCTGCTGGCAATTCATGAATAACTGATATATGAGAATTAGATTGGAAAGAAAAACATTATGAAGATACTGTTTGCTGAATGGGCAAGTTATGGAAGAAATGATCTGAAAGAGGCTTTTATCGCTGAGGGACACAGCCTGGTTTGCTTTCCTTTTTCAATTGATCTTTCCAGACTGCACAATGATCCGGAGACGGAACATACATTATCAGAAGTACTGCATAGAGAAGTACCGGATATTGTTTTTTCTGTTGCCTATTTTGTGATTATATCAAAAGTGTGTCAAAGAGAAGATATTAAATATGTTTCATGGACCTATGATAATCCTCATGTTATGCTTTATTCTCGAACAGTCAGTAACCCCTGCAATGTTATCTGTGTTTTTGACAAAACAATGTATTTGCAGTTTCATAAAGCTGGAATTTCCACGGTTCGTTATCTGCCTCTGGCAGCAAATACGGAACGTCTGGATGCCATTACATCTGATCAGTCTGGACCGTTACCGTTACTGTATGACGTTTCTTTTCTTGGATCCCTTTATCTGGAAAAGAATAATTATTATGACCAGATGGTCGAAAAGCTTTCAGGCTATGTAAAAGGATATTTGAGTGCACTGATAGCGTCTCAGCTGAAGATACAGGGATATGATCTTGTAGAAGAAAATCTGCGTCCAATTATAAAAGATCTATATCAGGCACTTCCCATGGCGATACAACCAGATGGGATGGAGTCTCTGGATTATTTGTATGCACAGTATATTGTCAATCGAAGAGTGACATCTATAGAACGTATTGATTTACTGGAAACGGTTGCTGAAAAATTTACAGTTGATCTGTTTACACATTATAAAGATTTTTGTACACCAAATTTACATAATCATGGATATGTAGATTATAATGCAGAAATGCCGCGTGTATTCAGACAGAGCAGAATTAATCTGAATATTACGCTGCGCGGAATACAGAGCGGAATTCCGCTGCGGGCATTTGATATTATGGGAAGCGGCGGTTTTCTGCTCAGCAATTTTCAGCCGGATTTTCTGGATCTTTATGTGCCGGGAGAAGATTTTGTCTACTATGAAAATAAGACAGATCTGCTGCGTAAAATTGACTATTATCTTAGACATGAAGATGAGAGAACTGCAATTGCCAGAAGCGGGCATCAAAAGACCGCTTCCAGGAACACATACAGGCATCGTGTCAGAGAAATGCTGTGTTTTTGAATATATTATGATATGCCGGGGTGTATATATAATAATGAGTGGAGTGAATATATGAAAAAGATCAGTGTGATTATTCCATGTTATAATGTTGCTGCATATATTGACCGTTGTTTAATGTCAATTGAGGCACAGACGATGGGGATGGAAGAGCTGGAGATTATTTGTATAGATGATGCTTCTGCTGACAGTACATGGGTACACTTGAGGAAATGGGAACAAATGTATCCAGAAAATATATTGTTGATCCAACAGAAAGTGAATAGAAGACTAGGAGCAGCTCGAAATCTTGGTGTAAGGTATGCTTCGGCCGACTGGATTGCATTTGTGGATGCAGATGACTGGCTGGAGCCGGATTATTTTGAACAGCTGTATGCACCGGTAACACAGTTTGAATGTGATGTGGTCTCCTGCGATTGGAGAAGGGATGTATCATCTTCACTTATATATTTCGACGAAGAACAGAGAAGAGGCGGGAAAGGGCAATATATTATAGCAAACACAAAAGAATTCAAGAAATTATTGTTAATCCATAATTGCATTGAGGATACAGTAGTATGGGGAAAACTTATACGTAAAAGCCTGATTATGGAAAATCAATTATATTTTCCTGAAAAACTGGCTTATGAAGATATGTACTGGCGTCCTTTACTGGATATTTATGCTACGGGTATTTACAGGACAGGAAAGAAATTATATCATTATTTTTTGAACTCTCAGTCTGTTTCTCTTTTTATAAATGCGGAGCATCATATTGACTGGATAACCATACAGATTGAAAAGTGGAAGGAATATCATAATCGAGGGATATGGAAGGAATATCCGGATGAAATGGAATTCATGTTTTTGGCAGATGCTGTAGCCTTCTTTAAGATGCTGGTATTGCGATATGAAGAACCGTCGTTTTCTTTATTCCAATTGGAGAAAAATCTGATTAGACAGTATGTACCAGACTATAGAAATAATAAGTATATTTCTGTTATATCAGAAATAGAACAACAGGCAATTCTTTTGAGAACATTGTATT
>VSND01000076.1 GCA_009774145.1 Lachnospiraceae bacterium | reverse complement strand
TTCCTTGTGAGACACTTGGAAAATGGAACTATGTTATTAAGCCCCAAGATTAAAAGTTATTTCTTAACAGTTCCTTACTGTCTCTGGCCGGGACATTGGCGGGAAGTTTCTTTGCACAGCGAAAGAGCTCCGCCCTGATTGCATACCGGCTGGAGGAACTGGAGCATAAGGTTCAGGCACACAATAACCTTGTGGAGCGGATGTACAGAGTGGAGGAGCGGACAGAGCTCCAGGAGGAAAAAATTAAAGTAGCAAATCACCGGATTGATGATCTGGAGGAAGAGAGGAAATGAGATGAATATGGAACTGTTAATTCAGTATATGACATACATTTTGGCGGCAATCGGAGGTCTGGCCTTTCTGGTGGCGGTGATCGTGCAGGCGATCAAGGAGCTGCCGTGGCTGCAGCAAATCCAGACAAGTGTGGTGGCGCTGGCGGTGTCGATGGTCTTGTGTCCGCTGGCTGTGGTGATCGCCTGCCAGTATTTTAAGGTCGTGATCGTATGGTATTATGTATTTGCATCCTTTATCGCCGCTTTTGTGGTTTATTTGGTGGCAACCGGCGGCTGGGAGCGGATCGCGGATATCTGGGAGCGGACGAAATATAACCGAAAATGATACATATCTGGAGGGCGGGGAACCGTCCTCTTTTTATGCCAGTAGAGGACTGGAGAAAGTGAGGAAAATATGAGGATCAACGTACATGCGGGACATAACCCGGCGGGAAAAGTAGCCTGCGGGGCCGTGGGCCTGATCAACGAGTCGACAGAGGCAAGGCGCGTAAAAGATGAGGTTATTAGCCAGCTTCGTGAGCTGGGGCGCACGGTGTATGACTGTACGGTGGACAACGGGACAGGGCAGTCGGACGTGCTGAAAAAGATTGTGGCAAAGTGCAACGCCCATGCGGTGGATCTGGACGTGAGTATCCATTTTAACGCCGGAGCGAAAGACGAGAAAGGGAACGGGAAGACCACAGGGGTGGAAGTGCTTTTGTATTCCAACTCCAGCCGGGCTTATGGATGGGCGGAGAAGGTCTGCCAGGCGATTGCGGCACTTGGCTTTAAGAACCGTGGCCTGAAATACCGCCCGGGACTTGCATTTCTGAAAAACACAAAATCTCCTGCCATGCTGATTGAGTGTTGCTTTGTAGATGACCGGGACGATGTGCAGCTGTATGACTACAGGAGCATGGCATCTGCGATTGTCTATGGAATCACCGGACAGCATGTCCAGGAGCTGACAGAGACCGACAAGGCGGAGGCAGGCGAAGAAACTCCCACCGGGGATAAGAATGCTTTGTATCGCGTGCAGGTGGGCGCTTATGGCGTAAAATCCAATGCCGAATCTATGAAGAAAAAACTGCAGGCGGCAGGTTTCGATGCTCTGATCGTGCAGGCATAACAGGAACTTAAATAAAATAAGAATTTCTGAAAGAGAGGGGGATTCCATATGGCCATGATTACTGTGGATGGTGTTGCGGTCAAGACACCATCCGCTTTTTCATGGGGACTGCAGGATGTGTCCGATCCCGCATCCGGGCGGACGTTGGATGCTTTGATGCATAAAAATAGAATTGCGCAAAAACGGAAAATCTCCCTTTCCTGGAACCATCCCACTCCGCAGGAGGCATCCGCCATCTTGCAGGCATTTAATCCGGAATATGTGAGAGTACGGTATCCGGATGCGTTGAGCGGAACCAATGAGACCAGAACATTTTATGTGGGTGACAGATCGGCCCCCATGAAGATATGGACCGTCCGAAACAAGCGATATTCCCAAGTATCATTTGACATCATAGAGAGGTAGGAAACATGCTGAATTTATCGAATCAGTTTCAAAATGAACTGTTTAATGATAACAGGGATTATCTGTGTTATGCGGACATTACACTTTTGGATGGGACCGTGCTGAATCTGAAAGATAAGGACATATGGACAGACAGTTTCTCGATTGAAGATGCGGTGTCTGGTACCAGCAGTTTTGATATTGGTGCTGCTATTATCAATAAGCTGACATTGAGTATCAACAATATTTACGAGGAATATTCCGAATATGATTTCACAGGTGCTGTGGTGGTACCGTATATTGGTCTGGAACTTTCGGATGGACGGATCGAGAAGATCCGTAAGGGTGTGTTTACTGTGGATGAAGCGTCTTATGATGGTTCTATCATAACATTAAGCTGCCTGGATAATATGTATAAGCTTGACTATGCCTATGCAGAGAGCAGTCTAACCTATCCTGCAACTCTTGGAGAGATCGTCCGGGATCTCTGTTATGTCTGTGGTGTGATGCTTCAGACTACCACATTTTTCAATTCTTCTTATGTGGTCCAGAGCCGACCGGATGATCAGGCATTAACCTGCAGACAGGTTTTGTCTTGGGTGGCTCAGATTGCGTGTTCTTGGGTGAGATGCGATACTTATGGGCGTTTTCGGTTGGACTGGTATGATTTAAGTGTGTTTGAAAATCCGGGTGGTTTGAATGGCGGCGTCTTTGATGAAGGGGATCCATATAAATCCGGAGATACTGCTTTTGGCGGCACTTTTAAGCCATGGACAACAGGGGATGATTTTCATGGTGGTTCATTCAAGGAGTTGAACAGTTATCATCATATCTATTCCATGAGTGCCATGCAGATCTGCACAGATGATGTGGTGATCACAGGGCTGAAAGTGACAGAGAGCTTTGAAGAGACGGAAACGGAAAAGGTACAGTCTTTTTTATTTGGAACAGAGGGTTATGTGATCGCCATAGAGGGAAATGACCTGATCCAGAAAGGAAAAGCGGAAGCTGTGGCCCGGGCTGTCGGCGGGAAGGTGGTTGGAATGCGTTTTCGGCCATTTGATGTATCGGCGCTGAATGACCCTTCGATTGAGGCCGGGGACCCTGTGATCGTGACAGACCGGAAGCAGCGCTCCTATCAGTCCTATATTACATCTGCAACGTTTAAGGCCGGCAATTATCAGCAGATCCGGTGCAGTGCGGAAACTCCCAGCCGGAACAGCGCACAGCGGTTTTCGGAAGCAACACGGAATATTGTCAAGGCGAGACTGGAAGCATCCCGGAGGATATCAGATTATGACAAGGCCATGCAGATGCTGACCAGCCTGATTACACAGTCCTTTGGCGTGTTTAAGACAGAAGAGAAGTTGGAAGATGGTTCTACGATTTTCTATCTTCATAATAAACCAAACCTTAATGAATCCATGACCATCTGGAAGATGACGGCGGATGCCTTTGCAGTAACTACGGACGGTGGTAAGACGTGGAACGCAGGTATGGACAGCCAGGGAAATGTGGTGGTCAATGTGCTTTCTGCGATTGGCATCAATGCTGAATGGATCAATACTGGGGAGTTGGTCGTAAAGGATGATAAAGGAAATGTAACTCTGCTTGCCAATGTAGATACTGGCCGCGTTGTCATCAATGCAGAATCAGTCAGTATTTCCGGAAGAACGGTTCAGGATATTGTCTCATCCGTTGCGAGCAATGCGGCGAGCAGTGCTGTAAACAACCAGACACAGGAAGATATTTTTAATAAACTGACCAATAACGGACAGGCACAGGGGTTGTATATTCAGGATGGCCAGCTGTATATATCGTTTAATTATGCAAAGGGCGGAATTTTAACTCTTGGCGGAAATAACAATGTTAACGGGATCCTTAAAATATTAGATGCATCAGGAAAGCAGATCGGATCATGGGATAAAGACGGAATTTCAGTAACAAAAGGAAAAATCAGAGGACCGGAAATAGATGTTGGCGGCAAAAACAATTCATATGGAATCATAAACGTTTATGATGGCAATGATCAATTGTGCAATCAGATTTCCGGTTCGGGGATGGAATTATATAATGACGGGTCATATACGGGAGTTATCGGTACATCAAAAATGCATAGTCATCCAGAAATGAAATCCATTCGTTTTGGTTTGGCGCACGGACACGCATTTATGTGTTGGGGTTATCAGGAAGAAGAAGATGGACTCAGTATTATAAAACTTGCATATTATTCCCCTGCGCAATCTGAATATGCTGCAGGACTGCATGTAGAAGATAAACTTTTTATGGACTACAATCGGATATATTTTGGAGATGGATACAGCGGATATATTACCAACTCCGGTGACAGTGGAATAACGCTGGGCGCATCATCAAAGATATACTTTTCGATTGCATCATCGACAAAAATGAACATAAATTACAGCAATATTGATGTGTATTCGGACCTTAATATGCACAACAATGACATTCTTAATCAGTCAGATGAACGTCTTAAAAATAATATCGAAGAGTCTGAAGAACCTGCACTCGAGATCATCAATGATATCCAGACGTTTTCTTATGACTGGATTGAAACAGGAAAACACGAGGATATCGACTTCATTGCCCAACAGATTGATACTGTGGCACCAGGCCTTGTACATGTCGATGGAGAAACCGGCGTATACAGCATCAATAAAGCAGGTCTTATTCCGTACCTGGTAAAGGCTGTTCAGGAATTAACGTCCCAAGTGCAGGAATTGAAAGAAGAGATAGCGGATCTGAAAGGTGAGAAGATCGTCTCCCATAAAAAAATGAAAAGAAAATGGAAGCCGGAAAAATATACAGACAGTGAAAAACTGGATTTTGTGAGCAAATTGGCTAAATTGAGAGAACCGGAAGAAGCAGAACCGGTTCCGATTGTGGAGGGCCAGTAACACAGCAGTAAAATTTTAACGAGGTGACAGAGTAATGGCTATTGTAATGCGTCAGGGTGAATATGGAGATTTTGTTCCGGCTAAGATGCGGCCCGGTGAGTGGGCGGTAGTACTGGCGGATGATCCGGTCGTTCCGGATGGTAAATCTGTTTTTATTGCATTTGCGGCCGGAATTGTAAAGCGGATGGCTACATATGAAGATATGGTGGATCAGTTTGGAGATATGACGGATGATATCATCAAGCAGCTTACCACCAATATCAATGCTGTTATCATAGTTGCTGAAAATGCAGCAAATCATGCACAGTCGGCAGGTGACAGTGCCCAAGTAAAAGCGAAAGCAGCAGAGGTGGCGGCGAATTATGCCAACAATATCGCACAGGACCTGATTGCCAGAAGAGATGCGGGAGAATTTAAAGGGGATAAAGGAGACAAAGGGGATACAGGTCCGCAGGGGGAGAGTGGAATATCAGTTCCGATCAGTGGGATGTTTACATTGACAGGAGATGTTGACGGGAATTTGTGGGCCTATTATGCAGATGGAAGCGATCCTCCAGAATTCGAGGTGGACGAAAACAATAATATTTACTATATTACCCCGGATGAGTAAGAAAGGATGATATTATGGGAAAGGTATTTATTGGAAATTTTAAAGGACCGAAAGGGGATACGGGCCCTCAAGGAAAGCAGGGTATACAGGGTATTCCGGGACCCGCAGGTCCAACAGGGACTGTGGATACAGATACTCCCGTTGACTTCACAGAAGCATCTGCACTTGAGAATATTGAGAACGGCGAAAGTCTGTCCGCGATATTTGGGAAAATAAGAAAGATTGCAGGATCCCTGCTGATCGGCGCAGGGAGCACCCTTCTGGGGCAGAATCTTGCAGCGGCCAGAGCGCTCGTGTCCGATGTGAATGGGAAGGTAGGAACTTCGACGATAACGGCAGCAGAGCTGGGATATCTGGCAGGAATGACCAGTAATGCACAAGAACAAATAAATAAATTAAATGAGAATATTATAAATGATGCTACTCTGTTTTCCGGTTGCACAGGCAGTTTAAGATTCAAAAAAATACACAAAACAGTATTCTTTGATATGTTAATTGAGGCAAGCGGCATAGAATCTGTGAATAATTGGAAAAAGAACATTGCCATTATTCCGGAAGGTTTCAGACCTGCATCAGATTTGAGATTTTACTGTCTGTATGACGGAACCTCTAATAGTGTAATGATACTGATGAGTGGAACAGGAGAGGTTTCACTGTTAAGTGATGCACATGTTAACAGGCGGATAATAACATGTGGGATGTATTTTGTTCAATAATATAAAATGACAATGTCATAATGGATGGTCTGGTAGGCATCGCTGAAAAACATGATTTCATATGGCACATCATAGTAACTGCTGCATTGTATCATGACAGCTGACATATTTACCATATTGCCTGCATAGCCTTCATCATTCAACCCGCCACGGGCTATAAAGCCTCCAAGAATGGTATGGCCATTATATATCAGCTCGTCAACTTTTTGCATTAGGGGTTCGCTATTTGTGCCTCCGTAATATTTATACGCTCCAAATCCTTCATACGGTCTTGTCGCCACACCACTGACATGCACCATAACCTTTTTGGGCTTTACTATGAACAGTGCGTTGTCAATATACGTCTTTGAATAATACAGGCTGTCGTGATTATGAGATGACGGCTTAAACGTACTCGGTTTCCCTGTAATCGACGACCAGGCATGCGAATGAGACGATAAATTCCCATTTAGTTTAAGATTGAAATGGTAATGTTCAGATGTTATAATATATATGGATGTTGAAAACGTTTTTCATCATCCATGCATCGTTGGCCGACCAGTTTTTCATAGCTGGTCGGTTTTTAAGTATATATCTAAGCACCCGTAAATACAGGTTCTTTCTGTACTTTGGGTATCCGCATATTTCACGAATTTGCTGTAAGCTATCAAATTAGCTTAGTGGAGCCAAACGGAAATAGCGGAGTTACCCAAACATCAGAAAGAACCTAAATACAACGGGTGCTTTTCTTATGCCCGAACGTCATCGAACGTCAGCGCAACCTTAGAAAGGAGTGTGACGTTCATGGCAGATCTTGATCGTCTCGAAGTCCAGGTGGAAGCCTCCGCCAAAAAAGCAAATGATGAACTGAATAAACTGGTCAACAAATTGGATAAGATAGCAACTTCTCTTTCCGGCATTAACAGCAGTGGTCTGGTTGGCTTTGCGAATGGTATTGAAAAGCTGGGCAAGTCCATGCAGACTATGAACTCTGTCAAGGCATCGGATTTTACCCGGCTTGCAAAGAATATTCAGAAGCTTTCAACACTGAATACCGCAGGATTGAATACAGCATCTTCCGCTTTTATTGTTTTTGGAAAATCTCTGTCTAATTTGGGGGCAGCTGTCAAAAGCGCAGAGAGCATCTCTGTTATGGCAAAGAATATCGGCAAGCTTGGCGGCAAGAGTGTGCAGAACGCGATCGATAACATACCACGTCTGGCGACTGCGCTTAAGAACCTGATGACCACTCTTGCTCAGGCACCGAATGTATCCAAAAACGTGATTCAGATGACACGGGCTCTGGCAGAGCTCGGTAATGCCCTCAGAGGAGCACAGAGCGGTGGGACTGGTAATGCCGGAAATAATGGTGCAGGTAATGTCAATAAGTTGTCGGCGGCGTTCACACGTTTATCTGGAAGCATTACCAAATCTGGCAGATCAATGAGAAATTTTGCACAGATTGCAGGGCGATTTTATGCAAATTGCTTTTTGATTATCCGGACGATCAAAAAGCTGGGTAATGCCATCAGCACGGCCATGGATTATGTAGAAACGTATAACTACTTTTCTGTGACCATGGATAAGATCGGCAAAGAGTTCGGTGATATGTATGCGCAGTATGGCTACGACAGTGCGGAAGAATATGCGCAGTCCTTTACTGACCGCATGAACGAACTGACCCGGAAAATGACGGGGTATAAAGTCGGAGAAAATGGCGAGCTGACGCTGACAGATTCCATTGGTCTTGCTCTGGACCCGGAAGCGGTCATGAATTATCAGTCCAGCATTGCCGCAGTAACAAATTCTGTCGGCCTCTTGGGGGAAAACAGTGTCAATGTCAGTAAAGCCCTGACCATGCTGTCAGCAGATCTGTCTTCTCTGAAAAATGTGGAACTGAAGACTGTGATGAACAATTTGCAATCCGGTCTTATTGGCCAGTCCCGTGCGCTCTATAAGTATGGTATTGATATCACGAATGCTACTTTACAGACTTATGCTTATAAGTTTGGTCTGAGTAAGGCCGTATCTGAAATGACGCAGGCGGAGAAGATGCAACTTCGTATGATTGCTATTCTGGATCAGTCTAAGGTTGCATGGGGCGATCAGGCAAATACGATCAATTCGGTGGCGAATCAGTACCGGATCATGAAACAGCAGCTGTCCAATCTGGCGAGGACCATCGGAAATCTCTTTCTGCCAATTATCCAGAAAGTCCTTCCAGTCGTTAATGGTCTTGTTATCGCTCTGCAAAGATTATTTACCACTCTTGGCTTCAAACTGTGGGGAGACAGCTGGCTGAAAGATACCATGGACGGAATCAGTGGCAGTTATGCAGATGATTCCCTTGGAGAGTTGGAAGATGATGCAGATGGTTTTGCAAATGGCCTGGAAGAAGCGGACAAAAAAGCAAAGAGACTTGTAGCAACACTTCTTGGTTTTGATGAAATCAACAAGTTATCTGACAATACAGATGATGCTTCTGGAAAAGATAAGGATGGTTTGGATGGAAATCTGGGTCAGATTGATCTGTCCGGAGCGATAGCAGATGCATTGGCGGATTATGAAGCTGTCTGGGAAAAAGCTCTGGCAGATGCCAAAAACAAGGCGCAGGAATATGCTGACATTTTCACAGAAATGTTCCAGAAGATTGATGATGGTAAGCTGGGGCAGATGCTTACAAATGCTTTGAACAGTATCAACTGGGGTGCAATCTATGAGAGCGCAAGGAATTTTGGAATTGGTCTGGCCAACTTCCTGAACGGCCTGATTTCTCCGGAACTGTTTGGAGCAGTGGGCCGGACGATTGCCAGTGCACTGAATACAGCGATCTATGCGGCGCTGTCCTTCGGGATCACTTTTGACTGGACAAACCTTGGCCTGTCTATTGCGGCCGGAGTGAATGAGTTTTTCCGGACCTTTGACTTCAAGGCGCTGGCCGGGACCATCAATGTGTGGGTGAAAGGACTTCTGGATTCCATCATCACGGCCATGAGCAACATTGACTGGGCTTTGATCGGAAGGCAGATTGGAATCTTTCTTGCAGAACTGGATTTTCTGGAGATAGGGGCGAAGCTTGGGCGCGCGATCTGGGAGGCGATCAATGCGGGTATTATTGCATGGGAAAATTCATTTTCTGTTGCTCCGATTGAAACCAGCATATTGACAGCAATAGCTTTTCTTGGATTTACAGGAATAGGAAAATCTATTGCGTTGAAAGTCGCAAGCGCAGTCGCTTCTGCATTTAAAGATACATCAGTAATATCGGTATTGCAGATGGGAATTCGTGCTCTTTTCGGAAACAAAATAGCAGAAGGAAGTCTGGCACTTGTAAATCCAATTGTAAAAAATATAACCGGGATAGGGACAGCGTTTACTGGCATCGCTATTGCTGTATCTAATTTTTTTGAAATGTGGAAAAAAGGATTTAGCTGGTTGAATGAAGCTTTCATGGTATTGGGGACTGCACTTGCTGCCGTTGGCGCTGTGATTCTTGGTGCTCCTGCGCTTGTAGCAGCTGCAGTTGCCGGTGTCGTAGCTGCTATAGCGACGATCGCAGTAGTGGTGCATGATAACTGGGACAAAATCTGTGAGGAAACAGCAAAACTTAAAGATTGGCTTCTTGGAAGGTGGGAAGATATTACGGCGGGAATATCCAGAGCATGGGAAGACATAAAGACGACTGCTTCTTCCATAGGAGGTAAAGTCAAAGAAGCTGCCAAAGATGTTGCGAATACTTTTGGATCGATAAAGGACAAAATAGCTGCGGCATGGAGCGATATCAAAAAGGGAACCTCCACTATCTGGAGTGGTATAAAAGCATCTCTGTCAACAACCTGGGATGGCCTCAAGACAAAGGTCTCTACTGTCTGGGGCGGACTTAAAACTACGATTTCCAATAACTGGGAAGCAGTGAAGACCACAACCGGTAATGTCTGGAATAACACAAAAACTTTACTGTCATCCAGCTGGGATAATATCAAGACAAATGCTTCCACGGCATTTTCCGGAATCAGCTCCTCAATTTCTACTGCATGGGAAATAACAAAGAACGCAACTTCCAGTGTGTGGAGTAATATAAAATCCAACCTGTCCTCTACTTGGGGGAATCTGAAAACAACAGCTTCCAGTTCATTTTCAGGAATCAAAAATGCCATATCAAATGCCTGGAATGGAATAAAGTCCAGCACATCATCCATCTGGGGCGGCATCGTGAAACTGATCAAGTCTCCGGTCAGAGGAATCATCGAGTTGATTAACAAAATGATCAGCGGAGTTATAACCGGTATGAATTCCGTAATAAAAGCACTGAACAAGATCAAGATCCCCAAATGGGTTCCGGGAATCGGCGGCAAAGGTATCAATATCTCCACCATATCCAACATCCCGCAGATCCCGGCCTTTGCACAGGGCGGTTACCCGGAGACAGGCCAGCTCTTCCTTGCCCGGGAAAACGGCATCAACGAGATGATCGGACGTATCGGGAGCCGGTCCGCAGTGGCCAACAATGACCAGATCGTGGAAGCCGTGTCCTCTGGCGTGGCTGGCGCTGTGGCGGATGTCATGATGGCGTTCATGGGGCAGAGTGGCGACAATGCGGCGCCGGTGCTGGAAGCTACCTTTAAGATGGACAGCGAGACGCTGTACCGGGCTGTGTTGAAGGGGAAAGAGAAGTACGACAGGCGGTGGCATGTAGCGGCGGAAATATAGCAATGTTGACGTTCTTCTTATGAATGATTTTTGCCATAAAATTGAATCAGGAAAGTACGCAGGAAGAATTTATTTATACCTTTTGCATTCCTCAGCCAGTGACGTGACTGGTTACTACGTGGACAGAGCAGGACTTGTTGTAAAAGACAGGTCCTGCTTTCTTAACATCAATTACAAGTGGGAGGAACTGAAATGGACGAACTTATTAAAATCAATTATGACACAGAAGAGCCGACAGTATCGGCAAGAGATTTACATGAGAAGTTGCAGATAGGAACACGTTTTAATGATTGGTTTCCTAGGATGTGCGAATACGGCTTTAAGGAGGGAAAGGAGTTTTACTCAAAAATGAGTAAAACTCCCGAAAGTGGCGGTAGACCGCCTTTAGACTATGATTTGACAATCCGATGTGCAAAAGAAATCTGTATGATACAGAGAACAGAAATCGGGCGTACAATCCGGAACTATTTTCTTGATTTGGAGGACGCATGGAACACGCCGGAGCAGGTCATGGCCAGAGCATTGAAAATGGCGAACAGGACAATAGACAGTCTGAAAGAGCGTTGCAGCTTTCTCGGAAGTCAGGTTATCGAAAAACAAAAACAGATCGAAGAGATGCAGCCGAAAGTCACATATTACGATCTGATTTTACAGTGTCCGGATCTGGTGTCTACAACTGTGATTGCAAAAGATTATGGAATGAGCGCGGCAAAATTTAATGGATGCCTGCATGATTTTGGGATACAGTTTAAGCAGAGCGGTGTATGGGTGCTTTACAGGGAGTATGACCATTTTGGATATACATCAACAAAGACACATAATTATTCGGATGCAAACGGGAATCAGCATTCCAGACCGCATACATACTGGACGCAAAAAGGAAGGCTGTTTTTGTATGATTTTCTTAAAAACAGAGGAATTGTGCCGGCAATAGAAAGGTCGGGAAGCAGATAGAGCATCTGCAGAGCAATATTTCGTTAAAAAAATTCTGGAAAGATAAATTTGGGTTTTACAATAAGGAAGCATCTGGTATGATTGTTTTATAATCATAGATACTTCCTTATTGATTTATCATATTATTTTGAATATCTAGTAATCCGGCACTTATGACGATGGGGCTTCGCATGGGACCGGAGATGTTTTATCAATATTTCACAGATTACCATCTGCTGGAAAAGACGGGAATCGATATTCCGGGAGAAGCAGGAACCATCATGCACAATCTGGAAAATATCGGGGAAGTGGAGCTTGCAACCATGACCTTCGGACAGTCCTTCCAGATTACGCCGGTGCAGCTTGCCACGATGGTCAGTTCGGTCGTCAATGGCGGAAACCGGGTGACTCCTCATTTTGGAGTGGAGATTCAGGACCGGGATGGAAATGTATTAAAAAAATTTTCCTATCCGGTAAAAGAAAATATTGTCAGCGAAGAAGTGTCTGCGCAGATGCGCGGGATCCTGGAGAAGGTCATATCAGAAGGCGGAGGAAACAAGGCTTATATTGAAGGATACCGGATCGGCGGAAAGACGGCAACGTCACAGACGCTTCCAAGAAGCGCGCATAAATATATCTCTTCATTTGTAGGCTTTGCTCCGGCGGATGATCCGCAGGTGCTGGCGCTCTGTATTGTTCATGATCCGCAGGGGATCTATTACGGCGGAACGGTCTGCGCGCCTGTAGTAAAGAACATTTTTGAAAATATCCTGCCCTATCTGGGGATTGAAAAGGAAGTGACTGCGGAAGAGCCTCTGGAAGAACAGTGAGGGATATCTTTGTCCATGCGGCAGGGAAAACAGGGAATCTTCCGGAGCGTTTGAACTTTTCTGCTTTATGTGGTAAGACGGTGCAAAAGAAATGAAAGATGTAAGATACAGGAGGATACATATGACAATAAAAATACTGCCCGGATATGACCGTCCCAAAGAGGTTGGTACTCTGTTTGCAGAATATACAGAGATGCTTCTTAAGGGCGATCCTTCTTTTGGGAAATATCTGGAAATCCAGAACTATGAGGAAGAGTTAAAACACCTGGAAGCGAAATACGGCCTGCCGGAAGGCAGGCTTTATCTGGCTTATCAGGAGGACAGGCTGGCAGGCTGCATTGGGCTTCGGAAGATCGATGCAAAGAGCTGTGAGATGAAACGCCTGTATGTGCGGCCGGCATACCGGGGCAGCCAGATCGGCAGCCGGCTGGTGCAGAAGATTCTGGCAGATGCAGAAGAGATCGGGTATCGCTGCATGCTTCTGGACACACTTCCTTTTTTGCAGGATGCAATCCACCTGTACAGGAAATACGGTTTTTATGAGATTCCCAGATATAATAATAATCCCATGGATTCCGGCATCTACATGAGACTGGAACTGCAGGGATGAAAAAAATATCATGTTTCCTGTAACCTTTCTTCTCCCTGTTTCATCTAACTGGTGTAAAACAAATTTGTTGAAAAAGCCAGAGGCTTTGACGTCAAAACCCGTGTGAAAGGCAGATATGATGAACAAGGAAGAGTTTACGGCAGAGGTATTAAAGGCAGAGAAGAGCCTGTACCATATTGCGAAATCCATTCTGAAAAATGATGAGGACTGTGCGGACGCCATGCAGAATGCCATTCTTTCGGCATATCAGAAGCTGCACACTCTGAAACAGGATGTGTTTTTCAGGACATGGATCACCCGGATCCTGATCAATGAATCTTATCAGATCATCCGCAGCCGGAAAGTCCAGGTGTCTTATGAAGATTATATGGATGACCGCAGGACGGAAGACAGGGCCAGGTATTCGGAACTGTATCTGGCAGTTTTGGAGCTTTCTGAAAATTACCGGATTCCCTTTGTCCTTCACTATGTGGAGGGGTATTCGGTAAAAGAGATCGGAAGTATTCTCAGACTGTCGGAAAGTGCAGTAAAGGTCAGGCTTCACCGTGCAAGAAAACTTATGAAAGAAAGGCTGAAAGGGGAATATGGCTATGAGACATGTTGACTGGAACCAGGAATACCCGGAAGTGCCTGAGAAGGTGCACCGCTCTGTACTTGAAGCTCTGTCCGTGCTCGATAAACAGGAGCAGGAGGCAGGAAAAATGAAAAAAGCACCGAAAAAAAGGATGATTCTTCTGGCGGCAGCGTTTGTGGCGCTGGTTGGGACGACCGCAGCGGCGGCAGGCATCTTCCAGTGGAATGAAAGAGCCGGACAGGTCTTTGAGGCAGATGAGGAGACCAGAAATGAACTGACCATGAACCAGATGGCCGAAGATGTATCCCAGACGGTCACAGATCAGGGAATTACGATTACAGCGATTCAGATCATTCAGGACAAAAACCGTTTTTATGCGCTTTTTGAGGTTACAGCGGAGGACCCGGATATGCAGATTACCTCCGACTGTTCCCTGGATTATACACTGGATTTCGTTGGAAATGAAGACCCGTTCATAGCCAGGGGCTGGGGATTTGTAGGCGAATATGAACAGGAGGTATCCAATACGCGGTATTTTGAGATCAGAGGAACCAAGCATGAACAGTCAAATGAGGATCTGATTATGAATCTTCATTTCACAGGACTTCGCGGGGAACCGGAGATCAAGGCCGGAGAAGGAGAACTGCTTGTTTCAGGAAACTGGGATTTCTCTCTGAATATCCGTACTTCAGATATGATCTCCCATGAAGTGAATCAGGCATATGAACTGGACGGATATAGTACGCATATTGAAACTGTGGCATTCTCGCCCCTTTCCATGACGATCGTATACGACGGAGCGGATGTCCGCGCCATGGAGACCGGAGAGGAAGTCTGCCTGGATCAGCTGGATGAACTGAGGGCGCTGTATCCCACAGGAGTGCGTTATGAGGACGGTACAGTCATGGATGAGGGACTTATGATTCCTCTGGTGGAAGGCTTCAGTAATGGAGAAGAGACCTATGAGCTGCGGCTTCCCTTTGACAAGGTGGTGGATCCGGAACGGATCACGGCGCTGCTTATCGGAGATACGGTAGTTGAACTGTAGCAGGAACTCACAGAATCATGCAGCAGGGGCAAGGCGATATTCTTGCCCCTGCCTTTATTTTTCAGATGACAATCATTCTTTCCGATTATATAATAAAGTTACAGCAGACGATAACGGTTGAACAGGTTCATTTCGGCATATACAGATACAAATTTGATGCAAACGGATTATATTCTTATATCAGCTTAAAGGGGAGAGAAAAATATGTTGAAGATACTGATTGCAGAAGATGAGGAACCGATCGCAAATCTGATCCGCATGAATCTGACAAAAGCAGGATATGCATGTACCTGTGCATTTGACGGAGAAGAAGCGGCCGACCTCATGGAAAGAGGGAGGTATGACCTGCTGCTTCTGGATATCATGCTGCCGAAAATCGGCGGCTATGAACTGATGGAATATGCACGGACGCTGGAGCTTCCGGTCATTTTCATCACAGCCATGGGCAGTACGGACCATAAGGTGGCCGGACTCAGGATGGGGGCGGAAGACTATATTACCAAACCCTTTGAGATCGTGGAGCTGCTGGCAAGAGTTGAGACCGTGATGCGCCGCTATAACAAGATCGGAAAGGTCATCCATATTCTGGACGTGGAGATTGATCTGACCTCCAGAATCGTGCTTCAGAACGGAAAACAGATCCTGCTGACCCTGAAAGAATATGAGCTTTTGCTGTTTTTTGCAAGAAATCCCAATATTGCACTGTATCGGGAAGTGATCTATGAGCAGGTGTGGGAAAAAGAGTATACCGGGGACAGCAGGACGGTGGATCTGCATGTACAGCGTTTGAAAAAGAAACTTTCGTGGGACCGTCATATCTGTGCGGTCTATAAGATCGGGTACCGACTGGAGACATAGAGATGAGATTTTTCTGGAAAGTCTATTTTTCTTTTACCGTTCTTCTGCTTTTGTCCTTTGGCTTTTTCGGCACCTGGATGATTCAGCTTACCTTTGAAAAATCCTATCAAAGAGTGCTGACGGAGGCGGAGCGGCAGAATCGGATGTTTCAGCTTTCTTTTGAGATGAACATGAATTCTCTGGAGGAGATCTATCAGAATGACGGGATCATTCCTGCTACGGCATCTTCGATTGTGCAGAATCTGTCGGATCCCGGCGGCATCTACCGGATCTACAACAGCGTGCAGAAACTGCTGTATGAAAGCAAGAAGGAGGGTTTTTCTGTAGACGCACTGCGGATTACTCTGGAGATGGAAGAGGCGCCGTGCGGATATCTGCTGCTGCAGGAGAAGGAGGAGACATGGCTTCTGTTTGCCTGCCGTTCTTCCGTTGGAGATCAGGTCTATTATCTGGAAAATGTTCAGAATATCTCGGAGATCTACCGGGAAAGGGAAGCCTATTATGACTGGTACAGCATTGTGATGCTGGTGCTCACAGGCGTCACGACCATCCTGGTATTTCTGGTGACCCATGTGCTGACCCGTTCGATCCGGGAACTCTCCCGGACGGCGAGGCGGTTTTCAAAGGGAGATTACGAGGTCCGCGCCCGTGAAAGGGGCCGGGATGAGATCACAGAGCTGGCAAGGGATTTCAACCATATGGCAGACACAATTTCGGAAAAGATGGATGAACTGACCATGCAGGCAAAGCGGCAGGAGGATTTTACTGCTTCCTTTGCCCATGAACTGAAGACGCCGCTTACCTCGATCATCGGATATGCAGATATGCTGCGGACCATGGACTGTACCAGGGAAGAGACGCTGGAAGCAGTCAATTATATTTTTCATCAGGGAAAACGTCTGGAGAGTCTCTCCTTTAAGCTGCTGGAGCTGATTGTATCAGACAAACAGACCTGCCGGTTTTGTTCCCTGTCCATACGAAAGCTTGCGAAAAACGCCATCCGGCTGACAGCGGTGAAACGAAAGGAAAAGGAGATCGCTCTGTGGACGGGAATCGAGGAGGGACGGATCTGGGGAGAACGGGACCTTCTGATCTCTGTATTCACCAATCTGCTGGACAATGCAGGGAAAGCCACAAAACAGGGCGGACGGATCGTGGTCCGGGGCAGGAAATACATCGGCAGCTATCTGTTCTGTATCATGGACAACGGCTGCGGAATAGAGCAGGAGGAGATCGCCCGCATCACGGAAGCATTTTATATGGTGGATAAATCCAGAGCCAGAAAAGAGGGCGGCGCAGGTCTTGGCATGACGCTTTGCAGCCGGATTCTCGGGATTCATGACACCAGATGGCGGATCTTCAGCATTCCCGGAAAAGGAACTGCAGTTGCCATAAAATTTCGAACGAAGGAGGCTGAGAGAAGATGAAGGGACAGAACAGGGTTTTCTGGCTCTGCCTGACAGGTACAATTCTGCTGGCGCTGGGGATTATCTTTCTGCCCAGATACTTCAGCCGAAGTCTTGACATGAGTTCCATCGGGCAGGTGGAGGTGACCGGAAGAGACGGATTTTCTTTTCTGGAGGCGGGTTCCAATGATATCCCCGGAGTGGCAAGAGCATTCCGGTATCTGGAGAAAAACGGAGAGAATCCCATACTGATCTCATCCCTGGAAGAGCCTTCCCAGATCGATCGGGAGCTTACGGAGAAGGTGTATTATGAGGCTAACAGTACAGCGAAGCTGGGGATGGTTCCCTGGCTGGGGATCGAACTGGGAGACCAGAGTGCAAATGACTGGAAGACGGGTCTGTATAAGGACTGGTCCGAATGTGTGAAATTTGCCCGCTATTACAGCCTGACTTATGAATCTTTGGAAAATTCCAATAAAAAAGAGATGATGAACCTGTGGTATCTGCGTTTTTCGGATGATGAGAGTTTTGACTATTACTTTGTGGTCAACGCAGTTACCTGTGCGATTTATTATGCGGAAGTCTATAATTCCTATTCGGAAAATATGATATGGACAATGGAGGAAGACAGACAGTTTTTCTACAAAGGAGAAAAGGATATAACTATACAGTCAACGGACAGTTATGCCAGCAGAACAGAACTGGGGTTTATGTTTGCAGAAGCCGCCAGAGACTATTATGGAGCATGGGAATACGACTATATCGGACAGACGAGACAGTATACGCTGAATGACAAACTGGGAATTGCGATTCTCTATTTTCGCGAAGATGAAGAACAGGAATTGATGCAGAATGTCTACATCGAAGTGAAGGTAAGGGAAGAACCATATCTTGGGCAATACCGGGGACTCAGTATCGGATTTCAGGATCTGGCCGGATGGGTAAGGTATATCCAGGAATGATGTTTTAAGGAAAAGGAGAGACAGATATGAGGAATACAAAGGAAAAACGTCGGCGCAGAAGGAAAAGAGCCATACGCAGGATGTTCTGGCGGGGAGCCATTGCCCTGTCCGGGGTCCTGATCCTGCTGCTCACATGGAACCTTACTTCCTGCGCGCTTCGTTATCTGTCGCCTTCCGATGATCGTCAGCAGGAGGATATGGAGGAAGAAGGGGAAGACAGAGAAAGGAAAGAGGAAAAGGAGGAAGCCGTGAGGACAACGGCTGATGCTGCAGATCTGCTGCTCGTCAACAAGACCCATCCTCTGGACAGTGCCTGGAAGCCGAATCTGATCCGGATCAGGGAATACGGAGTGGAGGTGGACAGTTCCATTGCAGACCATCTTAGAGAGATGCTGGCAGCCGGAGAAAAGAAAGGGCTTTCCTTCTGGATCGCATCCGCATACCGAAGCACGCAGAGACAGAGGGAACTTCTGGATGAGGATATCGAAGCGCTGATCCATAAGGGATATTCTTATTCGGAAGCTTACGAAGAGGTGGTAAGGGAAACCATGCCGGTGGGATGCAGCGAACACGCCACGGGACTTGCGGTGGACATCGTAGCAAAAGATTATCAGATTCTGGATGAAAAGCAGGGCAGAACCGATGAGATCCTCTGGCTGCAGCAGAACTGCAGCCGGTATGGATTCATCCTGCGTTATCCGGAAGGAAAAGAAGACATTACAAAGGTGTCTTACGAATCCTGGCACTTCCGGTATGTAGGTGTGGAAGCAGCAGAAGAGATCATGAGCCAGGGACTCACACTGGAAGAATATATGGAATCAGTGGAATAATCGAAAGACCCCGAATACTTTTCCCAGAATGGTCACATCGTCAACAATGATCGGAGACATGGCGTCATTTTCCGGCTGGAGGCGATAGTGGCCGTCTTCTTTGTAAAAGGTCTTGACGGTGGCCTCGTCGTTGATCAGGGCGACTACGATCTCGCCGTTGTTTGCCGTATTCTGCTGCTGAACCATGATCTGATCGCCGTCAAAGATCCCGGCATTCACCATACTCTCTCCCTTTACCCTGAGCATAAACGTATCCATATTCGGTACGTATTCTGCCGGAATCGGGAAATAGGATTCAATATTCTCTGAAGCAAGGATGGGCTGTCCGGCAGCCACGGTGCCTACCAGGGGGACATTGGCTACCTCGCGGCGGAGCATATAAAAGTTCTCCTCCATGATCTCAATGGCGCGGGGCTTGGTCGGGTCCCTGCGGATATAGCCGTTTTTCTCCAGTGATTCCAGATGGGAGTGGACCGAAGATGTGGACTTCAGATGCACGGCTTCGCAGATGTCGCGTACTGCGGGCGGATACCCTTTATGTAAAATCTCGGATTTGATAAAATCGAGGATTTCCTGCTGCTTTGGAGTGATCTTTCCATATGTCATATCTGTACCTCCTGACGTTCGAACATTCGTTTTTTTCATTATAGCACGGATGTTCTGAAAAAGCAAACAAATATTCGGGAGAATGTGTGTTATAAAATTATAATAAAGCAATTCTGAAACAATTGTAAAAATAACGAAAAAAAAACGAAATCTGAACAAATATTTCCAAAAAACGACCTTGAATTTTTATAAAAACGTAATATAATTGAATCGAATGAGGGATAAGGCCTGAAGAGGCAGTATCTGAAGTAAGGTTATAGAAAGGAAGTGTGGTTATGGGGAATCTGGGCGAGACCCTGATGGAAGAGCTGAACTGTGAGACCGTGTTTTCCATAGGCGGTATCGGCATTGCGGAATCTGTGGTTGTCACATGGATCATCATGGCGGTGGTAGTGGCTGCTTCCATATTGCTGACCAGGAATCTGAAGGTTGAGCATCCGGGACGCGGACAGCTTATGCTGGAATATGCGGTGACATGGCTTCAGGGCATCGGAAAGGGAATTGTCGGAGAAGAAGGGGAAGCGTATGCCTCTTATCTGACGTCGGTGCTGATCTATCTGGGAATAGCCAACCTGATCGGTATTCTGGGATTTAAGCCGCCTACAAAGGATCTGAATGTGACGGCGGCGCTGGCAGTGATGAGCATTATTCTGATTGAGGCTGCAGGGATTCGCAAAAAAGGTATGAAACGCTGGCTGAAGGGTTTTACCGAACCGGTGGTTCTGGTAACGCCCATCAATATACTGGAGCTGTTTATCAAACCGCTGTCGCTCTGTATGCGTCTGTTTGGAAATGTACTCGGCGCGTTTGTCATCATGAAACTGATCGAAAGCATCTGCAAGGTGGGGCTTCCGGTAGTATTCAGTCTGTATTTTGATCTGTTTGACGGTCTGATCCAGGCATATGTGTTCGTATTCCTGACAGGGCTGTTTATTAAAGAAGCATTAGAATAATAACGAAAGAAGAATCATAAAGGAAAAGGAGAAAAAAATTATGGCTACATTAATTGCAATTGGAGCGGGTCTTGCAG
>VSND01000075.1 GCA_009774145.1 Lachnospiraceae bacterium | reverse complement strand
CGCATCTTAACCAGACTCTGTTCTTTTTCTTTACTGAACAGTGCCTCATAATGTTCGCTATGCAGATAATATGCGAAACCATTCGCAGCGAAATTAACTGTTGTCATGATCTTTTCCTTTCTGGACTCATCCGGTCCGCTTCGTTTTCTAACTGTAACCACTATAACACCAATTCTTCGGTTTGTCATTATACTGATAATATAATTTTACAGACAGTCTACTACATCCTTATCTCCAGCCCGTCCAGCTTCAGTCCCGGCGCCCCGACCAGATACCATTCCCTGTCCATGCCCATCTCCACACGGGCGGGAATCCAAACTCCATTCAGCTTAAACTCGAAGACCTCCCCACAGTGGATGCCGCCATAATCACGCTTATCGCCGTCCTCATCAATATAGTGGAAATTGTACCTCCCGCTTCCCTTATCATAAAACAATGTACCCTGCTTCATAAACAGCCCTCCTTAAAATTGTTTCTATATAATAAATAAAGACTCCCCTGCTTCTATTTCCTTGAAATTTTCCGCAAGTTTTTTATAAATTTTATCTAAACAGAAAAGTCCGCTGCGGTCTATTCCTTCTCCCTGTCAGTCATATCCGCACAGACATTCTTTATGGAATTGAACGTCACCTGAAGCATGTGGGACCAGTTTTCCCCCGCCCTGCAAAGGACATCCAGCTTCTGCACCAGCACTGGCAGATAATATTCAATACTCTTATCACTCTTTTCATCCATATTCCCAGCCGAAAATCCCACATTAACCTCGTCAATTCCGGCACCCAGGATCACATCCAGGTTCTCTGCAATCGTTCCCAGTATGACCTTCTCCAACTGGTCTGCCGTCTGGAAAAACAGGAAGGTTTCAAACTCCTCCCCGGATGCCAGCACATAAAAGATATTCCTGCCGTTGACGCCAAACGCCACATCCGCATCCCATTCATTAAAATAGTCCCTGTACTTTTCCATGACCTGCAATATCTTTTCCTTCTCCATAACCTTTTCCTCGCTCATAACTTTTCCTCCTCTGCACCTTTCAGCTCTGCTTCATACTTTTTGACCAGCCGGTAGAAACTGTCCTTTTTCAGTCCTGTAAGTGTCATAGCCTCCTTTGCGGAGATCACGCCGCCTTTCCATCTTTCGTAACAGTCCTCCCAGTTCTCCGGGTACTCCACCCTTGGCCTGCCCAGGTGCTTCCCGCCTGCCTTTGCAACCTCTATTCCCTGCCGCTGCAGCTCATGCCGCTCTGTCCAGTCTTCGTCCGCCACATAAGCGAACACTGCCAGCACCACATCCGTGATCAGCTGCCCCACCAGCTCCTTTGACTGTGTGGTATCCAGGATGGGCATGGATGTCACCCGGATATCAGCACCAATCTCTTTTGTGATGTGGAACCACTCCTTGTAGATTTCGCTGTAGTTCCTCCCGAACCGCTTCAGTTCCGTCACCACCAGCAGGTCGCCTTCCCGCAGGATGTTGTCAACCAGGGAGCGGTACACCGGGCGCTCAAACTGCCTCCCTGACTCCTTCTCCACATATATGTCACGCTCGTCGATACCCTCCTCGTCCCGCAGGATATGTACCTGCCGGTCCAGGTTCTGCTCCCGGCTGCTCACACGGGCATAGCCAAATTTCTTTGCCGCCATGATGCGCCTCCTTTCCATAAACTTTCGTGTCGCTAAAGGTATACCTTTGGAGATATGTCTTCCGGCAGGCATATCCCCCTGTTTTTCTGTCGCAGAAGGTCTGTTTTCATTATTGCGACATCGCAGGGATGCCGGATACCTTTAGCGACACATCATTTTATACGCAGGGGACGCCCAAAACACAGCAGCCCCCTGCAGAATTACCCGGTATGCCTATCCGGTCCCCAAAGTTCCGGCACCGGCTAAACCCTGAATTTCCGGATACAGTTTAACAGGGTTGCCGAAAGCTCCTGGTACAGATCCTCCTCAAATACGTTCTGCTCCATGGCATTCTTGATCAGCAGCGGGCGGTACATCCTGAAGATCTCCTCCTGCGCCGCCTTATCCCCTGCCTTTGCCTGCTCCAACAGTTTCTCAAATTCCATCTTTCCCATTCATCTCCTTCCGCAATTTCCTGAGTACATAGTAATATGCCATCTCAGCCTGTTTTGCCTCCATATGGAACCGCTCTCCCAGTTCCGCAAAAGTAAGCTCCCCATAAACCCTGGCAAACAGGATCTCCCTGTCCCTGCCTTTCAGCCGGCTTATTGCCTTTGCCAGGTGGTCGCTCTCCAGCCGGGCCAGCAGCTCTTCGTACCTCTGCCAGTCCCGGAAGATAAAATCCGTATATTCATTTATATAGGCGCGGTACTGCTCGTCAAAGTCCGTATAGTTGCGCTCCAGCAGATCCTCCTGTGCAAGGTCCATGCCCTGCAGCCGGTATTTCCGTTCCCAGTATTTCTTCCGCGTATTCCCCACTGCCGCCACAAGGTATGCGGTAAAGCGGTTCTGTACGGAATCCGTATGTTTTTCTTTCATCCTTTCGTCCTCCAGTCATTTCCTGCTGCGTTAAGACCGCAGGACAGGAGGCCCCCTGATGGTACAGGCTCCAACTACCCTGACTGCAAAAGAAAAAGAACCATTATCCTCCCCAAATGCCGGATAACCGTTCTTTTCCCATGATTTTCTGCTTTCCACAAAATAGTAGCGTATTACGCTACCATAAAGGGGCTGTCGTATCCCATAAAAGAATATGATTTTTTTAACGAAATTCCCCTGCCGATGCCCAGCTTAAGACCATTCCCCAATGTCTGCCATGCGTCCTCTCCCATGGCACAAAAAAGACACCCAAATAAGACTCTGATGAACCATGTTTTTTTGTTCACCAGAAATCTGGGTGTCTGGTAGTTTATTACACTATTTTTTAGTGTGTTATTACCATTTTTACTTTTATGAGGTATGGCAATACACTACTATTAGGAGGTGATTAAGATGTCTCTATCAATCAAAGATGCCCGTATATTCAGTGTTGCCCTAAAGAATGCAAGGAAAAAGAGGAAACTCACACAGGCTGAGTGTGCGGAGCTGCTCGGCCACTCTGTTTCCTTCCAAAAGGATTTGGAGCGCTGCCGCTGCTCTACAAGCATTGAAGGTTTTTACCATATCTGCAGGACTCTCAATATATCTGCAGATGACTGTATTTTTCAGGACGAATACGACAGGACCGGCTCTACATACCAAACTCTGTTGCGGCTGCTCCCACGGTGCGATGAAAAAGCCCTGGCCGCCCTTGCAGCCGCTGCAGCTGTACTTGCAGATGTAGGTCCCGATAACCAACCTGTGGAAACATCGAAGGACATTACCAGCAGTCAAACGTAGTATATCGTAAAAAACAGAAAAGCCCGCTGTTCAGATTTTGTTATCTGCTCCGCTGGCTTTTCTACGCTGTTTCATGGAGAAACTCCCCATGCCTGTTTTTAAGTGATGAAATAAGTTTCAGCTGAATGATCTACAAATATCTATGTCCCGCTTCCGGGACGGATTCCCCTTAATCCATAATCTTTGCAGAAAGCTGTCTCCTGCTTTCTATATGACTTCCTTTCTACGGGCTGCAGTGCAGCCTTCCTGTAAAACGCTCCTTTCTTTGTGCGGTGGATATTTTTATTTGCGAATACCCTGAAATTGCCACAATAGCATGTTACCCTTTCATTATAGATGTAAAGCCGAAAAAGTCTCCAGCTTTGCCCCCACATACAGGTTTTCTCCCTGAAATACAGACATATCCCCTTTACTTCATCTGCTCCTGAAGGTACAAGCCTACTCTGTTCTGGGTCACGCCTACCACGCTCTCCATATCCTTCTGCCCCCGAAAATAACCTTCAGCCTCCTCATAGACGATATTCATGACAGTCATATCATTAAATGCAAAATGATGTATCCCTTCAATAAAGCCTGCTGTCCTGTCAAGCAGCCCGCTCTGGTAATCCTCCGTCAGTAAATGTCTTGCAAATGACCATGCTCCATCCAGATGTAATATTTTCAATGAGAATTCATTTAATCCCCCAAAGACCGACCTGCATATTTGAAAGCCATAATATCTCAACCGCTTTAAACCCACAATTTCGCATTAGTTCCATATTCTCTGATACCGAAATCGGAAAGTAATCTTCCCCATAACGTTTTATATGCTTCTCGCACTCCCCAAAACTTTTTCCTTGCCTTATTTGGTATGCTTTCCACTTTTCCAAATAAACCGTTTTCCCTAAATCAGTAAATGGTGCAAAATTTTCAAAACTAACAAATATACCGTTATCCTTTAATGCCCTATATATATTCTGCAGAGCTATCTGGCGTTCAGCCATATGAAGATAATGATTTACCTGTATGGCTGTAATAACATCAAATTCCTTGGCATAAACCAACTTTTGAACATCACAAACGGAAAATTCTGCATTATGACACTTAAATCGTTCTTTTGCAATTCTTATCATTTCATCAGATGAATCACAAAAAACAATTTTTTCAATTTCAACATTTTCAAATGCGATACTCCCCATCTTTCCGGTTCCGCAGCCAATATCAAGCCAGCTTACTGCATCACACTTTAAAATTTTTACTAAATCTATGACCTGTTCATAAAATTCATCATAATACGGGAGAGTTTGCTTGATTTTTCTATCATACTCGTCTGACCTAAATGCAGATTTATTATCGTTCATAGGCTGTCACCTTTCACACAGATTAAAACCTGAATCATGTATGTTCTTTCACATATTGCAGGAACTCAGGAGTTTTTGACCAGTATTTAATGCCCCAATTTTCAAAATTCCATTCATCCATGTATTCATTGCACTCAAAATCAATATAATAAATTACTTCATTCTGCACTACAAAGTTTGTCGGAAAATAATCTATATTTATATGGGCAGCATATAGTAAAGCACACATACTGCGCAACTGATCGACATAAACGGATTTCATCTTATCCTGCAAAATCAACTCGTAAATGGTATCACCGTCAATAAACTCTTTTAAAATGCGTTCATTCTTTACATCAACATCAATCATAACAGGAATCTTTATCCCGATTTCCTTTAGCCGATTATAGTCGTTTATTTCTGCCTCAACCTTATTCCCAAACTGGTAATAGTCACAAGGTTCATGATGGATTTGCTTGAGAACGTACTTTTGAGTTCCGTCGCTTGCCAGATAAGAATACCCACCTTTTCCCTTTCCTAATAACTTGAATATTTCATACTCTTTTTCATTTACAACCAGTTTCTTTTCCATAATTGTCACGTTCCTCTATTAGCTTCCAGTTTTATCAACAACACCCTTCAAAGCGTGTACTGTACTTCTTCTTTAAATGCTAAATTCCGCTATAAAAGTATAATCTGTAAAATCCCCGGTTCCCCTAAAATCCGTAACAGTTTTTACAATACGGTATCTGCCCGGTTCCAGCTTCCCATAGAGCCATTCAAAGTCAATAACCGCTTCATAGGGTGAATCTTTCTGAACCATATAAGCAATCGCATTAAAAGCAGCATTGTCAATTACTTCATCCAGTTCCCTCCACTCACCAGTTTCTTCATCCTGCATTTCCAGACAGAAGTCCTCTCCACACTGTATATCCTTATCTGTGTCATTCACAATCCTGACGGTAACACTGGTATCGGAACATTCTGTCACTTCCATCGTTACTCCGTCCAACGGTAATAATACATCGGTATCCGCATTTCTTATGGAGATAAGTGTTCCATAGTGCGGTGCCGGCTCTGTAAAATCACCGGAACAAGTAATAAGCACTTCTGCACCTATCTTTAATGCCCAATCTTCTTCACCTTCCGGCAATTCAAAAAATACCACTTCATACGGAATTACTTCTTCTCCCAGCGTTTTTACACAAACAACAGGCACTAATGACTCAACAGTATGGTCAACGATTATCCCAGTAAAGGTAATAGCATTTTCATTATAAAATGGAGTGCCTAAATACCATTCGTTCTTATATAAAACTGCTATTCCGCCCTCCACTTGTGCATATGGCATTCCCAATTCAGGATTAAAATTAGTTTCTCCGTTATTTTCCGGAAAAGTACCTGTATATGACTCTGTATATCCGATAATCGCACTTTCATCAACTTCTGTGGGCATAGGATTACCCTCTACCAGATAAACCGTGTCATTTACCATAATCGCTGCCGGATAGTCTGCAATACCATCTGTTGCTATGTTTTCCTCTGTATCGTTCTGTCCGGCATTTTCCGACATTTGACTATCTGCACCAGCGGGAGTCTCTGCACTGTTTGAAGCTCCACACCCTGTTATCAACAAAACACATGCTGTTACTATAGTAAATGCTATTCGTTTTCCCATACTGCCTCCTTTCAGTCAGTCCAGCTTATAGATAATGCTCAATGCAACTTTGGGAATAGATTCAGAAATTTCTTTAACTTCTCCTATGATTGCAAATTTGTATTCTCTGGCAATGAAACCATAATACCAAATGTATCCGCTAATTCTTCGGCATTGATATCAGAATATTCTGTCTCTTCCATTGTTGCACCATCTAAGTAGGACGCGCCACCTAAAATCCTGGGCAATGCCTTTGCCACTTCTTCCTCAGTCATATAAGTAACACTCGTGATTTCTCCCCCTGCATTCCGGATAACCTTAATGCTGACTGCTCCTTTTGAATCTGTATTAAGCCTATAAACGGAACTGTCAGGACGCTCATCCTTGATAATATATACCAACTCACCCTGGTAATAATAGAAATTATCCTCTTTTTCAATACCATAAGCCGCATACTCTTCCAGAAGCGCCTTATCTTCCCAATCTTCTTGACCGTCTTGATTAGCTTCCAAAATTGTTGACAGAACATCACTTATCACTTCCATATCAATACTTCCGTTCATAGCTGTCCAGAAATAGCTGTTGTATATGATCGTGTCATCACTCATAACGGAGATAGTTTCCATCACATCGCCATTCATATCATACCATGAAATCATGGAACCAAAGCCGTTTGTATCTTCGCTCGATTCTCCTCTTTCAAACTGAATAGATGTAATATTGTCCGTAATCTGCTGCATTATATCTTCGTCCGTGACTTCCTTCTTCTCTCCACTAATAGATGTGACAGTGATTTTTTGAGGACTTTCAAACGAAAAAGTTTTTGTTTCAGGAGCAGAAGAGCATCCTCCCAGTATTATCATGCATACACATAGTAATGCCAAACCTGCTGTAATTGATTTTTTCATAAAAAACTACTCCCTTCTCTGTCTGTCAATTTGATACAAGACAACCTATGTCATTCAAAGCCGCCTGTGCTAAGTCCTAGTATTATCATGAAAGTTGTTGCAGTTTTTCAAGAAAAGCTACATAAAATGCGCGCTCTTTCATAATCTCTTGCTGCACCTCTATACTTTTTGCCGGCGTACCGGGAAGCGGATGATCTATATCATATAACGCTTTTTCCGCAACCCTGATTGCACTTTCAACGGAATTTCCCAATATATTATCCGGATCGACCTCGCCGTTATACCATCTAATGGCATGTTGTACCAACAATTTGGGAATATGAAAATGCTTCCCATCACTGGTTATGGAAAACCCATTTGAGCCTGTTTGTTCCGATGCTTCCATCCACGCCTGCCTTACTTCATCAGGCGCATATGCTCCTATTGTATCGAATGCTTCGGATGCCCTGTCCAGACAATATTGTTTATCTGCCTCCACTGATTTCTGTTCAACGATCTCCGCAAAATTCTTCCCTTCTTCTACTTTTGCGGATTTACTGTTCACATATCCCGCCTGATAATAGTCTGCTGCTATTCCGCTGATACCCATTTTCACTCCTCCAATTCTACGAGTTACTTTGATTTATGCTAATACTGCCCCCACTTATAACATACATGACGGTTTCCCATGCCAATCCTATTCTCCAACATGACTGCTTTCGCATATTCACATTACATCTTTTGTTTCAACATTATAAATTGATAAAATGACTGACAAACCCGCAAGCACAAATAACAGTGCATAAAACGGGGCATTGCCGACTAATGTATAGGTTCCAACATTTCCCTGTGTGACGCATACGAGGATCACGGACGTAATGATTGCAGCTTTACCCGATTTCATTTTCAATCCAATGAGTAATGCAATGAAACTTACGCTAACCATTGCTATCGAACTGATGACGATATTCAGCCAGAAAGACGGCATTGCAAATTGGATACTGCTCCCGGATATATTCGTTAAGGATTTCGTACACAACAATATAGCATAAATCAATATCTTGCTTAATGTTAATGCCACAAAGTTAAAAATCCAGACAGCCAAAACTTTTGACATCAAAACTGTCTGCCGTTTAATGGGATAAGAAAACATCAGATTGATCGTCTTTTTTTCGTATGCCCCGACTATAAAAGAAGCTATCATTACACCTGTGAATACTATGTATCCCATATGGGTAAATAAATCAACAGTAGTATTTACCACACTTCCATTATAAGCCTCCATAGACGTGTCAGCGTCCAATTCTCCCGCCATTAAAAGAATGAAAAACAGCAGAACAAATGTCATAATGGCAGCATTGCGGATATATTTTCCGATATTGTTTTTCTTCCATTCCAGCCTGATCAGATTAAGCATTATTCCACACCTCCTGTCAACTTCAGGAAATAATCTTCCAGTGTCTCCGTATTTTTGCCGATAGCCATTATTTCAACATCATTAAGCGCAAACGCCTTGGATATTACCTGGGTACTCGCATCGTGGTCATAAATACGCACTTTGTCATCATCAACAACTTTGAAATTGGAAAGGTTTAATTTCTCTATCAAAATGTGTGTTGCTCTTTTTGTATCAGAAACAGCTACTTCGATATAATTCTGATTCATTTCCTCAATATCCTTCATGCTGACTTCTTTCATCATTTTACCATGATGAATAATGCCGACTGTATCAGCAATGCTCTCTATTTCAGATAGGATATGGCTGGAAATGATCACTGTAACGCCCTGTTCTCTGGACAAACGCTTTAACAGATCACGGACCTGCTTCATTCCGGCAGGATCAAGCCCATTCGTGGGTTCATCTAAAATTAACAGCTCCGGCTTGCATAAAATAGCCCTTGCAATTCCCAAACGCTCCTTCATTCCCAATGAATAGCTTTTTACCAATTTATCCGCAGCATCCGCCAGATCAAGAAGATCCAGTGTTTTCTCAATGCTTGAAAAATCAGAAAAACCCATATATTCACAATGAATTTGCAGATTCTCCTTACCCGTCATGTGTTCATAAAAAGCAGGAAATTCAATAATGCTGCCCATACGTTTTAAGATTTCATAGGATTTGGGAGTTACCGTTTCTCCAAAAAGTTCTATTGTCCCCGAAGTAGGCTTCCATAAATTTGTCATCATTTTCATAATGGAAGTTTTTCCTGCTCCATTGGGACCGAGGAAACCGTAAATCTCCCCCTTTTTCACATGAAGTTCAATGTCGCTGACAATATCTTTCCCTCCTATGGTTTTCGTGAGATGATTCGTTTTTAGTACATATTCCATTTTGTGTTGACTCCTTTTGAGTTTTTTCCAGATTGGAAATCTGGTATGTAATGCCTGCTGTGGCGAAATAATATGTTCTGGCCGCCTGTTTATGCTTTCCTGTCAAAAGAGGGCTTCTCCTCCAGATAATCCGGCAATTCTGAAAGCTCTGCCCCTGCGCTATTCTTAACAGAGCGATACTCTGCCCAATAGATAGCATAAAATTCATTCTTTTTGGCAAGCTCTGCAGGTGTCATTTCATAACTCCACCCATTGCCTGTGTTTGACAGGGCTTTTACACCCTGGCATTCAATCACAGCACCATAACCGCCCGTTGTTAAAATCGGACAAGTCAGCGTGCCGCCGCCTGCCAGTGCAAACCTTTTTTCAGCAAGACCGCTTCCCCTGCCATCAGCCGCCTCCAGAAAATCCAATAATGTCAATTCCCCAGTCCCTTTACATTTAGGGTTATTATTTTGACTTTTCATGGCATTTTTAGCCTGTTGGTACAGCATCTTCCTGTCCGGTGCAACATCAGATAAATATTCCGCCCTTAACTGGAGAACCTGTCTGGAAATCTGCTCTGATTCCGCCTTGCTGCCCGCTACAGCTGCCTTTTTTGCCAGTTCCCTGATTTCACTGGTAAACTCTGCCTTCGATTTATTAGATTTCCCTGCAGACGGGATGTAAGACCAGTTCGGCTCTCCCTTTCCGGTTGTTGCAATGGTAACATCTTTTATGCTGCTGATAGAGCCACTTACTGATACGCTCATGGAATCCACCTCCCCAACAAACAGCCTTTACCCCCTATTATCTGTCACATATGGAAAGGCGTACTGCATTTGCACATTTATATGAAACGTAGCACGCCCTCCAAAATATATACACTCTTATTCTGTTACCTTATCCCAGTTTACTTTTTTAATCTGCTCTACCAATTTTTCTATGCTGTCTGCCTGTACCATCACCGTCTGCCCCGCCTGCTTTTTACGCTCGGCAAATTTTTCTTCCCTTGCACTTTCAATCCGTTCCCTCTGCTGCTGGCTTACCTTTTCCAGTTCGGCAAAAAAAGTCGTTGTTCCGTCCTCATTGATAGAAATACCGATTTTATTTACCTTAGTTCTGCCTGCCGCTTCGCCGGACACTGATGTGAAACCATATTCCTTGTTTACCTGCTCTGACATACGGCGTGCGCCCTGCACTTTCTCCATGTACTCTTTCTCGTACTTTTCATCGGAAGCCATTTTTTCAAGTTCTTCAACAGTAAGTATGACGGAAAATTCTTTACCCGCTTTTGACAGAATATTTTTTGCATTATCCCCCTTGCTGAAATCTGCCACAAAGAAATCCATATCTCCATAAGTTTCTCTTAGTTTTTTCAAAAGTGTCTGCGCTTTTTCCGATAGCTGTGTTTCTCCGACTGTAGCTTTCTTTCCTGCTTCATCAACTGCAATATCCTCAGCACTTCCCTTTTTTGCATCATACGCTGATATGGCTTTTTCCGCTTTTTTGACCAGCTCCACAAACTTTGTACCGAATTTTTCACCGTCGCCGCTATGGTTAAGTGCGTGGTCAAGGACATTCTGCATCAGATCATCCAGCTCGTCACATACATCAGGAACTTTCTCCCTCAGAGTATCATGCCAGCTTACATGCTTGTTAATCTCATCATCTGCGGAAACGATCCGGTATGTACCTTCAAAATGTGTTATCATATCCTCCGGAACCACCCGCTGTTCCGGCGTCCTGGCCATAATCTTATCAAGGTCAGCGCCGCCTCCGCTTTTCCTGCTCTCTACCAGTGCCGCCATTCCGTCACCGGAAAACTCCACGATTGCATCATCGCCATATTGGGACCGGATGTCTTTCATGGCTTGTAAGGTTTCTTCCCGGCTCATTTTATCCATGACCTTATTGCCGTGTTCGTCCGTGGTATTGAACCGATATTTTACCAAGGTATCTTTTTTCGCCGCCGAATTGGAACCATAGCTTTTTAACTGCTCCGTCCCCACAAAAAATTGACTGTAATCCTGATTTACATTTATTGCCATTGTATTATCCTCCTATGCCCCCAAATTTGAATTCACTTACACATCGCAACTATATACTGTAATCAAAGTTATTGCCCACTGCTTTTTCTTCCTTAGTCAACACTTTTTCATTTGTTCCATTTACTGCGTCTTTCGCCTTTTTCAGCAATTCTTCATTTGAGGATGCCACAACAACAACTTTATCCCTTGAAGATTTTACCTGATCTTCTTCTGCTTTCTTTTTTTCCGCTTTCTTTTCATCAGCCTTTTTCTGTTCTCGTGCTTTTTCCTGTTTTTCTTTTATCCTGTCGGCACTCTTTTCACTCTGCTCTGTCAGACCATCAAACATACTGTTTTTCTTTTCAACAACAGAGTAAGAACCCATATTTCCATTTTCGTCAATGTAGTACCCGCAGGATACTAATTCCAATCCATCTCTTGCAAAAGCATTTTTCAGCCAGTTATATGCAGACTCTACCCCGCTTAACATTTCGTCTAAATCTTTCGCTGTAGCCTCATCATTTTCTGCCTTTGACAAATATGCAGAGCTTACCATAACTCCTTGAAAACCTTTACTTGATGACGAAACCTGATTTTTAGAGAAAGTGCCCGCCGTAATGTCAAAATTAGAATACTTATCCTGCAACTGATTTAACAGATCACCTTTATTTTCGGTATCCGTTTTTTTCTGCGCTACGGAAGTTCCCTTTGCTTCTTCCTTTTGTTTTGTTGCGTACACATTCTCGTACACACTGTTGTAAGTGTTCACTCCTGTAATTGCCATAATTTTGTCCTCCTTGATCCTGTTCTTAAAATCCGTTTTCATTTTCGGTGCATGTACTACACCTGCATATACTGCACTGTCACTTTTATTATCGGAAATCTGAACATAAAACCCTATAACTTTATCCCGAGGTACAGATTTTTTCCCCGAAGTACAGATTTTTTTATATTTTTTCTCTAAAATGCTCTAAACTGATCCTAAATCTACCTTATGGTTTACGCTTTTCCGCCTATCGGTTCAGGATCACGTCGCTGTAAAATTTCCCGTTCCCGTTTTTATAGAGGACACTGCCACCATATTTCTCCACACACCGCTGCACATTCAGACAGCCGATGCCAGTGCCTCTCCCGCCTGTACTTACTGGTCTGCCGTTCTTTATCCTCACTTCCTGTTCCACACTGTTCTCAATGCGAATGGAAAGCATCTCATTATAATTTTTGATATGCACCTTGATATAGCGCTCCCCGCTGCACTTCAGGGCAGCCTGCATTGCATTTTCCAGCAGGTTCCCAAAGAGCGTTGTCACATCCACCGGCTCTATGAAACCAAGCCCTGTGCTTTCCACCTTTACCACGAACCGGATGCCCATGCTCTCCGCCGCCTGCTTCCTGTCCGCAAGGAGAATGTTCAGCATGGGATTGTCAGAGTATTCCTCCGGCACAAGGGGCTTTAAGATGCCCCCGATCTGCCTTGTGTATTCCATTGCCTTGTCCGTCACGCCTGCCCGGTACAGCTCCTCAATGGAACGGATGTGTTTGCTGACATCATGGAGGATTTCAATAGATTTTCCGTATTTCTCCCGCTGCCTCTCATAATGCTCAAACTGCATACTCTCCTGCTGTTTCATCATAGCGATCTGGAACTCCATGCTGTTCTTTTCATCCTCCACTTTCAGGGAATAAAACAGGTATAGGTTCGCAAAGACAACGCAGCATAGGTTTGCACATAGCAGGAAATAGTCTGCTTTCCTTGTGACCGCTGTTACAAGGATGATAAAATTGACCACACTGTATAAAAACATGACAAGGTAAAGAATCATCTGCGTCCGGCTCTGCCTGTAATCCTTTTTCCACAGCCGTCTCATCAGGGCATAGTAAAAGAAGATCAACACCAGCTTTGAAAAAGCCACCTCTATGCTGCCCGTGATCACCACATCCTCCGGCATAAGTGAAAGTTTTTCCATCAAAAGGTCAATCCCAAACACACCGATGCCCTCAAACAATGCAATCATGATAAAAAAGCATTCCGATTCCACCACCCGCCAGTATCTCCTGTCAGTTTTATCCTCATAAAAGATAAAACTGACAATACCGAACACCAGAAAATTTGTCCCCATATTCCACCATGTATTATGCTTTAAGTTCACCAGCGTTACGATCACCACGGCGGCAGCGGCGGCAATCCGGTAAACCCACGGATTTCCAAAGGCTTTCCCATAACGGTCACCCATGAACTGGAACATCAGCCCGGCAATGATCACACATGACAGAAAGCAACTGAACAGATATACTAAATTTTCCATGCCCCTACTCCCCACTGCTATGGATATATTCGTTGAGCCGTTCCTTGAACTGCGCCACCCGCTTCTGTGACAGCGGCACTGACACACCGTTTTTCAACACGACCTCATATCCCTTTGTCTTTGCCACATTTTTAAGGTTTACAAGGATGCCCCGGCAGCTCGTCTCAAAACCGTAAGGCTGCATCCGCTCCTCCAGTCCGCTGATGGCATCCGGGTACTCGTACAGCATATTTTCCGTCACGATTTTGACCTTCTTTTTCGCCTTGATGTATTCAAAGTACAGGATCGTATCAACGGGAAGCAACAGGACAGGCTTTTCCGACAGGACGCCGTTTTCCTCATAGGATACGTTCTTAAACTCCAGCCGCACTTCTTCTTTCCGATGCTGCCGCAGAAATGCCTGCAGCTGTTCCTCCAGTGCTGCCGCCGATACCGGCTTTTCCAAAAAGGCAAAAGCATGTACGGTGTTCACTGCATCCATGCAGTATTGCCCGAAATTTGTGATGTATATGATCTTTGCAGAATGGTTCCTGCTGTAAAGCTCCTGTCCTGTTTCGATTCCGTTCCTGCCCTCCATCATAATATCCATGAAGATCAGGTGGAAGCTGTCGTCCGACTGTAACAGCTCCCCACCGGAGATAAAGTTTGTGATCCGGTATTCTTCTGATTCTATGTATTTGTCTAAAAGCGGTTTCAGGATGCCTATGAGGTGATCCCTGTCCGCCTGTTCATCCTCGCAGACTGCTATCTGAAGCATTGGTTCATGCCTCCTTTGCTGTTTTATGTTTAGGGGATTGGTACTGTGGTGTGAATGCAATACCCCTTTTTATTATACATGGTCTGCTATGCCATTCCTATTTTTTCTCTGTAATCCGATAAATACTGCAAGCAGTATGACATTAACTGCCAAAACAACAATACTTCCTTCTATTTTACATTCCCCGCCAGATAAAAGGTCACTTCCTGAAAAAGTCATATTCAGCAGATGCGGGTAATCATCTGCCAGCGACACACCACCTAATACTAACGCACCTATCCCATTCCATATAAAGTGCATGACCGCTGGTGCTATAAGAGAACCGCTATATTCCAAAATAACCGTCATAAGCAGACTCATTGTGAGAACATTCACTACCGGAACCACGCCCGCCTCAAATGCGCCTCCATGCAATAATGTAAACAGCGCCGTGGTTACTATGGTAGAAACCACGATATTATGCTTTTGTTTCAGAATTTGATAAAGTAAGCCCCTCACAAGCAGTTCCTGCATGATAACATTCAGAAAAGCCGCCAATACCCATACGAAAAATAAAGGGATATCATTCTTTCCGCTAAAATCTATAACTCCCATCAACTTCATAATAAATACAGGAACTCCCAACCACAAAATTCCCGTTATAATTCCTATCATAATTCCTTTTGCCGGATTATTAAAAAGTTGTAATTTTATAGTTTTCTTTTCAATTAACAAAAAAATGAATGTAAATGCTATAATTGACAACAACGGTGTGATTTCTGCCCATAATCTCCATACAGCAGGATTATCCGAATTGGACAAAGGCAACACCGCTGACAATATTGCCCACCCTAAGAAAAAGCATATACATTCTATAAAAGTTATCACTATCCTTTTCAAAGCGTTTTCCTCCGTTTCATTTTTCAAATAGTTTAACTATAACATAATCCCCTCTAAATATCATTCACTTCATCCCGGCGTACAGATTTTTTCCCCGAAAGACAGATAAAAGACCGGGGAATATACCTGACAAACCTTCCCCGGTCCTTTACAGCCACATATCAATCAACCACTCTTTGCTTCTCTTGCTTTTCCAACAAAATCATGTTCCAAAGCAATATCCATATTATTCCATTCCTTTCACATACTCTGCAAGTGTCCTTTTTTCACAATAGCGAATAGCCAGTACAGAATATCCTAAAGCAATCATCACGAGAGCCGCAAAGAAAATAAACATAGGCAGTAATGGGAATGTATAGTCCAGTTCCCCTAACAGACCAATCTGACTGAATGCCCGGCATAAAATATATCCGAGGATAGTCCCGATCGTCAAAGTAACAGCCATTGTTGCCAATACATAATGAAAAGATTCTGCCCACAGCATTTTTGACAGCTGTTTATTAGACAGCCCGACAGAACGCAGAACACCAAATTCCTGCTGTCTCGAAACAAAATTAGTCATAAGCGTATTGATAAGGTTAATCAGTGCAAAGATACCGATAAATACCACCAGTACATAGGCTGCTCTCATCGCTATTTTTAATGATTCTTCAAGGAAGGAAATCATTTCATTGATGCTCCGGACTTCCAGTTCCGGGTTAATGCCACAAATCTCATAAATGGTATCTTCTGCCTGAGAAATATTTGCTAAATCTGTACTGAATAACAGTTTTGAATTAAAATTCGTTGTGCCAGCTTTGATCACGTTCAGTAAATCCTGTGGTACAAAAATATAGTATCCCTCATAAAGCTTATCCGGCAGATTGACAGTTGCCATTACCTTAAATGGAATCTTTTCTCCTTCATCAGTTTCTATTTGAACAGTATCCCCTACCACAGCTTCATAATGTGCAAATGATTTCACCATGCCGGAAGAATCATCTATTATGATTCCATGTTCTTCAACCAGCTTATCGTAATCCAATGTCCCATTTAACAAAGCATCCTGATAACTTTCGAGATACTCTCTTGAAAGCCCCACTATATCATAATAAGGCTGATCCTCCACATTGACATTATCAGGAAAGAACATATTTGCAGTACAGCTTTGAACTGACAATATATCCCCAACCATTGCTTCCTCAGTTAATTTTGTGAAAAGCTCCTGATTTAACGGATTATTTTGCTGTAATTTATCAGCTACCGGAACATATGGGGAAAATGTATCCCCAGCTGGAGACAGGGATACTTCAAATTCATAACCATACAATTGCTGGTAGGCCATAGCCACAGGATTTATAGACAGCATTATGGTAGATGCACACATGAGGAAAATCCCCGTAAATCCCAAAGAAAATAAGGTCAGGACAGTCCGTTTCCTGTTGCGGGAAAAATTAATCCCGGCAAGGGTATAAGGTGTAATCTTCCGGTGAAGTTTTTTTGTGTCACCAAGTTTCGCAACATCTGTTGTTGTCGTAATTCTGACTGCCTCCACCGGAGAAACTGATGTGGCAATCCGCACAGGCTTCCGTATGGACAGCCCGACTGTTATTTCCATAACAAGGGCGGTAATAACTGCAAATCTGACCGTATTCGGTAAGTACCAGCCATCGGGAATGAGCAGGTATCCAATGATACTGCCGCTAACTATACCTGCAGGAATGGACAGCAGTGACAGTTTCCGGCTTTCCTTACGCACAAGATACTTCATCTGTTTCTGGGTAATACCAACAACACGCAAACGCCCATACTCCTTTACCTTCCCTGTGACAGATATATAAAACAGACTATAAACAACCGTAGAGCAGGCAATAATAATCAAAATACTGACCAGCACAGTGGTAAGCGTGTTACTGGATGCGTTATCAAAAGTACTAAAGTAAGAAGAACTGAATGCAATATCCGCTTCACCAAAACCATAAGGCTCCATACAGGCAAGGATATACTGTTTTAATTCATCCGTTCCCATAGTCTCACTTCCAGACATCCGTATCAGCGCCGAATAAGGAATGTCCATACCCGAAAAATAGGATTCCAAAAGTGCCTGTGAAACCAGAACTTCATATGAATTGCTTGCGTTCTCATCCTTTATCAGCCCACAGACTGTATATTCTGAAGGAACATTTTGCCCCAATTCAAGGGTAACTGACTCTCCCAGCGCTGGTTCTATCCCCTGTTTTTCCAGATAAGATGTTGGAATGGCAATTTCTGTTTCCTTTTCAGGCAGCCGCCCCTGCGTTAATTCATGGGAATACAGAAGGAAAGCCGCTTCATCATAATATGTTACACTCAGCCTGTCCTTTCCAATCCGCAGTTCCTTCAGCGGCATAACAAGCGACAATCCCACCTGCTCAATCGTTTCATCTTTTGATAAAGCGGTGAACTGCTCTGGATTCACATAGAGAACTGCCGCCTGTAAACGTCCCTGGTAAAGTTTTCTGGTCTGGTAACTGCCGCCGAAAACATAAAGAGCAAGTGACATCATAAGGCAGGAGGCAAACGCAATCGTTATAATGATAAAAATATTGCGGCGCTTGTCGGCTCTAATACTTTTGTCTGCCAGACGGTTTATTATCTTATTTGAGCTTGCCGTAAATAAAGAAATCACTGCACCGTCCTCCTTATCCCATAATCCTGCCGTCTTCAATGCGGATGATACGGTCCGCAAGAAGGGCAATGTCGTTATTGTGGGTAATCATTACAATAGTCTGGTTAAATTTCTCACTTGTAAGTTTTAAAAGCCCCAATACATCGGCACTGCTCTTGCTGTCGAGATTACCTGTAGGTTCATCGGCAAGGACGATTGCAGGCTTAGTGATCAGCGCTCTTGCGATTGCTACACGCTGCTGCTGTCCGCCGGAAAGATTGTTCGGCATACTTTTCAATTTATTTTCCAAAGAAAGTACATGAATCACTTCATCCGCAAAATTCCGGTCTACGATGCCTCCGTCCAACTCCACAGGCAGGACGATATTCTCATATACATTTAAGATCGGAACCAGATTATAATTCTGAAAAACAAACCCTATGTTCCGTCTGCGGAAAATGGTAAGTTCCTCATCGTTCATTTGGGAAAGCTCTTTCTCATGGACAATGACCGAACCGGAAGTCGGGGTATCCAGACCGCCGATCATATGTAATAAAGTTGATTTACCAGAGCCGGAAGTACCGACTATGGCAACGAATTCTCCTTTATTGACAGATAAATCCACATCATCCACTGCACAGGTGATGTTAGGTTCTTTCCCATAATATTTTTTTAAATGTTTTGTCTGCAATATCTGCATAGTGAACTGCCTCCTACTGTATTATTTCCACATTCGTCTGAACGACACTGTTATTTTTCATTATAAAGAGGAAATGTTGCAGAAATCTTAACAGAATCACAGCGGAATAAAAATCTCAAATTCACTTCCGGAATTAACAGTAGAATTCACCAAAATGTAGCCATGCTGGAGAGTAATAATCTGTTTGCACAGATACAGACCAATACCATTTCCCTCTGATATATTTGTATTCCCACGCCAAAATCTTATAAAAATATTGGACAGATCAGCAGGCGGGATTCCAATACCGGTATCTCTGATTGAAATCTTGATATACTTTTCTGTCCTGTTAAGCAGTATTGTTAGTTTTCCGTTTTGCGGTGTATACTTAATGGCATTTTCCATTACATTAAACAGTGCCTCACTTGTCCACTTTGGATCATGCAGGACAATATAGTCTGTTGTATTATCATAATACACCTCTATATCTTTCTTCTCTGCAGGCACAAGTATCCCTTCCAACGCTGAAAGTATCGTCTGCCCAATGGAAGTCTCCCTTGGCTGTATCTGAATCAATCCGTTTTCAAGTTGTGATGTTTTTAGTAATGCCCGTATTAAAAAGTCTATTTTGTCCAGCTGCTTCCCTTGCTTTTCCAGACAATCTCGATATTCCTCTCGCAAAATGCCCGGCTGCTTTAATGCTTCCTGTAAAAGATGCAGATTAGTGAGAGGTGTCTTTAGCTGATGTGAAATATCAGAAACAAAGGATTGTACTTTACTTTTTTCCTTTTCTATCGAACTCTGCTGCATCTGCAGAACATCATATAAGCGGTTCAGCTGATGATAAATCTGTGAAATATAGGTATCATCAATATCATCATAAGTTGTGACAGCTTCCTGGTTCATCATCTTATCCATCATGACAAACAGGTTTGTAAAAAAATCCGAAAATGTTCTTTTTATTAAAAGCCAGGCTATACAGATAAACAAAATGAAAGTAATCTGTGAGAAGATAAGGACAACCATACTGCTTCTGTTAACCGAGATAAAAATAAGCATCAGGTTTATAATCAGGATGCCATAAAACAAAAATTTAACAGCTGTAAAATACTTTTTATTCTTCAATTTATTTCTCCTCATTACTTATTCGTCTGCAATCCACATATAACCTGTGCCATATACCGTCTTAATATATCGGTGAGCAGCAGAATCAATTTTCCCCCTGATCCGGCTGACCATGCTGTTAAGAGATGTTTCCTCCACATAATTCCCTCGCCTGTCCCATACCACGTCCAGAATTTTTTCCCTTGTAACTATGTGCCCTGGATTTTTTACCAGCAGTTCCAGAAACTTAAATTCCAAAGGAGTTAATTCTATCGGTTCGTCCGCCGCATAAGCAGTTAAAGCGGCAAAATCTATCCGCAGATAGGAATCGGAATAAATTACCCCGGAAAATTCCTTTTCCATCCGGTTTGTGACAGCCGCTATCTTTTTCAGCAAAACAGGGAGGGAAAAAGGCTTGGTCACATAGTCATCAGCTCCCATGTTGTAACCTTTTATTATATCGTTTTCCAGATCCTTTGCTGTAAGAAAAATGATTCTGGTATCTATTGAAATCTGTCGGATTTCTTCACAGACAGCAAAACCATTACCGTCAGGCAATGTAATATCCAGCAAAATAAGATCAAACTTCAAATTTCTAATCTTCGTGACAGCATCTTCTTTTGTGTATGCCCATGTGGTATGATATCCATTTTGATCCAAATGCCGGGTCAGCGTTTCACTTAAAGTCCGGTCATCTTCCACTAACAATATTTTTTTCATAATAATCTCCATCAATCTGTTATTCGGTTGAATATGTGGTAATGAACATTTTGCTTCATTCTAAAGTACATCATTTACTAATAGATAGCTACTTCTCATTTCTGTTAAAATTAGGGATACTTTATTATAT
>VSND01000074.1 GCA_009774145.1 Lachnospiraceae bacterium | reverse complement strand
GTATTGGTAACTTAAAGATACCATAAAATGCCATAAAAGGGTTATTCTTTTTTATTAAAACTTTTTACTCTCCAGTTTCTTAAGAAAAAATGGATGTCTGGGGGTTACGCGTTACAAAGACGGATATGCCCTGGTGATTCAGGCAAAGTGCAGAAAGTGCGGCGGCAGCCGGCTGGTATTTGACATGTCCAGACATGGATATAACGGATATGTCTGTCATGAAGGAGTACAGGCGCCGGATTCAGAACTGGAACCGTACCGCTGCCCGGAATGCAAAAAGGATTTGTTTCTGGTGGAGATTGGTATGGAAGTGGAAGACCCGGAGCAGTTTGCGGAAGAGGTTGTCGCATATGAACCGGAAACATATGCAGAGGAAGATTATGTGGATGCTTTTGACTGGATCACGATTTCCGTGGAATGCGCCGGCTGCGGCCATAAGGTCAGGGACTGGGTGAATTTTGAGACGTCGTAAGCTTTTATTTTTCCCTTATCGGAATTATGAGGTACAGTATCCTGAAGAAAAACAGGAGAATCATTCCGTTCGGATTGAAAATGGTTTTGAATTTTAAAGCAGATTGAGGAGACCAGGAAACATGAAAAATCTGGAAGATATGATAAACGGAATCAGGCCTGTGGACCGGCAGGCCATGGAGGAAGCCTGGAAGTGCTGGGATTCGCTGTGCAAGCCGCTTCGGGGGCTTGGATGGCTGGAGGAAGTGCTTGTACAGATCGCGGGCATCTATGGGACGCCGCACCCCCATCCGGACAGACGGGCAGTGGTGATCATGGGAGCCGACAACGGCGTGGTCGAAGAAGGGGTAACGCAGACCGACAGCTCGGTAACCATACAGGTTCTGGAAAATATGGGGGACCGGTTGTCGACGGCATGTGTAATGTGTAATCTGGCAGGCTGTGAGCTGATTCCGGTAAACATCGGCGCCCTGACGGACGGCAGGCATCCGAAGATTCAAAACCGGGTCGTGCGGCACGGTACCGGAAATATTGCAAAAGGCCCTGCCATGTCCCAGGAGGAATGTATAAAGGCGATTCTGACCGGTGCGGATGTAGTCTGCGGACTCAGAGAAGAGGGATACAATCTGATTGTAACCGGAGAAATGGGTATTGGAAATACCACAACCAGTTCAGCCTGCGCAGCAGTTCTTTTTGAACAGGATGTGGAGACGGTGACCGGACGGGGAGCCGGACTGTCCACAGAGGGACTGGAACGGAAGATTCATGCGATTCAAAAAGCAATCCAGATCAATCAGCCGGATAAAGAGGATGCCGTTGACGTCATCGCAAAAGTCGGAGGACTGGATATTGCGGGCATGGTGGGATGTTATCTGGGGGCGGCATATTGTCGGATGCCGATTCTGATCGACGGATTTATCTCGGCGATCTCCGCATATCTGGCGGGAATGCTCTGCAGGACTGCGAAAGAATATATGGTCTGTACCCACTGTTCGGCAGAACCGGCATCCCGGCTGGTGGTGGAGCGTCTTGGCATGTCGGCTCCCCTTCAGGCCGGCATGCATCTGGGGGAAGGGACCGGAGCAATTATGGCGCTGTCCATGATTGACCAGGCGGTAAATGTGTATTATCACCTGGCGACCTGGGATGGAGGAAACGTAGAGGCGTATACGCATCAGGTTTAGAGATGGAACAGTTTATCTATAAAAATCATAAAAAATTAAGATATGGGTATACCACGGGTTCCTGTGCGGCGGCGGCAGCGAAGGCCGCGGCGTTTATGCTGTTGTCCGGGAGCGGGATATCATATGTGGATCTGATGACTCCGAAACAGATTCCGCTGCATCTTGAGGTGCTGGATACGATAAGAGGGCAGGAGTCGGTGAGCTGCGCGGTCCAGAAGGACGGCGGTGATGATCCGGATGTAACCGGCGGGATCCGGATTTACGCAGAAGTGTCGTTTAGCAAAGATGCGGCAGAAGAGATGCGGCGGGAAGAGCTGAGTGCAGAGGGTAACATGCACCATCGTATCCGCATTGACGGCGGCAGAGGGGTCGGCAGGATCACGAAGCCGGGGCTGGAACAGCCGGTTGGGGCGGCCGCAATCAATCGGGTGCCCCGTCAGATGATCCGGGAAAATGTGCTGGAAATCTGTGCGCAGTTCGGGTATACCGGCAGCCTTCAGGTGCTCATCTCCATTCCGGAAGGAGAAGCTCTGGCAGAGAAGACCTTCAATCCACGGCTGGGGATCGTAGGCGGGATCTCGGTTCTTGGCACCAGCGGGATAGTAGAACCCATGAGTGAACAGGCTCTGATCGATACGATCCGGGTGGAGATCCGGCAGAAGCTGGCGAACGGGATGGAGTATCTGCTGATGGTGCCGGGAAATTACGGCATTGATTTTCTGGAAGAATACGGACACGGACTCTGTCTGGAGGATGCGGTAAAATGCAGCAATTTTGTGGGAGAAGCGCTGGATGCCGCGGTGGAATTCAAGGCAAAAGGCGTGCTGCTGGTGGGGCATATCGGGAAGTTTGTGAAACTGGCAGGCGGGATCATGAATACCCATTCTCATAACGCAGATGCCAGAATGGAGCTTCTGACCGTTCATGCCGCGCTTCTGGGGGCGCCGGTTTCGCTGCTTTCCCGGATGATGGAAAGCGTGACAACCGACGATGCACTGAGCTGTCTTGAGAAGGCAGACCTGATGGAACCGGTCATGGAGCGGCTGATGGAACGGATGGAATTCCATGTGAATCATCGGGTGCAGGGCCGCCTGGAACCGGGAATCGTTACCTTTTCCAAAGTATACGGTATTCTGGGGCAGACGAAAGATGCGCAGAAGCTGGCAGGGAAAATTGCAGACTGGAGGAACCGGAAACAATAAAGCGACGGAAAATAATGGAAAGGCAGATGTCTGAAAGGAAGATGTCTGAAAGGAAGATTTCATGAGGATATCGAAAAGCGGAGGGCTTTGATGAAAGCGGAGATTATCAGCTTTACGGATCATGGAGCAGTGCTTGCGCAGAGACTGACAGAGGGACTGTCCAGGCAGGGAATATGCTGTGAGGCATGGGTGAAGAAAAAGGACGCAGTTTTGTTGGAAGGCGTACAGGTACTTGCTGCATCGCTGAAAGAGTGGACGAAAAAACAGTTTGCAGAAGCGGATGCACTGATCTTTATCGGTGCAGCGGGAATTGCAGTCCGGAGTATTGCAGCGTTTGTGCAGAGCAAGAAGACGGATCCGGCGGTTCTTGTGGCGGATGAGCAGGGGAAGCATGTGATCTCCCTGCTGTCCGGACATATTGGGGGAGCCAATGCCATGACGCGTCTGGCAGCCGGGATTCTGGGTGCGGATCCTGTGATCACCACGGCTACGGATCTGCATGGAAAATTTGCAGTGGATGTCTTTGCGGCGAGGCGGGGGCTTTTTATGGATTCCATGGCATATGCCAGAGAGATTGCGGCAGAGCTGGTGGCGGGAAGGCGTGTGGGGATGCGAAGCGCCTGGCCGGTATTTGGTCCGGTGCCGGAGGAACTGGACAGAGAAGGAGTTCCCCTTGCAGGATTTGCCGTTGATGTCCGGGCGGTGCAGCCCTTTGCCCATACCCTTCATCTGGTGCCGCGGATCACGGTGCTGGGTATCGGCTGCAAAAAGGATACGGAAAAGACGCATCTCAGGAATGTCGTTCTGCAGGTACTGAAAGAACACCGCATCTATCCGGAGAGTGTATGCCGGATTGTTTCCATTGACCTGAAAAAAGAAGAAAGAGGAATTCTTGCACTGGCAGAATACCTGAAAGTTCCTTTTATAACCTGTACGTCTGCAGAACTGGAACAGGTGAAATCCGAGGATGGATTTGCAGAGTCGGAGTTTGTAAAGTCTGTCACAGGAGTCGGAAATGTGTGTGAGCGGGCAGCGCTTCTGGGCGCCCGCACAAAGCGGCTGCTGATTCCGAAGACGGCACGGGAAGGGGTAACGGTGGCGGCTGCCGTTATGGATTATACGGTCTGTATGGAGGATTGAGAAGATGAGTACAGTCATCATATTTGCCGGAACGACAGAAGGAAGGATGCTGTCGGAAGAACTGTCCGGGAAGCAGATTCCGGTGACCGCCTGTGTGGCGACAGAGTACGGCGAGACGCTTTTGACAGAAAACAGATATTTAAAGGTGCATGCGGGACGCATGGACCGGGAACAGATCGCCGGTTTTATCCAGAGAGAAGGCGCCGGTCTGGTGGTGGATGCCACACATCCGTATGCGGCGGTGGTATCGCAGAATGTGTCACTGGCATGTCAGGATACAAAAGTTCCATATATCCGGCTGATCCGGGAATCCGAAAAGGTCGATTTCGAACATGTGGTGCAGGTTTCTTCCGTGGAAGAGGCGGCTGACTATCTGGCGGGAACCGAAGGAAATATTCTGGTGACCACCGGCAGCAAGGAGCTGGCAAAGTATACCGTGATTCCGGACTGTGAAAAACGCGTCTTTGCCCGTGTGCTCTCTACTGGAGAGGTGGCGCAGGCGTGTGAGAAGCTGGGATTTCGGGGGAGGAATCTGATCTGTATGCAGGGGCCTTTCAGCGAGGAACTGAATGCGGCCATGCTCCGTCAGTTTGACTGCAGATATCTGGTTACGAAAGAGACCGGGAAAGCCGGCGGGTTTGAAGAAAAGATCCGGGCTGCGTCAAGGGCCGGAGCCAGGGTGGTCCTGGTGGGAAGGCCGCCGGAGCAGGAGGGATATTCTTATGAAGAAGTCATGGAGCTCCTGAAGGAACGATTTTGGAAGAATGGAGAAGAGACGCAGAAGGATCCGGAAGAGACGGCTCATGACAGACAGGATGCAGGAGCCGGAAAACATATCATAACACTCATCGGTATCGGTATGGGCACTCGGTCCGGCATGACGGTGGAGGCGACAGAAGCAGTGAAAGAAGCAGACCTGCTCATCGGAGCCGGAAGGATGCTGGAAGCGGCGGGCCATGCAAACCGGCCTTTTTACGAAGACTACGATGCAAAGAGAATCGCAGATTACATCCGGACCCATCCGGAATATACCAGAGTCGCAGTGCTTCTGTCCGGCGACATCGGTTTTTACAGCGGAGCGAAACGGCTGTATGAGGCGCTGGCAGACGGTAACTGTGAGATTCGGAGTATTTGCGGCATTTCTTCTGCGGCGTATTTCTGCGGGAAGCTGCATCTGGCATGGGAGGATGTATGTCTGAAAAGCGCTCATGGCAGGAAGACCAATCTGGTGGGGGCGGTCCGGTCCCATGAGAAGACCTTTACCATATTGGGCGGAGCGAAAAGCGTAGGCGATCTTTGCAGAGAACTGCAGGAATATGGTCTCTCCCATGTGCGTCTTCACATCGGGGAACGGCTTGGATACCCGGAAGAAAAGATCACTTCTGGAAAGCCGGAGGAACTGGAAAACGGAAGTTATGACGGACTCTGTGTGGCTCTTATGGAAAACCCGGAGCATTTCAGCGGCGTGCGCGCCTGTGTGGACGACGAAGAGTTTCTGCGCGGAAAAGCCCCCATGACGAAAAGCGAGATCCGAAGCCTTTCCGTGGCAAAACTGCATCTGACCCGGGATGCGGTGGTCTATGACGTGGGAGCGGGCACCGGTTCCGTATCGGTCGAGCTGGCGCTGCAGGTCATGGACGGCAGAGTTTATGCCATTGAGCGAAAAGAAGAAGCATGCAGTCTCATCGAAGAGAACAGGCGGCGCTTTGGAACGCCGAATGTGGAAGTGATCCACGGACTGGCGCCGGAAGCCATGGAAGAGCTTCCGGCTCCGAGCCACGCATTTATCGGAGGCTCTGCCGGAAATCTGAAGGAGATCATGGAATGTCTTCTGAAGAAAAATCCCCGGATTCGTATGGTCATCAATACGGTGACGCTGGAGACCATCGGGGAAGTCATGGACTGTCTGAAGACGCTTCCGGTGACAGAGGAGGAGATCCTGTCGGTGAGCATTGCAAAAGCAAAGGGACTTGGGCCGTATCACCTGATGACGGGGCAGAATCCCGTCTATATTGTGACCTGTCGGGGAGGGAGAGCATGAGGACACCGGGAATCCTTTTGACGGCTCCTGCCAGCGGGAGCGGCAAGACGCTCATCACCTGCGGAATTCTGCAGGCGCTTGTAAACCGGGGACAAAAAATCGTGTCCTTTAAATGCGGTCCGGACTATATCGATCCCATGTTTCATGGGAAAGTCATCGGAACGAAATCCCGGAATCTGGATACCTTTTTTACCGATGCGGACACGACCCGATATCTGTATGAGAAGAATACAGAAGGCTTTGATCTGGCAGTCGTGGAGGGCGTGATGGGATATTATGACGGCCTTGGGGGAATACGGACCGAAGGGAGCACTTATGATGTGGCTCGTACGCTGGATCTTCCGGCAATCCTGATTGTCAACTGCAGGGGAGCCAGTCTGTCGGTGCTTGCGACGGTCAGAGGGTTTCTGGAATACCAAAAGGACAGTCATATCTGCGGCGTGATTCTGAACCAGATATCCCCCATGATTTATGGTCAGCTGCGCATGCTGATCGAACAGGAACTGCAGATCCGGGTGTTCGGTTATGTGCCGAAGATGGAAAATCTGTCTCTGGACAGCCGTCACCTGGGGCTGGTGCTGCCGGGAGAGATCCGCGCGCTGCAGAAAAAACTGAACGATCTTGCTGAAAAGCTGGAAGAGACGCTGGATCTGGACGGCATGATTTCAGAGATAAAAACGGCAGAATACAGAACCGCAGGGAAATCTGATATCCGGAAAGAGATCCAGGCGCTGTCATTTCCGGATAAAATCCGCATTGCGGTGGCAGAGGATGATGCATTCTGCTTTACCTATCTGGACAATCTGGAGCTTCTGGAAGAGATGGGGGCAAAGCTGGTACCATTCTCTCCCCTGCGGGACGGGCGTCTGCCGGAAGCCGTGTCCGGGCTGATTTTAAGCGGCGGCTATCCGGAGCTTCATGCAAAGGAGCTCGGCAGCAACCGTTCCATGAGAGCGTCTGTCCGAAAGGCGGTTGCAGACGGCATGCCCTGTATTGCAGAATGCGGAGGATTTCTGTATCTGCACCGGAAACTGGAGGATACGGACGGCAGATTTTATCCCATGGCAGGCGTTCTGGATGCGAAGGCATACCGGACAGAGAAGCTTTCGCGTTTTGGTTATGTCACACTGACGGCAGAAGAAGACCAGCTTCTGGGTAAGGCAGGTACGCAGATCCGGGGCCATGAGTTTCACTACTGGGACAGCGAAAGCTGCGGAGAGAGCTTTCATGCCAGAAAGCCGGCCGGCCGGCGGGAGTGGGACTGTGTGCATGGAACAAATACTTTATATGCGGGGTTTCCGCATCTGTTTTATTATTCCAATCTGCAGGTTCCTCATGCTTTTTTAAGATCCTGTTTTGCTTATCAAGGTTTAAAGCCGCTGTGAGCAGCCGGTGTGCAGGCTGCTGTCATGGGCGTCTGGACCGGCAAAGCGTAAGGAATACGATATACTCATGAATGAAAATATCTGCAGAGTATAAAATGGACTACGGAGGAATGAGCCATGTTATGTTTGATCACCGGGGGCAGCGGCAGCGGGAAATCCGAGTATGCGGAACGGATGGTGATGCGGCTTGGGAAGATGCCGCGCCTGTACATAGCGACCATGTATCCTTTTGATGAAGAGTGTCACGAGCGGATTAGGCGTCACCGGGCCATGCGTGCGGAGAAAGGCTTTGAGACGCTGGAATGTTATACGGGTTTGAAGGACGCGGATGTGTCCGGATATGGCACGGTGCTTCTGGAATGCATGTCCAATCTGGTCGCCAACGAGCTTTATCAGGAAGGCGGCGCAGGAGCGCGGTGTGTGGAAGCGATTCTGGAAGGAGTCCGGAAAATCAGAGAACAGTGTGAGCATCTGATTGTTGTGACCAATGAAATATTCTCCGATGGAATCGAGTATGATGAAGAGACCAGACAGTATCAGCAGTATCTGGGCAGCATCAACCGGCAGATTGCGTCCATGGCGGAGGTGGCGGCGGAGGTGGTCTATTCCATTCCGCTGGTTTATAAAGGAAATCCGGAGGCGGCAGGATGAAAAGAATCTGGAACAGTTTTCTGATTGCGTTTGCCATGTTTTCCAAAATTCCGGTTCCCCGGGCGGACTGGGATAAGGAAAACATGAAATATATGATCTGTTTCTTTCCCGGAATCGGCGTGGTGATCGGACTTCTGATCTGTGGATATGGCAGACTGTGCGTGCTGGCGGATTTCGGAATGTTGATGCGTGCAGCAGGATTTGTGCTGATCCCGGTGCTGGTGACCGGCGGAATCCATCTGGACGGGTATCTGGATACGGTAGACGCTTTAAGTTCCTGGCAGCCAAAGGAACGGAAGCTGGAGATTCTGAAAGATTCTCACGCGGGTGCATTTGCGGTCATCATGGGGTGTGCGTATTTTATTCTGGCTCTGGGTGTGTGGAGCGAGACAGAGGATCAGGTACTGCCGGTTCTTGGAATCGGTTTTGTGCTGTCCCGGGCGCTCAGCGGCATGGCGCTGGCCACATTTCCCTGTGCCAATAAAAAAGGATCTCTGGGAATGTTTGCAGATGCAGCCCAGAAGCGGGTATTGAAGACGGTGCTGGTTCTGTGGATTCTTGCCTGTGCGGGAGCAGCATTCTGGCTGGACTGGAGGTATGCGCTGATCCTGCTTGTTACGGCTTCTGCAGCGTATGCTTATTATTATCATCTTGCCGTGAAAGAATTCGGAGGGACTACCGGGGATATTGCGGGATTTTTTGTGCAGGTGTGTGAACTGATGATGGCCGGCACCGTGATGCTGGGAGGGAAATTTTTATAGAAAGAGGCGCTGTGCGGCACCATGCCGGAAGGCAGTGCAGCGTACGGCAGAACAGGAGAGTTTATGATACTGGTAACAGGCGGATGCTTTCAGGGAAAGACATCCTATGCATGTGAAACGTTCGGGATTGAAAAAGAGGAAACGGCAGACGGCGCGCTCTGCCCTGCGGAGGAACTGTATCGGACCAGGCTTCTGTATCATTTTCATGAATATATCCGGCGGATGATGAAAACCGGACAGGATTTTTCCATGGAAAGACTGAAAAGAGAAAATCCGGAGGTGGTGCTGGTGACCAATGAACTGGGATACGGGGTGGTGCCGGTGGACCGTTTTGACCGGGAATACCGGGAGAAGACCGGGCGGGTATGCTGTCAGATTGCAAAAGAGGCCGCACAGGTACATCGGGTGGTCTGCGGGATCGGAACGGTGATTAAGGATGGCTGAGATCGTGCTTCTGCGCCATTCCTTGACGCAGGGCAATCTGGAAGGGCGGTATATCGGATGCCGGACGGACGAGCCGCTCTGCGGGGAAGGAATCCGGCTGCTCAGGAGCCGTTCCTATCCGGCCGTGGACCGGATCTGTGCAAGCCCCATGAAGCGGTGTGTGGAGACGGCGCAGGTCATATGGGGAGGCAGTACGGAGACGGCGCAGAAGCCATGCAGAATCCGCACGGAGACCGCTCATATGGAAAACCGTCTGATTGATGAAACAGCATATAAATTTGCTGTGACACTGGTACCGGAACTTCGGGAATGTGATTTCGGAGATTTTGAAAATAAAAATTATGAGGAACTGAATGGAGATCCTGCCTATCAGGCATGGATCGACAGCGGAGGGACACTGCCGTTTCCGGGCGGAGAATCCATGGAAGCATTTCAGAACCGCTGTCAGGCAGGATTTGCAGAACTGGTCAGGAATCTGGCAGGGCATTCTCTGCGCATGGCGTTGGTGGTGCATGGAGGGACGATTATGGCGATTCTGGAGCGCTTTGGATTTCCGAAAAAAAGCTATTTTGACTATCAGGTAAAGAACGGGTGCGGATATCTGCTGACACCTGTGGAAGGAACAGATTTATGGAATTATCAATGCTTGCCGTAGGACTTGGTTTTTTTCTGGATCTGCTGATCGGGGATCCGCACTGGCTCTATCATCCCATTCGTCTGGTGGGACACCTGATCAGCGGTCTGGAGACGGTGCTTCGCCGTATGTTTCCCAAAACGGAGAAGGGAGAACTGGCTGCGGGAGTCTTTCTTCTGGCGCTGACGGCGGGAATCACTGCAGGGGCGGCGTGGGGACTGCTTTTTCTGGCAGGACTTGTGCATCCTTATGTCCGGTTTGGACTGGAAACGGTGATGTGTTATCAGCTTCTTGCCACAAAGTCTCTGAAGGATGAGACGATGAAAGTGTATGCGGCATTGAAGGCGGGAGACGTCGAAGGCGCGCGCCATGCAGTGTCCATGGTGGTGGGCAGGGATACGGCAGTGCTTGACGATGTGGGGATCACAAAGGCGGCGGTGGAGACAATAGCGGAAAATACATCAGACGGCATCGTCGCCCCGCTTCTTTTCATGGTCATCGGCGGCGCCCCGCTGGGATATTTTTATAAAGCAGTCAATACCATGGATTCCATGGTCGGCTATAAAAATGAACAGTATCTGTATTTCGGCAGGGCGGCAGCGAAGTTTGACGATGCGGTAAATTATATTCCGGCAAGACTGTCAGCGCTGTTGATGGTGTGTGCCGGCGGATGCCTGAAGATGGATGCGGGGAATGCCTGGAGGATCTATGTGCGGGACCGGTACAACCACAGCAGTCCCAATTCCGCTCATACGGAGGCGGTCACGGCAGGGGCGCTGCATATCCAGCTTGCCGGCAACGCATACTATTTTGGAAAGCTGTATGAAAAACCGACGCTGGGAGACGCGGACCGTCCGGTAGAATATGAGGACATCCGGCGGGCCGGCCGGCTGCTGTACGGAACTGCAGTTCTGGCGCTTCTGGTATTTCTGACTGTGAAAGGAGTCATATTATGGGTCATATAAAAAAGGGATGTCTGCATATCTACTGCGGAGACGGGAAAGGAAAGACCACCGCGTCTGTGGGGCTTGCCGTGCGCGCTGCCGGGTACGGGCTGAAGGTGCTGTTCTGCCAGTGTATGAAGGACGGAAGCTCCGGCGAGGTGGAGATGCTGAAGAAGCTGGGAATCGATTACTGCTGCTGCACGGAAAAATTCGGTTTTTTCTGGAATATGACAGAGGAACAGAAGGAGCAGGCAGGCCATGCCTATACACATTTGTTTGAGGATGTGACCAGGAAGGCGGAGGACGAGGGGTATGATCTGCTGGTTATTGATGAGTTCATGAGCGCTTATAACCATGGGATGATCTGCCAGAAGACGGCGCTTCATTTCCTGATGAACCGGCCGGAAGGGATGGAAGTGGTGCTGACCGGGCGCGACCCGAGCGAAGAACTGCTCCGTCTGGCGGATTATGTGACAAAGATGAAGAAGGTGAAACATCCCTTTGACGAAGGAATGCCGGCGCGCAGGGGGATTGAGATGTAGAGAGAGGCTGTTGAAGAACTCCAAAAATCCATGTATAATGAACACATAAATCATGGAAGGCCGATGCAGAAGAGGAATACTAAAGGGGCGGAAAACAGAACGGACAGGAGCGGCACCATATGGCAAGAACAACCGGTATGGGAATTCAGAGCTTTAAGAACAGGGGGAAAGTGAGTGAGCCATGAATTACAAAGCAGTGATTCAGTATGAAGGAACCCGTTACCGCGGCTGGCAGGTACAGGGAAATACGGAACACACAATTCAGGGGAAGCTGGAGACGCTTCTGTCCCGGATGGAAGGCGCACCGGTGGAGGTTCATGGTTCCGGACGGACCGATGCGGGGGTTCATGCAGCAGGGCAGGTCATCAGCTTCCGGTGCAGCGGAGGGAAAAGTACGGAAGAAATCCGAAAATATATGAATCAGTATCTTCCGGAGGATATTGCCGTACTGTCCGTGGAGGAAGCGGCGCCCCGGTTTCATGCACGCCTGCATGCAGTACGAAAAACATATGTATACCGGATCTGGAATTCAGAGACTTCCAATGTATTCGGGCGCCGGTACCTGACCCGGGTGGAGGAACCGCTGGATGTGGACGCCATGCGGACAGCCGCCGGGTATCTGTGCGGAACCCATGATTACCGGGCGTTCTGTTCTTTGAAGCGGTTTAAGAAATCCACGGTGCGGACCATAGAAGCGATCCGGATTCTGCAGGAAGGCCCCCGGATTGAGCTTGCTTTTACCGGGGACGGTTTTCTGTATCATATGGTCCGGATCCTGACCGGAACACTGGTGGAAGCAGGTCTGGGACTTCAAAACGCAGATGCTGTAAAAGACATCCTGGAGAGCAGGGACCGGGCACATGCGGGACGGCTGATGCCCCCGGAGGGGCTGATGCTGATGCATGTGGAGTATCGGCAGGAATCTGACACATGACTGACAGGGTACTTACATCCGTGCATCTGAAGCGAAAGATAAGACCATGTGAACAGAAAGATCGTATATGGTTCAGCATTTTCGCCTTTTCAGATCGTCTTTCAGAAACTGATAGCAGGCGGCAGCCGTCGGGATTCCAAGAAGGATGCCGGCGACGCCGAACAGGCTGCCTCCTGTCATGACGGCAGTGAAGACGAGGATACCCGGAAGCCCGATGGAGGTGCCGACGACCTTCGGATAGATGAGCTGGTTCTCCAGCTGCTGGAGTACAACGATGAAAACCAGGAATAAAAGAGCCTGAAACGGAGATTCCGTAAAGATCATCAGGATTCCCACAATGGCGCCGATATAGGCGCCCAGGACGGGGATCAGCGCGGTGGCGCCCACCAGGATCCCGATCATAACCGCATAGGGAAAACGAAACAGGAGCATGCCGAGGATGCACAGTCCGCCCAGGATCACGGCTTCCGTCACCTGTCCCACGATAAAACGATGAAAGCTGTTGTTCAGTGTGCCGAGGATATAAAGCAGCTTCCGGCGGACAGCAGCAGGCAGATAGGTACCCATCAGCCGGTCGGCCCGGGTTCCCAGCCATTCTTTTCCGGCAAGCAGATAGATGGCAAAGACCAGTGATACGAACAGGTTGAAAAGAACGGACACGAAGGAAGAGAGGTATCCGAACAGGCTGGCGCCGGCTCCGGAGCCAATCCAGGAAAAGAACTGCTGCAAGAGCGCCGGAATATCCGCCTGCAGGTTTGTAACTGCCGGAAAAAGCGCGAGGATATCCGGATTTCTGTTTAAAAAATCCATTACCATGTCGCATGCCACTGGTATGTTGGACAGCAGGATATCCATACAGGATCGAAGTTCCGGTACGATCATATGGATGATCAGGAACAGTATCAAAAACAGCGTGAAAAAGGACAGCAGGATGGAAGCGGCCCGTTTGACAGAAGAACGGGTATGCCATCGGTTCAGGATGGTACGCTCATAAAAACTCAGGATCAGATTTAATATATATGCCACGGCGCCTCCAAGGATCAGCGGGTGGATGACGCCGAGGAAAGTTTTCAGCCCTTGAATGGCGGTGTCCCAGTAATGGCACAGAAGATAGAGCAGCAGGGCACAGACAGCAGTATACTGGATCAGTTCTTTTTTTTCTCTCATAATTATGCAGATACTCCTTTTAAATGTCGTATACAGTATAGAGGGAAATGGGAGAAAATGCAAGCTGCAAAGACAGAAAAGCAGTATCACTGTATGGGATGATACGAGGAGGTAAAGTATGGAAGATTATATTACAACTTATTCAAAGATACATATGTCGCCGTCCGCCCCAAAGGCAGAGAATATCCGGGTGGAAGACATTGCTCATGCCCTGTCTTTGATGGTGAGGGCCAACGGACACTTTCCGGAATTTTATTCGGTAGGGCAGCACTGCATTCACTGCTGTGAGGAGGCGCATGCGAGGGGGTATACGGACCGCGTGCAGCTTGCATGCCTGCTGCACGATGCCAGCGAAGCGTATCTGGCGGATATCACACGTCCGGTCAAGCAGCATTTGCCGGAATACAGGGAGATCGAACAGATCCTGCAGGAGACGATCTTCGAAAAGTATCTTGGAAAGTTGTCAGAAGAGGAGACAAAGCTCTGGAGAAAACTGGATGATCTTTTGCTGTACTATGAATTTGATCATTTTATGGGCGAGAAGCTGATGGAGTGTCCGGGAATGCCTGAGAGCCATCCGGTATTTGGTACAGAGCCGTTTCAGGTGACAGAAAAGAAATACCTGGACTGGTTTGAAAGGCTGCAGGAAGGATGACGGGCGGCTGCAGGCTCTGTCCGCGGGAATGTATGGCGGACCGGGCACGCGGAGAACAGGGATACTGCCAGATGCCCATGGAGCCTCATGCGGCAAGAGCGGCGCTTCATTACTGGGAGGAGCCATGCATCTGTGGAACAGAGGGTTCCGGGGCTGTTTTTTTCTCCGGGTGTACGCTTCGGTGTGTGTTCTGCCAAAACCATAAGATTGCAGCAGGCGCCATTGGAAAGAAGATCAGTGCCGGACGGCTGGCAGAGATCTTTTTGTCGCTGCAGGAGCAGGGAGCCAACAACGTGAACCTGGTGACGGCGGGACATTTTCTTCCGTTCGTGGTCCGGGCACTTGAAACTGCGAAGGAGCAGGGTCTGAAGATTCCGGTTGTGTACAATACCGGAGGTTATGAAAAGGCGGATACGCTGCGGCGTCTGGAGGGACTGGTGGATATCTGGCTTCCGGATTATAAATACCAGAGTACAGAGCTGGCGCAGAGATATTCCCATGCGGCAGACTATCCCAGGTGGGCAAAAGAGTCGCTGGCGGAGATGGTGCGTCAGGCAGGAAGCCCTGTATTTGACTGCAGAGGCATGATGAAAAAAGGCGTGATTGTCCGGCATCTGGTGCTGCCGGGCTGTGTATATGACAGCAAGGATGTGCTGGAATATCTGCATGATGCATGGGGTGCGCAGATCTGGGTCAGCATTCTGAGCCAGTATACCCCGCTGCCTCATGTCAGATGTTTTCCGGAACTGAACCGGAAGGTTACAGCAGAGGAATACGGCGAAGTTGTGGATTATGCATGGTTTCTTGGGATGAGGCAGGTGTATGTCCAGACAGGAGACTGTGCAGAAGAGCGCTTTATTCCGGACTTTGATTACAGAGGAATAGAGGAGTGAAACAGACAGAGAAAGGACAGGAAGATGGTCTGAAAAAGCGGTTCTGCCTGTGAACCCGGCAAATGCTGAGCACACAGGCAGTGATACATTTTGAAATGGAAGCGGTTCGTCTACAGTTCCAGGATTTTTCCGGTTTTCTCATCATATCTGCAGTATTTTCCATGTTCGGAGATGAACGGCATATAGGTATCTTTTCGATTGTCTTTAACGTAGACAACGCCGGTGGCGATCATCTCTACAAGTGAGAAGCGTTCACTCAGGCTGGAGATCCATTTGTAGGTCTTTTCTCTGGAAGAAGAGGCCATGACTAGGTTGTAGCCGCCCTCGCAGGCTTCCATCTGAAAATATACCTTCTCTGCCTTTTTCGGGTCGGCAAATACCTGACTGAATATGTAGGAAGAGAAATTCTTTTTCACAAATGCCTGAAAAGATTTCCGGTCGTAGACCACTTTGGATACTGCGTCTGTGATCTTGTCGCCGCGGTCGATACGGGTTTTCAGGATCTTCAGAACATCGATGGTCCAGTTGATGAACGAGATGCTGCTGTATTCCATGGATTCCAGCAGATTGCTGATCAGCTCTCGGCTCAGTGTGTCAGAGCGTTTTGCTTCTTCAAATAATTGGTTTTTCATAAAACATTGTCTCCTTTTATATAAACGTCAGACTTTCCGGGCCGGACGTTAAGATACATACTTTTCTGATGCTTCTGAAACTTCAGACATATATCCGGCATTTGAAAATTGCCGAAAAAGTATGATAAGCGGCACGGGGATCAAAGTTCTGTGAATGCAGGAATTTCGTGCCGTCTATATAGATTATAAATCTACTTTACAAAAAATACAAGGTCAGATTGCCATTCGGGTAAAAATGTGTTACACTGATACGTAACGGGCGGTCTGTATCGGTTGTCGATCCGGACAGCTGCGAATATGGAATCTTTGAGAGGAATGAGGAGTATGAAAATCTTGGTTACGGGCGGTGCCGGCTATATCGGAAGTCATACCTGTGTGGAGCTTCTGAATGAAGGCTACGAAGTCGTAGTAGTTGACAATCTGTACAATGCAAGCGAGAAAGCGCTGGACCGGGTACAGGAGATCACAGGAAAGACTTTGAAATTTTACGAAGCAGACCTTTTGGACCAGCCGAAGATCAATGAGATCTTCAGGGCGGAAAAGCCGGATGCGGTGATTCATTTTGCAGGCTACAAAGCAGTGGGAGAGTCTGTGGAAAAGCCGATTGAATACTATTACAACAATATGACGGGAACACTGCTTTTGTGTGATGCCATGAGAAAGAACGGCGTGAAAAATATCATCTTCAGTTCTTCTGCGACCGTATACGGAGATCCGCTGGAGATTCCGATCACAGAGAACTGTCCGAAGCAGTCTCCGACCAATCCTTATGGACAGACCAAGACCATGCTGGAGCAGGTACTGATGGATATCCAGAAGTCCGATCCGGAGTGGAATGTGATCCTGCTTCGTTACTTTAATCCCATCGGTGCACATAAATCCGGCAGGATCGGAGAGGATCCCAAGGGAATCCCCAACAATCTGCTGCCTTATGTGGCACAGGTGGCCATTGGAAAGCTGAAATGCGTCGGCGTGTTCGGCAATGACTATGATACTTTGGATGGAACCGGTGTGCGTGATTACATCCATGTGGTGGATCTGGCAAGAGGCCATGTGAAGGCGCTGGAGAAATTTAAAGAAGAAAAAGGAGTCCGGATTTACAATCTGGGAACCGGACACGGCTACAGTGTCCTGCAGGTTGTGGCGGCTTTTGGCAAGGCGTGCGGGAAGGAGCTTCCGTATGAGATCAAACCGCGCCGGGCAGGAGATATCGCTACCTGTTACTGCGATCCGGCAAAGGCGAAAGCGGAGCTTGGCTGGGAAGCAGAGTACGGCATTGAAGAGATGTGTGCAGATTCCTGGAGGTGGCAGTCCCAGAATCCGGACGGCTACCATGATCCTGAATAAATGACCGGCGAGGGAAGCGATGAAAGTTGTATTGGTGAGTTATTCCGGTACTTCTGCAAGTATCCTGAAGGATCGGATGTCTGCCTGGGCGCATGCCAATCTGGTGGAAGCGGAGATCATCATATCCTCTCTTTCAGGGCTTGATGAGGGAAAAGAAGACGCGGATATCGTTCTTGTGGGCCCCCAGGTGCGCTGTGCATTTGCCAGTGTGCGGGAGCGGGTGCCGGCGGATATTCCGGTGCTGGCGGTGGATACCAGGGATTTTGGTATGGCAAAAGGAGATCGGGTCATGCAGGAGGCGATTGCAGAGATTGAACGTTTCAAAAATGAATTTATAAAGTAAAGGTTAAGAAAACAGGTGCAGAAATTGTGCCTGTTTTTTTGCGATACTGTGAACCATGTTCCATGTCATTACCATATAAAGGTGAAGGGCAGGACCTTCAGAAAAGACGTCTGAGACTGGGGGATATAACATGAGCCGTGAAGAGCTGGAAGCATGTATCAAAGCAAACGGAAGAGACATTTACTCCTTCTGCTGTCATTTGGCCGGCAGCCGTCAGGAGGCGGATGATCTGTATCAGGATACGTTCCTGAAGATGGTGGAAGTTGGCTGGAGACTGGATGTGACAGGCAATCCAAAAAGCTATCTTCTGTCAGTGGCTGTAAATCTGTGGCGGAACCGGAGACGGAAATCGGTGTGGAGACAGCGGATCACAGGTCCGGTGATTTCCATGGAAGAGACAGTGCTGGAAGTGTCTTCCGGAGAGCTGCCTTTGGAAGAGCAGATGATATCCGGAGAGGAGAAACAGCTGGTGCAGAGGGCGGTCAGCGGTCTTCCGGAAAGATACAGGCTTCCGGTGCTGCTTTTTTATATGGAAGAACTGAAGCTTTCAGAAATTGCTCAGGTCCTGAACATACCGGAGGGTACCGTGAAGAGCAGGCTGTTCAAGGCAAAAAAGTTATTGAAAAAAGAACTGGAGGTTGTTTTAAATGAAAAAAGATCTTGACCGTGTTTTAAAACATGCCCTTACTCCAACGGAAGAGCCGGATGCATGGCTTGACCGGAATATTTTATATCAGGCAGAGGAGATGGCAGATATGGCAAAAAAGAAGATGAACAGGTTTCCCGCAGCAGCAGCTGCAGCAGCATTGACACTGGTGATCGGTTCGGCGGCAGTGATGGCGGCAGCCAGATATCTGACTCCCGGACAGATTGCCCAGGAGCTGGACGATAAAAAGCTGGTGGATGCATTTCAGGGAGAGGACGCAGTACTGGTCAACGAAACGCAGGAATATGCGGGTTTTCGGATTACTCTGTTGGGAGCGGTGTCCGGCAGGAATATCAGTGAATATCTGACGGAAGACGATAAAGGACAGGTGGAGGACGACCGGTTTTACGCGGCGGTAGCTGTTGAGCGGACGGACGGCAGTCCCATGCCGGATACCGGCGACGACGCATACGGAGAAGAACCGTTCTATGTGTCGCCTTATATAAAAGGGCTGGAGCCGTGGAAATACAGTGTTGCGAGTATGGGAGGAGGATACAGTGAATTTGTTCGGGACGGAATTCAGTACCGTCTGCTGGATATGGAAAACATTGATATCTTTGCAGACCAGGGAATTTATATTGGAGTCAGTTCCGGGACTTTCTATGACAGCGAAGCCTATGTGTTTGATGAGGCGACCGGAGAGATTACAAGAAATGAGGACTATGACAAGGTGAATGCCCTGTTTGATCTTCCTCTGGCTCCGGAAAAAGGGGATCCGGCAGCTGCAGATGCATTTTTAAAATCCATGGAAGAAGAGCAGAATAAGGATGATGAGCCGCGGGAAATGGAGGAACAGGACCTGGAGGTGGAAGCGTGGATCAACGAATTTAAAACAGAGCTTCAGGAAGGCAGGATCAAAGAAGATGCAGAACGGATAGAGTCTACCGTTCAGGTGTGCAGAGTAAATGAAGAGGATATGGCTGAATATTCCTATGACTTGGGTGATGAAGGCAGCGGAAGCGGCGTGCTTCTTGTGAGTGAGCTGTTCCCGGAGAAGAAACCGGGCAGCATGGCTGTCTCAGGCTACTCCTGCAGCGAATCAGGGGTGGAGGATCTGAGAGTGGAAACAGTGGTATTTAATGAGGACGGTACGGTGACCTTTGCAGTATATAAAGTGAAGTAACAGAAGAAAAAGAGCCGGCGCTCTGTCAGTTTGCGCGCCGGCTCTTTGTTCTGTCTGTTATCGGACGATTCAGTCATCCTCTTCCGCAAATTTATTACTTGTATATACGGTACGCTTTCTTGCCATCTCATCGCTTTCCAGATATTCGTCGTAGGTGGTGACCTTGTCGATCATGGATCCGTTCGGAAGGATCTCGATGATCCGGTTTGCTGTGGTCTGGACGATCTGGTGGTCACGGGAGGAGAACAGAAGAACGCCCGGGAATTTGATCATTCCGTTGTTGAGGGCGGTAATGGACTCCATATCCAGATGGTCCGTCGGTTCGTCCAGAATCAGAACGTTGGCGCCGGAGATCATGAGCTTGCTGAGCATGCAGCGGACCTTTTCGCCTCCGGACAGAATGCGTACTTTTTTCACGCCGTCTTCTCCGGCAAAAAGCATTCTTCCCAAAAATCCGCGGACATAGGTTACATCTTTGATTTCGGAATACTGGGTCAGCCAGTCCACGATGATATCGTCATTGTCAAATTCTTTCGAGTTATCCTTCGGGAAATAGGCCTGAGAGGTCGTCACGCCCCATTTATAAGTTCCCTCATCCGGTTCCATCTCACCGGACAGGATCCTGAATAATGTCGTTTTGGCAAATTCATTGCTTCCCACAAAGGCCACCTTGTCATCATGTCCAAGAATGAAGGAGATATGGTCCAGTACTTTTACGCCGTCAATGGTTTTGGAAATACCTTCTACCGTCAGTACTTCATTGCCGATCTCCCGGTTGGGCCGAAAATCAATATATGGATATTTCCGGCTGGAAGGACGGATCTCGTCCAGCTGGATTTTTTCCAGCGCTTTCTTGCGGGAAGTTGCCTGCCTGGACTTGGAAGCGTTGGCGGAGAAACGGGAGATGAATTCCTGCAGTTCCTTGATCTTTTCTTCTTTTTTCTTGTTGGCTTCCTTCATCTGGCGGATCATGAGCTGACTGGACTCATACCAGAAATCATAGTTTCCGGCATAGAGCTGGATCTTGCCGTAGTCAATATCCGCAATGTGAGTACATACTTTGTTTAAAAAATAACGATCGTGTGAGACCACGATGACCGTGTTGTCAAAGTTGATCAGGAATTCTTCCAGCCAGGCAATGGCATCCAGGTCCAGGTGGTTGGTGGGCTCATCCAGAAGCAGGATGTCCGGATTGCCGAACAGGGCCTGCGCCAGCAGAATCTTGACCTTTTGCGCACCGGTCAGATCCTTCATGAGAGAGTAGTGGAAATCCGTTTCAATACCAAGGCCGTTTAACAGGGTGGAAGCATCGGATTCCGCTTCCCAGCCGTCCATGTCTGCGAACTCCGCTTCCAGTTCACTGGCGCGGATTCCGTCCTCGTCCGTAAAATCCTCTTTGGCATAGATGGCATCCTTTTCCTTCATAATCTCATAAAGTCTGGCATTTCCCATGATGACCGTATCCATGACAGGACATTCATCATACTTGAAATGATCCTGCTTTAAAAACGAAAGACGCTGTCCGGGCGTGATGGCGATCTCACCGCTGGTGGAATCCAGTTCTCCGGACAGGATTTTCAAAAATGTGGACTTTCCGGCGCCGTTGGCACCGATCAGGCCATAACAGTTTCCTTCCGTGAATTTTATATTCACATCTTCGAAAAGGGCTTTTTTGCCCAGACGGAGTGTTACATTATTTGCACTGATCATAAATAAAACCTTTCTTTTCTTTTC